>JAGBVU010000007.1 GCA_017630155.1 Bacteroidales bacterium
AAATGCTATTGTTCCCTGATGAGAACCACTGGATTCTCAAGCCTCAGAACTCTATCCATTGGAACAGAGTGTTCTTCGACTGGCTTGACCAATGGTGTAAAGAGTAAGCTAGATGGCTGCCGCAATGATATAATACATCATCACACCTGAGGCGGTGAGCTTCAGGCCGGTGCCGAAAAGAAAACCTAGAAAAGAGCCAAGTGCCGCTTTAAGTGAGTGCTTGAGCTCTTTTCCTTCTATAAGCATCTCTCCAATTAGAGCACCAATAAATGCGCCAACGATCATCCCGGCAGGGGGGAAAAAGAGGATGCCGATAATCATACCTATGGTTGAGGCTTTGGCTGCACTTTTGGAGCCTCCGGTGACTTTAGTAAAGTATGAGGGGACAATGTAGTCCAGTGCCACCACAGCCACTGATACGATGAGCCATGTGATCATCACTGTACGGGTGAGGTCATTCTGGGTGTTGACCCCCCAGGTATATAGGATAAGCATGCCCAGGTAACTGATTGGAGGTCCCGGAAGGATGGGAAGTACAGAACCAAGTATACCTATTACGCCAAGCAGGGCACAAAAAATTTCAATTAAAATTTCCATTGTAATAGCTTTTATTTTTCTCCCCAGGTCTCACCTACGAAGTCGAGGAGGCGAAGAACCTCTGCGGGGTCATTTTCTGTTACTAACTTGAGTCTTGTCTCTTTGAAATTGGCCAAACCCTTGAAGTAGCACGAAAGGTGTCTGCGCATCTCCAGAACGCCCACCCTTTCCCCCTTCACTTCGATGGATTTGAGGAAGTGTTTTTTGGCAAGTGCCACCCTGTCATTGACAGACATTTCGGGGAGTTTTTCCCCTGTGTCGAGGTAGTGCCTTATCTCCTGGAATATCCAGGGGTGTCCGTATGTGGCGCGACCTATCATTATGGCATCCACTCCGTATCTCTCGAACGCCTCTGCAGCCCCCTCCGGGGTGGTAATATCACCATTGCCAATGATGGGAATCTTCATTCTCGGATTTTTCTTTACCTCCCCTATAAGGGTCCAGTCGGCCTCACCTCTATATAGCTGGCAACGGGTCCTTCCGTGGATGGTGAGTGCTGCGATTCCCACATCCTGAAGCCTCTCTGCAAGCTCCACTATTATCTTGGAGTCCTCATCCCATCCGAGTCTGGTCTTTACAGTTACGGGGCATTTTACTGCATCCACTACCCTGCGGGTGATATCGATAAGTTTGTCGGGCTCGCGCATCATCCCAGAGCCGGCACCGCGCTTGGCAATTTTATTTACTGGGCAACCGAAGTTGATGTCAATAAGATCGGGGTTTGCCTTTTCCGAACGGATGGCAGCCTCTACCATTGCTTCGGGGATATGCCCATATATTTGTATTCCGATAGGTCTTTCGTAGTCAAAAATCTCAAGCTTCTTCAGTGAGCCAGCCACATCTCTGATAAGACCATCCGATGAGACAAACTCGGTGTAGAGCATATCTGCACCATACATTTTGCAAACATATCTGAAAGAGGCATCTGTCACGTCCTCCATTGGGGCGAGAAAAAGGGGTTTGTCCCTGAATGAAATGTTACCTATGTTCATTTTGACTGAAGAAATCTTACCGCAAAAGTAGAAATAATTATAGAAAACTTTACCTTTGCGGGGATGATTGACAAAATTCTCTTATTTCCTTACTATCTGATTTTGGAGTTGAGGCACTTTATGTACGATAAGGGGCTTCTCAAATCGTACAAGTACGATATACCTGTCATCTCTATAGGCAATATTACTGTAGGTGGTACAGGGAAGACTCCGCACGCAGAACTCGTCATAGGTGAACTGTTGAAGCAGAACCACAGAGTGGCCCTCATCTCGCGTGGTTATGGCAGGAGTAGCAGAGGGTTCAGAGTAGTTCAGGAGGGGGACAATTATAGAGATGTGGGGGATGAGCCGCTTCAGATCAAGCGTAAATTTCCCTCTGTATTGGTGGCGGTCGACTCGTCCAGAAAAAGGGCAATAGATACACTCCTCGCTTTTCCGGAGGATAAAAGGCCCTCTATAATAGTTCTGGATGATGCGTTTCAGCATAGGCGAGTAGTTCCATCGGTATCCATAGTGCTGGTCAATTATCAGAGGCCAGTTTTTCAGGACAGACTTCTTCCACTTGGGAAGTTGAGGGATCTCCCCAGAAGGATATCAGCAGCTGATATCGTAATAGTGACCAAGATTCCCTGGTATGATGAGTCTCCGGATGAGGCTTTGTGGAGAAAAAAACTCCATCTGTCGGCAGATCAGAAACTCCATTTTTCAAAGGTGGAATATGGAGATTTTCTCCCTGTCTTTCCACAAGAGTGCGATACGAGATATGTCTATTCTCCAAAAGCAATAGTGTTCAGCGGAATAGCCAATGGGAAGCCATTCTCCGATTATGTGGGTGTAAAATATAAAGCTGAGGCCCTTTTCAGATTCTCAGACCATAAGAATTACCGCAAATGTCACATTCGCAGGATAGAATCTGCATCGGCCCAGTTCCCCACCGCAGCGGTTATTACTACCGAAAAGGATGCTCAACGACTTCTCCATCTGAAGTTCATCCCAGAGGAACTCAAAAGAAAACTCTTCTATCTCTCAATGAAGGTCGATATAATCAAATAAAAGAGCACCCAATGAGGTGCTCTTTATTCTTTGTTATAATCGGAGAAATGTCTTTAGTTTTCCATCTCTCTCTCCACATCTTCAACAGTGATAGGGAGTCTCTTGTCGCCGAGCAGGCGGCTGCCGTTATCAGTGATGAGGATGTCGTCTTCCAGGCGGATGCCTCCGAAGGTGTAATATTGCTCCAATGCGCCGAAGTTGATGAATTGGGCGTTGGTCCCTTCACGTTTCCATTGCTCTATAAGTGCTGGGATGAAATAAATACCTGGTTCAACTGTCACAACGTGACCTTTTTCGAGCATCTTGCCCATTCTTAGTGAGCCGAGACCGAATTGGGTAGAGCGTTTGTAGGTGTCATCATAGCCGACATAGTTTTCACCCAGATCCTCCATGTCGTGGACATCCATGCCCATATTGTGACCAAGGCCGTGCGGCATAAACAGAGAGTGCGCACCTGCTGCCACGATTTCATCCACATCACCTTTGAGAAGCCCAAGATCTGCAAGCCCCTGCGCCATAACGCGGGATGCTGCCTGATGTACACTTGAGTAGGTGATTCCCGGGCGGGCCATATCTACTGCAAGATTGTTGGCTGCTGAAACAATGCTATAAATCTCCTTCTGCTGCTGTGTGAATTTGCCGGATGAAGGCAATGTTCTGGTAAAATCGGAAGTGTAGTTGGTGTTGGTCTCTGCACCAGCATCAATTACCAGCAGACGGCCTTCGGTCAAAATCTGGTGATGTGAGTGGTTGTGTAGGGTCTCACCATTTTGCGAAAGGATGATAGGGAATGATGGCATAAGCCCCTCGGAGATGGATATCCCCTCCATTATACCTACAAGTTCCTGCTCTACCATTCCGAGTTTCATCGTCTTCATGGCAGTATAGTGCATCTTGTATCCGATATTGCAAGCTTTTTCAATCTCTGCCACTTCGCACTCCTCTTTGATAAGACGCAACGATACCACACCTTTAATAAACTCTACAGAGGCACTGCTCTTCATCTGGTCAAATGGGATGCCGAGGAGTCTGTGGAGCTGGATCATATTGTGATATCTGTATGGAGGGAGGAAATGGACTTTACGGCCCTGGCTTGCTGCCTTACCAACAAATTCGTCAAGGTGTGCCAATGGGTATGTTTTTGTTACACCCACCTTCTGGGCTTTCTCGCTGATTAGTGGCTGAGGGCCCATCCATATTATATCATCGATATCCACATCGTTGCCAAAGATAATCTCTTCTCCTGATTCGAGGTCGATGATGGCGGCAAGATCTGGGTCAGTAAGACCAAAGAAATAATTGAAATTGCTGTCTTGTCTGAATCTGTACTGGTTCCCCGGGTAGTTGACAGAGGCATCACTATTTCCAAGAAACAGAAGTATACCTTTATCTATTTTTGATTTCAGGGCGCTTCTCCTATTTACATAAACATCTTTTGAGAACATAACTTATAATCATTTATAGTTTTTTTTCAAAATTGAGTAAAATGTAAGTCAAATGCAAGTCTGGTGCTGAAATTTTATTAAATTTTTGGTAGTTTAATGGAAGTGTGATATCTTTGTGTGACGTGTTTTATTGTAAAAACGCGCACAATAATTGTTAATAACCTGTTAAAAACTTTAATATCAGGAAGTTATAAATTTTGATAAACACATTCGCTCTCTTGTTTAGAGGCGGAAAATTTTGGTAGACAAAATACTAAAACTAAACAATAACTTAATTATTAACCTAAAAATTCATTTATGTTCGTTTCAAAAAGACTAAGTAAAGCGTTGCGTTTTGCAGCTCTTACTATGTGTGCTCTTTTCCTTTCATTGGGAAATGCTTGGGCACAGGACATTACTGTTACCGGTAAGGTAACTGACAAGTCTGGTGAACCTATCGTAGGTGTTTACGTTCTTGTAGAGAACACCACTATCGGTACATCGACTGATCTCGACGGTGCATACTCACTAACTGCTCCCTCTACAGCTAAGTTGGTGTATACCTCAATGGGTTACAAAGATGCAGTTGTCGACGTTAACGGTAGAGCAGTTATTGACGTTGTAATGGAAGACGACGCTCTTTTGCTTGATGACGTAGTTGTTACAGCATTGGGTGTTAAGAAAGAGAGAAAAGCTCTTGGTTATTCTGTTACAGAGATGAAATCAACTGAGCTATTGAGAAACAAACAAACTAACGTTGTTAACTCTCTAGCAGGTAAAGTTGCCGGTGTAAACATCACTCAGTCAGGTGGTGCTGCAGGTGCTGGTTCTTCTATCGTTATCCGTGGTGGTAACTCTGCATCTGAGTCTCGTGACAACCAGCCTCTATTCGTTGTGGACGGTATCATCTACGATAACTCGACTGTAAACGGTGGTAACTCTGGTACAGACGGTGTGACCAATTCTGCAACTACTTTCTCAAACCGTGTAATGGATATCAACCCTGAAGACGTTGAGAGCATGTCAGTTCTTAAAGGTGCAGCAGCTGCTGCTCTTTACGGTTCACGTGCTGCTGACGGTGTGATCGTGATCACTACCAAAAAAGGTTCTTCAGACGGTTCTGTTAAAGTAAACTTCTCATCTAAATACACTTACTCAGTGGCTAACTCAGTTCCTGAGATCCAAAGCACATTCGGCAGAGGTTCTTATGATATGAACGGTGACCTTCAGACTGACCTTGTAACCTCTTCTTGGGGTGCTGTCAACAACGGTCCTGTTTATGACAACATCAAAGACTTCTTCCAGGCTTCTAACGTATTTGATAACAGCTTCAGCGTAGCTGGTGGTCACAAAAACGGTAACTTCTATCTATCAGCTTCTCGTTTTGACCAACAGGGTACTATCCAGGGTACTGGTTACGACAAGACTACTTTCCGTTTCAACGGTGAGCAAAAAGTAGGTAACTGGCTAACTGTAGGTGCTAACGTATCTTACTCTGTAGCAAACACTCGCAAAACCCTTACTTCATCAGGTCTTTACTCTGGTGGTGGTAACGGTACCATGACAGCTCTTTACGGTTGGTCAAGAAGTGAGAACATGTCTCACTGGATCAACGAGGACGGTACCAAATATCGTATGTTCCCTAACCACGTTCTTGAGGATGAGGTTGAGAACCCTTACTGGATCATCAACAGAAACGAGATGACCGATAAGAACGAGCGTATCACTGGTGCTGTGAATGCAGGTATCAAATTCACCGACTGGTTGGATCTTAACTACCGTATGGGTGTTGACTCTTATACCAACGATTCATACACTTACATCGCTCCAGGTGGTAACGTATCTGAGAAATACCAAGGTGGTCGTCTAAGTACTTCAAAAGTTAGCTACAACTACTTCAACACTAACTTGATGCTTAACTTCCACAAAACTTGGGGTGACTTCGATGTTGCTGCTCTTGTTGGTACAGCTACTGAGTCTACTCAAAGAACTCGTGACGGTCAATGGGGTTGGGAATTCGCTGTTCCTGGTACTGTTTCATTCGCAAACATCCTTGACCAAAATAAATTCTTCAACCAATCACACTCTCTAAAACGCCTTGTAGGTGTTTACGGTGAGGTTCGTGCTTCTTGGAAGAATATGATTTATTTGACAGTAACCGGACGTAATGACTGGTCATCTACTCTTCCTGTAGACAACCGTTCATACTTCTATCCATCTGTATCTGGTTCATTGGTATTCACCGAGCTTCTTCCTAAGAACGATGTTTTGACATTCGGTAAAGTTCGTGGTTCATGGGCACAGGTAGGTAAAGATGCTTCTCCTTACTCAACCAACACTTACCTTTGGGGTATCCAGGTAGTTAACGGTGAGTTCCAGGGTGTAGGTAACAGCTGGACTGGTGGTTCTCCTTACCTTCTTCCAGAGATCCAGACCTCTTGGGAGGTTGGTGCTGAGTTGAAATTCTTCAACGGTAGATTCGGTATCGACTACACTTACTACCACTCAGTAACTGGTAACCAGATTGCAGCTCCTCGTCTTTGCCAATCAACCGGTTATATCTTCTTGACTATCAACTCAGGTTCAGTTAAGAACCAGGGTATGGAGCTTATGATCACTGGTACTCCAGTTGATACTAAAGACTTCACTTGGGATCTTGTATTGAACATGTCAGGTAACCGTGGTACTCTTGGTGACTTCGTAGAAGGTGTTGACTACTTCTATGTAACTGATGCTCAGATCGGTGGTGTTAAAGCTGCTTCTATCCCTAACGGTGGTTACTTCCTTGGTATGACCGGTAACTACTGGCTAAGAGAGACTGAGAAAGTTCAGGATGTAGACAAGAAAACTGGCGAGCCTAAAGTTGACGCTAAAGGTAACCCTGTAATGGTTGACAAAGAGATCGAAGGTGGCCGCTATCAGATTGATGCAGCAACTGGTCTTTACAAACTTCAGGGTAACACTACCAACATCGTTGGTAACCGTGAGCCTAAACTTATCGGTGGTTTGACTTCTAACTTCCGTTGGAAAGACCTTTCATTCTCATTCTTGTTTGACTTCCGTCTTGGTGGTGATATCTACAACGGTACTCAGTACTATTTGACTTCACTTGGTCAATCAATGAGAACTCTTGAGAACAACCGTACTTCAGTAACTGTAGAAGGTGTTGACTCTAAGACTATGGAGCCTGTTTCTATCACTTACAAAGCTGGTGAGTCTTACAACGTAAACGGTTCAGTTCGTTCAGGTGAGTATATGATTCAAAGCTACTGGAGCAACTACTGCTCAAACGCTTACAATTTCATCCAGAGTGTAAACTGGTTGAGACTACGTAACATCAACCTTTCATACGACTTCTCTAACCTAATCAAAGGTCAGGACGTTCTTAAAGGTCTTGTAGCAACTTTCACTGCTAACAACTTGTTCTATGTAACCAACTACGTTGGTGGTATGGACCCTGAGGTTTCAATGGGTTCTGGTACTGGTGGATCTGGTTCAGTAGGTATTGACTACTGCGGTGTACCTAGCCAAAGATCATTCTCATTCGGTCTTAATCTAACTTTCTAAAAATTTAATGGATATCAATATGAAAAAAGTATTATACATTGTAATGGCATTTGCTCTACTACTTGGAGTATCTTCTTGTAGTGAGTGGTTGAATGTAAATACCGACCCTGATAGTCCAAGTAACCAGAGTGCTACCGAAGAGGTAAGACTTCCTTGGATTCAATACTACTATTCTTACGCTTGGGGTACAGCTAACACACGTGCGTCTGCTATTGCTCAAGTGGTAATGGGTACATCTAGAACTGCAACTGTAGGTGAACAAGCTCTTTGGAACCCTGATACAGGTGTTTCTACTACAGTTTACCAGAACTGGTTCCTTGGTGCAGCTTGTAACATTCCTGACCTTATGGCAAAAGCTGAAGAGCACGGTGCATATCACTATATGGGTGCTGCTCTTGTAGTTAAAGCTATGGGTTCTATCATGATGGCTGACCTTTACGGTGAGATGCCTTATACCTACGCTGTAGGTGAGGACTTCACCCCTTCATTCGACAATGGTGAGGTTATCTATGCAGGTTCTCTTGCAGATCTTGACAAAGCTATCGAGTATTTCAGCAAACCTCAGGAGAATGGTGCTCCTGCACTTTCTGCCGGTGATATCTGGAACGGTGGTGATGTTCAGAAATGGATCAAACTTGCTTACGGTCTTAAAGCTCGTTGGTTGAACAACCTTTCAAAAGTAACTGCTGAGAAGAACGGTCTTAAATACGATCCAGCTGCTATCCTTGCAGCTTTGGAGAACGCTCCTAAGACAACTTCTGAGAATATCACTATGAGACACTACAACGTTGAGACTGCTTCTACTAACTTTACAGTAGGTGATGCTTACGGTCCTAACGTAACTTATGACTCAGCTGCTTGGGGTACAGGTCAGAGACTTAACAGATGGTTCGTTCAACTTCTAACCAACTTCCGTGGTTCAGGTGTTGAAGACCCACGTGCTGACAAGATCCTTCCTTCAGCAATGTACAAAGCTGTTGTTGACGTAAAAGGTGACAGAATTACCAAATACGAATGGCTAAGAGACGAAGGTGTTGATGTAACAGGTGTTTATGATGGTTGGAAAGATAACCGTATGGTATCTGGTAACTTGAATGGCTACCTAACTCTTGCTCTTAAAGATGTTAGAAAAGCTTATGCTAAAGAGACCATCCAGAAATACTACAAATCAGTTGACGTTTTCAAAGCTGTATTTGACAAATACTATATTCCTGAGAACTGTACAGTAGAGGATGCTGCTGATAGTGTAATTGTTACCTACAAACCTGGTGCAATGTACGTTAACGACAACAACCCTCTATATGTAGAGGATATCAAGTTCGTTCAGCTTCGTTCTGATGGTGTATTCGAGACTCAGGGTCTAGCATCTAACGATATGAACTGCTACTATTCAGGTGTTTCTGCTGATACCCGTCGTCTTGGTTATGTTCAGGGTACTGGTTCATTCTATACAAGAATTGACTCAGACTCTTACATCTGTACAGCTGCTGAGATGAACTTCATCAAAGCTGAGGTTCTATTCCGTCAGGGTAACAGTGCTGGTGCATATGAGGCTTACAAGACAGCTATCAAAGAGCACTTCGCTCAGATGAATGCTAAACTTGCTACCTGGACTGGTATCGAGTGTGGTAAAACTGCTCGTGGTTTCGATGTAGCATTTGCTTACAGCCCTATTCCACAGGCTGACATCGACGCTTATATGGCAAGTGCTGCTGTTGCACAGTCTGCAGCTGCCCTTACTATGGCTGACATCATGATGCAGAAAGTTATCGCTATGGGTGTTGACTACCAGAACTGGAACGACGTTCGTCGTTACAACTACAGCGCTGGTACTGTAGGTAACTACGGTGTAGTTTACGAAGGTATGACTACTCCTAAGTACAGACCTATGGGTTCTTCATCATTCAACCCAGATCCTAAGAACTCTCACCACTATCCAAGACGTTGGATGCATTGCTCACACGAGACTGGTTACAACGCAACTGAGTGTAACAAATCAGTTGAACAGTACAGACAGTATGGTGTTGACAACGCTTCTGACTTTGATGTATGGAACATCCCTGTATGGTGGGATTGGGACTAATCTGAAGTCTTAGATACCTTATAATATTAGAGCACCTCTTCCGGGGTGCTCTTTTTTATTTTTTATTGGTCTCTGCAAAGCAAGAGCGGCCGCCCTTGTTGGCAGAATCTCATGATATTTTGCGTTTTAGGAATTTATTCTTATCTTTGCACCCCCGAAAAAGTGCGGGGACGCAACAAAATTAATGTATTAACTTAAAAATCAACATCGTGGACACACTTAGTTACAAAACAGTGTCGGCAAACCCTAAGACCGTAAACAAGGAATGGGTTGTAGTTGATGCCACCGATCAAGCATTGGGTAGGCTAGCTTCAAAAGTAGCAGTGATGCTACGTGGTAAGCACAAAGTTAACTTTACTCCTCACGTGGACTGTGGTGATAACGTAATCGTTATCAACGCTGAAAAAGTTCGCTTGACAGGTAAAAAGCTAACTGACAAAGTTTATGTTCATCACACTGGTTATCCAGGTGGTCAACGCTTTGCTACCCCTAAAGAGAGATTGGCTTCAAAACCGACTTTCGTAGTAGAGGAAGCTGTAAGAGGTATGCTTCCTAAAAACATTCTTGGCGCAGATCTATTCAGAAACCTTCATGTTTATGCAGGTCCTGAGCATCCACACCAAGCTCAAAATCCAAAAATTATTAACTTAAACGAACTAAAGTAAACAGATGGAAGTAATTAACGCCCTTGGAAGACGTAAATCAGCTGTTGCTCGCGTTTATGTGAACACAACAGGTAAAGGTAACATTACTATCAACGACCGTCCTCTTGATGAGTACTTCAAAGAAGAGGCTCTTCGTTACATCGTAAAACAGCCTTTAAATGTTACTGGTACCCTTGAGAAATTCGACATCAAAGTAAATCTTGATGGCGGTGGAATCAAAGGTCAGGCAGAGGCTCTTCGTCTAGCTATCTCACGCGCTTTGTGTGAAGTTGACAAAGAGGCTTACCGTTCAGTGCTTAAAACCAACGGTTTCTTGACTCGTGACGCTCGCGAGGTAGAGAGAAAGAAACCTGGTCAGCCTGGTGCTCGCAGACGCTTCCAATTCAGCAAACGTTAGTATTATACTACTGATTTACAAGAATTGCACAGACTCGAATAAAACGGCAGGACCCTTTATGGCTACCCGCGGTTTGTCGGGCTGCGAAAAATTTAGGAGATCGGCCTAGCCGCTACTCCAAAATTAAAAAAGAGAACTCCTTAGGTGGAGACAAACAAATTAAACAAAACAAAAATGCCTAGAACAAATTTCCAAGATTTACTAGATGCAGGTACACACTTCGGTCACTTGAAGAGAAAGTGGAATCCTAAAATGGCTCCTTATATCTTTATGGAGAAAAACGGAATCCATATCATTGACTTGCATAAGACTGTTGTAAAAATAGATGAGGCTGCAAATGTAATGAAACAACTTGCCCGTGCAGGTCGTAGAGTTCTTTTCGTAGCTACCAAAAAACAAGCTAAGGATATCGTTGCAGAGTACGCTAAATCTGTAAATATGCCTTACGTGACAGAGAGATGGCCAGGTGGTATGCTTACCAACTTCCCTACCATCCGTAAAGCTGTCAAGAAGATGAACACCATCGACAAGATGATTTCTGATGGTACTTTTGAGACTCTTGCAAAACGTGAGCGTCTTCAGATTACCCGTCAAAGAGCAAAACTTGAGAAGAACTTGGGTTCAATCGCTGACTTGAATCGTCTTCCTTCAGCACTTTTCGTAGTGGACGTGCAGAAAGAGATGAACGCTGTAAAAGAGGCTAACCGTCTCAATATTCCGGTAATCGCTATGGTTGATACATGTTGCGATCCTACCCCAATTGATTACGTGATCCCGGCTAATGATGACGCCGCTAAATCTATTGCAGTGGTAATGGGTGCGCTTTGTGATGCTATCAAAGAGGGTCTTGAAGAGAGAAAACTTGAAAAAGACAAAGAAGAGGCTAACAAAGCTCAAGAAGCTAAAGACGATGCAGCTCAGGGCAAAAAACTTCGCCCTCGTAAAGGTGCTGTAAAGAAAGAAGCTGAAGCTAAAACCGAGTAATCCTTAAAATTTGACGAAAATGGAAATTAAAGCAGCAGACGTTGCGAAACTTCGCAAAATGACAGGTGCAGGTATGATGGACTGCAAAAAAGCTCTTGTAGAGGCTGAAGGCAATTTCGACAGAGCTAAAGAAATCATCAAAGAGAAAGGTAAACTTGTAGCAGCTAAACGTGCTGACCGTGAGACTTCAGAGGGTGCTGCCATTGCTAAAATTTCTGGCAATAAGGCTATCATCGTGGCTCTTGGTTGTGAGACTGACTTCGTGGCTAAAAACGCAGAGTTCCAAGCTCTTGCAGAGGCTATCGCTGAGTCGGCTATCGCAAACTTCCCTGCAGACAAGGATGCCCTTATGGCTTGCACTATCGCTGACGGTAGAACAGTAGAGGCTGCTATCACTGAGCAAACTGGTAAGACTGGTGAGAAACACTCACTTGTAGCTTATGAGACAGTAGAGGCTCCTTATGTTGTTTCTTATATGCACAAAATCACCGGCAAACTTGCTACTATCGTAGGTTTCAACAAAGCTTTCGAAGAGGAAGTTGCTAAAGGTGTTGCAATGCAGGTAGCTTCTATGAACCCTGTAGCAGTTTCAGCTGAGCAGGTTCCTCAAAATGTTATTGATGAGGAGATCAAGACAGCTACTGAGAAAACCAAAGAGGAACTTGTAAGAAAAGCTGTTGATGCTGCTCTTCAGAAAGCTGGTATCAACCCTGCACACGTGGATAGCGAAGACCATATCGAGTCTAACCAGACTAAAGGTTGGATCACAGCTGAGCAGGCTGCTCAGGCTCGTGAGATCATTGCTACCGTTTCTGCAGAGAAAGCAGCAAATCTTCCAGCTCAGATGGTTGAGAACATCGCTAAAGGTCGTCTTCAGAAATTCTTCAAAGAGCAGACTCTTGAGGAGCAGGGCTACCAGATGGGTGATGGCAAACAGGCAGTTAAAGATGTTATCAAAGCTGCTGATGCTGAGGCTAAAGTTATTGCATTCAAGAGAGTGTCACTTGCTGACTAACTTTCTGTCTGTAACAGATAAAATAAAGGGATGGTTTTTTAACCATCCCTTTTTTTGTGTGAGATGCCCGAACGGTGTCGGGCATGACTCATCTCTGGGTCCATTATTTTATAACCCCTAACTCTTTACCGACCTTGGTAAATGCTGCGATACATTTGTCAAGGTGTTCCACTTCATGTCCTGCAGATACCTGGACACGGATACGTGCTTCGTTTTTAGGTACAACAGGGTAGTAGAAGCCTGTTACATAGATACCCTCTTCGAGGAGTTTGGCCGCCATCACCTGTGAAAGTTTTGCATCATATAGCATTACTGCGCAGATGGCTGATTGGGTAGGCTTGATGTCGAAGCCTGCCTCTTTCATTTTGGCTACGAAATAGTCAGTATTGCTGTGAAGCTTATCCTGGAGTCTGTTGGTCTCAGACATCATATCGAACATCCTGATACCTGCTGCTGCTACCATCGGAGGGATGGAGTTTGAGAATAGGTATGGGCGTGAACGTTGGCGAAGCATTGCGATGATCTCTTTCTTACCTGTGGTGAAGCCACCGATGGCACCACCGAATGCTTTTCCGAGGGTACCGGTAAGGATCTCAATTTTCCCTTTGAGGTTGTATTGCTCTGTGACACCGCGACCAGTCTTTCCTACTACGCCGGCTGAGTGGGATTCGTCCACCATAACCATTGCATTGTATTTGTTGGCCAGTTCATAGATTTTGTCAAGTGGACATACATTGCCATCCATTGAGAATACACCGTCAGTGACAATAAGACGGTGACGCTGAGCCTGGGCAAGCTTGAGGCAGTTCTCAAGTTCTTCCATATTGGCATTGGCGTAGCGGTATCTTTGTGCTTTGCACAGACGTACGCCGTCGATGATGGATGCGTGGTTGAGCGCATCTGATATGATGGCATCCTTCTCGTCAAGAAGAGGCTCGAATACACCACCATTTGCATCAAAGCAGGCAGCATAAAGGATGGTATCCTCTGTGCCGAAAAATTCTGCAATCTTGGCCTCAAGTTTTTTGTGAAGGTCGCCGGTACCGCAGATGAAACGTACGCTTGACATTCCATATCCGTGAGTGTCAAGTGCCTCTTTGGCTGCGTTTACAAGTTCCTGTGAGTCTGCCTGACCCAAGTAGTTGTTTGCGCAGAAGTTTAGTACATTCTCGCCAGTGCTCACCTTAATCTCAGCCCCTTGGGGAGAGGTGATGATCCTTTCGTGTTTGTAGAGCCCAGCTTCTTCGATGTTCTTGAGCTCGTTCTGTAGGTATGCTTGAAAATCCTGATACATATATCTGATATTTTGATTTGTCTTATCTAACAAAGATAGTAAACTTTCCATTTAGGCATAAATATTGCTGCATATTTATATCTAGAAATTTGAAAACTCTGAAAGTTTTTTTAGTTTTGCGGCCATTTTGTACAATAGATATGACCACAAGAGAAAGAATCATAGAGACATCTACAGAACTTTTCATTACGAAAGGGTGCAAGTCCATTACCATGGATGAGATATCGGCTGTCAATGGTATTTCTAAAAGAACTCTTTATGAGTTGTTTGCAGATAAGTCTGCACTTTTGGAGGCTTGTCTTACATCGATAGCCAAAAAGACCAAGGAGGTCTCGATGAGACTTAAGGCAGAGTCTTCAAACATATTGGAGTACATCCTCTCTTTTCAGGATTACGAGTCCCGAGAGGCGGCAAAGACATCCAGAGTGCTGGGTGAAGAGTTGAAAAAGTTTTACCCTGATGTCTATAAAAAGGCTATAGAGGGGGTAAAGAATGAGCAGTTGGAGTATACCAAGTCACTTATAGAGGAGGGGATAAAGGACGGTTTGTTTGAGTCCGGTATAATATCTATTGATGTAGTGGCCAAACTTTTGGCACTTTTGGTGGGGCTCAACTCTCCTTCGGTGTGTGAATCTTTGAATAGGGAGCCCAACAGGAAGGAGATATTCATGAGTTCCGTGGTGGTGTACCTCAGGGGACTCTCCACAGACAAAGGCAGAGACGTGATAGAGAATTATTATAAATTAAGAAATATACAATAAATAAAAACATTATGATTAAACGTTCCATTTTAGTGTGTTGTATGATGTTGTCGGTTCTGTTCACAGCTGTAGGGCAGGGGGCGGACAATACCACACTTAAACTTTCTTTTGAGGATGCAGTGAACATGGCTCTTGAGAGAAACCGTACATTGCAGAATGCATCTCTGGATGTAAAAAAGGCTGAGGCTGCCAAATGGGAGGCGATAGCTACAATGCTTCCTCAGGTGAGCGGATCGCTCTCTTATTCAAGTAACCTCAACTATGCAATGGAGTTGATGGGTCAGAAGATTACTATGCCTGCTTCCGGTCAGTTGGGAGTGCAGGCTGCGATGGCAGTAAGTGCTGCACAGATTATCTCTACCCAGATAGGTAAAATCTCCATTGATATGGCTAATATTGCCAAGAGCCAGTCAGAACAGGAGATTACCAATCAGGTGAGAATCCTTTACTATTCGGCTTTGGTGTCAGAACAGACACAGGAGCTTCTATCCAAGAACCTGGAGAGTCTTACAAAACTCTATGAATACTCACAGAATGCTGTGAATGTGGGTGCAGCTGAGCAGGTAGATGCAGACCAGATAATGGTTCAGGTGGCTACAATGGAGACAACCCTCAGCTCATCAAAGCGTTCTATGGAGATGGTATATAACTCTATGCGTCTGTTCCTTAATATTGATGTGGATACAGAGATTGTCCTTACCCAGGGTATAGATGATCTTCTCTCTATCCCAAATGCTATGGCTCTGATCAGTGAAGATCTTGTTCTTGAAAACAACTACACTTATCAGTTGGTGAACCAGAGCACCAAGCTTACCAAGAAGCAGGTTGATCTGGCCGGGTGGGCGTATGCACCCTCTTTGAGTGCTTTCTACCAGTATACAGGCAAGAAAAACTTCGGTGAGGCGAGGTTCAATATGACCATTCCCCATACAATCGGCATCTCGATAGCTGTCCCTATTTTCTCTTCAGGTCAGAGATTTAAAGCTCTCCAGGGTGCCAAGCTTGAATATCAGAAGCAGCAGAACACTTTGGCAGATACAGAGATGTCTCTGAAGATCCAGCACAGACAGCTTAAATACAATCTGACCTCTGCGATGGAGAGGCTGGAGACCCAGAAGAAAAATGTGGAGGTTTCTCAGAGGGTATTTGACAATATCAGTCTGAAATACGAGCACGGCTATTCGTCAAGTATGGATGTTACCACATCGGGCACAAACCTTATTGCAGCCCAGAGCAGTTATGTGCAGGCTCTTCTTGAGTTTGTGAATGCTCAGATCGAACTTGAAAAACTCCTAAATAAGTAATAAATAGAATTAATAAGATATGAAACTAATCAGATTTACCCTTTTGTCAGCAGCAGCTTTGGCACTTGTAAGCTGCGGCCCTAAGCAAGAAGAAAATGTACAGGGGGAGACAGTGCGCAATGAGGTGGTAAAAGTAGAGCCTCTACAGAAAACAGAGATTTCAAGAGTGGTGGAGTTCTCAACCAATCTTCAGGGATATGAGACTATGAGCATCGCTCCATCAGTAACCGGTAAGATCGAGGAGATCTTTGTAGAGGTAGGAGACAAGGTAAAGAAAGACCAGATGCTTGTCCGTATGGATCAGATGCAGCTCAATACTACCAAGCTTACTTTTGCAAATCTTACTACCAATATGGAGAGAATGGAGTCTTTGTACAAAGCAGGATCCATCTCACAGCAGAACTATGATCAGACCAAGTTGAGTTATGATCAGACAAAAGAGAATCTTGAGTTCCTGGAGGAGAATACTTTCGTAAAAGCCCGTTTCAATGGTGTAATCTCTGCCAAGAATTATGAGGATGGTGAGCTTTATGCGGGTCAGCCTATCCTGGTACTTACCCAGATTGAGACATTGAAGGCATACATCAATATCCCTGAGCAGTTCTTCCCAAAAGTAAAAGCTGGGATGAAAGTGGATATCGTCTCTGACATCTATCCTGAGCAGACATTCCAGGGCACAGTAGAGATGATACATCCTACTATCGATGCTGCTACCCATACATTCCAGGCTAAAGTGAAAATCCCTAATGGTAAGAATCTTCTTCGCCCTGGTATGTATGTCCGCACATCTATGTCTATGGGTAAAGAGAATACTATCGTAGTCCCTTATCAGGCTGTTCTCAAGCTTATCGGTTCTAACGAAAGATATGTTTATGTAAATAACAAAGGTGTTGCCAAGAGGGTGTTTGTGAAGATGGGTCAGCGTTTTGACGATATGATCGAGATCTCGGGTGAAGGTATCAACGAAGGTGTAGAACTTGTGACTGTAGGTCAGGCCAAATTGGTAGATGGTGTACAGTTGACCATTTCTAAATAAGGAGAATAAACAATGAGTATATACAAAACATCGATTAATAAGCCAGTATCGACAGTACTCATATTTGTCGCTGTGGCTATTATTGGTCTGTTTTCACTTAGCAAGCTCCCTATCGACCAGTTCCCCGAGATGGAGCCTCCATATATCACCGTAATGACTACATATGCGGGTGCGAGTGCCAGTGAGATTGAGACCAATGTTACAAAAATAGTAGAGAACAGTTTGAACTCTGTGGATGGTCTTAAGGAGATCTCTTCTCAGTCAAAAGACCATATGTCTATGGTTATGCTCGAGATGGAGTGGGGTACCAACCTCGATGAGGTGATGAACGATATCCGCTCCTATGTGGATATGTTGAAGGACCAGTTGCCTGATGGGTGCAGTAACCCTTTCATCTTCAAGTTCAGCTCAAGTTCGATGCCAATCATACAGTTTGCCATCACAGCAGACGACAGTTATGCAGGTCTTGACAAACTTCTCAATGATGAGGTTATCCCTCAGCTCAACCGTGTGAATGGTATCGGTAATATCTCACTTTCAGGTGCACCTGAGAGATATGTCTATGTGAACCTTGACCAGGCAAAACTTGATGCATACGGTATCCCTTTGGAGACTGTAGGAAATATGATCAGTGCCAATAACCTTAACCTCTCTTCAGGTACTGTGAAGATGAATAAGGAGCAGTATCAGATGCAGGTAAGGAGTGAGTATGTGGAGAGCTCGGAGATAGAGAATATTGTGGTTACCACCACCCCTACCGGACAGCAGGTATTTGTAAGGGATATTGCTGTGGTGAAAGATACCATCAAGGACCTCTCTCTGGATGAGAAGATCAACAGCCGTGAGGGTGTCCGTATGATGATTACCAAACAGACAGGTGCCAACACTGTGCAGATCTGTAAGGCTGTAAATAAGGAGATGGCAAGAATACAGAAGAGCCTCCCTTCAGATGTGAAGATAGATATTATCTACGACTCTTCTACAGAGATCCAGAACTCTATCAACTCACTGGCTGAGTCTATTTTCTATGCACTTCTCTTCGTGGTATTGGTGGTGCTTGTGTTCCTGGGAAGATGGCGTGCTACATTTATTATCGGTATCACCATCCCTATCGCCCTTATCGTGGCATTTATCTATCTGATGTTGGTAGACAGTTCACTAAACATCATATCGCTATGTTCATTGACTGTGGCTATCGGTATGGTGGTGGATGATGCTATCGTGGTTCTTGAAAATATCACCAAACATATTGAGAGGGGATCCAATCCTCGCGAGGCATCCATTTATGCTACCAATGAGGTGTGGACATCGGTTATTGCTACCACCCTTGTTATCGTAGTGGTGTTCGTACCTCTTACTATGCTTGGCGGTCAGGCCGGTATCATGTTCAAGGAGCTTGGATGGATTGTGACCATCGTGGTATGTACCTCTACAGTGGTGGCAATCTCCCTTACCCCTATGCTATGTTCAAAACTCCTTCAGGCCAAAAAGATCAAAGTGGACGAGTATGGACATATCGTGGAGATTAGGTCTAAGGAGAACTGGTATGAGAAATATGTGGTAAAAACTCTGGACAAAGTGGATGCTGTGTATGCAAACATCCTCCGCTGGTGTCTGACCCACAAGAGACTTGTGATCCTCTTCTCTGTATTGTTCTTCTTCGCATCAATTACCCCTATGATTATGGGTAAGGTGGGTACAGACTTCATGCAGCAGTCTGACAACGGCCGTCTCTCTGTGACAGTAGAGCTTCAGCCGGGTACCCGTATTGAGCACACTTTGAAAACTGCGCGTGCCCTTGAAGACAGATTCAGAGAGCTAGTTCCTGAGATGACAATGCTCTCTACCTCTGCAGGTTCAAATGACGATGCTGGTATCGGAGCTATCTTCTCATCTACTACCAACTACAAGATCTCTATGACAGTGGTTTGTACCAAAAAGTATGAGCGTGAGCGCTCTATCTTTGAGATAGCTGAGGTTCTCCGTAAAGAGCTTGGCACATATCCTGAGATTGTAAACTACCAGTGTAATCTTTCAGGTGGTTTTGGCGGAAGTGGTCAGAAAGTGAGTGTGGAGATTTATGGTTACGACTTCGATGAGACCAACCAGTTTGCTGCAGAGGTGATGCAGGCTATCAAGGATGAGGTTCCGGGTGCCCGTGATATCGTAAGCAGCCGTGATGCAGAGCGTGCAGAGCTGAAAGTGGTAGTGGACAAGGAGAAATGTGCTTATCTTGGCTTGACTTCAGCCACAGTATCTACATATGTACGTAACCGTGTAAACGGTATGGCATGCGGTTTCCTCAAAGAGGATGGTGACGAGTATGATATCGTGGTGAGACTTCAGGAGGAGGACAGAAATACACTCTCAAAACTTCAGGATCTTACTATCCCTACCCCTATGGGTGGCAAAGTGAAACTCAGCGAGATAGCCCACATCGAAGAGTATTGGGCTCCTCAGACCATCACCCGCAAGTCACGTCAGCGTTTCTTGTCAGTTAATGTGACCCCTTATAATGTCTCTTTGGGTGAATTGGCAGCACAGATTGATGCCGCTTTGGCCGATGTTCACGCCCCAGCAGGTATAGTTTACCGTTTGGGTGGTAGCTATGAGGACCAGCAGGAGTCATTTGGTGATATGGGAGTACTTGCATTGCTTATCGTTTTGCTGGTATATATTGTGATGGCATCTCAGTTTGAATCACTTTCGAAACCTACTATCATCATGATGTCTGTACCATTTGCTATCTCTGGTGTGGTTTTGGCATTGTGGATTACAAGCACCTCTCTCGATATGATCGGTGCCCTCGGCTGTATCATGCTTGTGGGTATTGTGGTGAAGAACGGTATTGTCCTTGTGGACTACATTAACCTTATGAGAGATAGGGGTTATGAACTCAACGAGGCTATCGCCCTTTCAGGTGCATCCCGTCTCCGTCCTGTACTTATGACTGCATTTACCACCCTTTTGGGTATGCTACCTATGGCATTGAGCAACGGTGAAGGTGCTGAGATGTGGCAGCCACTTGGTATTGTAGTTATTGGTGGTCTTTTGGTCTCTACTGTGGTTACATTGGTTATTGTACCTGTAGTTTACGGTATCATGTCACGTCACGGTGAGAGAGACAAAGAGGAGCAGAACAGAAAGAATTTTATCTTTATGCAGATATCTACCTCTGCACAAGAAAATAAAATGGAGGAATAAGAGATGAAATCGGTTTTCATAGTTTTTAACCAGGCAAACACTGAACGTGTGGAATATATGCTCGATATGCTTGGAATCAAAGGTTTCACATTCTTTGAGCAGGTTCAGGGACGAGGTACCAATGGTGGAGAACCACGCCGTGGAACACACACCTGGCCAGAGATGAACTCTGCAGTGATCACTGTGGTGGAGGATGAACAGGTTCCAGCTTTGTTGGATACAGTCAAGAAACTGGACCTCAGAAACACAGAGGTAGGTGTAAGGGCTTTTGTCTGGAATATTGAGCAGACAGTATAGCAGGAGAGAGTTTTTTTCCTATATTTGCGTATAAAGAGGAAAAAGCTCTCGTATGAAAAAATATATAATTGCAATATTTACAGTATGTCTCCTGCTGGGATCCCTCAATCTTGAGGCCCAGCCCAGATATGGAGTCAAAGCGGGTTACAGCTACCCTGGTTTTCTGGCCGGGGTGGCTGTTAATTTTGACCTCCCTATAGGTTTTGCTCTCCAGCCAGAGGTCCAGTATATGCAGAAAGTCATGGATATGGGCTATTTGGGGACATGGAATCTCGGCTTTGTAGAGCCTGGTATCGGACTTCAATATGGGCTTGACCTGATGCTGTTGAGACCATTCGTGGCAGTCACACCATTTTTGAGTATCCCTACAGACAAGGATATGAGCCTGAATTATGGTGTAGGTGTCGGTGGTGGTCTGGATATATGGCATTTCCAGATACATGCCCAATACAAATGGAGCGAGCTGTATGAAGGTTTTGAGATAGCGCTCGCCTATTTCTTTTGATTATCAACAATTAAAAATTTATTAAATTATGACAGCAATTACAGACACAAATTTTGAGGAACTTGTATTGAAATCTGAAGTTCCTGTATTGGTAGACTTTTGGGCACCTTGGTGCGGACCTTGCCGCAGAGTTACCCCTATCGTTGAAGAGTTGGCAGTTGAGTATGAAGGGAAATACCTTATCGCCAAATGCAATGTGGATGACTGTTCAGAGGTTCCATTGAAATATGGTATCAGAAACATCCCTACAATCCTTTTCTTCAAAGGCGGTGAGCTTAAAGACAAGTTGGTAGGTATGACTGACAAGGCAGCTATCGTAGAAAAATTGAATACACTTTAATAAAATATTCTATTAACTAACTAATTTATCTGACATGAAAAAGATTGTATGTTTATTGACAGCTTGTGCGTTGGCCCTTTCCATCTCTTTTTCTGCCAATGCTCAGGTAAAGTTTGGAGTTAAAGGTGGTTTGAATATAACTAACCTTTCTGGTGGTCTTGTTTCTGATGCGACAAATGCTTTGAAATCATATTCAGGTTTCAATGCTGGTTTGGCTCTTAACATTTCACTTCCACTTGGTTTTGCTATCCAGCCGGAGGTTTTGTATTCTCAAAGCGGAAGCAATATTAAGCTTATTCCGGATGGTGGAGCTTTGGACCAGATTTTAGAGGATTATAGAACCTCTTTTGTAGTTGGTAGCATTCAGGTTCCTATCGGTCTTCAGTGGGGTATCAAACTTGGCCCGGTAAGACCATATGCACAATTGGTGCCTTATATTGGATTTCCTCTCTCTTTCAGCGTGAAATCCCAATTGGCAGAGGAGACCACCAAATTTGATAAAGAAACTTTCAATACACTGGACTATGGCATTGGTGCCGGTATCGGTCTTGATGTATGGAAGCTTCAGGTTTCTGCCAGATACAACTGGTCACTCGGTAAATTGTATACACAGCAGGATACCTCTATACTTGGCCAGATAATGGGCAAAGAGAAGGGTGATGCTAAGCTTTCGGGCTTCGAACTTTCACTTGCAATTTTCTTTTAAGGATGACCACAGCGACAGCGGGCTTGACTCAGATACAGTCAGCTTTAGGAAAGGACTGGACAGAATTGAGATCCTATATCAGGGAGACCCTCGATTCGGAGATCGATCTGTTGAACAAAATTAACGAGCATCTTTTCCTCTCATCGGGGAAGATGCTCCGTCCTTTGCTGTCTCTATTGGTTTCCAAGGCTTGTGGAGCATCAAATCCACACATCTCCAGAGTATGTGCGGCAGCTTCGGAGATTATACACACAGCGACACTCCTTCACGACGATGTAGTGGATGAGAGTCTTTACCGCAGGGGTAAAATTACCGTCAATGCCCTTTTCTCTCCAGGGGCATCACTCCTTATGGGAGATTTCTGGCTTGCCAGGTCCATAAGACTCATTATCACCAATAAATGTGATTACCGGATAATTGCCCTTTTCTCCCAGACAATAGAGGATCTGGCAGAGGGTGAGATGCTCCAGATGCAGAGGGCAGATGACTGTACCACCACTTTTGAGGACTACAAGGAGATCATATATAGAAAGACTGCGAGCCTTTTCATCGCCGCTATGTGTACAGCAGCTGTGGCAGAGGGGCAGTCTGATGATGTGGTTGAAGGGGTGAGGGATTTTGCCTATAAGCTAGGTCTCTGTTTCCAGATGAGGGATGATATTCTGGACTACTCATCTTCAGCTACAGATGGCAAGGATGTGGGTTCAGATCTGGCGGAGAGAAAGGTGACACTTCCTTTGTTGTGTGCTTTTGAAAACTGTCCTGAAAGGGAAGAGGAGATCAGGTCCCTTATCAGAGAGATAGATGTTGCCAAAGGTGCAGACCAGACTCGCAACATAGAGATTATAAAAGAAGTACGCCAATATGTCCTGGACAATAATGGCGTACAATCTGCAAAACTCCGTCTTAACGACTATATAGCTACTTCTGTAGACTCCCTATCGGTTCTCCCCGATACCCCCTTCAGGGGTTATATTGCCTCTATAGCAAAAATTTTAAGTATGTGATAGGCATCCCTTTTGCGAGGAATTGTGACTCGTAGAAGGTCTTGATGGATGTTATCTCCTCAGCTACATGGCTCTCTGGGGCATAGATGTCGTTGTTGGCTTCGAGCAGTTTGTGCCCACCCTCTTTTATCACTTCCAATGTAGATTCGTGCAGCAGGATACTGTCTGTCTTCAGATGTATGATGCCATCCGGTTTCAGGAATGTTTTGTACTTGGCCAGGAACTGATGGCTGGTGAGTCTCTTTTTGGGTTTGTTGGGCTGTGGATCGGCAAATGTGACCCAAATCTCAGATACCTCATTTTCTGCAAAGAGTGAGGTGATGAACTCTATCCTGGTGCGGAGAAATGCGACGTTTGGTAGTGCATTCTCAGTGGCATATTTAGCCCCTTTCCATAGTCTGGCCCCTTTGATATCTACCCCGATAAAATTCTTGTCCGGATATCTTTCTGACAATGCTATGGTATATTCACCTTTTCCGCATCCAAGCTCAAGTACTATCGGATTTTGGTTTTTGAACACCTTTTCGTGCCAGTGCCCTTTGATGGGGTGGTCTTTCCCAAGCACCTCTTCGGTGGTTGGTTGGATGAGACATTCAAATGTGAGGTTCTCCCTGAATTTTCTGATTTTATCTTTTCCGCTCATTTGGTTCGCAGTTTATTCCTATTTCGTGTATTCCTTTTATTTTTTCTCCCCGCCCTTTAAGGAGCATCTGTATTTTCCATTCTCCGTAAGAGGAGACTTTGACCCCCTCTTTCCATTTCCACTCTATGTCATATACCCCGTTTTGTGAAGATACTTTGGTTTTCCCCCTCTTGTGCAGAATTATATCTGCCGGGATACTTATTTCGTACCTTTTCAATATGGAGTCCGGAGTGGTAGCCAGTAACTCTGCATCGATGGTGGGGTAGATGAACGATTTGTCCACTCTGGCACCAAATGAGATGTCGTAAGTGCTGAGCGAATCCACTATGTCCACCACAAACTCCAGGGTGTCTCCAGGGTCGTGCCCCATCCTGTCGAGTCGCACAGTGGAGT
Source organism: Bacteroidales bacterium (assembly GCA_017630155.1). GTDB lineage: Bacteria > Bacteroidota > Bacteroidia > Bacteroidales > UBA932 > CAAGNP01. The sequence continues at coordinate 24,268 of JAGBVU010000007.1, forward strand.
AGTCCCTGACCGGGTAATTACAACCTGTCATGGATAGAAGTGACAAAAGCGTGATAATGACAGACCCTTTCCTACTCATTGTTCCCGGGCTTTGGACCCCTTCTGTTGTGTCGTTTATTGCGGTTCTTCCTGTTCCCTTTAGAGTTTTTGTCTTTGTCAAATCTGTCTATCTTCTCGTCTCCTACAGATGTTACGAATTCATTGACCTTCTCTACAGGTGCGTTCTCTTTGATGGAGTCCCCCTTGATCCCTTTCTTGTTGAGGTGCATGATACTCTTCACTTCATGGGAGTTGAGTGGAATCATATTGGTCATACTTCCCTTTTCGTATGAGAACCACATGGTGTCTTTGAGTACATTTGTCTTGACCAGATATGCATCTCCATCTTTCAGTTCAAGTGGAGCCACTACGTGTGGCATTTTGGCATGTGCCTCACTGTATACAGCAGCCTCGTAGTTGATGCAGCATTTCAGTTTGCCGCATTGCCCTGCAAGTTTCTGAGGGTTGAGTGACAAATCCTGACATCTTGCAGCCTGTGTGGTGATGGAGTGGAAGCTTGATATGTAGTTTGAGCAGCATAAGGCTCTGCCGCATACCCCAAGGCCACCAATAAGCCCTGCCTCTTGTCTTGCTCCGATCTGTTTCATCTCAATACGGATTCTGAACTCTTCGGCGAACACTTTGATAAGCTGACGGAAGTCCACCCTCTCGTCTGCAATGTAATAGAAGATAGCCTTGGTGCCATCTCCCTGGAACTCCACATCTCCAATTTTCATGTTGAGTCCAAGTTCTGCAGCTATCTGGCGTGAGCGGATCATTGTCTTGTGCTCTCTGGCGATAGCCTCCTGCCATCTCTCTACATCAAGAGCTTTGGCTTTGCGGTATATTTTTCTGAATTCGTATGTCCTGTAGTCAAGGTTGTGCCTTTTCATCTGCAAGGCCACCATGGGTCCAATCAAGGTCACAAGTCCCACATCGTGTCCGGTAACAGCCTCCACCACCACCAAATCTCCCTCTCTGAGAATCTGCCCTGTGGTGTTTTGATAGTACATTTTGCGGGTATTCTTGAATCTTACTTCACACAGATCTTTTGAGTCTTTCTGGGAGATGTTGTTGAGCCAGTTGAAGACACTCAGTTTACAGCAGCTGGTGTCATACTCGCATATGAGTTCTCCGCTCTGTGTCCTTTCTGTAGAACAACCTCTCAGGCAGTCATATGTAATTTTTTTCTCTTCCATAACTTTTATATTGATACGAACAGCAAGTTTGTGAGGTTGCAGAACACCATTTTGGCGTTTACATTGTTCTCAACCCCGACTCTCGCACCTTCAAAATGGTTGAAAGCTTTTTCAAAGAATGGTTCGGGCAGGGCTGCTGCAAGTGATCTTACTGTTTGTGATTCTTCACTGTTTATAAATGCAATCTGTTCCAGTCCGTGTTTTGTAAGCCAGATCTTTCTCAGAAAAGATGTGCTGTATCTGCAGAACTCTTTCTGCCTCTCCCTCCCGAGGTTTACCAGATCTTCATTCTGGTCGAGCATAGCGGAGAGCTTTTTGGCAAGGCAGTTTGTCAGGAGTTCAGAGATTATGGGGAAGTATTGGGATACCTCACCATTTGCACCATTGCCCTCTATGGGGAGCATCTGAACCGACAGACATCTGGACCGGATGGTGTTTATCACCCTCTCCGGTGAGTGGGTAATAAGGATGAAATAGGTTCCGGAGAAGGGCTCCTCTATCATTTTGAGGAGTTTGTTGGCCGCCTCCTGGGACATCCTTTCAGGAAGCCAGATTATTATGTATTTGTTCCCCCCTTCGTAGGATCTCATATTCGTCTTGCTGAGGATCTCCTTGGCCTCCGCTACAGAGATATTGCCCACTTTGTCCTCTATACCCAGCTCCCTGTTGAGCTGTTCTTCTGTAAAATATGGGTTCCTGATGGTAAGTTCCCTCCATACAGGGAGAAAGGTGTCACTGACAGGCTTTTTCTCGCTTCCCGATTTGGCGGTGACATTTACGGGGAATACAAAGTGGAGGTCGGGGTGTATAAGTTTTTGGAACTTATTGCACTCCGGGCAGGTGCCACAGGAGTCACCGTCGGCCTTGTTTGGACAGGACATGTACTGTGCCAGGGCGACAGCCAGCGGGAGTCCCCCCCAACCCTCCTCTTCTATGAGCATAATGGCGTGGGCAACCCTCCCTCCATCTACCATTGAGGAGAGTTTTTTCTTGAGACCTCCGTTTCCTATAACCTCTTTAAATTGCATATGCGAATATACTAAAGAACGACCATTTCACAATTCCTGCAATCGAACTTTAGCCTTAATTTTTTTCCGTTATTGACCAAATACCAGGGTTCGGCTATCTTTTTGCCGCAAAGCCCCATCTCATATCTGATGCAGTATTTGGTCCTCATCAGTTCTGTATACTCTCCGGAGTGGTCACCGGTCAGCTCAAAGGCGGATTCGGGATTGATGCCGATAGTGCCGTACAGCCCCCTCGATAGGGCATTAGAACAATTGAGTTTTACCGTTTGTTCCGGCGGGATAATGACGCCACCCATTTTTGGTACCTCGCATCGGTATTCCCCAGCTCTGGTATTTCCCTTTTCGATGGCCACTTCGAGAAGGGATGAGAGCTCCCTACGGAGTGCATTGATGGATGATAGTGGAAGAAATGGGACAAATCCACCATCAGCTGAATATTTGTCAAGATGGAATCTGATGAACCCGGTCAGTTTCTCCATCTGGAATCTGATATTTTGAAGCCCCTTTTCTGTGTTGTTTGCAGCTTCAAACAGACCCTCTCCAGGGAGTAGTGTGTACTTTGCAGTTATCCCGTTTTCGCAAAGGGCACAGGCTGTAATCCTGTCGGGTGCTGCAGTTATCTCCACTTTGGCCTGCAGTACCCTTTTGGGTGGATTGGACTCTATCTCTTTTTCAAATCTCTGGTTGAAATTGCGGTAGATTCTGGAGCCCGGGACTATCCCTTTGGTATGTTTGACAGATACGGTCTGCCCCTCTACCTTGTCGGCTCTAATTCCGATCTTTTCTCCACGTGGGGTTATTATGAAGAGGCCGTCACCGTTATTGAGGGGCTTCCCCTCAAATATGAACCTGCTCTCCAGTTTTCCAGGTGTCAGGATTCGGGTGATGGTGCCAATCTCCTCTCCAATAGCTTTGGCACTCTCCCCTGAGTTCCATTGCCCCCTCTCTCCTGTTAGGAAATAGGTGGTGTAGCCGCGGCTGAATGTCTGGTCAATGTTTGGTGTAAAGCCCCCTTCAATTGTGCCAAATGAGCTTTTGGTGTAGCCCAATTTGTCTATTATGTTGCGGTAATGTCGGGTGACATTTCTTACATAGGATTCGTTTTTGAGGCGACCCTCGATCTTGAATGAGGAGATGCCAGCCTCCACGAGTTGTGGGATATATTGCTCCAAGGAGAAATCCTTTAGTGACAGGATAGGCTTCTCTTTTAGCAGCACCTTCCCTGTGGCATCCACCAAGTCATAATTTGATCGGCATGCCTGGATGCAGGAGCCACGGTTTGCACTCCTCCCTGTGAGGTGGCAGCTCAGATAGCATTGGCCGCTGTATGATACGCACAGTGCGCCGTGGACAAATGACTCCAGTTCGCAGGTGGTGGCAGCACGGATGGCCTTTATCTGCTCAAGTGAGAGCTCTCTGGCCAGAATGAGCCTCTTGAACCCGAGGGATTCAAGGAATCTGGCCTGCTCGGGGGTGCGTATATTGGTCTGTGTGGAGGCGTAAAGGTCAATGGGGGGGAGTTCCATCTTCAAGACTCCGAGGTCCTGCACAATGATGGCATCGCACCCTGCCTCATACCCTCTGATGATGCTTTTGCGTGCCTCCTCCAGCTCTGAGTCATAGAGGATGGTGTTGACCACCATATAGACACGGGAACCGTACCTGTGGGCATATCTGGCGAGGGCCTCGATATCCTGGAAAGTGTTGGAGGCAGACTCTCTGGCCCCGAATGCAGGTCCGGCAATATAGAGAGCATCGGCACCGCAGTCAATAGCTGCAATGCCGATGTCTTTATTTTTTGCAGGAGCTAAAAGCTCTAGTTGCATTTAAGTTCGTTTTTAACTTTGTGTGTAGCGTACTCACCAAGAGAAGGGTCGCTCATGATTTGTTTGTAGTATCCGCAAGCTTTCTCTTTGTCGCCTTTAGCCTCGTAAGATGTAGCAAGCTGGTAGAAAGTCTGGTTGAGGTCTCTTGCGTTAGGAGACATTGATACGTAAGTCTCAAAAGCGGCGATAGCCTCGTCATATTTCTTGGCAGCAACAGCAGCTTTACCGCAGATGCTGTAACCTTGTGCACTTGGCAATACTTCATTTGCCTGGTTGGCAGCAGCGATAGCAGCGTCAAATTGTTTTGCTTTGATAGCAGCAGCAGCTTTTTTGAGGTAGTGTTTTGAAAGGGTGCTCTTGGCATTTTTCTCCTGACCATATTCGCAAGCTTTGGTAAGGGCCTCTACAGCTGTAGCCTCATCGTTGACGCTAAGTGAAGCCTGACCAAGTCTGAAGTAAGCCATACCATTGGTAGGATCTGCCTCAAGTACCTGTTTGTAGTCAACGATTGCACCTGCGAAATCTTTTGCAGCAAGTTTTGAGTTGCCTTCAGCAAGCATAATGGTAGGGATAAGTGATTTACCCTCTTCAACTACGTCTGTATTGCCGAACTCCTCAGCTTTAGCAATAGCTGTTTTGATTTTCTCCAGGCCTCCTTCAAGGTCTTTGGCGTTAACAGCCTCTTTGCCCAATGAAAGGTATAGCTTAGGGATAGTGTTCTGGCAGTTTGATTTAAGTTCTTCAGCTTCTGGACCTATTACCATAGCTTGCTCAAGAGCTTGTTCGAAGTTGCTCAATGCTTCAGCGATATTTCCTTCGTTGAGGGCCATTGCTCCAGTGTTGTAAAGATTTGTCGCGCTCTCCATGTCTTGAGCGTAGCCAGCAGAGAAGAAAAATAGGGATAGGAATAGGGTTGTTACAATTCTTTTCATTGCTTGTATTATTTTAATTAATTAGTTTTCTTTTAAGAGCAGATTTTGCAAAATTATAAAAAATATAATTTACAAGCAATATGTCCTTCCCTTTTTATAATTTTGCACTATAAAATGTTTCCCCACAATGAGATTGAAAATAGCGATACTATATTTTTCCCTTCTGGTATTTGGTCAGGCCTTTTCCCAGAGTGTGAAAATGTTGCCGGATGATCCCAGGATACAGAAGGGGTCTATAGCCAATGGTTTTACCTATTATCTGATTGACAATGATATAAGGCCCGGTTATGCCGATTTCTACCTTGTAAGGAAGGTGGGCTCTATCTATGAAGATCAGGGGCAGTATGGTTTCAATACAATCATTGCAGATATGGGAGTTGAGGGGACCAGAAACTTCCCCAATAATACGATACTTTCATATTTCGATGAGCTGGGCCTGGACCACAGTTCAGACCTTCAGATAATAAACGGGGTGGAGAACAGCCTGTACAGGGTGACCAACATCCCTGTGGGGGCGAGGGAGTCTGTCGTCGATTCAACCCTTCTTATCCTCTACAACTGGGCAGTGAGCATCAATCTGGATGAAGATGATGTGGAGGTAGGAAAAAGGTTCTATCTGAATACTCTGTACAGGGATATGGCAGGGGATACCCTTTGCGATGATATAATTGATGGTGTCCGTGAATATAGGGCGAAGGATATAAGGAGTTTCTATTACAAATGGTTCAGCCCTGAGAGGATGGCACTTGTGGTGGTGGGTGATATTGATGTCAAGTCGTTTGACACCAAGATAAAGTCCCTTTTTCAGGCACTTCCAAAGTTCCTTGAGACAACAGAAGACCGAGCTGTCACATTTGCGGAGCAGGATGAGCCTGTGGTGACTGTGAAGAGGGATCCCGAAGGTACCGAGAGCCGTCTGTGTATATATCTGACCACCCCTTCACTGCCGCTCAATCTGAGGAATACGGCAGTCCCTTATGTTCAAGATTATATGGTTACCCTTACGGAGCACCTCCTTTCAGAGAGGCTTACAGCCTTGTCAAAAGTGATGGGAAATGTCTTCAAGGTCAATTCGGTCGAATATGGCAGATATATGGGCAGTGGTGAGAGGGATGCCCTTAAAATGGAGATTACTGTGACCTCTGCAGATGTCTCTGCTGTCCTGAAGAGGGTGGTGGGGATGATATATGGTTTGAAAAGGACCGGATTCGGACCTGCTGAGTTTGAAAGGGTTCAAAGCCTCTATTTCAGGGACCTCAATTACCGCTATGACTGGAGAATCCTTACACCCAACCACATTTACGCCCAAAGGTCTGTGGATAATTTCCTTTATGGAGGTTCTCTGGCCAGCATAGAGATGCAGAAAGAGTATATGGATCTGGTCAGGTATCAGATAGATGTCAATAAATTCAATACCTTTTATACCACTTTTGTAAGGGATGGTGACCATTGTGTAATCGATTATACATATCCTGCCAACCGACATATTGCAAATGTGGATCAGGGGGATTTGGTGAAGGTGGTGAATGAGGCCCTCTCTTCACCTTCGGAGGATGGTATCGGTGGTGTAGAGGTGAAGTTTCCTCTGCGCAATGGCTCTGAAATGACCGGTTCAATTTTGTCCGAGTATCCCGAGATGATTACAGATTCAAAGGTCTGGAATCTTTCAAACGGTGCTACAGTGATATTCAAACGGACTCAGGTAGAACCCAACAAATTCCTTTTCAAAGCTGTTTCAAAGGGTGGGCTGACCCTGATGAACAGCAATGACTACTCGAGGGAGTATATAAACGGAATAGCTGAGGCGGCACCTGCAGGGGATGTTCTGGCATCGGATCTGTCCCTCTTTATGAAAAATGAGAACATAACCCTTAAGAGGGGCTTCAATATCAATACTACATCTCTTAGCGGGAGTGGTTATTCTTCATCACTGGATGAATTTATGGGGCTGGTGAATCTTCACTTTCAGCCAGTTACATATAGAGGGGAGGATTTTGATCTATACAGGAAGATTAAGGGTGAGGAGCTTATCTCCCGACAGTTTTCACCGGCAAAGGTTTTTGAGGATACCCTCTCCACTCTCATGTATCACGATAGCCGTTTTATCTCCAGACCCGATATTGAGGAGTTTGGAAAGGTGGACTACAGTGATGCCATCTCCTTCATAAACAAGAGGTTCTCAAATGCAGCAAACTTCTATTTTATCATAGTGGGGGATCTTGATGAGGGGCAATTGAAAGAAGTTGTAAGCAGACATATCGCCCCATTGCCCGGAAAGGTAACAGAGAGGGAGAACTGGATGAATGTCCCCATTTATTTGAGAAAGTTTGACCAGGAGAGGGAGGTGGTGATGAAGATGGATACCCCCAGAACAATATGCAATATTACCGTGGCTGCACCTTATCCTTCAAGCCTGAAGAGATTTGTGGAGTCGGTAATAATGTCGGAGGTTGTCAAAAAGAGGGTGAGCAGGGAGCTTGAGGATATCGGCTATCCTGTGACCATAGATTCTGAATGGATAAGGTACCCTGAGGAGTTCCTGGTACACTCATTTACATCTGTAATGGGAGATCACTCCCCTGAGTATGAGGATAAGGTCAGTGAGGTTCTTAAGGATTTGAGGGAGGATGGTGCATCATCCATAGAGATAGGCAATGTGAAAAAGGTGTTGTCAGAGGCGTTCAGAAGGGGGGAGAATGAGAGTCTTGCTTTCTGGTCAGAACTTCTGGCAAACAGATATGTTTATGGAAAAGATTTCTACTCAAGATATCTGGAGTATATAGATGGTGCCTCTGATGAGGATATCAACACTATGCTGAGAGAGTATCTTGGTGGGGCAACAAATACAGTTTTAACAGTTAAAGGGGAAAAATAGATGATTCCAACCATTATTCAAATAGATGACATTCTGGTCTCTTCGGAGATAATTACCGAGTATTTCTGCTGTGATTACCCAGTGTGTAAAGGGGCTTGCTGCATAATCGGAGACAGTGGTGCACCACTTGAGGAGGTGGAGTGTGATGCATTGGAGAGCGAATATCCCAAGTTCTCTCCACTGATGAGTCCGGAAGGGAGACTTGTAGTCAAGCAGAAGGGCTTTTTTGAGGTGGATGGTGACGGGGATCTTGTTACTCCACTTGTAGGGTGCAGCGGAAAGTGTGCCTATACCATTATAGACGAACAGGATCACTGTTTCTGTGCAGTGGAGAGGAGTTATATCCAAGGTGGGTCTGATTTTAAGAAGCCCATCTCCTGCTGGCTTTATCCCATACGTGTCACCAAGCTTAGAAGTGGGATGACAGCACTGAACCTCCACCGTTGGGATTTGTGCAAAGATGCCTTTGTCAAAGGGAAAAAAGAGAAGGTCCCCGTATATGTGTTTCTACGGGAACCTCTTATCCAGCTGTACGGAGAGGAGTTCTACTCCGCACTCGAAGCGGCAGCTAAAACTTTGACCGCTTCAGAGTAGTCTTTATCATCTACGGTGAGTCTTATGGGGAGAAGGTCGGTGTTGAATACTCCTGCCACTATCCCCATATTTTCATCCAGGACATATGCCTGGATTCCAGCCTCCTCAAGGAGCCCTTTTGCAAGGTTGGCCGAGAAGGAGTTTGTGTATGTTTCAACAACTTTCATATCCTATAGGTCTATTCTTCACTCTTCAGACAAGCATATTGTATGCCACTTGCAAGTCTGAATATGTCCCTTCTGTATCCGTTGAGGATAAGTGGTGATTCACCTTTGGTGATAACTATGGCGTCTTCGTACATTCTCATAAATCTGGTCATGCCGCTTTTGATTCTGAATGTGGCACTCTCTTCATCTTCAGAGACCATTTCGTAACCATAGTTGGAGAAAACTTTTTTGATGGTCTCTTCGTTTTCACCGTATGTGCCTGTGATAAAGGCCTCTTTCTTAACATAGCTCAGGGATGGGTAGAGGGCTGCCACAGCTACGAAAAAGATCATTATCTTTGGGAATGAGCCAGCTTTGAACATTCCGTTTTCAGGTGAGAAAACTGTATCTAGAGTGGCACCTTCTGTAGTTAGCACTAAAATTGCTATAACAAGGGCAAATACAACTATGAACGAGAAGAAGTATTTGACTGAACGTAAAAGATATTTCATAAACAATTGGTATTTTATTTGGGGGCGAATTTAGTAAAATTTGGATGTTTTTGCTATTTTCGCGCCGATATTGAAAAAGCTTAATTTTAGGATATGGAAACAAATGCAAATAACGCGGGTATGCCTCTAAAAAATATAGTGATAGCTCTCTCTGTGGTAGCTGTCATCCTTTTGGGGGTATTGGTCTATGTATGGATCGACCGCAACTCTTTGATTGATGATTTGACTATAGAGAAAGACCAGCTGACTGAACAGTTGGGAGAACTACAGGTGGATTACCAGAACCTCTCATCAAACAATGACAGCCTCAATGTGGAGCTGGCTCGTGAGAGAGAGAAGGTGGAGCAGCTTATCGAGAGGGTTAAAAAGACAGAGGCTACCAACAGGGCCAAGATGAGACAATATGAGAAAGAATTGGGTACACTCCGTTCGATAATGAAACACTATATCGTGCAGATTGACTCATTGAATACACTCAATGTGGCTTTGAGAAAGGATGCACAGATGGCACGCGAGCAGGCTAAAAAATCACAGGCCAAGTATGATGAGCTCAGCAAAACTACTGATGCTTATGCCAAGCAGATTGAGAAAGGTGCTGTGGTTAAAGGTCGTGGCGTAAATATGACTGCCATCAACAGTTCTAATAAGGAGACAGACAGAAGTTCACGTACCGCAACACTCAAAACATGTCTTAATCTTGTGGAGAATGCACTTGCAGAGAGGGGTCCAAGAAAGGTATATATCAGAGTTAAGGGTCCGGATGGAATCCTTATGACAGATGGTAGCCAGCAGATCTTCGAGTGTGCAGGGGAGCAGATGATATACTCTGCATCACGTGAGGTGGATTATCAGGGTACTGAGGTGGAGATATGTATCTACTTCGACAATGGAGGACAGCCATTTGTTAAGGGTGTCTACACTGTTGATGCATATACCAAAGAGGGTAAATTGGGTTCAGCAGACCTTCTCCTTAAATAAAAAAGGATGTCAGGGATATATATCCACGTCCCATTCTGTTCATCATTCTGTATTTACTGCGATTTCTATTCAGTAACGGAATGTGCTCAAAGGGGTCTCTATATAGAGGCTCTGGAAAAAGAGATTATAAGGAGGAAAGATGAGATAAAAGGGGTTCCCCGCACCATATACATTGGTGGAGGGACCCCTTCCCTTTTGTCATCGGATCAATTGGAGACCCTTGTTGCTATCCTAAGAAAACACTTCGTGCTTGACAATGTGGAGGAGTTTACCATGGAGGTTAACCCCGATGATATAACTCCGGAATATGCCTCTGAAATGTTCCGTCTGGGGATAAACAGGGTCAGTATGGGGGTACAGTCTTTTGATGACAAAAATCTCAAATGGATGAACCGCAGGCACACTTCAGCGCAGGCCGTTGAGGCTTTCAGAGTGTTGAGAAGAGCCGGTTTTGACAACATCTCGATGGACCTTATTTTCGGTTACAAAAGGGTAGGTGTTTCTGATGAGGATGCTTTTGCTTCGTGGGTGGGGGATATAAAGAGGATGATAGAGTTGAGACCGGAGCATATATCTGCCTATCAGATGAGCATAGAGCCCGGGAGCATCCTTGCACGAATGAAAGATTATCAGGAGCCGTCGCAGGAGTATTGCTCGGAATGTTACTATAAGCTGCTAGATTTGTTGGAAGAGGGGGGATACCATCACTATGAGGTTTCAAACTTCTCATTGCCAGGATACCATTCCCGCCACAATAGTTCCTACTGGGAGAGGATACCGTATGTCGGATTTGGCCCTGCTGCCCACTCTTTTGATGGGGAGGGGAGGTGTTGGAATCCCGAGGATCTGGGTGAGTATATAGCCAAGTCGGCGACAGGATGGGGGGGAGAAAATATGGAAAGGCTCACAGATGAGGAGGCTCTGGAGGAGAAGGTGATGCTGGGGTTGAGGAAGATTTCCGGGGTGAGTCTGACTGAAGAGGAGTACAGGGAACTCAGGGAAAATGCCGAACATCTGGCAGCCAAAGGTCTTATTAACCTTGATTCCGACCTGAGACATATCTCTGTCCCCAGGGAGCACCTTTTTATATCGGACAGTATTATTGCTCAGATTATATAAAAAAGAGGGTGACCGATATTGGTCACCCTTATTTTTGTATCAGATAGCAGTATAATCACATTACACTGTCATGATCTCTTTCTCTTTTGCAGCAAGTAGTTCATCCACTTTTTTGTTGAATGCATCAACATCTTTCTGGATAACACCCTCTGAATCTTTTACAACATCCTCAGCCATACCATCTTTCTGTGCTTTTTTAAGGGCTTCGATACCATCTCTGCGTGCATTTCTGATGGAAATTTTAGCGTTCTCACCTTCAGCTTTTGCTTTCTTTACAAGCTCTTTACGGCGATCCTCTGTCAATGGTGGAACATTGATGCGGATATGCTCACCGTTGTTCTGAGGGGTGAAACCAAGGTTTGCATCCATAATCGCTTTCTCGATAGGGGCAATCATGTTTTTCTCCCAAGGTTGGATAAGCATGGTTCTGGCATCAGGTGCAGTGATGCTGGCTACCTGAGGAACAGGTGTTGGTGAACCGTAGTAGTTTACCATAACATTGTTGAATACAGCGGTATTTGCTTTACCTGCCCTGAAATTCTTAAGCTCAGAGTCAAGGTGGTCAATCGCACTTGACATTTTGTCTTTCGCAGCAGCGATAATCTCTTTAGCTTCCATATTGTCTATAATTTTTAAATTGTTTTCATCTATTCACCCACTACAGTGCCTACCTCTTCTCCAAGGACAAGTTTGGTAAGGTTCCCTTTCTTGTTCACATCAAAAACGATGATAGGCATTTTGTTGTCTTTGCAAAGTGCAAAGGCTGTGGAGTCCATGATTTTCAAGTTGTCAGAAAGGGCCTTTTCGAATGAGAGGCTGGTGTATCTTGTAGCTGTAGGGTCCTTTTCAGGATCTGCTGTGTATACACCATCCACTCTGGTCCCTTTGAGAAGGGCGCATGCTCCAATTTCGCAAGCTCTAAGTGCAGAAGCGGAGTCTGTGGTGAAGAATGGGTTGCCTGTACCACCAGCAATAATGGCGACTTTTCCGGCCTCTAGCAGTTCTACTGCCCTGTCCCTTACATAGTATTCGGCGATGGGTTTCATTGGGGTGGATGTGAATACCTCTGCATCTACGCCTGCACTCTTGATGGCCATAGAGAGACCGATGCTGTTTATCACTGTTGCGAGCATACCCATCTGGTCGCCCCTTACCCTGTCAAAACCTTTACCTACACCTGAAAGGCCTCTGAATATATTGCCACCGCCGATTACGATTGCTACTTGAACACCCATACGGCACACCTGGGCAATCTCCTCTGCATATTCGGCCATTACTTTTTCATTGATGCCTTTCCCTTCCACTCCACCTAGGCTTTCACCGCTGAGTTTCAGGAGAATTCTTTTGTATTTCAGTTCCTGATTCATGATTTTCTTTAAAAAAGTGATTAACAAAAGTAACCAAAGATTATGAAATTACCAAGTAAGAGGTTATATTTGCAGAATAAAACAAACTTTAGATTAATTAGAGATGGCTAATATTTTTACTTCATCGATTGGTAAGAAGCTCATTATGAGTATTTCAGGTCTATTTTTGATCGTATTCTTGCTTCTTCACCTTACAATCAACGCCCTTTCGCTAATCAGCGAGGAAGCTTTTCAAGCAGGTTGTGATTTTATGGCATTGCCTATTATCACAGTAATGGTTCCAGTTCTTGCATTGGGTTTCATTATCCACATCATTTACGGCTTCTATCTTTCAGCTACCAACTTGAAAGCTCGTGGTAAAGAGAGATATGCTGTTGCTCACAAAGGTGCTGCTGACAACTGGGCATCTAAAAACATGCTTGTACTTGGTATTATTGTCCTTGGTGTTCTTGGTTTCCACTTGACTCACTTCTGGGCAGATATGCAGCTTCTTCAGTTCCAAGGCGTTCCTCATGAAGAACTGGCTAATCCTAATGTACTTCTTCTTGAGACTTTCAAATCTCCAGTAGTAGTTGTTGTCTATGTAGTTTGGTTCGCTGCCCTTTGGTTCCACCTTACCCACGGTTTCTGGAGTGCATTCCACACTATCGGTTGGAACAATGATACTTGGATCAAACGTCTTAAAGTTCTCAGCTATGTATTCGCTACCATCATCTTCGTTGGTTTCACAGCTGTAGCTGTAGTTGCTTGTCTTAAAGCTAACGGACTTATCTGCGCTTGCTGCTAATAATTAACCTTCAAAAATATACACAAAAGGGACGACGTGCAGTCGTCTCTTTTTTTTTGACATTTTGTCTAGCCTGACAATATGTGCCGGATTTGGAGTATAGGCCCGATTTTTGTACTTTTGCACCGATATGGCGAGAACAAAAAGTGATATAAATATAAAGAACAAGAAGGCATCTTTTGAATACGAATTCATAGAGACCTACACTGCCGGCATAGTGTTGAGCGGGACGGAGATAAAATCTATCCGAAGCGGAAAGGCATCTCTCCCCGACAGCTACTGCTACTTTGTGGGTAATGAACTTTTTGTGAAGAATATGCACGTGGCGGACTATTGGTGGGGCAGCTTCAATAAGCACGATCCCAAGAGGGACAGGAAGCTTCTCCTTACCAAGCGCGAGCTCCGCAAGCTCAAGAGGGCTTCGCAGGAGAAGGGGATGACTATTGTTACAGTCAGACTTTTCATTGCAGACAATGGCTTTGCAAAATTGGTCATTGCCCTGGCAAAGGGTAAGAAAGAATATGACAAGCGCCAGTCAATCAAAGAGAAAGACCAGCGCCGCGAAATGGAGAGGGGGGACTACTAAGGTCCCCTCTTTTTATTTGCATACCATTATGTCCAGAATCATATTGTCTGTACTCTGCATACCTTTTGAACCGATAGTTCCGAGGTTGCGGATAGTCTTCTCAACATCTTCGTCGATGATGCCGTCATTGGATGAGATACAGATATTTTCAAGTGCGAGGATAGCCGACTGGACTGAAGAAGACACACCTGAGGCCACCTTAAGTGCACACCCCACCTTAGCACCGTCGCAAACCATACCGGTGATATTGCCCACCATATTCTTTATGGCATATTTTATCTGGTCAACTGTGCCCCCTTTAAGCATTACTATGCCGCAAGATGAGCCGGTCGATGCTATTACGCAGCCACATAGAGCAGAAAGTTTTCCGAGATATCCCTTGATATGGATGGCGATAAGATTGCTCAGTACAAGTGCCCTGGCGAGCGATTCGTCATCTGCCCCCAATTCGCGGGCTGCTGCCACTACAGGCATCGATACTGTGATACCCTGATTGCCACTGCCTGAGTTTGACATTGCAGGGAGTGTGCACCCGGCCATCCTGGCATCGGATGCTGCAGCTGTCAGGGCCATACAGGTATTCATAAGGCCTGATCCGAACACCTCGCTATGTCTGTGGTCCAGAATGGTGCGCCCTACTCGAAGGCCGTATTCAAGTTTGAGCCCCTCCTGGGCAAGTGCCATATTCATCCTGGCACCCTCAAGGATAAAATCAATATCTTCATATGGTGCAGTACAGGCAAATTCGTATATCTTATCTACTGTAAGCTGATAGTCAAGTGTGGTTTTCTGGTTGGCTGCCGCTGCATCATCTCCCCCTTGATTCTGGAGATCAAGGATAACTTTGCCATCCCCCTCCACATATACTATAGAGTCATGATTGTCTGCAATTATCACTTTGGAGGTGTGCTCTCCCCCCTTTGAGCAGCAATGTGCCTCTACATAGAGTTTCTTCTCTGTATTGGCCAGTGCTATATTGACCCTTTTCTCCTCTACCATCTTCTTTGCTGCTTCCACATCGGCCGGCTCCAGATCTTTAAGTACCTCCAGGCCATACGCAGATTTGCCGCAATGGACCGCCAAGGCAGATGCGATATGAAGCCCCACCATTCCGGTGCCGGGGATACCCACACCCATGCCGTTTTTGAGGATATTGGCACTCACCCTTACATCGACACTGCATACTTCGGCTCCGCAGCTCCTCAGTGTTTCACACCCTTTGGCCACTGCCAATGCTACTGCTATAGGCTCGGTGCAGCCAAGTGCAGGTTTTACCTCTTTCTTAATCAGTTCAATATACTCGTGCATAATTATTTGTTGTTTTTTGGGGTAAGTCTTGCGGGGATTTTACGGATTAGGGACATTACCAGGATTGAAGCGCCAGCTACAATAAATGGTACGCTGAGCCATTGTCCCATGTTGAGCACCATCCCTTGTTCAAATGCCTCTTGTGGCTCTTTTACGAATTCGATGAGGAATCTCATTCCGAAGAGGACAATGAAAAATATTCCGAATATTTCTGCTCTGTATAGTTTGTCCAGCCTCTTCCAGTACAGAAGGAGGAGGGATATTCCAAGGATAAAATAGCTGAGAGCTTCATAAAGCTGGGTCGGATGTTTTGGCAGGGTCTCCCCTCTGAGGACGAAAACAAATCCCCATGGGAGGTCAGTAGGGTTGCCGTAGATCTCGGAGTTGCACAGGTTACCCAAACGGATAAGACACCCGGCAAAGCAGGTGGCTATAACCACTCTGTCCACTACCCACCAGAAGTCAAATCCCACTTTTTTTCCATATTTTTTTGCATACCAGTAGATGGCAATTACACACCCTATCGCCCCTCCGTGCGATGCAAGACCACCTTCCCAAACTTTCAGAATCTCGATGGGTTGGGCGAGATAGTACCAGGGGTCATAGAAGAGGCAGTGTCCCAAACGGGCACCCACCAGTGTTCCTATAAAAAGGGCGTAGAGTAGTGGTTCGAGCAGTGTGTCGCTTACCCCCTCCCTTTTGTAGAACTGTTTGACAATCCAGTAGCCGAGAGGATAGAGGCCCGCCACGAAAAGGAGAGAATAATATCTCAATTCGATGGGTCCTAGCTTGAATATTACGGGATCAAGATCCCAAATTATTGAGAGTAGATTCATAGAGTTAACGTTCTAATCTGGTGAAAACACTTAGTGGGAGTGATCTTCCGAAATTGTCGTTGAGCATCAGTTCGCCCGAGCTCCTTTTCCCATTGTCCCCCACAGCACATTTTACAAGTGTGTCGGCAAGCATTGCAGAGTAGCCGTTTGAGTAGAGGTTGAGCACCATAAAGCTGTGCTCAGGTGCGAGTATCTTGCTGCACCCCTGAAGGAGTTCGTAAAGGCACTCGTCAAGTTTCCATTTCTCTCCGTCGGGACCATGACCATATGCGGGTGGGTCAAGGATCAGACCATTGTAGGTATTGCCCCTTTTGGCCTCCCTCTTTACGAATTTTAGGGCATCTTCCACTACCCAGCGGATATTGTCAAGTTTGGAGAATTCCATGTTGCCCCTAGCCCAGGTTACCACCTGTCTTACAGAATCGAGGTGAGTTACATCTGCACCGGCACATTTGGCGGCGAGCGATGCTGCCCCAGTATAGGCGAATAGGTTGAGAACCTTGGGTGTGTTCTCCATTTCCCCTTTCAGCCTTTTGACTTGTGCCGATATATAGTCCCAGTTCGGTGCCTGTTCGGGGAAAACACCCACGTGCTTGAATGATGTGAGTCCCAGTCTGAGTTTGAACGAAGAGGGCCCATTGTAGTTTATCAGCCATTGTTCCGGCATTTTTTTGAGCATTGTCCAGGTGCCGCTATCCTCTTTTCCGGCTTTACCGAAACCGGCTCCGGTGGTGAAGCGGGTGTGTGCTCTGGCGGTCCACTCTTTTTCACTCAATGCCTTGTCCCATAGTGCTTTAGGTTCTGGACGGGCAAGTATGAACTGCCCGAAACGCTCAAGCTTCTCAAAGTTGCCCGAGTCTATCAATTCGTAGTCCTTCCACGAAGGAGATGGTGCTTGTAGTATCATAATCAAAAAACTGACTCCAAAGATAGGGTATTTTTGGCACTTTTTTAGTACTTTTGCACCGAATAAAGAGTAAAACAAAATTTATATAAAGATGCAAAACATTAGTGACTACAATTTTAATGGAAAGAAAGCTATCGTAAGGGTTGATTTCAATGTTCCATTGAATGACAAATTCCAAATTACAGACGACACACGTATCCGCGCAGCTATCCCTACTTTGAAGAAAGTTTTGGCAGGCGGTGGTTCACTAATCATTATGTCACACCTTGGTCGTCCAAAAGGTCCTACAGACAAATTTTCACTTAAACATATCATCTATAGAGTAGAAGAGCTTCTTGGTGTAAAACTTCAATTCGCTGAAGATTGCCAGAAAGCTCAGGAGCAGGCAGCTGCCCTTAAACCAGGTGAAGTGCTTCTTCTTGAAAACCTACGCTTCTACGCAGAAGAGGAGGGCAAACCAAGAGGTTTGGCAGAAGATGCTACCGATGAGGAGAAGAAAGCAGCCAAAGCAGCTGTAAAAGAGAGCCAGAAAGAGTTTACAAAGGTGCTGGCTTCATACGCTGACTGCTATATCAACGACGCATTTGGTACTGCACACAGGGCTCACGCCTCTACTGCACTTATCGCCAAATATTTCCCTAACGACAAGATGTTCGGTTACATCATGGAGGGCGAGATCAAAGCTATTGACAAAGTTCTTCACGGCGCTGAGCACCCTGTAACAGCTATCGTTGGAGGTGCAAAAGTTTCTTCTAAGATCGGTATCATCGAGCACCTGTTTGACGCATGCGACAATATGATTATCGGTGGCGGTATGGTTTACACTTTCGTTAAAGCTCAGGGAGGAAAGATCGGACGTTCACTTTGCGAGGACGACCAGATGGAACTTGCCCTTAACATCATCAAGAAAGCTGAAGAGAAAGGTGTCAAACTCTACTTCTCTAAAGAGGTGGTAATAGCAGATGATTTCTCTAACGATGCAAACACTCAGATTGTAAACAACTTTGAGATTCCAGATGGCTGGGAAGGTATGGATGCTGCCCCTGCAACACTTGCTGTGTGGGAGGAGGTTCTAATGAACTCAAAAACTATCCTTTGGAACGGCCCTGTAGGTGTATTTGAGATGCCTAACTTTGCTAAAGGTACCAACTACATCGCTGAGATCCTTGCAAAAGTAACCTCAGAGAAAGGGGCATTCACCCTTGTAGGTGGTGGCGACTCAGTGGCTGCTGTAACCCAGATGGGCTATTCTGATAAAGTGAGCTATGTATCTACCGGAGGTGGTGCTATGCTTGAATATCTTGAGGGAATAGAACTTCCTGGTATCAAGGCGATTAGAGAATAATACAAATATATCTTAAGCAGGAGAGCCAATATTTGCTCTCCTTTGCTTTGGATAAATAGTAAAACCTTTTACCTTTGCGGTTTAAACCGTAACCTAAACCCGTCTTATTTTATGGCGAAAAAAAATAAGAGAGAGAAAAAAATACAGGATGCTGATGGTCTGTACAGTTTCCTAAAGCACTATGTAGATTTCCTGATTAAACATTCTTATAAAGAGATTAAGTACATCGGACTGGAGAAAATACCCACTGATGGTGCTGTAATTATAGCCCCTAACCACACTAACGCCCTTATGGATGCTCTGGTAGTTTTGAGCAGACAGAAGGCTCCAACAGTGTTTGTGGCAAGGGCAGACCTCTTTAAAATCCCAATTCTGAAAAAAATATTCACCTTCCTGAAGATTATGCCCATTATGAGGATTCGTGATGGTGTATCAGAGGTGAAGAAAAATGATGAGATAATACAGAAATCTATAGATGTTCTTCTGGACCACGTCCCTTTCTGTATTCTCCCTGAGGGAACACACAGGGCAATGCACTCCCTGCTTCCCCTTGGAAAAGGTATTTTCAGAATTGCCTTGCAGACTCAGGAACTTCTTCCAGAAGGAACTCCTCTATATATTGTCCCTTTCGGTATCGAGTATGGTAATTTCTTCAGATTCAGATCTACTGTCTTGGCACAGGTAGGCGATCCGATAAATGTGAAGGAGTTTATGGCTTCACGCGGTGACACCCCTGTTCCTGTAGTGATGAATGAGATGAAAGAGATTTTGGCACAGAGGATGAAGGAGATGATAGTATATATCCCGGATGATGAGCATTACGATGCCACATATGAGCTATGTGCCGTAATGAACAACCAGTATGCCAAGAGGTATGCCAAGGAGCACCCCTCTGAGAAGAGGAGGAGCCTCACTACCCGTTATGCTTGCAACAAGGCTATTGTCCAGGATATAACAGAGTTGAGGGAACAGAACCCTGAGGGGGCGGAGAAACTCCTCTCTTTAGCCAGCAAGTTCCACGATAAGAGGGAGAAAGCTCAGATCAGCCTCTCGTCGGCTGTGGTTAAAAAACCTCTCTATTCAAACCTTTTGAAAAATATAATTTTCCTTGTTACATTGCCATATACCATACCGGCAGGGATAGTGACACTCCCCCTTACCGGCATCACAGAACTCCTTTTGACAAAGTTCAAGGATAAAGCTTTCCATAACTCTGTAAGGTTCGTGGCCACATTGCTCCTTTGGCCTCTCCTTATGATCATTTACGCTATATTGGCATTCTGTCTCCTCCCTTGGGAGTGGGCATTGGCAGCATGGCTCCTCTCTATACCTGCACCAATCATATCGCAGGATGCTTACAGACTCCTCAGAATTATGATATCTGATGTTAAGTTCACATACAACGGAAAGATGCGACGTATGGTGAAAGAGTTGAGGAAAACCTATAACCAATATGTAAAATAAAACAGAATCAATATGAAAGAACAACTAGAAAGCCTTAGTGACCTCACCATAAATTTCGGTCAAGGTGGAACAACTATCGTAAATATCCTTTTGGCATTCATTATGTTTGGTGTCGCTTTGGGCATCAAGGTGGATATGTTTAAAGAGGTGTTCAAAAAGCCAAAGTCACTCGTAGTGGGCTTGATTCTCCAATGGGTAGGACTCCCTGCTCTCACCACTCTTCTGGCTATTCTGATGAATAACTGGATTACCCCTATGATCGCCTTGGGTATGATTCTGGTGGCATCTTGCCCAGGAGGCAATATTTCAAATTTTATGTCCTCTTTTGCAAAGGGTAATGTAGAGTTGTCAATCAGCATGACAGCAGTTACTTCAGCTTTCGCAACATTCACTACCCCTCTCAACTTCTTTATCTGGGGTAATTTGTACTATCGTACAGTTAGTATTTCCGGTGATGTTCCAGAACTTGTGATACCATTCCTTCCAATGTTCGGTCAGGTACTTATCCTGCTGGGTATTCCTATTGTACTGGGTATGCTCTTTGCAAAATATTTCCCTAAGGCTACAGAGAAGATTACCAAGCCCCTCCAGACCCTATCTATTGTGGTATTCTTTGGAATGGTTATAATAGCATTTGCGCAGAACTTCCAGATATTTATTGATAATATCATATATGTATTCTTTATAGTCCTTATTCATAATGCTTGTGCACTTGGACTAGGCTATGGTGGTGCCACTCTATTCAAAAGACCTACTATAGACAGAAGATCACTTACCATCGAGGTGGGTATTCAGAACTCAGGTCTTGGTCTTGTCCTCCTTTTCAACCCTGTGATTTTCCCTCCAGAGATTTGGCACCATGTGTATGGAGGTATGCTCCTTGTTACAGCATGGTGGGGTGTATGGCATATCGTATCAGGTCTGACCATATCATCAATCTTCAGAAGAAAACCTATTGCTTAATCAATAAAATCTCCTATGAAAAAAATATTGTTAGCTCTCTTTTCTCTATTGGTTGCCCTCTCACTTACGGCACAAGAGAAGAATGAGATTGTAAAAAAAGGTATAAACTTAGGCCCTCTCCCTGTGGTGGCATTTGATGCTGACAAGGGGTTTCAGGCGGGTGCCCTACTGAATATATATGACTTCGGGGATGGAGCTACATATCCAAACCCATACTCGCAGTGGTATATTGAGGCATCATTCTTTACCAAGGGTTCGCAACTCTATGTCCTCACTTTTGACTCCAAGAGCCTTATTCCAGGTGTGAGATTTTCACCCGGAGTAGTCCTTATCAACGATAAGGCGCTTGACTTCTACGGTTTCAATGGTTACCAGTCTTACTATGATCACGAGAAGGTGGCTCAGGGTAAAAATGACCCTGAAAGCTATTTGTACAGCCCATACTACAAGACTTCACGTACACACCTTATAGCCAAGGCAGACTTTACAGGTGAGATAATCAAAGACAAACTCTACTGGGAGGCCGGTTATTTCTTTAACTGGTTCAGACAGGGAGCTATAGACCGTGCAAAAGTGAATAAAGGTAAAGATTCTCTGAAGATGTTTCCCGATGAGATGCCTACTCTTTATGAGCAGTATCGCTCTTGGGGTATCATCTCTGATGAGGAGGATGGCGGAGGTATCAACAGCGGTATCAAGCTTGGTCTTATGTACGATACCCGCGATGTGGAGAACTCTCCAAACAAGGGTTTATGGATTGAGGGTCACGCTATTCTTGCACCCAAGTGGCTTGGGACAACAAATCCTTACTACAGATACAGCTTTACTTTCAGACACTATGTTCCTATTGTGATGAAGAAGCTCACACTGGCATACAGACTGAACTATCAGGGTACTATGGGTGAGAGTGCACCGTTCTATTCACTCCCATTCTTCTCTATGTTCGGCTCATCATACGACAGAGATGGTATGGGTGGATACAGAACTGTCCGTGGTATGATGCGTAACAGGGTACAGGCTCTCGATGTGGCATTCTATAACGCAGAGTTAAGATGGAAATTCGTAGACTTCCAGCTCTTCAAGCAGAATATCGCCTTCTCGTTGACAGCATTCTCTGACGGTGCTATAGCCGTAAGACCTTATGATATGTCATTCAAGAAAGAGGTGACAGATTTCAGTACACCTGCCTTGTATATGGCTGCAAAGAAAGAGTACGATGATTATATGGCACAAAGCACTACTTATGGCAAGAAGCATTTCGATGACCTCCACGCTACAGTGGGTGCCGGTCTCCGCTTCATTATGAACCAGAACTTCATCGTGGCTTTTGAATATGGCAAGCCTTTCAACAAACAGGACGGCAACGGTGCATTCTATATCAATACCGGATACCTGTTCTAGAAGATATAAGAACTGAAATTTATCCTGCAGCCATTCATTTGACTGCAGGATTTTTTATTGATTATTATAGTATATTTGTAGTATGAAACTGCTTTGTGTACTTGGCCCCACGGCTTCCGGAAAAACAAAATATGCTGTCCAGCTTGCCCGTCAGATGAATGGAGAGATCCTCTCTGCAGATTCACGTCAGGTCTATAGGGGGATGGATATCGGAACAGGTAAGGATCTTGGTGACTATGAGGAGATCCCATATCACCTTATAGATATTCTTGATGCCGGTGAGAAGTATGATATCTTCAGATACAGAAAGGACTTTATCAAGGCGTACAATGATGTGGTCAGCCGTGGCAAATTTCCCATCCTTTGCGGTGGATCGGGACTCTATATAGAGGCTGCTACCAGAGACTACAAGCTTCAGGACGTCCCTCAAAATCCAGTGCTCCGTGCAGAGCTGGAGAAAGAGGATATGGCCACCCTTGTGGCGAAGCTCGCCACATACAAACACCTTCACAACAGTACTGACTACGACACGAAGCAGAGGCTTATAAGGGCTCTGGAGATAGCTATCTATCAGGATGAGCATCCCGATTTCGTCTCTCCCGATATTACACTCCCATTTGACCCGTCTGAGGTAAAATATGTCGGTGTCTCTGTTTCGCGGGAGGTTCGTAATGCCCGTATCGACGCCCGTCTGGAGGCGAGGCTCAGGGAGGGGATGGTAGAGGAGGTGAAGGGTCTTCTGGATAGAGGAATTCCTGCTGAAAATCTTCTCTATTATGGTTTGGAGTACAAGTTTGTGACCCTATATCTGACTGGAGAGATGACCTATGAGGAGATGGTTGACAAGTTGAGAATAGCCATCCATCAGTTTGCCAAGAGGCAGATGACCTGGTTCCGCGGGATGGAGCGCAAAGGTATAGATATAGAGTGGAGAGAAATACAATAATATTGACATATATGACAAAGAAAGGTTTGCTATCAGTTTTTGTGATGTTTGCCGTGGTGTTTACATCATTTGCCCAGAAATCTTCCGAATTGGTGTATACCGATGTTGCGGAGTTTGCAACCCTCATCAATCAGGGTTTTAGCAATACAGAAATGACCTATTCCCGTATCCCAGCAGATTTGAAGGGACAGACACGTAAGGATCTGTGGGATCTTGGACTCAATTCTGCCGGTATTGCCATAAGGTTCTCTTCTGATGCGAAGGCGATGGGTGTCCAGTGGACACTTCTCAACAATTTCAAGATGAACCATATGCCCGGTACAGGTATCAGGGGCATTGACCTTTATACCCTTGTGGATGGAGAGTGGAGACACGTGGGGACAGCGCAGCCAAATGGCAAAGAGTCCAGAAATCTCTTCTTTAAGAACGGAGACGGAAGTGAAAGGGAGTATCTGGCATACCTGCCACTTTATGATGGTGTGGAGAAACTGGCAATAGGGGTCGATTCTACCGCCACACTCTCTGCCCCCAAGCTAGAAACCTTCAATAGCGGTAAACCGATAGTCTTTTATGGGACAAGCATAACCCAGGGAGGGTGTGCATCGCGTCCCGGTATGGCATATAGCAGTATCCTCGGCCGCTGGTTTGATTGTGAGGCGATAAATCTTGGATTCAGCGGCAATGCCCGTATGGACAGGTCAATGCTTGAAGCTATAAAGAGGGTAGATGCTCAGAAATATGTCATAGACTGTCTCCCCAACTGCACCCAGCAGATTATTAAAGACTCTTCGTACCATTTTATGTCCACTTTGGCCAAGGAGCGTCCTGAGGTGACCATTTATATGGTGGAGAATATAGGGTTTACAGACAGGCACGTGAATCAGAGAACTGCCAAGGATCTTGTCGAGAAGAACCAATTGTGGTACGATTTGTACAAAAGACTCCGCAAGGAGGGGTATAAAAATGTAAAATATATCCCGGCAAAAGGTCTTGTCGGTGCTGATGATGAGCACTCTGTAGATGGGGCACACCTGACCGACCTCGGCTTTTTGAGGATGGCCGAAGGGCTTAAAAAGCACCTGAAGTAGCCTTAGGATATATTGTCCAGGTCAAGCAATTCGTATTCACCTCCCCATAGTTCCAGGAAGCGGCGAAGGTCTGAGTTGGGGATGACACAGGTGGCTGTATTGTCATTGGGGTGGAAACTTATATGCCCAGCCTCCATAAGGTCTTTGTCCAGGAAAAGTTTGACCTTTTTCTCCGGATCATTGATCAGGCCGAAAAGTGAGACCGATCCTGGGGTTGTCCCAAGGCATCTCTCCATCCTCTCAGGTGATGCGAATGAGAGTTTCCCCTGGTGAAGAACCTTCTCCAGGTCGTGTATGGGGAGCGTCTTGTGGCATTCGAAAATTACAAGATAGTGCTTGTTCCCTTTATGGTTCCTGAAAAATAGATTTTTGCAGTGGAGTGCATCCTCCTCTTTGCAGCAGGCGGTCCAATAATCCAATGCGAGTTCTATTGTAGGGAGTGGGGGGTGCTCATACATTTTGTAGTCAAAGCCCCACTCGTTGAGTTTGTCCAAAACAATTTTTCTGCGTTCAATCGATTCCATAGTGCAAAGTTAGCATTTTATATGATGAAAAAAATCTGGTTTTTATATCCCGACACCTCCCCAAAGGGGTCCAACGCCTTCGGGTGGTTCCGTGAGAGTTTTCTGAAATTTGGGATGGAGGTGGAGTTTCTCTTCTGGGATAGCCAGATGAGGGTGGATGGTCTGGAGTCAATGCCACTCCCAGATGCAGTGGTGATGCGCGGGTATAATCTGGGGCTCTCTGCCTGGTTTGAATCCCTGGGGATAAGGGTGTTCAATACCACCCGTTCAATGGAGTTGTGCAGGGATAAGATTGCTACTGCCCGCGAGTTGCTCAAGTGTGGGATCCCTACCCCAAGAACAGTGGTCTACGATGGGCAATATCCATCATGGAGTACCCTTGTGGAACATTTCCACGGTGAACCTGTGGTTATGAAACTCTCTATGGGGTCAAAAGGGGAGGAGGTGTACCTTCTCACTAATCAGCAGGAGTATATTTCAGCCAGGTCCCTTTGCGAAGCTGCAGCGGAACTGTTGCCCGGGGCAGAGCCCCTCTTCCAGGAGTTTGTCTCCACCAGTTGTGGCAGGGATCTGAGGGTGTGGGTTATAGGTGGCAGGGTGGTAGGACATACATTGCGGAGCAATAGAAACAGTTTCAAGTCAAATTTTGCTCAGGGAGGAGATGCACTGGCGGTCGATCTTCCGGAAGGGGCAGCCAAACTCGCTATTGAGGCAGCAGAGGCGTTGGGGCTTGAATTTGCAGGTGTCGATATCCTTTTTGGCGGTGGGGTATGGCCTGAATTTATGGTGTGCGAGGTGAATGGCAATGCCGGTTTCAGAACAGCATCCCTCATAGGGGGGATGGATATACCACAAGCCCTGGCATCCTATATTGGGAAAATTTTATAAATTTGTGTAGAATATAATCCAATCATATATGAAAAAAGTATTTACAACACTAATGGCGCTGGCAGTGGGTATCTCTGCTATGGCGCAGGGTGGAATCTCTGATGAGGCTTTGAAAAAGATAAAAGAGGGCTACAAAGGGACACCCGAAGAGGTTGCGCTCCGCAATGCGATAAGCAGGAACGATATCAATAAATTGGCAGTCAACCTGGAGAGCCAGGCCAATATTGATACATATTTCTCACACAAGGTCCCTTCAAAGGGGATCACCGACCAGGAGTCAAGTGGCAGATGCTGGTTGTTTACAGGTATGAATGTCCTCAGGGCTGAAATGATTAAAAAATATAATCTTGGCCCTTTCCAGTTCTCGCAGAACTACAGTTTCTTCTGGGATCAGCTGGAGAAATCAAACCTTTTCCTTCAGGGGATCATTGATACCAAATCGCTCCCTGCAGATGACAGAAAGGTTGATTGGCTTTTCAAACATGCCCTTGGTGATGGTGGTCAGTTTACAGGTGTCTCTGATATCATTACCAAATATGGTCTTGTCCCTGCAGAGGTAATGCCTGAGACATATTCAAGCAACAATACTTCACGTATGTCAAATCTTCTGAATCTGAAACTCAAAGAGTTTGGTCTGGAACTCAGAGAAATGAAGAATGATGCCAAAAAACTTGAGGCACGCAAGGTGGAGATGCTCAGCTTTATCTACAGATTTTTGGTGCTCAATCTTGGTGAACCCCCTACAGAGTTCGAGTGGACTATGTATGATGCAGCCGGCAAACCTGTAAGTACCAAAAAATATACCCCAAAATCGTTCTATGACGAGTATGTGGGCAAGGATCTGAAAGGTAGCTATGTGCTGTTTATGAATGACCCTACCCGTGAATTCTACAAAGTGTATGAGATCGAATATGACCGTCACCAGTATGATGGTGCAAACTGGGTATATGTGAACCTCCCTATTGAGGAGATCAAGAAGATGGCCATTGCTTCGATAAAAGACAGCACTATGATGTATTTCTCTTGTGATGTGGGCAAATTCTACAACAGGGAGAAGGGTATCCTCGATGTGAACTATTACGATTATGGCTCGTTGATGGGTACAGAATTTGGTATGGACAAGAGGGAGAGGATCCTTACCGGTTCGAGCGGATCATCTCACGCGATGACTCTTATGGCTGTAGACTTGGATGAGAACGGCAATCCTAAGAAATGGATGGTGGAAAACTCATGGGGTATGACAGGCTACAAGGGGCATCTAATAATGACTGACGAGTGGTTTGATGAGTATATGTTCAGGGTGGTTGTGGATAAAAAATATGTGCCACAAAATATTCTGGAACTGATGAAACAGAAGCCAACTATGCTTCCACCTTGGGATCCTATGTTCGCTTCTGAGGAGTAAATTTTCATTTTTAGAAAAATTTTACTTACTTTGCAACGAATTTGTACTAATTAATAACTAACTAAAATTTTAAACCATGGCAGAAATTGCTTCAAAAGTTAAAGCTATTATCGTTGACAAACTAGGTGTTGATGAGAGCGAAGTTACTAATACCGCCAGCTTTACTAATGATCTAGGTGCTGATTCTCTAGATACAGTTGAACTAATTATGGAATTTGAGAAAGCTTTCAATATTACTATTCCTGATGATGCAGCAGAAGAAATTTCTACTGTAGGTGATGCAGTGAAGTATATTGAGGAGAAACTTAAATAGTTGAAATGTCTCTCAGAAGGGTAGTAATATCTGGGATTGGTACTATAAATCCTCTTGGAAACAATATTGGAGAGTTCTTCTCAAATTTGGACAAGGGGGTAAGTGGAGCGGGTCCGATAGATATTTTTGACACTACTCTTTTTAAAACCAAATTTGCCTGCCAGGTAAAAGGGTATCATCCCGGCAACTTCGGACTTGACAGGAAAGAGTACAGAAAACTGGACAGATATTCGCAGTTTGCCCTTATAGCGACAGATGAGGCGATAAAAGATTCCAGTCTGGATCTTGAATCTGTTGATAAGTCGAGAGTAGGAGTTGTACTTGGTACAGGTATCGGTGGAATCGAGACTTTTGGCGATGAGTTAAGGGACTTTAGCGCAGGGGATGGTACTCCGCGCTTTAGTCCCTATTATATTTTAAAGGTTATTGCCAATATAGCATCGGGCTGGATTTCACTTAAATATGGCTTTACTGGTCCTGGATATGCCACATCCTCAGCTTGCGCATCATCTGCACATGCATTGATGGATGCATTCAATCTTATAAGACTGGGTAAAGCAGATATAGTCATTTCTGGTGGCTCAGAAGCCCCAATCTCAGTCTCTGCCATAGGTGGATTCAATTCTGCCAAGGCCCTCTCTGTTAATAATGAAAATATGACCAAGGCGTCAAGGCCGTTTGATGCCCAAAGGGATGGTTTTGTTATGGGAGAGGGGTCAGGTATTTTGATTCTTGAGGAGTATGAGCATGCTGTGGCCAGAGGTGCAAAAATCTATGCCGAATTTGCAGGTGCTGGTGTGACTACCGATGCTTATCATGTGACAGCACCTCATCCCGAAGGTGATGGGGCTGCAAGGGCAATGGTTCTGGCCCTTGAAGACGCTGGCTTGTCCCCAGAGGATGTTGACTACATCAATGCACATGGAACCTCTACCCCTCTTGGTGATGTGGTGGAATTGAAGGCTATCAAGAGTGTTTTCGGAGAGCATGCTTATAAACTGAATATAAGCTCTACCAAATCTATGCATGGCCATCTTCTTGGTGCTTCCGGTTCTGTGGAGGCCCTAGCCTGCATACACGCCATCAACTCAGGAATTATACCTCCTACCATAAATTTTGAAAACGAGGATCCGGAGATTGACTACAATCTGAACCTAACCCTCAATAAGGCTCAGAAAAGGGAGGTCAATGTGGCCATAAGCAATGCCTTTGGCTTTGGTGGCCAAAACTCATGTATCGTATTAAAGAAAATCTGATTTCTTATTTTGCAAGACCCTCTCTATTGAGGATTGAATAGGTCAGCTCAAGTGTTGGCCTTCTGTTTGGGTGTCCGCTACCGTTGAGGATACCTTGTCTGTAGTTCTGGTTATCCATACCGAAGTATGTCTGTCCACCTCCTCCGTAGAATCCATAATAGAGATAGTATGAGGCACCCATATCTGATGCTGTCTCATATGAAAGGATAGGACATACGAAGAGATCATCCTTCTCGGTTACCTCATCGTTTTTGATAAGATCCTGAATATAGTTTGTTATCTCACAGGTGTAGTTGGATTGTGATCTGTTAATTTGCCCTACCTGAGCGTTGTTGTATATTTCTGGTAGGGGTGAGATATATTCAAGGTAGTCGTCGTTGCTAAGCTTGCATGGATATATCTGCTGAGGATACAGATTAGTGTATTTGTTGTAATCCTCAGAATCGAACTCATATGGGAATACAAGTGCAGCTCTTGAGATGAGAACATCCTCTTTTGAGAATCCGTTTTTGCTTATCCAGGTGTTGAGTATCTGCTTAAGATCGCTCCCTTTGATGTGTGGTTTGATACCATCATATGAGTCAATATAGAGCTTGTCTGCTATATTTGGATTGGTCAGCGCCTTTGATGAGGTCTTTGCAGTGTTGATGGAGTGAGCGTGACCCAATGCAAAGGTCTGTGTAGTATCCTTTTTATAGAAGCCCCTCTGCGGGTCGGTAAGGAGATACTTCACGTAGATGGTAGAACCTCCGATGGATATGTAGTTCATCCTTCCTCCGCCTGTCTCTACTTCCGGTGTGTCAGTAGTGAAATATACTCCTTTAATTCTCTCCATAAACAGATCCACGCTATCGTATTCTGCTACCGATGTGGCAAGCAGTTCGTATCCGAACTCTTTTGAGAGGTAGATTTTCAATGAGTCATCACCGAAGAAGACTGGTGAGCCTACACTGATGGGCTCTGCCTCATAATCACTGGTAGAGATGGAGGTGTTGTACATTTTTATGGTGTCAAGTGTAGACGTGAGCTTGTGTACTGAGAAGTTCTGCGGGGCAGACCTCTGGTCTTCTCTGATTACTGCAGTAGAGTCTATATTGAGGTAGATATATACTGAGACAAGCTCCGGGTTGATTCCCAGGTATGTCGAGTCTGTGAATGGTACTATGTTGGTGGCAAATCCGCACGAGGTGTATCCGAATGTCTCGTCGTTGAGGTAACCTATCATCATGTATGAGGTGTTGTACCCTTGGATACTGTCCAGGGCCATATTGGTGACAGGGACATCAAACATAGCTGTGTCCAGTTTCAGTATGAAGCTGTCGGATACAAACTGGCTGCCTAAGGTTTTATCTGTTTTGACGCACGAAGTGCAGATGAAAAGGGTCGATAATAAAGCTAAAAATACAAGGGATTTCTTATTCGACATCGCCGCTACTCTTTGTTTGTAATAAATTGGTCGTAAAATTGGTTGAATCTCTGTACGCTTTCACTGTTTGTCTGGTCAAACTTCTCATATGGAAGTGTAGGCAAGCCGAGTTCTGAAGTGAATTTTGTCAATTCTGAGTGAACATTCTCCTCGCCATAGACAACTCCATCAGCATACTGAATCGCAAGTTTTGCAAGATTTATGCCATTTGGGGTGTCAAGAACTTCTATGTCTTTTGGTGAGACACCATGCATAATGATCTTGTCCTTCATGTTCTCGCTGAAGGTCTGGTCAAGGTGCTCATTGTGCAGGGTGAGGACAACTTTGCTGTCAGAGAAAATAGGGTCATCTGAGTACGCTTTCTTGAGATATAGTGGGAGGACATATGATATCCATCCCTGACAGTGGATAACGTCGGGTTTCCAACGCAATTTCTTCACTGTCTCGAGAATGCCCCTTGCAAAAAATGCTGCCCTTTCGTCATTGTCTTCGAAAAGTTTCCCGTCACCGTCAGTATAGATGAATTTCCTGTGGAAGTAATCCTCGTTGTCGATGAAGTAAACCTGCATTCTGGCTGCAGAGATAGATGAAACCTTGATAACAAGAGGTCTGTCAATGTCGTTCACGACAATGTTCATTCCTGACAATCTGATCACTTCGTGCAACTGATTGCGTCTTTCATTTATGCAGCCATAACGTGGCATAAAAGAACGAATCTCTTTCCCGCTCTCTTGGATTCCTTGCGGAAGATATCTGCCGATAAGTGATATCTCGGATTCTGGAAGATAAGGATATATCTCAGAATTCACGAATAAGACTCTTTTGGGTTCTTTCATTTTTTGACTAGGTTTAGTTAATACTCATTATGCCGTACAAAGATACGAAAAATTTTTTAGATAATTTGTTTTAATTATCTTTGACATTCCATAATTTGTTCTCATGGGAAAAAAAGAGAGTAATATTCTGTTTAGAAGGCTGATTCACTCATACTTATCTTCGGTTGTAAGTATAAGCCTTGTCCTCTTTTTAGTGGGTATTGCGGGGATTGTTGCCGCCAATGCCAAAGGGGTTTCCGATTTTTTTAAGGAGAACATTGCGGTCTCGGCCATAATGAATGTGGAAGTGTCTGAGGTAGAGGCCGGTGCCGTGGCAAAAGAGTTTCTGAAAAAGAGGTATGTGAAGGCTGTAGACATCGTCTCAAAGGAGCAGGGGGTGAAGGAGATGAAGGAGCTTCTTGGTGAGGATTTTTTGAGCGTTTTCGAATCCAATCCGATACCCGTGTCGCTCGATATCCAGGTCAATGCTGAGTTCTTCTCAAAGGATAGTCTGGCTATGATCCAGAGGGAGCTCCAGATGGATCCTATGGTAGCAGAGGTGGTGTATCAGGAGTCACTGGTGGATCTTCTCAATGCAAATCTTGAGAAGATAGGTCTGGTACTTGGTGTCTTTATTCTGCTTCTTATGTTCATATCGTTTGTCCTGATAAACAATACAGTCCGCCTAAATGTGTATTCAAAGCGATTTACAATACATACAATGAGACTGGTAGGGGCCACCAAGGGGTTCATATGCAGACCTTTCGCCGGACAGGCTTTCTTTCAGGGCATAATTTCATCCTCGATAGCGGTACTTGCCCTAATCGGGGTGCTGTATATAGTGAGAAATGAGTTCAACCAGATGTTCCTCCTTTTTGATATGAAAGTTCTGGGGATAGTTCTTCTGGGGGTGATTCTTACCGGTATTCTGATCTGTCTGCTCAGTACCATTTTTGTAGTCAGACGCCTGATCTCACTGACTAATGATGAGTTGTATATTTGATAGAAAAATAATATGGATAAGTTTGCTCTTCCCAAGAAAAATATTGCATTGATCCTCATAGGGTTGGGGATCTTGATTTTGGGATATGTCCTCCTCTCCGGCGGAGGGTCGGAAAATCCTGATGTCTTCAATTATGAGATGTTCAACTTCAGAAGGCTTGTGATTGCCCCTATTGTTATTGTGGCAGGTTTTGTGTTTGTAGGTTATGCAATAATGAAAAGACCACGTAAATGATGAGTTGGTTAGAAGCGATAATTTTGGGGATTCTTCAGGGATTGACAGAGTTCCTTCCGGTAAGTAGCAGCGGTCACCTTACCCTTGCAAAGGAGATTTTTGGGATTGATTCCAGCAATTTGAGTTTCGAAGTGGCTGTACATGCGGCTACAGTCCTGAGTACCATAGTGGTATTCAGAAAAACCATATGGGATCTTATCAAAGGTTTTTTCAAGTTTAAGTACAATGCCCAGACAGATTATCTCCTGAAGATAGGTGTCTCTATGATTCCAATCCTTATCGTGGGTGTTTTCTTTAAAGATTATGTGGAGCAGATTTTCGGTTCCGGTGCACTCGTGGTGGGTATTATGCTCATTGTTACGGCGTGTCTCCTCTCTTTTAGTGATTATATGACACGCAAGAGGGAGAAGTTGGCAGGTGATGGTAAGGAGATTGGAAAAGAGGTGGGGTACAAGGAGGCGATTATCATCGGTATTGCCCAGTCGATAGCGGTTCTTCCCGGTCTTTCCCGTTCAGGAACCACCATTGCTACAGGTCTGATATGTGGTGTAAAGAAGAGTGCCATGGCACAGTTCTCTTTCCTTATGGTCCTTGTTCCGATATTGGGTGAAGCTTTCCTTGAGCTTATAGGTGGTGAATTTGCGGCAGGTGCTTCGGGTATCTCGGCCGGTCCCCTTGCAGCAGGTTTTCTGGCCGCGTTCATATCGGGCTTTCTGGCTTGCAAGTGGATGATTAATATTGTGAGAAAGGCCAAGCTGGTATACTTTGCCATCTACTGTGCTGCAGCAGGTATCCTCTCTATCGTATTGTCTGTATGTTAAAGAACTTGTACTATTTCGTCTCAGATGTCCATCTGGGGCTCCGTGCTTCAGATGCTTCACAGGTGGAGAAGAGGTTTATGGGATTTCTCAACTCCCTGCCCGAAAATACCAGGGCGCTCTATCTGCTTGGGGATATTTTTGATTTCTGGTACGAGTACAAGTATGTTATCCCCAGAGGGCATACACGTGTCCTCGGGAAGTTGGCTGAACTTCGTGACAAGGGGATAGATATATATTTTTTCAGGGGAAACCACGATATATGGGCTTATGGCTATTTTGAGAAAGAGTTGGGAATCAAGGTTCTGCAGCAGCCCTATGTGGTGGATATAGAGGGTCAGACCTTTTGTCTGGGGCATGGTGACGGTCTGGGTTACACCCCTCTCGGTTTCAGGATTATAAGGTGGATTTTCAACAATAGGGTTATTCAGGCCCTTTTCAGTTCGCTCCACCCGAGAATCGCTTTCAGTCTGGGCTATAACTGGTCCAAGCACTCCCGTCTGGCCAGTGGCGGCAAAAAGTCGCAGTATATCTTCAGGGGGGAAGATGAGCCTATATACAAATATGCTTCCTCGTTTCCTGAGAAGGTGGACCACTTCATATTCGGTCACTTCCATACACCTGTTAGGATGGAGCTCCCTTCCGGTGGAGATATGATTGTACTTGGTGATTGGGTGAACGGGTGTGAGTATGCCCTTTATGATGGAGAGCAACTCACCTTCAGTCGATATGAAGTTGTCTGAAGTCGTTCTTTGGTGAAACTGCTGGTCTTGGTGGATGCTTCCCGAATATGGAGACATACAGGTAGCCGAATTCCCCTTTATGGTACATCTGCACCAGTTCTTCCAGATCTTTATCCTGTCCGAATCTGTCATAGGGCGTTTTGAGATCAGCCCCGAATATTTTGGCTATCCCTTGCCAGAATCCTGCCGCCGCTTTTCCGCGGTAGTCCCTTATAATATAGAAAGATGTCAGACCGAGTTCCCTGTCTATGAGTCTTAAAAGAATTCTCCCTTGGGTAAAAGTGAGGTTGCGGAGTGGCTTTTCAAATGTCTCGAAGAGCTCCTTTTCATATTGTTTGAGATACTTCTCTTTTTCCCCTTTTGTGAGTTTGTGGGATGCCAGATAGTGGTCAGCCTCATCCTTTTTCTCTTTCGCTACCAGTGCATACGGGTATGTTTTGGCAAAATTGTGTACTGTTCTGTAGTATTTTCTCCACTCTTTCCCCTTTTGTCTTTTTACCCTTTCAACATATTTCTTGTATGCCGGAGCTATGTCTGCATGATATACAGTGTCTTTCCCCTCTATTGAATAAAACATATAGTCATCTTTCTGCTGTCCGTGCGCTCCGGAGGGGGTGAGGAAGATTATCCCGATGGTGATGATTATAAGATAAATTTTCTTCATAATTGGGACAAAGGTAAAGAAAAGTAGTTATTTTTGTCTTATGAAAAAGATTTTACCATTAGTATTGTTGTTCATCTCTGTTTCAGTTTTTGGACAGGATGAAGCTGCTATTGCAGCAAAAGCAGACTCTCTGCACAAGGTGTTTTTCACTATTGATACTCACAATGATTATGCCATCTTTGCCTGTCATCCCGATTATGAGGATTACTCTGTAGAGAAAGGGCAAGTCTCTTTCCCAATGATGGTGGAAGGGGGGCTTGATGCCAGTGTTTTCGCCATCTATATGGGTCAGGCCGGCCGTTCGGAGGATTCTCTCCAATTGGCAGTGGAGTATGGTGTGAGGGAGTTGACCCTTTTCAAGGAGTTTGTTGAGAAGAATTACAGCGATTATGTGGAGATTGCATATAGTGCTGATGATTTGTTGAGGATCAAGGCAGCAGGTAAAAGGGCTGTTCTTTTGTCTTTGGAAAATGGTTATATGCTTGGTAAGGATATAAAGAATGTGGAAATGTTCTACAATCTCGGCATCAGGCTCATAACATTGTGCCACTTCGGTGACAATGATGTCTGTGATTCTGCCAACGGATCGAAAGATGAGTGGGGCGGACTCTCTCCATTTGGTGTTGAGGTGGTAAAGGAGATGAACCGTCTGGGTATGATAGTCGATTTGTCGCACTGTTCGAGAACTACTCTGTACGATTGTATCAAACTCAGCAAAGCTCCAATCGTGGCATCCCATTCAGGTGTATATAACTATAAGGCAATTCCTCGAAATCTAACAGATCCGGAGATGCTCAAGATAGCGGCCAAAGATGGCTATATCGGCCTCCCTGCAGGGCGTTATTTCTTGTCGCACAAGCCTAAGAAGGAGTTGTCAGTGGCCAATATAATCGACCATGTGGATTATGTGAAAAATTTTCTTGGGAAAGAGTATATCGGCATCGGTACAGATTTTGACGGAGGTGCAGGTGTGCCCGGATTCGAAAATATGTCTAAGATGAAGGAGCTCACAAAGGAGATGCTCCGCAGAGGGTATACCGATGAGGAGATAGAGTGTTTCTGGGGTAAAAACTTCATAAGGGTATTCAAAGCTGTAGAGGCTGCTGCACAAAGATGATACACGGAAAGAAGATAGTGGTGGTGATGCCCGCATACAATGCGGAGAAGACCCTTGAGCAGACATACAGGGAGATTCCGATGGATGTCGTCGATGAGGTGATCCTTACAGATGACTTCAGCAGGGATGATACAGTGCAGAAAGCCAAGGAGCTCGGTATAAGGGAGGTCCTCGTGCATGAGAGGAACAAGGGGTACGGAGGAAATCAGAAGACCTGCTACAATAGGGCCTTGGAATTGGGTGCGGACATTGTCATTATGGTCCATCCCGATTATCAGTATACCCCTAAACTGATCGAGTCAATGGCCTATATCATAGCCAATGATGTTTATCCTGTGGTATTTGCCTCCAGAATATTGGGTAAGGGGGCGAGAAAGGGGGGGATGCCCCTCATAAAGTATATTGCAAACAGGGTACTTACTCTGACCCAGAATATACTGATAAATCAAAAGCTGTCAGAGTATCATACCGGATATAGGGCCTTTTCTGCTGAGGTGCTCCGCTCCATAGATTATAATGCCTGCAATGATGATTTTATCCTCGACAATGAGATGGCGGCGCAGATTTTCTATAAAGGGTATGAGATAGGGGAGGTTACCTGCCCAACCAAATATTTTGACGACGCTTCATCGATCAACCTGTGGAGAAGTTCTGTGTACGGATTGGGTGTCCTTAGGGTCTCGATAGTGTACAGGCTTTGCAAATGGGGGCTTATGAAGTCCAAACTCTTCAAAAAATAGTGTCGGGAAATTTATTTGATAAAATATTGAAAAACCCCAGTGGCAACATATTTGTCCAGCTGGGAAGATATTTGGTCTCGGGAGGGGTCGCCTTTGTGGTGGACACCTCTCTTTTGTAT
>JAGBVU010000008.1 GCA_017630155.1 Bacteroidales bacterium
CATTCGATGCAGATGCCAGAGATCAGGGTTTCTCGACTCTCCCTGTCCATGTAGGGCATGGCGTCCTGAATCAGGGCACCTTCCTGCCACTTCTGGAAGTCTTCCTCGACAACAGAGAGCAGGGTGACATTGCCACAGAAGGGGCAGCGAACCTCAACAAAACTATCAAACTTCTTCATAGTATCAATTCCTTTCCTCTTGGAGTGTCTTTATTATAGCACACTTGGCTTCGCTTGTCAAGCGATTTTCCAAATAAAATAATATTCCATGTTGGCAGGGTCGCTGTGGTAGCGTCTGGACAGAATGCCCTCACTAGTCAAAGCATCAAGGGTCTGGCGCAATTCAGGGGTCGCAGTCCAACAGCCAACCTCACTCGCAATCATGCGCTGGCGCAGGCCATTGGGATATTGGGCAAGGGCTTTCAGAATCAGGTCTCGCATGGGGGTCGCCTCCTTTGTTTGTAAGACTATTATACACCCTCTTGGATGATTTGTCAATACCCTTTTTGAAATTTTTTGCGCCCGGGCGGGAAAAGGGGGTCACTCCCCCTCACCCAGCGCTTCGACAACAGCACCCCATGCCTGCTCCATCAGGAAGCCCAACAGGGTTAGTCCAAAGGCATCCTGCAGAATGGGATCTTCACAATTCTGCGCACACAGGATCTCACCAGTGAATCCATCAATCACTTCGATCTGAGTGCCACCATGCTCCAGCAGGAAGGTCAGGGCAACATGGATGTCATTGGTCTCGCAGGTAATGGTAGCATCTTCATAGTGGGCGATCACATTGTAATTCATCAGATCATTTCCTTTCGCTCTTGATGTACTTATTATAACATAGGTGGGTCAGGTTGTCAAGGGTTTTTTACTGATAACCTAAAATTTCTTTTTGGCAATCAGGGCAAACCTTGGTGGCGATCTGCTTCAGTTCGCAGTAGGTCAGAGACTTCAGAGCCTGTTCCATGGGCGCGCCGCATTCCCATGCCCAGTATTCAGAGAAGGGGACCATTACAGAGTGGGACTTGCCACACTTGGGGCAGGTCTGAGTGCGCTTGATCATTACAGTTTCCATAGAATCAGTTCCTTTCGCTCTTGGATTGATTATATTATAGCAGAGGGTGGGCAACTTGTCAAGGGGTTTTTGAAACTTTTTTTCGCCCGGGGCGAAAGAGGGGGAGTCCCCCTCTTACAGAGCCAGCATCTGCGCAGAGTACAGAGCCGCCATACTGCCGCAGTAACTGCGGAAGTGGTCAGTCAGGAACTTGTCAGCCACAGTCCAGCAGTTGACCTCAACCTTCCTGTACAGTTCGCCATGGTGGTCAGCAGGAATGAATTCGACCTTTTCCTTGCCCATCACATAAGTGACAATCCCATGCATGCTCAGGGAGTTCATGGTCTGTCCAGACAGACCCAGATCAGAGGCGTAAAACTCAGCGCCAGGGGTCAGAGCACACAGCTTGGTCAGAACACCCATGCGATTGGTCAGGTCATTCAGGTTCTTGGCGGATTCGAGGTAAGAGTTCATCATAGTATCAATTCCTTTCTTTTTAGAGGGGCTTGCCCTTTCGACATGATTATAGTACCACAGTTTGGGTTATTTGTCAACCCTTTTTTGAAACTTTTTTTTGCCCGAGGGGGCTGGGGAAGGGTTGCCCCTTCCCCTTGGGGAATCAGTCAGCCAGCTTGAAGTAAGCCTTGCGCTTGTCCTCAACTCGCACAACCTCACCAGACAGGGTCAGCTGGCGCACAATGGCGCTCACTCGCTGGTTGGACAGCTCAGACAGGGCAGGAACACCCTTCATGATGTCAGTAATGGTGTACTGGTTGCCATCAGCCAGCAGGTTCAGAATCTCCTGCTTGTGACCCATGTTCTCCTGCTGGGTGGGAGTGGGCTTGCGCTCAGCAGAGGACTTCTTCTCGAAGCTGGTCTTCATGGCATTCAGCTTCTCAGTAACCTCAGAGGGCAGGTCAGCGCAGTTGGTCAGAACAAACTCCAGAGCCTTAACATTAGTCATCTTAGTCATAGTATCAATCCCTTTCTGCTTTTTAAGAGGTGGCTTCTCTTTATGTCCTTATTGTATCACACCTTGGGGAGTTTGTCAAGGGGTTTGGGAAACTTTTTTTTCAGAGCGTCCTCTGTGGGATTTGAACCCTTTCGCTGCATTGGCTGCCACAGCTTAACCTTTGGGTTTCCCTTGCCCTCTTGACATTGTCATTGTATCACATCTTGGTGGCTTTGTCAAGGGTTTTTCAAAACTTTTTTTGAAGAAGTTTTGTCGACCAGCTTCACTCAGCATCGCCTCAGTGCCTCCTGACATTGTTTATTATAGCAGGTATTGGGATAAAAAGCAAGTGGTAAATTTGCACAAATTTTCGACAAATTTTTTGGTGGCCCGGTCAGAAGGAGAAAAACTGGTCGCCACGGCCGGCGGCGACCAGCTCAAAGCTTGAACTGGTCGACATACTCGCGCAGGTGGCCTACCAACTCATTCTCTTCCAGATAGAAAATGTCAACGCCCTTTTCGCGCATCATGTACGCCTGGAAATTGTACATCAGCTGTCCGAATCGCCAGTCTGGCAGGTCAGCCCAAATGGCGGCGATTGCGTTACACACAGTGTAGATTCGGCTGGGGTCTC
>JAGBVU010000009.1 GCA_017630155.1 Bacteroidales bacterium
AGTGTTCTTAGCCCATTCTCCGTTTGTCGCTCAGTCCACCCTGTAAACACTGTTACCTCATTGATAACAGCATCTACAGAGGTGTACTCACAATCAAACAGATCGTTGGAGGTTTCATTTTCTTCTACAAAATCCTCAATCATAGATCCGTTGGAATGTTATAGGTTTCACAATCGGCATCCACCATAGCACGGATAGCCAGGCGATCTTTCAGGAACTCCTGATAAGGGATCTTTGCATCCTCTGGGAGCAAACCAAGCTCTGCACTCTGGTACTCGTTCACCAGCTTGCTCTCAGTCTTAGCTGGGTATTTTGCAGTGAGCAGCGTGCCGAAAATGTTATCAGCAGTCTTTGGGTACTCTACTCTGAGGCTGTCATACTGTACCATAGTGCCAGTAGCCTCTTTCTCATCGGTTACGATCTCAATACCTCCGTGCTCATCCTCCTTAACAAGCACTGTGGTAATGTTGTGGTTGTACAGGAATGTACCCTGTCCGTTGTTCAGATTATCAATAACGGCTGGCGTTTCCTTAGCCAACAGCCCTGTAGTCAAAGCATTTCTTTCCATTGTTTATACAATTATTAAATATGAATTTACTATGTTCCTCCGAGCATCTGATTATCCAGCCATATTCAGATGGAAAGAGGTGTTTAATCGCTGTTTCATCGTTGATCTCATATTGTTTCTGTACCTTTTTGAGCTTTATATAGAATCGCTTTAGAATACCTTTCCTCAGCAGGATCCCATAGTGATTTTGCACAAAACCTACATAATCAATACTACGAGCATCAACAGGGAAGATCTGCCAGTTCGGTTTTATCTCCACTTTCAGCTCAGCAGCCAGGTAAAGCCCCATCATATCCAGGATAAAATGCAGTGCCTCCTTGCTTTCGCATAGCATCACCATATCATCCATATATCGGAAATAGTAGAACTTAACCCCATACTTTGCCATCACAATCTTACTCAGTTCCTCCTTAACCCAGTGATCAAAATATGCCAGGTAGAGGTTAGCCAGGTATTGACTGGTAAAGTTTCCGATAGGCAAACCCTTTTCTTTACCGTTACTATCTATAATCTTATCCAACAGCCTCAGCAGTTGCTCATCAGCTATGCCATAGCGTATGATCTTTTTCAGTGCCGAGTGATCTACATTGTCATAGAACTTTCTTATGTCTATCTTTAGGCAGTAGCGTGTTCCTTTCCTATCCGTTATCAGAGCAGTATGCACATCCTCCATACATTTGTGAATACCACGCCCCTTGATACAGGCGTATGTGTTTCCGATAAACAGGTTAGTCCAGTATCGCCCCATCACATTGATAATACAGTGGTGAACAATCCTATCAGGATAGAAAGGAGCTATTATAATCACCCTTTCCTTAGGATCTTTAATCACCTTTACCCTGTACTCTCCAGGTGTATAAGTTTCATTCCTGAGCATCCAGTAGAGATCATCCAGATTCTCCAGAAGATTCTCATTGAATTTCCTTATTTCAGTGCGATCACCTTTGCCTTTCTGAGCGTTGTATTGAGCCTTACACAGATTTTCATTACTGTATAACAGGTGATAGATATTCTTTACTTTCTTGCCTGGTGAATCATAGAATTTGCCTGTATCTCCTATGTAATAACCGCAATCATCGTAATCAGAATATATACCTGTTATGTCCTGATATGTGCAATACTTTCCACTCATAATGTGCCGTTGGTCTAAAACGGAGCTTTCAATTACCTTACTCACACCGATCTAACTTATATTATTTTACCAGCTACCAGCGTACCGATAGCCCCTGTGTGGTAAGGTTGTGGTGTTCAACAGTCTATATCTTATTGTAAGGAAAACCACGGTAAAAGCGGAACCCAATGTTCGCATTCGCATTCGAGGAGCGATTATTCGTATTCAGATAACCGAAACCCGCATTCGCACCATTATTCGCATTAGCAGACAGGAGGGCACCCCTGAACACCACAACCCATTATTTCAAAGAATTTCAATCAACACATTTTTTCGTTGCTCCGTGCATTGAGTTTTGCAGTCCGTTTAATTACGGCACAAGCGGAACCCAATGTGCGCATTCGCATACGAGGAGCGATCATTCGTATACAGACAACCGAAACCCGCACCCGCACCAGTAGTCGCAGTAGCAGACAGGAGGGCACCATACCAGCCAGAGGCTGTTGTTCCAGGGTGATAGAAATAATCACATCCACCCTTGTTGGAGCTTCCACCTATAGCATCTGGGAACGAGTAGCCCTTTGTGGATATACCAAAAGTTTTGATATACTCTGAGGAGCGAGGCAGATTTGTGATAGCTACATATCCATCAGGCACGGTTGTAGCACTATCTGAGTGAGAGGTGAACTTAGTTGGATCCTCACACACATACGCTGTACTCCTGGCTTCTGCTGAATCTGGAGAGTGATAGATAAGCACATCATCAGCAAGCATCCAGAGATATTCAAAAGGCACCTCAAAGCCTCTGTACGATGTAACCTGTACTACCTTATCGCCACCAGTCCAGCCCTTGATCGTGTAGGAAACCTTACCAGTGTTGTTACCCAGAACAGCAGTAACGCCACCAGGCACGAAAGGCTTGTAACCACCCCAGGTATTCCACTGATCGCCATTCACGCTACAGCCAGCACCAAGTCCTCCCTGGTGGAAACCATCTGCTGTGAGTGTTTCAGTGTATGTGTCCTGGCAATGGAGTGAAGCATACTCAATCCTCTGGAGCCAGGCGATAGTGTTGTAGGCTCTATAGGCTCCGTGGTGTGTGCCGTTCTTGCAGTACGGTCTTACACCAGCCTTACTGATAGAGGTACGCCCCATTCCGAGCTGAGAGTTATAGGTGCCATCCTTAGAGGCATCCGAGCTACCAGCTCCACCCCTGAACTGGGCAGCGTTGGCAGTGTAGATAACATAGCCGTTAGCATCCCTGGCAATCTCATTACCATCCCAGGTAAGGAAACAGCCTGATACAGCCACGCTGTTTGTGAGGTCAATAGTTGAAAACCACGGAGCAATAGTTTTACGCTCCAGCTTGATAAAGCCAGGCAGAGGGTACTCAGAGATCGCATAGATCCACTTAGTGCCAGAGATCTCCAAACGGAAATACATTTCTGGTACCTCCAGCATAACATTACCATCCGTTGTGTCAAGTTTGGCAGCAGCTCCACCATCCTTTTTACGGCTGTCGTTCTGGTGTAGATAATACTTAACTGAGCCATCTGTGTTTTCCACAAATCGCCTGAGCTTTGCCTGAATAGGCAGTGTACGGTGCAAGTCCAAATTACCTACTCTGGTGAGCTTGTAATCGGTGCTTGTGAAATCACCTTGTACCCCATACCACATATCGTAAGGGTACTGTGGCTTAGTGTTGCCACTTCCAAGTAATAATCCCATATTGGTATTGAATTAAATGTTTACTTAGTAAATCAACTGCAAATATAATAAATCTGTGTCTGACAAACACACTTTTAAGCAAAGAAAGAAGCTCACCAGGCTTAAATAAGCCCATAGTTCCTATGTTCACCTGGTTTAAGCACCTCCTTTCCATATAAAATATATCACCAAACACTGGAGCATTTGCCCCACCAATCCACCCAGGAGAGTAGCAGCGAGATCCAGCCAATCCCACTTACCGCCCCAGGCACGATCCTTATACTCCATTCCAGCAGCCAGCCCTGCCACGAATAGAATTGTCAGGAGAAAAGCACAGGGTACAGCGTACCCAAAGTGCTTTAATCGGTTGCTTTCAGTTATCCATTTCATAACTAATAGAGTTTATACCACCAGTTAGGATCCATAATCATAAATACGCATGAGCCATCATTTCTGGAGGAATCATCTGAGATATAGATAATGAATGAGGTTGTAGTTTTTGTTCCTATGGTAGGCTTCATTTCGTTATCTCCTATACCAGTCGCAAAGACAAAATAGCCAGAGGGCAGAGAGTCTGATTTCATTGTGAGGGTATAATAACCCTCTCCTGATCTGGTAACGCTCATCATTGTA
The DNA here is from genome assembly GCA_017630155.1 of Bacteroidales bacterium. Lineage (GTDB taxonomy): Bacteria > Bacteroidota > Bacteroidia > Bacteroidales > UBA932 > CAAGNP01. Next base: position 4,020 of record JAGBVU010000009.1, read on the forward strand.
GATAGGCTCTTACCATTATACCAGTAACCTGACAGGTAGGGGCTTGTACCTCCGTTTAATGTACCCATTGCGATCATCATAGGGTGTCTGCCGATTGCGTTGGACTGCATAAACTGCTGATAGCCGAATCTGCCAGTAACATCCCACCTTGCTACCACATCGTAGGTTTTATTATTGTAGGTTTTTGGTAGCTCAAAACAGGTAAACTCAGCAGCACACTGAGGCGGTATTACAACATAATAGTTTGTGGCATCGCCTCCTATGGTAGCATCTGTAGTTGTTCCTCCTGAGGAGTTCTGTGTGATTCCAAAAGCAGTAACATAAACATAATAAGAAGCACCGCCAAACGGAGAGTTGTTGTACAACCTACACACCTTACCTACATCCTCTTTCTCGTGTCCTAACGAAATATACTTAGTAGAGGTTTGTGCTGGAAGATAGAATAGGTTTACATCAGAGAAATTACCAGTGTAGCCTGTTGAGAGCTGCATGGTACCCTTTAATCTGATAGAACCATTCACACCATCCATATAGATACTACCATCCTGGCTCTCCAGTCGGTTGTTCCTGAATACCCAGCCAGCTATGTTTGCACCCTCAGCCAAAAGGAGCTGGGTTGCCACTTGCTCAAACTGAGATCCAAAAGTATTCCAGTATGTGGTATTTGTCGGTACCTTACCAGAGAAAGTACCAGCATCCACACGAGCTACATAGTACACTCCGTTGTACTTGACTGCATCCACACGGGCAGAGGTACCGTAGTAGGTTTTGCTACTATCATAGGTACCCTGGAAAGTAAGAGCTGGACTATCTCCCTTATCGCCCTTATCTCCCTTATCGCCTTTATCTCCCTTATCACCTTTTGAGCCAGTTACACAGATCGCTGCTGTGGTTGAGCTGGTACCATTGGTGTAGGTAATAATTGAGCGTGTCCAGATATACTTTTTATCTTCCCACTCAGGGCGTGTGGTACTCCAGGATCCACCGAGCAAAGAGGTAGCAGAGGTAGATAGGTAGTATTGCTCCACGATAGAAGATACACCAACGCCATCACCACCAGTTGCACCAGTACCTCCAGTGATACAGGCAGCTTTAGTTGTGCTGGTACTACCATCTGAATATGTTATTTTGGTACGGCTCCAGATATACTTTTTATCCTCCCATTCAGGAGCTGTTGTTTGCCATCCAGAGGTAGGTGCTGTAGTATTTGAGGTGCTGATAGCATACTCCACATCTACAAGCGTTACAGCCTTTCCATCCTTACCATCATACGGATTCACCCTCACAGGTTTACTCCAGTTCTGTATGAGAGAATCAGCATCGCCATTCATTACCTTTGTAATATCGGATAACGGCAAAGCTCCGTTCAGGATCCTTATATCATCAAACAATACGGTGGATCCAAACATATTATCATCATACAGAGAGAAACCCACTGGGTGCTCACTCAGGTTTGCCGAATGAAGCAGCACTCCATTCTTGAACACAGATACGGTGCGATCATTGAAGCGGAAAGCCAGGTGTAGCCAGGTGTTAGCTGTTACATCTATGCTATTCTCCTCATAATCCCTACCATTGTAGCCGTTGAACATCCATTTAATCTGCCTCTGGTCTGTCTTGATCCAGAAGCACAAAGTGAAGCTCTCACCGAAAGGCAAATCATACGGTATGCGTGCCTCTCCGTTTCCAGTAAGTTGCAAGGCAGCCCTATACCAACCATCTTTCCAGTGATCTTCAACAAAAGAGGCATTCTTTCCGAGTATAGCATCATAGCCATTGCCTGAAAGGTCAGCAGCAGTAGTTTCTTCATCCCAAACCTCATCCATAGTGATAGGCACATAAACCTGTGTCTTATCTACTATGCCAGATTTCTTAGCCATAGTGCACCAGACATATTCCAGTTCACCAGGTGTAGGCATTACCGTACTCCATCCAGCAGGCTCCGTTGCAGTTTGATTCAGTTCTGGAGGCTCAGTAGTAGATCCGTTCTTAGCGTACCTGTATTCAAAGTATTCTCCAGCAGCAGCATCGGTACCAGCCGATCCTGAATCACCTTTGATCTTTGCCCAGGTGTACCTTGTAGGATCATCGCTATCCATCTGCTCATAGTCCGTATATTGTCCTATGTAGCTACCAGGCTCCTCACCATTGCCAGCAGTAAACGACAAACCGCCATCATTGGAATACTTGATATGGAGGTAAGTTGTCCTACCATCCTCTCCTGGCTCTCCAGGGATTCCTTGCTCTCCCTTTGTGTCGCTCCAGGTGTACTTAGCTGGATCATCGCTATCTGTGGCTATCTGATCCACATACAAACCAAGCCATCTACCAGGCGTTTCTCCGTTGCCAGCAGTGAAAGTCTTACCGCCATCATCAGAGTATTTCTTATGGAGATAGCTGCTCTTTCCAGCCTCTCCCTGGATCTTACCCACATTGCTCCAGCTTGTACCAGTCCAGATATACAGATAACCATCCAAGAGGTAAGCATCGCCATTCTCGTTGCCTGTGGCAGGGAGCTGGGAAACGCTGGTAACTGTACCCTTGATAGTGATACTGGTACCATCAGCACCTCTAACACGGAAAGGAGTACCCCAGGTGCCATCAGCTATAGTTTTGGCTGTCTTAATACTCATCCATACCACACTCTCTGTAGATTCAGTGTGCCAGCCATTTGTATTGCCACTGCCTGTAGGTGTAGCTGGCTTGCTCTGGCTGTCATTGTAGGTATAGAATACCGAGTTACCTGTTTCACCCTTGCTACCCTTAGCGATCACAGCCCAGTACACCGAGTTTGTAGGAGCATTGCCAGCCGTTGGATTGGCATTGATATAGCGATAGGTACAGGTTTCACCTCCGTTGGTATAGTCCACCTCATCACCAGGGTAATATACATAGTTTGAGTTATAGGTACCACGATATACGCCCAGGTGTGAGGTATCGCCAGACTGAGATAGCAACCTAACATTTTTCAGCGTAAGCTGCCCCTTTGCAGTAACACCCCAGTCTATGCAACTATTGGAATCGCCTATTCTGAACTTGTTACCATCCAGATCCAGGTAGCACTCACCATCCGAGGTTACGATCTTACCTGTGGTGATAGTGTTTCCGTTAATCCTGGTGAAACCGTATGTGGTTACAAAATCCCTGAAACCATCCTCATAGAGAGAGGAGAGAATGCCGACCTGGAAATAATAGTTATTTGGATCATCCGTAGGCTCAAATTTGAGCTGCTTCTGTGTCAGGTGCCAAACACCACTATCGCCAGTCTTAGAGCACTTAGCAAACAGGTAGTAACCTCCAGAATTTGCCATAGTAAACTCCGAGGCTCCCATGCTCCACTGCCTTACGCCATCCTCCTCTACAGAGAGGTGTGCAAGCACGCCAGCAGAAGCATTGAGGCGGTTGCCCAGTCCGCTAACATTCGGCTCCAGCACCACATCAATGAGTACAAACTGCTGGCTCTTTGAGCCTACAGTGAGCATATTGGTATCAATGGAGTTAGGGCGTATGTTCTCAGGATCAAAGTAGCCATCGGTATCATACACCATGTTACGCAGCTCCTCAGTGGTACGCCAGCCCTTTCTGGCTTTGTTAAGATCCCTCAGGCGGTTATTCTCTATGATCTGGTTGTGCTTGATAACATCTACCACGGTCTGGCTGTACACGGATATAGCCGTAACATCAGAGAGGGTTAAGGCGTAATCATGTTCCAGTAGGAGGTTACGGCTCACTTTCTGGATCCTGATATTCTTTTCTATACCAAACCTGGTATCTCGTACAGGCACATAATCACCCACCTTGAATACGGTTGTATCGCTATCCTCTGGCAGAGAATCCACGAAATACTTTCTATCCAGTGTGAGCTGGTATTGTGCCCTGGCTTGCTTCATATAGAGAAAATCATCATAGCCAGCATACCAGAGATCTTCTTCTGCTGCCTGTTCGTAGCTCTCAGGGAGGTTTATATCAGTGATCTTGTACTTATCGCCTATAGAGATCCTGAATGCCTCATTTGTGCCTGTAGTAGGAATGGTTAAGCCTCTCTCATCAGTAAAAGGAATCAGCTTGAATTTCTTTTCTGAATGGATATAGCCACCCTCAGCAGCTATTTCAAACTGCTGTCCTGCCAGCTTACCAGAAATGAAATTGATCTTTGCAGTCACCCCAGAGATAAGGTACTTTGTTCCCTCAGCATCCTTTTCGCAAAGGTCAAAATCCATCGTATTATCTATGAAAGAGTTTACATCACCATCCACCAGAGCTGTAACCTCTCCAGTTCTGGTAGGGTGTATGTTGTCATACTCCTTTGAATCCTCATCACTGCCCAGCATTTCCCTCAGCTCTGCATCCTCAAAGTAGCGTTTAGCATCATCATCAATGCCGATATATTCACTCTCTGCTGGAATTACGGTACCATCTGCCAGGGTGTGCTCCTTTTTATTGAGCCTCTTAGGATATGGAAGCTGGAGCCTTTCAGAGTAGCCCCTATAGCCACTCCTGATATTGGTTGTTCCACCCTCTACCCAGAGCCTGGTAATGATCGCCTTATCATCCACTTTCTCCTCTTTGAGCTTATAAAGTCCATTGCCTTTGCCCCACTCAAAGAAAGCATTTCCACCAGGAGGCACCACTTTAGAGCCAAACTTACCTATGTGGATCGTGCGTACACCGTTTGCCTGGGTAATGCGAAACTCCAGATTGAAATTCTCTTTGCTGCACAAAGTCTGGAGCACCTGGAGGCAGTTCTGCTTAGAAAACTGGAGCGTGATAGGCTCAGTGTCTGGGCAGTTCGCCTCATCAAATTTCCACAGTCCAGGGTAATCTCTCTCCACATTGTAGATAAGCACCTTAATAAAGTCCTGAATGGAGTAGGTGAGATCAAATGTGCTCTTTGTGGATTTTCCGTTTGCATCAGTGTTTCGGTACAGGCTTTTCATAAGCTCATACATCACACCGTAAAAGGTAGCCTCATAGGTGTAATGAGTTTCAGAGAGCATTTCCCTGGCTGCTTTCGTTCTCAGGGTGTACTCCTCACCGAAAACCAGGATCTTATCCCCTTTTTCCAGGTTAATAAGATCTCTGGAAACAAAGGAGAGCTGTACATTATCATCACCCATAAGGGAGGTGTTTTGCACCGCAGATTTTACGGCACAAAACGGCTCCCTGGTTTGTAGTTGTACTTTCTCTCCGTTTCGTTTGATTATTTCAAAAGATCCCATACAACAATAGCGTTAGTAGATAAACTGGTTATATCCTCAATTACGCCTGTTATCACTATGTCATACTCTCCAGCCTCAGTATAAGTGTGCGTAACCTCTTTGTCGGTACCAGAAACATTGTAGGTGTGGGTACCATCACCCCAGTAGATATTGAGCAGCTTAGAGCTTGTTACCTTGATCTGGGCTGTTGTGTTTGCAGTCGTTCCGATATGCCTTAACACCTTTTTCACTGGCTCATCCTCTACCAGCTTGATCTTGAACTTACCCACCATCAGATCACGATCATACTTACCCCACTGCTTCTGAGGATCCGCATCATCCAGCAGCTCCACCTCGTACACAAGCGGTTTGGTGGTACCAGAATACTCCACTTTCAAACGGTGGTTTCCCTCTTTGTCAAACTGACTAAAGAACAGATTTACCCACTCCACATAAGCAGATCTGCTGGAAGCCTCTATAAAGCAATCAAGCTCTATTGTACGCTCCTTATAGCGTGGGCGTTTCTTATCCCTCACAGTGCCGTGGTAGCTATCCCATTCAACCTGTAGAGCCTCCTTTCGTGCAAGCCTACCAACCAAGCCAGCACTTTCAGAAACATACACGCCAAACTCCTTGAAATTCCTGCCATCTATGTAGTATTCTACATCCGATTCCTTTTGCATCTGGAAAATCTCTTTGGCAGTCTTTTCCACATTGTATAGCTTCACCTCATCAATGAGGGCTGTACATCCATCCAAGTTAGGATCATTCAGTGAGAATCCCACAGGCTGCTCAGCCATTACGCCAGTGTACACCTTGTTATGGTTGAGATACACAGTGAATGCCTTTCCGACCTTGACAAAAGCCAGGAAAATCCACTCTCCAGGTACCACATCCAGCCACTGCTCCAGGTACTGATCTACACCAGGTAAACTTAGGAGCCAGCCCAGCTTTTTGTGTGAGGGCTTAACATACATGGTGAGCGTAAATGTAGAGCTTAGCGGTAAGCTCTTAGCTGTTATACACTCTCCTGTACCATTCAGAGCCAGAGATTTGCCCTGCTGGGCATCCCTTGAAAAGCTGGCACCCTCAGAAAGCGTGGCATCTGATCTACTTTGTGAATAATCATACGCCTTATCGCCATCAGGATCATCAAAGGGCAGATATAAGATTAAATTTTTGTCTATCATACTCAATAAGTTTTTTTGTTTTTGAATACTACTTTGATACCGACACCAGAGCACTCTACTCTGGCATCACCGTACTTATTCACTAATACCCTGGCATTAGTGCCAGCCACAGCCAACACCAGGTTTGCGTTATCAAATACATCTACAGTGAGGTGAGCATTTCCGTACACCTTGATAGTTGCATCGGAATTGTGGCGTATGTAAGCACGACACACAGAGTAACCGCTATAGGAGAGCGTTCCTTTGCAGTCCCCCTGGAGCACAACATCTGGCACATTCCTCAGATCCAGCTCCTGCTCATCTACAAATACTCCGTATGGCTCACATTTGCCTTTGAAATTCTCCCTGATAAAGTCCAGTGTGGGGTAGTCGTTCTTTATGCAGAAATCAATACCACGCACATAGAGATCCACCAGGCGTTTCATACTCACACCATCCCTGAGCTTGTTTTGCCAGGGCTGGCATAGCCCTTTCGCTATGCCATCCTGTTTAAGTTGTTGTACCAGTTCCATATTATGAGATTCCTTGTGATAGCAAAGAGCTATCCTTGTTTTCAATCCTTTTCAAAGTCGCTTTGATCTCCGACAATTCAGAGGCAGAAGCCCTGGTGTTGGCAGCGATCTCTGCCTGATAGATAAGCTGGTTACGCATTATCACTGTCTGATCGCTCTGGTTGATTACTATAGCGTTCATTCTACCAGCAATCGCACCGCCTGTTTCCTCACTCATTGAGCGTACAGCTCCAGTTAACGGATCCTCGCTATCCTCCTCCTTATCATCACGCATCCATTTCTCATTTTTGGAGAGGTAATTATCAGAAATCTCCTCCATATCCTCCTCCATCTGCTCCAGCATACGCTCCTCAGCCTCGGAAATAACGCCATCCTCCATAGCTGTAGCCAGGTAAGTCATAAACTTTTCTACTTCTGGTTTCAGCTTGTTTTTAAGCTGCTCAATGATAGCGGTACGGATCATATTCTTAACTGAGTTTGCAGACTTACCAGCAGCCGTTTCTCCAGCAGCCCAGGCATCAGCATAGGCAGCAGAGAGATCATCAATCGCACTCATAATATCGGTACCATTGATAGCATCAATGATATTGTATTTGGTGTTCTCAGCGATCTGCTTTTCGTTATCTGCTATTTGCTGCTCCCATTCCTTGATACGATCCCAGTCGGTATCTTTCTTATCCTTTTCAGCCTGGATCTGCTGTCTGATCTTCTCATTCTGCTGCTCCAGGTTTTCATTCTGCTGCTCCAGCATTGAAGCCTTATCAGTGGAGTAGGCTCTACCTATGGCATCGCCCAGATCATCGTAAGCACTTGCAAGCTGATCCACTTGCTCCTGGAGTTTCTTAATCTGTTTCTCCTTACGAGCATCGTGCATTTTGTTGAAAGCAGTAATCACAGAGGTAATACCACCGATCACAGAGGTAATACCACCAATGAGATCACCAGACATGATTTTGCCCACACCCATTGCAGTCTCTCCAGCTCCAGCCAGTGCATCAGTAACACCGCCTATGGTATCAGCCAGATCTCCTGCTCCAAAGCTGGAAGCCAGTGAAGCCATAGAATCACCTACAGCACCTACAACCTGGTTAATGGATTGTATGCTGGCTGTCATCTGCTGGGCAGAGGTCTTAACCTGTTTCTCCAGTGCTGTTATCTGCTCAGGTGAAAGGTTATCCTGTTCTGCTCTTTTCAGCTTCTTACAAGCCTTGATATAGCTATCAAAGGCACTGCCTAAAGCCCTGAAAGGATTAAGCTCTACCACCTTTTCCTTTGCCTTGTTAAGGCTATCCATGAGAGCCTGATAATCCACTGGAGATAGTTTCAGATCAGCACTCGCCATTGCATTCTCAATGCTGGTTATCAGCTTCTGAATCTCTCCAGCAGTGAGGCTATCCAAGTTCTGGAACAGGTTTTTCCAGTCGGTTGAAGCCTGGAGCTGTTCTGCATTGATAGCAGAGAGGGCATCAGCCTCACCCTTGTTAATACGAGCCAGCAGCTCCGCATTATTCTGGGCTACATCTGTGAGCCTCATAGCAGCATAATTGGCTACTATCTCGCTCTTTTTCTCCTCATAGCTCTTAAAGTCATTGAGTACAGCCTGGTTGAGTTCCTGCTGGGCTTCACGCTCCATTGTGTCAAGCTGATTCTGAGCCTCCAGGGTTTCATCTGCACCCAGCTTAAACTTACCATTCGCCAGATCATCCTTAGCCTTAGCAATCGCCTCAATCTTTGCTGCCAGCGTTGCAGCCTGTCCTACAGACTGGCTCACGCTCTCATTGAAAAGATCCATAGCAGAGCGTACTCCGTTGATCTCATCCCTCTGGATATTGAGAGAGAATAGATTTTCCTGATCGCCAGCAGAGAAAGAGCCTGGATCCTGAGCCTTTTTCTGTTCCAGCTTAGCGATCTCCTGATCTATCCACTGAGAGTATGAAGCACCGCCTTTCAGCAGATCCTCAAACTGCTTGTTAGCTACATCTGCACCCATAGCCTTAACCCATCGGAAATAGAGCTGATACTGCTCTTTCCTGTAGGAAATCTCCTCATCAAACAGATCGGTGTTCGCCTTTTCGTAACTCTGATCCTCCAGATTACGCCTTTCCTGGAATCCAGCTTTCTCAGTGGCAGACAAACCGCCCTTACCTGCCTTTTTCCTGGCTTCTGCCAGCTCTTTCTCCTCCTTATCAATCTGAGCCAGGTTGAGCTTATGCTGGAGGTCTAAAGTGGCTTTACGCTTAGCATAGCCCTCATCCATCACAGCTATACGATCCTCCTCCAGTTTTCGATCTGCTTCAAGCTGTTTTTGTGAAAGCTCCTTTCTGGCATTAGCGATATTGTTTGCACCACCTCCTCCAGTAGTCTTTGGCAGCTTGCCCTCCAGTGTTTGAATATCCTTTGTCAGTTCCTTATATCTGGCACTGTTTATCTCCACATTGGAACGCTCATCCTTGAGCTGCTTTATTCTGGCATTGATACCAGCCTCTGTGTTAAGGTTGGAGGTTTTTGTATCTATAGCCGTGTTGATCTGCCCAAGCAGTGATAAAAGCTCTGTCAGCTTGCTTGTGTCGGTATCTACCTTGACTTTCTTTGCGTTGATAGTATCTATCTCTGTCTGGGTTTCCTTTGCCTTTTTATCCAGCTCCTCAAACGACATAGAAACATAATCTACACTCTGAGTTACAGGGGTTGTGTCCTGTGGGGCAAAGAAAGCCGATAGCTGCTGATTTACCTTGTTAATTTCATCCTGAGCAGTCTTTGAGGAGTTTACGACATCGGTAAGATATGTTTTCAGGCTGCTGTTAAAAGCATTCATTTCTTTATCAGTAGCCCCTGTTGCAGTCTGTACAAGCCCAGTGATCCTACTTAGAGCCTGATTGAATGCCTGGGTGTAGGCATCGCCTGTAAGTTCTTTCAGATCATTAGCCGATTGTATCGCCTCAGCCTCCACAGCATCCCATACAGCAGCACTCGCATCCTGAATACTTTTGCTATCATTGTAAACAGAATATGCTCCTACGCTTGGAGAGTACACAGTGTGTGAATAATACTCAGCATCCTCAGCAGCTTCTTTCAGATCTTCAAGAGCATCAGTTTGGGCTTTTTGAGCCTTTTGCAAAGCCTGTTCTGTGTACTTAGCCTTGATCTTTTCTGCTGTGGTGTTCTGGATAGCTGTAGTAAGCTCCTCATATTTCGCTTTCTGTTCTGCCAGTGTAGCATTCTCATCCAGGAGCGTTTTGTTATACTCCTTACAGATCGCATTCACTTTCTCTATAGCATCCTTGTGGGTTTTGGTACCACGCTCACTATTTTGCATTACGGCAAAAAGCAGCTCCAGGCTATCAATCTCTTTTCTGGTTGTTTCCTGGAAATCACCCATTGCATCTGTAGCCTCCTCCTCTTTGCTCCTAAACAATGTAAGAACGCTTACCAGGGCACCAACAAGCCCCAGGATCCAGCCGATAGGGTTACTCATCATTGAAGCCCAAAGAGCTTTCATAGCCAGAGTAGCCTTTGTGGTGATCGCTGTTAGAATTGAGGTACCAGCAGCATTAGCAGCCTTAGCTGTTGTGTCTGCTGATGTAGCTACTGTAGATTGTCTGGTAGCAGCAGCCTCCAGAGCCTTTTTCTTAGCAAAGAAATCGGTTTGAGCAGCCAGGGCAGCCTTACGAGCCAGAGCCTGGTTATCCTGGGCAGCTTCCAGCTTTTTCTCAGCAGCAGCCACCAGGTGAGCCTGTCCTGATTGCTTAGCCCAGTACACCTCATATCTGGCAGCCTCGGTTGCTTGCATTGAAGCGATAGCACCCTGTTTGGCAGCTTCCACTTTGGCAGCAGCAGCACTTACCTCCGCACGCATAGAATTGAGTGTAGCAGCCTGGTTTTGTGTTTTGGCAGCCACCTCCTGAGCCAGGGCAGCACGATATACCGCACTCTTAGCCGAAAGATCTGTTTTGCTCAGAGCCTCCCTTTGCTCTACAGTGAGCACACCCATAGCCACCGCCTCATAATTTGCACTGGAGGCAGTGAGATTCAGGTTAGATAGGTATTCCTGCTGTTGAGCTGTTAGGAGCTGCTGAATGGTTGCTATCCTGAGCTTCTTAACCAGGTTAGCGTGCTCCTCTGCTGTGAGCTTCTGCTGGAGGGCAGCAGTGTGAGCTTTCTCTGCTGCTGTCATTAGCTGTGTCTGCCTTGCAGTCTGACCTGTCAAATTGGCATCCAGCTTCATCAGAGCGATCTTAGCCTGGCGTGCTGTGTTATCCAGGAGAGCAACACCTGTGTAGCCCTTAGTAGCAAGTGTATTCAATACGATAGCTGCTTTGTAGCTACCATACGCAATAGTAATCGCCTTAACGATTCTCAGTACATCCTCAAAGTGTTCTACGAGGTATGTAGCACCAGAAATGGAATCAGCAAACAGATCCTGATTGTCGGTACCCAGCTTATTGAGAGCACTATCCCAGGCATCACCCAGGTTAGCAATCATACCAGGCAGCGACTTTGATTGTTTCTCCATTAGGTTGTAGTACATACCTGTAGAGCTGGTGAGATTCTGGAACACCTTTTCTACCTCAGCAAAACCTACCTTACCCTCAGAAACAAGCCCTGCCACCTGATCCTTGTTTACTTTCAGGATCTTTGCAAGCTCCTCATAGATAGGAATACCACGACCAGCAAACTGCCTAATATCCATTGCATAGGCTCTGCCCTGTGTTCTCAGTGTACCATACAGGTAGGCGATCTCTCCCAGAGGAGCACCCACACCAGAGGCAACATTACCGAGCATCACAAGCTCATCTACCACATTATCTACAGTGGAGCCGTAAGCCATCATCTGCTTAGCAGAATTGGCGATACCCTGTAAATCAAAAGGAGTTTTGGCAGCCGTTACCACCAGCTCATCCATAAGCTGCTTTGCTTTGGAATCACTTTTCAGCATAGTGCCAAAAGCTATTTCCAACTGCTGGAACTCACCTCTGGTTTGCACTATACTCTGTAACAGGCTGCTCATTCCCTGACCTACCAGGTAGGAAACTATATATCTGGCTCCATTCTGAGCAAACTGCTGGATAGATTGATCCATCTGGGCAGCTTCCGACACCGTTGTAGTGGAAACTTGCCTTATGTGCCTCTCCATCGCCTGAGCTGACACATTGAAATCATCTATATCCAGGGTAGCCTTGAAGCCTAAAGCACCGTTCAGATTTTCCATATTAAATTAAACCTTTGATATAGTTTTTAATATCTTCTTTTGTTTTCAGCTCTCTGTGTTCAACTTTACCACCTCCAGCCTCATCCGATCCTGATTCTCCGTTGTTCTCAGTATCAAGATCCTTAATCCTGACAGCATCCGCAACCATAAGCTGTACATTCAGCCAGGAAATACCCCAGAGCAGATAATCGTAAGTCCATCCAAAATTTTTGCATAGCTCTCCACGACTACCCCAGGGGCTATTTAGCCCCATTACTCTATCAGATCTGCTCCGTTTTCTTTCTGTTTCGGTTTCGTGTTCACTCCGATCTCCCTGATTGATCTGATAGAGGAGGTAAAACCCCCAGCATTCATCATCTGGCTTATGATAGCAGCCAGGCGTTGCAACTTAGCTACAGTAAGGTGTTCAATGAAAAATGCTTTCAGCTCCTTAACCTCCTTTGCGAGAGGGTTTGCTATGGTTGGATTATTGAGGACTGCAACAGCAGCGATCTCTGCCATAACAGGTATATACTTAAAGAGCTTTTTGCTCTCCTGGATCGGCTGATCCTGGATCGCTTGCTCATCATATTCAATCTGGATATAAAGTTTCCTGAGGGCATCAATGGTACCCAGGTACAAAGGCTTGATATGGAAATTACGCATATACACCTTTACCAACTTACCCAGGTTTGCATCTGGTACCTCAGAAAGGGAAACATCCCAGTTTTTAGGCAGTCTGCGATCTCTCCACACCTTGACATGGTTAGGGAAATGCTTATTCCACCACACGATCCTCTTAGGAGGATTTACTGGGTTAATCTTTAGGGGCACTGAGAATTTGGCACCCATATCTAACAGAGCCTGGATCGCTTTCTCCTCTATCTCCAGTTGCTCCTCTCTGGTGAGATCTCTATTATTTTGTTCCTCTGACATATACTTTCTAATTGAAAGAAAGCCCCCTACCTGTATAGGGATAGGAGGCTTTCCTGGTTAATCGGATAGCTGGTTACGCTTTGGTAGGATCTTCCATACCCTCATCTGCTTCAAGCTCAGCCTGGAACTCTATTTTCATCGGCACAAGGCAGATTCCCTTAGAGTTGTAGTTGATCTCAAACTTAGGAATGATTCTGGTTGTAGGACAACCAATAAACAAACCCTCCTCTGGCATGATCCACAAAGCCCACTCCTTATAAGGGAGCTTCTTAGGTCGCTTCCACTTGCGTTTGCCATCACCACCCTTGTTGTCAATCTCGCCACCAAAGTAACGAGCCATCAGCTCAAGATCAGGATCCATCAAAGAAAGCTCTACAGTGGTATCGGTTTCACCTACCATAGTGATCTTCTTCTTGCTGGTTTCAGACTTGTGGGTAGTGGTTTCAGGATCACTATCTTTGAGTGTACAGGTTTCCTGGTACACATCGCCAAGATCCAGCCAAGCCTCACCATTGCCAGGCATAGTACCATCAGCAAGAGCCTCAGCCACATAGATCTTTTTCAAACCCATTGTTGATAAAATTGGCATAGTCTTAATTTTTTTATTGTTTGTTACTTATTTCTTACTGTTAGCTCCAGAGCCAGGGAAACAAAGTGCTCATCGTGGTTTTGCTCCTTGATCGGAGGGTTAAGCCTACCTACATTCCAGTTGTAGCCTTTGCCCACCTCATAATGGTTTTGCAGTACCTCTATAACCTTTGCCCTGATCTCTATAAGCCTCGGAAAATTGATCCTGTGTACAGATTTGCCTTTGCCCATCGGCTTAGGAATATCAGGCACATGGATATTTATGTTTATCTGTCCGAATCGTACAGATCCCTCGCCATCTATGGTGTGGGGCACTATGATAACATCCTCTTTGGTATAGTCGTTTCTCTCATAGTCAATCACACCAGAGATCATTGTGCTTACCTCGCTCTCCTGGAGCATCTGGTAAACCCTGGTTGCTATTTCCTCCGTTGTCAGCATCATAGTACATTTCCAAATAATTCATTTGCCTTACCTTTCGCTTTCGCCATCAGCTTATTCATGGCAGCAGGAAAATCCTTTTTGGCTTTCAGCTCAGCAGGGAGTATCACATTATACCCTTTAGCCTCCACATAGGCAGCGTAACTCATTCCAGCTACTATAATGAGGGAGAATGCAGAACTACACTCATTAGCCATTTTCATAGCCGTTTGTAGTGCAGAATCAGCACCGATTCCTGGCTGGTTTGTCGCACTATAGTAAACTATCTCTTTGTTACGCACCACCGCATAGCCTATAGAGTTTGTGAGGTTGCCTGTCTGATCGGTGTAGGTGTGGTTATCTCTGGCATACTTAGCAAGCTCCTCTCCCAGATATTTCAGGAGAAACAGGATAGCTTTCTCCAGGTTTTCCTGGAACGCCTGTACCTGAGCAGCTACCACTCCATTACCAAACATCGGCTTTACCCCCATACCTCAATGTATTTCCTGTTAAGATCATCCACGCCCTGGATAGTGAACTCATCCGTAACGCCATTCTCAGAAACTACTTGAATCTGGGCACCCACAACCAGCTCACCCTTGAAATGCTTTGGTATAAACACATCGTAAGTGTAGGCGTGCATCTGCCCATCCTCTCCCAGTATCTGCCTGGCTGGAATACTCTTTTCTATCTGACACTCACACCCTGGGATCCATTCAGGGGTACCAGCAGCAGAGTAAAACCCTGTTGCTGGATCCCTTTGGGATTCCTGAATAGTAGTGTAGTTGAAAGTACCGTTGTTCCTACCCATAGCTACCACATATTAGAGCCATCTGTTACAGAGGGAATTTCAACAAACTGCGAAGCATCCAAGCCGTTCTGACTGCAAAGATCCTTAATACGCTGCCTCAGCATTTCAACGCTGTAGCCCTGGGAGGATTTACCCAGGCTATCACTTGTAAGCACGATCAGTTTCTTTAGAACACAGATAGCAGCTTTAGCGATAGTTACTTTGTCGGTCTGAGGGTTGTACTCAGAATCCATATCAGCCACATTAGCATCTGCCAGAGCTTTCTTGATCGTAATCTGGCTGGGAGTGTATGGCTCCAGCTCTCCGATCATAGCTTCGTATTTTGTCAAGTTTCCCATAGCTTACTCCTCCTCTTTAAGGGTTTTTACGAGGTTAGCAGCCTGTTCCTCTGAGAGCTTAGCCAGAGCGTTAGAAACGCCCTTAACACCAGCGTTAGCAGCCACAGGAGCACCGATAGTACCCAAAGCAGCTTTTACCTCATCCAAACCGAACTCCTCACCCTGGAACGCTACCACTTTGCCAGCATCGCCAGCAGGAGCAGCCTCCTCCAAAGAGGTGATCTTGCAATAACCACCCTTAACAAGAGCGTTGATCCTGTCAATATCAGTGGTTACTACAACATCGCCAGGCTGGAGCACTTTGCCCTCAGCCTTGCCGTTGAACTTTTTAATTACCTCCAGTTTCATACTTTACAGGTTTTATCGGTTACACAGTTGCAAGAGCTTCGTTTGCCTCAAACTCTGCCTTAGTAAGGTAGCCGTTATCAGCAGTAACCTCTTTCTCCTCAAAGCCACGCACCTGGAAGCATACGATAGCACCGATCTCAGTGATAAGAGGGAGCAAACGACCAGATCCCTGAGTGTACTCAGCAGCAACCTGACCAGTAGATTCACCAGTACGCCACTTAGCGATACGAATACCGTTACCAGCGTTCATGTAATCTACATTCTCCTCCTCCATCAACTCGCTATCCTCAATAGCTGGCTGGATCTCTGCGATCTTACCAGCAGGCTTGATAGCGATATAGTTGCCATTCCACGGCTCAACGATAGCACGCTTACCATCAGGATTGGTAGCCATTCTACGCCTAATCACAGTGATAGCAGGAATTTCGTGCTCAGACAAAAGATCCTCAAACTGGGATTTTGTAACAGTCTTTGCATTCTTATCCTTTCCATGTACAAGCAAGCGTGTCTGAGCATTGGTACGGAGCCACATATAGAGCTTCTGATCCATAAGGATCTCTCCAGGCTCAATACCACGAGCACGGAGATCAGAGCAAATCAGAGAAAGCACCAAAATAGGATTCAGAGCATTCTCATCATCCACATTGATGTTTTTATTTTCCCAGACTTTTGCAGCCACGAGCTTGTTAGCCTCTGGCATCTGATAATCCACCTCATACTCACGACCACCAGGGTTGTTGATAGCTGGCTTAAACTGAGCTACACCGTTGTTTGACATAGCCATAAGCAGAATGAAGTCCATAACATCCTTACAGCCGAGATATGCGTCTTGCATATCAGCTTTAAGTGTCTTTTCAATCTGCTTAACCTTTTGCTCCTCAGTGAGGCGTGGGTTTTCGTAAACCTCCATGAGCTTACGATAATCACGAGCCATCATAGGGAACTTATGACCTACACGAGGGATCTCCTTAGTCCAGACATCAAAACCATCTGAACGCCTCAAAGGTGTAGGTGATTCATCACCAATGAGGGTAGCCATGAAGCGTACATTATACTTACCCACGATAGCCTCAGCAGTCAATGACATCTGAGGTGTGTTGTAAGTACACCACTCATCACAGTACATCTTCTGGAAAAGGTTTACCTCCCTCTCAGAAGCCGTATCAAATGTTTTTCTCCAGGTTGCCAGGAGATCCAGGGGAGCACCGTTCTTGTGCAATCCCTTAAAAGTTGAAAAAATTGATCTCATAGTTTACCTTGCTTTAGAGTGATTTACTGAGTTTCACATGAGGATTAGCTGCCAGGAATGAGCCTGTAGTGTCTTTCTGGCTGGCAGGGATAGGAGCTACACGCCTTTCGTACAAAGCGTATTGCATTGTGTCAGCAGTTACATCTACAGAGGTTTCAAACTCGCTCACCTCCTCATCACGGATTGTTACAGTGTTAGCCTTGCCGATCTCAGCAGCGTTGCCACCGTTATCCACTACCTCTACGATAGTGTCGTTAGCAGCCAGCCCAGAGATAGCAGCCGACAAAGTAACCACATAGGATTGTCCGTTTTTCTCAATCTTGGTGATCTGAGGAGCTGCTGCGAAAGTACCAGAAATGGCACCAGCTTTGAGCACCTTGTTACCAACAGCGAAACACGGAGCAAAGAACTCATCAACACGGAGAGTAACTTTCTTAGTGTCCTCCGCATCGATCTCTACAACTGTTGCAGTCCTTACGATCTGCACTTTCCTGGTTTCCTCATTTGCGATTGCCAGTGTTCCAGCAGGGATCACATCACCAACAGCAAAGTGCTGGTTTGCTACATCCAGGTTGAAACCGCCAGGCACGATAGAGGGGCTACCAGAAAAGATCGGGCGTGTACCCGTAAACGAAGCAGTTTTTCTTTTCATTGCGTTTACTTTTATTTAGCGGTTATTGACTCCAGCAAGCTATTAGCAGCCTCTTCAACTTGCTTTTCACTTGCTGCCTTTGTTCCCTCTGAATCCTCAGTCATAAGACCATCTGTAATGAAATCCTGTTTGATAGCTGCTACAGCATCCTCTACATCCTCCTCATCGGAGATAGACTTTGCCAGGCGATCACGGAATTTCGCTGGAATCTTGTGCTTTTCCATAGCATCCGCTATTTCCTTAGCACGGTTGCCCTTAGCTCTTTCAGCTTTCAGTTCCTCCAGCTCCTTACGGATCGCTTTCAGCTCCTCACTTTCAGATTTAGAGGCACCAGTTTTCTTTTTGCCTTTGGTAGTGTCTGGATCATCATCCTCATCAGGATCATCATCCTCATCCTCTACCTCTTGCTTTTTCTTTTTCTGGTTCCCCTTTTGCTTGTTTGCCCACCTGGAAGCCTCTCCCTGGCTTTCTTTCGCTACATCAGCGATAAGGTTTGCAGTTTCTTCAATCGCTGCCTCATCGGTAGAATCATCCTCCACGCTACCACCCATTTTTTCGGTTATCGCCTGTAGGTACTTCTCCGAAAGTCCAGTGTCCTTACACTTGGCTTTGACTTTTTCAAAGAGTTCTTTATTCATGTTTTTAATCGGTTTATAGACAGACCACCACAAGGGTTTTCTGCCTGGTTATTTATTTTCAGATTTATTCATTCTTTTCATTTCTTTTCATATCACTTGCAAAAATAGAGAAAATTTCCGTAATGTGTTTGAGAAACACAGAAAAAATTTACTCAGTAAATCATTTAATTTTCAGCGTTTTACATTCACCTGGTAAATTTTTACGGAATTTTTCTCTGTAAAATGTTTGGTATATTAAATAAAACATACTACATTTGCACTGTGTTTGATAGACGCACATAAGAAATGCAACACTTATAAATTTTCAGGTTATGTTACAGAAAGAATTTTTTGAGAGAACAGGTATCAACCTTACAGAACAGGAGTTCAACCAGGTAAACGCTATCTATATGCAAGCTGGTGATAATGTAGATAAAGATCAGTTCTGTGCTGATTGGAAAAAGCACCACGATAGCAACCTACTCCACATCTTCTATAATCAGGCAGATCGCCTGGGCAAAGAGCTTGACAAGGCTAACAACGAGATCAACGAGCTTGCAATCTACATCCTGGAACAGGCAGAGGTTTGTAGTGCTTCCACACTCAGAGAAAAGGCTATCCAGATGCTGGGTATTGAAACATACCTCCGTATCAAGATCCAGAAAGGCTACAACCTTTGGCAGCTTGATAAGGATGCTTTAGTAGAGATTCTAAGTAAAACCAAATAAGCAACACCGATTATGAATGCAACTATCCAACAAGTAGAGGAGATTGTATCAGTCCTCACAGCAGAACAGCAGCAGCTACTCAAAGATACTATCAGATACGGATCCTGGGGCGATGCAGATTATGAGTTTCTGACAGAGAACGGAGAAATTGAAACGGTGCCAATGTTCGGCTATTGCACCAATGATGCAAAGCTGGCTGGCAATTTCTCAGGGCGTAAGGTTTCAGCTATGTTTCGCTCAATCTATAAGAAGCTCTGCCCAGAGCACTACAACCAGATAGGCAGATTCATTTCACACTGTAACGACTGGTGGGGCGATGGCTCAGGAGATATGCTTTTTATCAGAACAGGCTACTACCAGACTTTTGAGGAGTGGGCACGAAAATAAGTTTAACCAGGGAGGGGCAACCCTCCCACAATGCAACACCGATATATGGCAACAAATTACATTTCAATCAGAGTATTACAGCACGATAAGAGCGATCAGATTCGCATAGGTGCTGAGAGAGGTATTTTCCAGGATCAACTGGATAGAGCAGTACAGGACACTATAGATCAGTACGAGAAAGAAACAGAGTGGTGCGGTGGTTTCCAGGTTGCTTGTGAGAGATACTATAAGCGTATAGCGATAGTAGATGCTGATACCCTGGCAGTGCTCAGAGTTATTCACCCAGTAAAAGAGGAGGGGTAAGCTATGGGAGTTATCAAAGATGCAATAATGCAAGCTCTCAAAGAGCAGGGAGTACAGGCAGAATGGGTAGGAGAAAAACCCAGGAGGATTCAATCAGCAAAACAGGCGAAATATGCAGACCTCAGGCAGACAGAAAAGGGATATATCCAGGGCGTACACAAAGCCAGGAAACGGAATGAAAACTCTGGTATTTGATGTAATGCTCAATGGGAGGTTTGTCTGTACCCTCAGAATGAAATACTGCCCTTTGTTCCCTCTTACAGTAGATGAGATCTGCGAGTTTGTAGAGAGCAAGCGACCAACCCTCAAAGGAAAGAAATATAACATTGAATTTTAACAGATATGAAAAGCGATTTATATAACATACCGATTGAACAGCTTGAATTACCATTACGAACACTTAACACTTGCAAAAGTGCTAACCTCAGTACAGTTGGTGATGTTATCAATACAATACGAACAGGAGATCATAGGATCTCCAAATATAAAGATTTAGCAATGGTTTTTATCGGATTAGTAAAAGGAGGAAAAATATAAGTATGGCAACACTAATTAAGGCTGATGGTACCAGAACAGAGATACAGCCAAAGAACGGTACCGATTTCAAACTGGAGGAGCTACAGGAGTATGTGGATGGCTACATAGAGATCGTAAACCTCCGTAATGGTGAGATCCTGGTGATAAACGAGGATGGAAAGGATAGATACGACACCAACAAGGCTGCAACAGAGCTTGCACACCAGCACCACGCTCTGTTTCCTGGTGATTACATTGATGGTGATGTGGTACTTTGTAAAGATGAGGAGGTGCAATAATGGAAATAAAGATTAACTGGAGCTATCTAAAAGCCACCCACGACACAAAGAACATGAAGCTGGTTTGTTTGCCAGCCAGAGGCAAAAGAGTGTGCCACCCTGATGAGATAGATGCAGAGCTTTGTATTTCGGATGGAGGCAATTATGTGATAGCAGAGATCCACACAGGCGATAAGGACAGCTCAAACGCTTTATGTGAGGAGATAGTAAGGAGGTTTAACGAGTTCCCAGAGGAGCTAAAAAAGTAATCAGTATGAAAAGCAAAAGAATCAGTTTCAAGACAGATATAGATCTGGATTTCGGTTTCTGGGCAATACTCCCAGCAATCAATATCAACCGACACAGCAAGAGCCTGGAATTTGAGTGGCTTTGCATAGGTATCTACATTTCAAGGATCCAGAGCCATGAGTAATCTACAACCCAGTTGGATCTGCGTTAAGATAACCGTGTACAAAGGGTACCACGCTGATAGGGTTGTTTACTATAGAGGGCAGATCTCAATAGATATGCTTGAAAAATGGCGATGGTACTTTGAGTATCTGGCAGCCAGGATCAAAGTTAAGCACCCCAGGAGAAAGGTGGAGCTTACGATCTGCCCTCAAACTTTACCCCTGGGCGATGAGTATGTACAGGAGAAAATCAAAAACCTACTCCGACACAGGAGAACAAAGCTCCAGAAGCTCATAAACACCCCTGTAGCAAGCGATCTATTTAACGATAATCAGATAGACCTGGAAAAGAAAATAGAGCAAACTAAGGCAGAAATAGCAGCTCTGGAGAGAGGAGAGTACACTGGTTTGGTACCTCCATACTACATTAACGAAATTAAGCAATGGATATAATCAAAAAGAACATGGAAAAGGAAACAATCAAGAGAAAGTACAATGAGCTTGTAGCATCTTTAGAGGATGCTCAAATGTACGATGGTAGAGGAGAGTATAACGGCTATGTGTGCGAGAAATGCGGTTACATTACAGCAACCCTCTACAAAGATAAGGGCGTTACCCCTTTCATTATTGGATGTGAGAAATGTGGTAAGGCAGCTATGCACAAGATCACCAGCCGAAACGCACCACCAGCAGCTCCAAATATCTCCGAGGTTAAGAATTGGGTAAGACCAACATTTGATCAGCTTATGAAGATGAGCCAGGCAACAATAGATCATGTGCTCAATGGTGGGCTGGTGTTTGAGGATGAGCTGAAAGGATTATGAGAAAGCTAAAAGCAATCTGGCACCTCCTCTGGGCTGATAAGTGGGCAGTATTCTCTTTTGAGGATTACGCACCAAATCCAGCCTGGCAGAAGATCCCACATTTCAAAAGCACGGTTTCACACCGTGATAAAGAATTTTTCTGGTTTATCAAACAGCGTATTCAAAACATTATAGAAAGCGAGGCTAACAATGAATAGAAAAGGTTTCAACGGAAAGGCTATCTATAACCCTCAGGGCAAAGCTGGGGAGTATAGCGAATGGGCGTGCAACTTTTATACAGGTTGCTCCAATAATTGCGATTATTGCTATTGCAAAAAGGGTTTCATGGGTAAGACCTGGAACGAGGTACCACAACTCAAAAAGTGTTTTACCGACACACAGGATGCCCTGGTGTGCTTCGTAAGAGAAATGGAGCACAATATAGAGCAGCTTCGCCAGGTGGGAGTGTTCTTTACTTTCACCAGTGATCCGATGCTCCCAGAAACAAAGCAGCTCACTTGGGCTGCAATCAAGGAGGCTCTGATGAGAGAGGTACCAGTGCAGATCCTCACAAAACGAGCAGACTTTTTGGGCGATCCTGAGCTGGAGGAGATCACACCAGCTAAGCGTAAGAGAGTAGCGTTTGGCTTCACCCTTACAGGACATGATGAGCTGGAGCCTGGAGCCGATACCAATATGATGCGTGTAGCTGCTATGGTAGATCTCCACAGCAGAGGTTTCTACACCTTTGCCTGCATTGAGCCTGTAGTGGACTTTGTAGCATCTACCTCAATGATTAACCTTACCAGGGGAGCCTGTGATCTTTACAAGATCGGCTGTATGAGTGGAAAGCGATACACACGCCAGGAGCAAATAGAGGCGTTCTATATGCTGGAAATGCTCAAAGAAGATACTGGCTCCAGATTCTACCTCAAAGAATCCCTGATTAAGCTGCTGAATATAGACAGAGCAGATCTGCCTGAGCATTTTGTGGAAAAGGATTTCAATATCTTTGCCCTGGCTGGCTTCCAGTATGGAGTATGTAGGGTGTGCGGTTGCACTCAGCATGATCCCTGCTTCAATCCAGATCACGGTTATTGTGGCTGGGCAGATAGCAGCCATACACTCTGTGATTTTTGTGCGGATCCTGATCTGAGGGATAGCGAACACACAATTCACTGTGTAAACACAAAAGGCTATGGTAGTCATTAACGGAGAAAAGTTCTATGATAAGCCAGGTAGCTGTGGATCCTGCCCCTTTTTCAACTCAGGATCCACACACCTTTGCCCCTCCAGCAGTGGAGTGTGTATGCTGTTCGGTGAAAACCATAAATCATACATAAACCCTCCCAGGAGGTGCCAAAAGCTCTTTAACAAGGCTTTCCGTTTTCCAGAGGGTACCGAGCTTTGTATAGTGGCTGGAGAAAAATAAACGGCTCTATATTTGTTTTATTAAATATAATGTAGTAATTTTGCGTTCAATAAACACATATTATGAAGATAATAAGGACTAATACAGGCAGAGAGGTTAAGATCTTTGCTGAAACATTTGAGCAAGAGGCTTACGCTCAAATTGAGCAGTTGGCAAATTATCCTGCTTATGAGGATTCAATAATACGAATAATGCCAGACAGCCACGCTGGAAAGGGGTGTACTGTAGGTACAACTATGACTATCACCGACAAAGTAACTCCTAACCTTGTAGGAGTAGATATAGGCTGTGGTATGCTCACAGTTGAGCTTTCAGATCAGTATATCCAATGCGATAAACTGGATGCTGTTATAAGAGAGCTTATTCCTAATGGGTTTAATGTACATAATACACAGAAAGCTGAGTTTGATTTTTCAAATCTCCGATGTGCAAAGTATGTAGATATAAACAGAGCGTACCTTTCAATAGGAACGCTTGGAGGCGGTAATCACTTTATAGAGATTGACTACTCACAAAGGAACCAAAGGTATTATTTGGTAATCCACTCTGGCAGCAGAAAACTTGGTGGTGATGTGTGTAGGTATTACCAGAATTTAGCTGAAAAAACAGAGAGTAACAGATCCGTTGAAATACGAAACACCATAGCTAAGCTAAAGGCAGAGGGTAGAGAGTGTGAGATCCAGGATGCAATAAGCAAGATACCACAGGACTGCAAACATAAGGAGCTTGCCCACCTATCAGGCAGTAATTACACCGACTATCTTAACGACATGGGTATAGTTCAACAGTTTGCTGTTCTCAATCGTGCAACAATGGCTAATATAATCATTGAAGCAATGGGATTTACTGAGGTTAATAGGTTTGAAACAATACACAACTACATTGATTTTAGCAGGATGATACTCCGCAAGGGTGCTGTTAGTGCTGAATACGGAGAAAGATTATTGATCCCTATAAATATGCGTGATGGATCGTTAATCTGTTTAGGAAAGGGAAACCCAGACTGGAATTATTCAGCACCTCATGGGGCTGGTCGTTTAATGAGTAGAAGCAAGGCAAAGGAATTGCTTAGTATGGAGGAGTACCAGGCATCAATGAATGGAATCTACACAACCTCTGTAAACAAGGCTACCATAGATGAAGCACCCCAGGCATACAAACCGATGGATGAGATTATCAGGGCGGTTGCAGATACGGTGGAAATAGAGGATATTATCAAGCCAATATACAATTTTAAGGCAGCAGAGTAATGAAGCAGCAGAGAAAAGTAATCCATATTGAGCTTACGGATCCACCTACTGGGTACCGTAAGCACTACTATTTTGGCAGTGTGGCAGCCATATACGACACATTACCAAAGGAGATAATAGGAATATCAAAAGAAGCTCTCTGGGGCACTCTTAAATCAGGAGAGCACCGAGGCAGAAAGGCGATCATTCGCCAGGGAGTAGTAATATCAAAACAAACTGAGCGTGGAATCAGAAAGGAGGTTTAATTATGTTAGGAGCGATAGTAGGTGATATTGTAGGCTCACGCTTTGAGTTCAACAATACAGATCTGTACGATTTTGAGCTGTTCACCCAGGAAAGCAGCTACACGGATGATACCATTTGCACTATAGCGATAGCGGATGCAATCAACAGGCGTAACACCAGGAAAGATGGCGATCCTTGCTATGCTGCTAATCTGTTACGCTGGTGCCGAAAGTACCCTAACCCTATGGGAGGCTATGGAGGCAGCTTTGCACGCTGGATCCAATCAGAAAAGCCACAGCCATACAACAGCTTCGGCAATGGATCCGCTATGAGAGTGGCACCTGTAGCCTGGGCATTCAACAGCCTGGAGGAGGTGAGGAGAGAGGCAGAGAGGACTGCAAGCGTAACGCACAACCATCCTGAGGGCATTAAGGGAGCCGTGGCAGTTGCACACGCCATCTACAGCCAAAGGAACGGCTTTAATCCTGGAGAGCTGGAGAGAGTAGGCAACCTGTATTATCCTGGATTCCTGGGAGCCACATACACGCCTGGAGTGTTCAATGAAACCTGCCAGGGTACTGTTCCAATCTGTTTGAAGATCGTGCGATACAGCAGCTCTTTTGAGGATGCGATCAGAAAGGCTATAAGCTGGGGAGGTGATAGTGATACTATCGGTGCCATCGTTGGCAGTATAGCAGAGGCAGCTTTCGGGATCCCTCCAGAGATATACACTACAGCCTTAGGTTATCTGCCTGAGGAAATGAGCTGGGTAATAGCAAAGTATTTCGGCAACTTAAACAAAGCATCATGGATATAGTAAACATTCTAACCCAGGAAACAGCACAGCTCATGCTCCTGGAGGCAGCAGATCAGAGAAAGCTACAGGTGGCGATCTCAGAGGTTAAGACAAAGGGCATACTTACAAATGCAGAGGTTAGAGCCTTTGCCGAATGTGGCTTTCCAATTATTTCCATACTTGCAAATGTATTGAAAGAGGATCCACAGGGCGTTATAACACATATCAGGAAAGGAGAGGTAACATATAGCGATTTCTGTAGTGTTATCGCTATATTTGCCCAGGACATTAAATTTAGATCACAACGGAGGTAATTATGGCAGAAGATTGGAACAAAGAGGGGTTTTTCTCTGGGATCACAGAGGATTATTCACACTACCACTGGTACAAAGGTGAGAAAGAGAATCCGTACACAAATGACACATTCCACCCACTGGCAGCAAAATTCTGGGAGTATGAGAGAGATTTCCATTTCTCCTACCTGGATAAGGCAGATACGAGCGTAAGCCTGGAGGATGCCTATAAGGAGTGGAAAGAGGGCTTAATCAAGGACTATTTACCAGGTAAAAGCCCAAATCCATACGGAGATACCACAGACTGGGAGAAAGCCTTTGAAACAGGCAAAAAAGAATGAAAAAGGGAGGTGTTTGCCTCCCTTTCTTTATATCTCCTCCATTTCTACAACCCATCCACGACCAAAGCCGTATTTCCTGGTTGTTTCCTGGTAAACCTTTAGCACCTTAAACTTGGATCCAGCACGAAATACTATCTCATCCTCGCTTGCATAGTGAGAGATCGCCTTAACATCCACACCCTTTTTACTCTTGATAACCAGCATAAGGTTATCACCGAATATGGTTGTACGATCTATGCTGGTGGTTGAACTCATAAACGCCTTGTTCACATAAGCGGTACCAGAGGACATACAGGCTTTCATTTCCTTAATGTACTGATCCAGCTTCATAGGATCAAAGCTGATTCCTGAGAACACCGTACCATTATAGCGTGGCATTTTCTCCAGGGCAGCATTACACGCTGGGTAGAATTTCTGGCAAAGCCCTCCGTAATCTTCTACCTTACCAAAGTAGCTATCTACTATACCATAGCCGTAATTATTGCACCACTTGGATCCGTATGTGTAGCGATTTATCAGAGCCAGCTCCTCTACAGGTATGCCTGTTAGCTTGCTGTACTCCTCCATCTTTCGCCTTTCGGTACTATGTTGCTCAAACCTACCACCCACAACCGTACTGGCATTGTGATTCTCTGGGGCATTGATATACTCCTCCAGGGCTTGCTTTGCCAGCTCATCAGTTTCTCCGTTCAGCTTCACCAGTTTGCCCTGGTGGGAGCGATATTTCAGAGCCAGCTCCTTTCTGTAGGCAGCCAGCCTCTCATAGGCTCCTGTTACCTCAGAATGCCACTGGGAGCCGTACTTATCCATCGCCTTATCATAGAGATCCTGTAGGCGTGCCAGCTCCAGTTTCTCCTCAGCAGTAGCAAACAGATCCAGGGTAGAGCCATCACCCCCAGCGGATTTAGCCAGCTTTGCCAGGCGTGCCTTTTCTATCTCTGCGATCTTTGCCTTTGCCTGAGCTGTCAGAGCGTTAATCTCGCTTGCAGTCTTTCCATCGGCTATGGCACTATTCAGATCCCCCAGAATGGCGTTAAGGTTTTTGCTCTTACTCTTATAGCCCAGGATTGTGTTTGCCTCAGCGATAGCAAGCTGCTGATCGTACTGAGCCTGTACCTTTTTCAGCTCTGCCTCCAGCATCTTCACCATTTCTGGAGAGGTGGGGAACTTGTTTTTATCGGCTACCCACTGAGCTTCAAATTTGAGCTTTTTAATCTGATACGCCAGATCGCCAGAGGAGATCTTTGTTTTGAAAGCCTCAAAAGCATCATACAAGCTCTGTACGGCACTTTCTCCGTATTTCTGTACTAACTCCTGGTGGTGCTTCTGTTCGGGCGTGAGAGGGTTTAGAATTTGCTCCACAGCCTTTTTATTATCCCTGATAAAATAGGGCAGCGTACCCTTTGCCTCAGCTTTGGTGTATCGCTCCTCATTGTCTTTTACCCAGGTCTGGAACTGGTCTGGCAGATCCTTTGGGCTATCCGTTACAACAGAGCCAGGATCCTCACCGTTGAGAATCTTATCCAGCATCTGATCCAGCTCCTCCTCTTTAGCCAGCACAGGCACCATGTAACACCTACAGTTAGGGTGCCAGCCTACCCACTTGAAGCCCTTAGGATATACGCCTTTCAGATCATCGCATATATCCCAAACAGGATGATTGTTGCTGAGCTTTATTTCAACCCCTACAACAAAATCAAGCTGCTGCCACCTGGTAAAGTCTGCCTCCCTATAGGCTATGTTGGTTTCTGTTCGTGCAAGCCTCTGAGCGTTCCTGTATGAGGAGCGATAAACACCCTGCCCAGGGTGGTATTTCTTAGGATCATCGTTCACCCACTTGTAGGATTCACTCTCTTTATCCCAGATCCTGCGTTTCCAGATTCTGCCATAGATAGGATTTCCGTTCTCATCCTCTCCGATCTTCACCCTGAAACGCCTGTAGAACTTATCAGGCTCCTGGAGATAGCCTTTGATCTTCGTTGCTAATCGGTTGGCTGGTGTACCCTCACCGATAGCCAGATCCAAAGCGTTCTCCAGCTCCTCCTTAAACATTCCGTTGTATTTCCACACCTTTTGAGAGAGGCTTAAACCCTCCTCGCCTGTTTTCCTGGCAAAGAAAGCATCCATCGCCTCCTTATTCCTGAGGAAATACCTGGCAAAATGGTGATCCTCTATAGAACTGGCTCCGAATATGCTTTTTACAAGCTCATCGTTATGCTCGTTAGACAGGATCCACTCTTTCTGCACACCTCCACGGATCGCCTGATATGTACGGCTATACATATTCCTCAGAATAGGCGTTACCTCCTCACTATACCCATACTCAGAGAATGAGAAAGGTTTGCCATCCTCCAGCTCGGTACCCTTTACCAGGTTAATGATCTCACCCAGGGCATCCAGATAGATAGCACGCACCTCAGCAGCATAGCCCTCTGTACGCTTGAAAAGCTCCTGCTGCTGCTTCTTATAGTCTATGTACTTTCTCTTAGCCATTACTGCCTCAAAATAAAGTGTTCACACTGAGGATCTGAAAGGAACTTGCACCACCTACCATGCTCGGTTTTCTTATCCTCCTTACATCGGCATAGTATCAGGTGCCCATCCAGGGCTTTGCTATGCCAGTCGTAAGAGTGTTTGCAGTCCTTACACTGGTACATGGGCTTTTCTGCTACAGCTTTTACTTTCTTTGCCATTACTCCAGATCCTCCAAAATAAGTTTCACAGCCTTGTACCTCTCAGGAACTGGATCTACATATTCAGTATATCCATCTCCTATATCAACAACAGGGCATACTTGCAAATTCATTTCGTATGCTGTAGCCTCTGCATCCTCCCTTGTTAGTCCGATCCAATCAACATACAAGCGATCTTCTTTCGTGTCAAGCACGGTAAATGATACTCTCCTCATTACTCACCCCCTCCGAATACATCAACCTTATTCATTTCTTGCTGGCGTTCCAGAGCTTCTGCCTCCTCCTGTTTGATACGCTCCAGCTCTGCCTTTGCATCTTTCACCAGGTAGCTCATTTCTACATAGGTTTCCCTACTGAGGGCACCATCATTGAACTGCTTAGAAAGATCAGCAAGCAACTCGCTCACATCCTCACCAAACGGCTCCTGGAACTCGTGCCCCAGCTCCAGAGCATCATACTCTGCCTTGTGCCTATAGTCAAGTACATTTCCCAGGATCGCTTTCATAAGTGAAGCGTGGCGATTCATATAGCCATCGTGGGATTCCTTGTGTTTCTCTGCTTTGATAACAGCCAGCAGCATAACCTTTCGGATAGCCTTAGCAGACATATTGCCCAGGCTTTTCATGTTGTCAAAGTCAATGTTTGGCGTGAAGCTCTTGGAAAGAATATGCTTATCCAGTCGTTCAAACTGGTTTTTCTTGCTCTCGCTTGCCTGATCCCAGGTAAGGTAACGCACATCACCGCCATTTTTCAGGATAAACAGCTTAGCCTCATCCTCTGCCTTAGGGAGTGAGTTAAGGATCTCAGCAGTGGCAACCATAGCAGGGTTAGCAAAGCGATCATTAACATCTGCATCGGTACTCTCCATACTTTCTGAGCGTTCAATCATGGGCTGTACATCTGCGTGCTCTGGCTCCTGTTCAAATAGTAGCACTGGGATCTTTCCAGCAGCGTTTTTCATTACCACTACCTCCCAGCCATAGTTACCCCTCTTTGCCCTGTAGATCGTATCAGGAGTGTATATATCCACATGGTAAACGGTCTTACCTCCAACCTCAGTAAGGTAGTAGCCCCAGGCAAATGATCTGAGCCTCCTGTACTGATCTTTCACAGTGTAAATATCATCCTTGTTTTTCTTGCTCAGCACATTCAGCAACAGGTTAGGCTTACCCTCTGCATCCTGGTAGGTGTGGTAGAGGATAGCGGAAACACCCTCTGCACCAGCAGCACGCTTAGCCTCTCTCACAGCAGCATCAAAGCGAATGTTACGCATCCACTCCTTATAGCTGTCAAAGGCATAATCGGTACCCTCTGAGAGCTGCGACCACTTTACAGGTCTGCCATACAGGAACACCAGGGCGATCTCATTGATATACTTAGGGTACGGAATAGGTATTTTGTTCCTTTTCACAAAGCGTAAGAAATTGCCCTTTTTGTCGTACACTGGGCGATCCTGGATCTCCATCACCTTGTGAGTGGCGATCTCATAAGTACGCAAATTGTCTGTAGCCTCCTTTGAATGCTCGTGCATCATAGAGAGTGCCCTGGTAACATCCTTAGAAGCTAACAAGTCGGTAAAACTCTGCTGGTAGTTTACAGCAGCCTTAACCTCGTTTTTGATCACATTTATTAAGCCCATCGCTATAAAAATTATTAAGTTAAACCTAATACCCTCTCTATGTTGTCAGGTATATCGTACTCGTTATAATCAAACCAGGATCTCATCAAAAACATATCCCTCCAGTCTGGGGAGTGTCCTATATCCTCTTTGATCTCCTCCTTTGGTTTCAGTTTCAGCTTTCCGTCAGAATCAGCTTTCCAGGTTTGCAGTTGTTCCAGCTCTCTCACAATCTCCTCCCTCTCAGCCTGGCTCATTACATCCTCTGCCACACCCACCTCATTAGCGTTAATGTGCTCAGCCAGCTTGTAGCCACACTGAGTTTGCAGATTCTGGTAATTCTCACCAGCAAAAGGAGTGGAGTTGTTCACAAAGCCCTGTATATCGCAATTATCCACAACACCACCGCCTACACCATCCTCATCCACAATGCACCTGTAGTTTGGGATCCTGTGTTTCTTCTGCTTAGCGATTATCCAGGTCTGTATATCCGTTGTTTTGCTCACAGGGAAACAAACCTTTTCAATGATACACCAACCATCCCACACAGCCAGGCGTGCGTAATCGGCTCCAAAGCGTGCGACATCACCAGTTATGTAGTGCTTACCTGTACGGATCGCCAGCTTATTGCCGAAAATGGCACATATAGCATCGTGTGAACAGAGAGCGTTAGGGTTATCGTCATACTCCCAGTTACCCTTAAAGAGGCGTTCAAATTTCACCTTATCAGAGGTTGTTTTCAAACCCTCTATGTAGTCTGGATCTATGAACGGATTTTCCTGTACCAGGCACGCTATGTAGTACATACGAGCATCCAGAACTCCTGTAGTGTACGGCTTATAGAAAAAGTCATACATCCAGTTTTTCTTTGGGTTACAGGTAATGAACAGCTTACGCTTCAAACCGTACTCCTCATTCAGGCAGCGACCTACACGAGTTTTCAGAGTGTCATAGGCTCCAAAGTTTACCTCTCCACCCTCCTCAATCCAGCCACCAGTGAACTCAATAGATCCGTAACGCTCATAGAGAGGATCCGAGGGCTTGTACTGGAGATCCAGAAAGTCAATTCTGGAGCCGTTGTAGAACTGGATATAGTTTAGCTGTCCGTTGAAATTCCAAAGCTCATCAGGTACGCCATACATCGTACAAACACGCTTGAATGTAAGGAATGTACTCTGAGTGATACGCTTTAGCTCTGCACGACCTACAAACCACTTTGTACCAGGGTAGCATAAACACATAAAGAGCAGCCAAACGGCACCAGTCCACGACTTAGCACCTCCAGCAGCTCCTCCGTACAGGATTTCCACATGATCCCCATCTGTTAGGATCCTCAAAGCCTCATCCTGCTTATCATGTTTCACCCCATCCCTGGTGGTGATAAAGTCAAAGCAACCACGCCTGAAAAGCTCAATCTTAACAGATAGGGCGATAGGTACAGATATTATCTTACTACTCCTTGCCACCGTTCTTGATCTTTTCCAGCAGTGCGTTGTATTGCAGTAGCTCCTCAGTGCTCAGAGCTGACAGATCCACACCGCCATTGTTGGTTACTTGCATATCTCCCTCAATGGGCTGGGTTGCTTTGCCAAATAGATACTCAATGATCCAGCGTATTGTGTGGCTCTCTCCCTTAGAGGTTTCACGATTGATCGCCTGGCTCAGTGCCACAAAAACCTGGGCTATCACCTCATTCTTATTCAAAGCCTCTGGTGTACCTCCGTTCTTGATCTGCTCTGCGATCTTTCGCATTTCATTGTTAAGGGAGAGGTTTAAGGCTGTTGTCTGCCTCACATCCACACACAACAACGACTGGAGCAAATCTTGGATCTGCCCCTGAGTAAACGCACCATTGGCAGCCAGATCTATTCCGTACTTTTTCTTTAGAGTAGAGAATATCTTTGGCTTTCTGCCAGGGTTTTCAGGCTGATTGTCCTTTGTAAACCTGTTGCCCTTTTTATTTCCCTTTTCAAATAGTGCCATTTCTTAACTTTTCCGTTGTTTCTCCGTTGTTAATGTGTTCGACAAACACACCTCAAAGGTAAAGAAAAACAGGCAGCAAAAATTACCCCTGTTTCTCTCTACCTGGTTAATTATTCGCTTACATTCTGAGCCTGGTATTTAGCATAGTACCATTTCACCAGATCACCGCCATACTGCTCATCCAGCTCATCATAGGCATCAAGCTCCTCCAGAAGCTCATCCGCTTTGTCAAGCACACCAGTAAGGAGTTTCTGCTGTTCATCGGTTGCATTCCAAACCTCAATTTCTCCGTTAAGTTGCTGGTTAATCACCTGGATCTCCTCAGCAGTCAATTCAATTTTGTTCATAAACTTTCTGTATTAAATTACTCCGCAAAGGTACTACAAATCGTACTTTTTGCAGATTGCTTTTACCTTTTTTGTGTATTTATCGGCTTTACCGTGTACAGCCTTAGTAACTGTTTCTGCCCAGAACTCACTTACATTTGTCCTGGCATAGCTACCATAGCCAGATTTCTTTTTGTCCTTACGCCACTGGGTATAGAGAGAACGGATCTCCTTTCCTGCTGCTCTATGCTTTGCACCAGTCAGATGCTCATTCCAGGTAGCGTGTGCCAGCTCATGTGTTACTGTGTGAGCTATCGGCTTGTTTGTTTTCGTGTGCCAGCCACTTGCGTAACCTCTCCTTGTATCACTCACGATCTTTGCCTTTTTCTGGTTGAATGATTTTTTATTGAGGTAAACACCCTCAGACACTCCACCAGCAGTTACATGAACACCGAGCGTACCAGCTCCGAGATCTGCCAGCTTCACTTTCCTTTGCCTTACTCCCAGCACTGAGTGATAACGAGAAATAGCCTCACCCACCGCCTTGTACACCTGAGGATCCTTGATCTTAATCAGGGATTCCACATTCTTTATTTTTCCTTTGTAGGAGCTATCGCCAGGTTGCAAGCCTCCTCTGGCACCTACTCCTCCAGAATTTCTGCCCATAGTTTACTTCTTTTTTGCATTTATAAAATCGGTTACATATAACAGCCCATGCTTTCTACAGAACTCCTGGATTTCCGCACCTCCACCATATACGACCAGGTTAGGGCGTTCCAGTCCTGAGATTTCCTGAGCTACCTGGAGATCCGATTTAAGGCTTTCCATCCACCCATCCAGCCCACGAGTGAAAAAGGCATTATATCCCTTTGGGATCCCCATTTTATTATATTCAATAAACTTATGCGAAACATTAAGATCAGCGTAAACCTTGATACCGCACTCCTGGAGATAACGACACAGCCACCTCTTTTTGTAGATAAGCTGAATGCCCCAGGCTATAGGCGTTTGATCGTGGCAGCTACAATTCGGCTCTACTACAGCTTTGCAGCCACTCGCCAGCAGCTTGATCGGATCCTTGAACAGAGCTTCAAACCTGTAATCATCCACATAGAAATGATAGGTGCTCACATCCTTTCTCAGTCTGCTATTGGCTCCCCACGGAGATAGAGGCAACTCCACCTTTCCTGCTTGCATTTCCAGGAGGAGGTTAGGGATCTCAAAAATGTTATCGCTCTCATACAGCACATCCTTGAACATGGATCTGTAGAAAGCCTCCTTTTCGTTATCCTCCTCATCCTCGCTTTCGCTGTCCTCCTCTGCCTCCTGATTATCCTCTGGATCCTCATCTTCTGGCTCCTCCTGCTTCTTTCGCTTTTTCGGCTTATCCTCTTTCTCCTCTGGGATAGTCAAGCCCATAAAGTCAAAATCTACAGCAGCCCACTCCTCAGAGGTCTGGAGTATGCCGTAATCCCATTCTCCGTTATTGATATTATCCCTGGCAATAATATCCAGCTCCTCATCCTTTGTGGTTTCAGAGTAGATAACACAGGGCACGCTCTGTAATTTGAGCTTTCTGGCAGCCTTTAGGCGTTGGTTTCCAGCCAGAACTACCAGCCTTTCACCACGCCTAACGAGTGCCAGAGGTCGGTGCTTCCAGAATCCGTTGATCTTGATACTATCTACCAGGCGTTGAAAATCTGCCTTTGTGATAGTCCTGGGATTCTCAGGGAGCAAATCAATCTCAGATAGAGCCAGATATTGGATCTCACTACAAACCATCGCCAGCCTCCTCTGTTTCGGTTTCTGATTCTGATTCAGGATCGGCAGCAGCTCCCATTGTAGCAGCTTCCACCATTACAGGATCCTCTGGTATCAGGTTTTCTGCATCATCAAGCACATTGAAAACCTTTTTCACCAACTCAGCAGCACGCACGAGCTTGAAATGCTTTCGGTTTTTCACATATACCAGCTTACTGCCATCGTTCTGATCCACTCCAGTAGCGTAAAATGTGCCCCTGTAATCAACTGGGAGAGGCAGCCTGTCATAGATAAGCATAGAGCCAGAGGTAACACCTGTGATCGTTGCTGTCCTGTTGTATTTACCATCCAGGAAAACATCTACTTTATCGCCCTTTTTCAGGCGTTCCACAGGAAATAAACCAGTAAGCCATTCACCTACCAACTCTTTACCACCCAGCCACCAGAAAGCCAGGAAAAGCACTACTAAAAGGATAATCACGAAAACCATATCTTTAATGTTTACTTGGTTAATAATGCAAAGATAAGCAAAATGTGTTTGATAGACACACTTTAAGGCAATAAAAATTTACTTAGTAACCCAAAACAAGCATAGCAGCATCCCTACCATGCTCATTGGTACGCTTTTTCCATCCAGAAATAGAGCAGAAATACTCATGCGACATCTTTGTAGCGTTACGCTTTGGAGCTACCATTTCATACTCTACACCCAGATCTTTGAGAAAGGCATCCCAGATAGAGGCATCACGCTTAACAGATCCAACTCCTTGCAGCCTCTTTCGCTCCTCCTCTCTGCTCATATTCTCAGTGCCAAACCAGGTACGCTGTCTTGGATCCTCCACTCTTACCACGAGCTTTGTGCCAGCCTCCTCAGCTACACCTTTCCAGTGCTTCACCTCCTCCATAGCCCTATGGATCTCAGTGCTGGAAACGCTTTCCAGAGATCGCTTTCGGTTATCCCAAACAGCGATCCCTGTATTAACGCCTGTGTCAATCCCTATGAAGATCATTCCACAACCTCCTCTACATCCTCAGGAGTTGCATTTGGCAGCTCATATAGGACAACACCCTTTAATTCGTTGCTTTCCTCTCTGGTACCGAACAACTGAGCCATACAGCAGTTATCTGGCAGGAACTTATATCGCACCTCCTTAATGAGTGGCAATCCTATAGGATGCTCACTAAAGATATGGCAGCTCCACATACCACTTTCTCTGCGTACTGTTACTACGGTATTCTTGAAAAGGAATGTACCAGGCTTGTATGATCCGTGATCATCCGTAACCTCTGGCTCTCTTGCAGCCGTTTCCTCCAGCTCCTTAACCAGCTTTGGGTTAAGCCTGTTCTTACGCTTTGCCCAGTATTCAGGATAGAATACCTTAACTCTACCTGGTGATGGTGCACCTGTTTCCTCAATAGGATCAATCAATTTCTTTTCTTCCATAACTTTACAATTTATACGGTGAAACAATATCATAGATAGCCTTACAGATCTCTATGTCATACTCTGCATCGTGGAGCCTTGCATCATCCACCTGGATCCCCAGAGCCTTAGCTACGGTACCCTGCTTGAAATTCTCCATATCGGCACGCTGAGCTGCCAGGTAAGGAGTAGCCAGCACCATTACATCCAGGCTGTTGCTCCAGAAATAGGATCCAAAGTATTTATCGCCATTCTGGGTAAACCAGGCTCTCAGAAACTCATTATCAAAGTGAGCGTTATTGAAGCCAGCCAGGAAAAACTTATCCTTTTTGTTGAAGCGATCCACATACTTAGTGAGCATTGCCACAAAATGCTTGTACACCTCTCCCATAGGAGGGTAAGCCATGATCTGCTCCTCGGTAACACCGCCCACCTCCAGGGCTTTTGCATCAATCTTAGCACCAGGTTTCGGCTGTACCTTGAAATTGAATTTCTCTTTGATCTCTCCATCAATCACTACAGCACCGCTTATCTGGTGTATGCCGTGAAGATTTACCAACACACCTGTAGTTTCCAGGTCAAAAAATAACACTTTCATCCTTTTGTCCGTTTTATGTTAAACTTTCTATATCCAAACGCATTGTAATACTGTTGCATCTTAGCAATCATTTCCCTGTAGGCAGTTCTGCCAGCCACCTTGATAATGTCCTTTTTGAGTTTCCTGGGCAGTTTCGCTTTCGGTGATCCAGGCTGTCTTTCACTGCTTGGAGTGAATTGTATAGTAAATTTTACTTTTCCCATAGTTACATCTGCTTTTTGTATTCACGCATCGCCTGGCTCAGGCTCTCTGTCTTATCCAGCAGCTTTGCCAGGGCATCAATATCTACCAGGGTACTGCCACCATCCAGGTAAGCCCAAACCTTTCTCAGAGCCTCGGAAATACTCTTAGCCTCTCTGGAATCTTTGAGGTTTCCCAGCACCTCCTTGTTTGTTGCTAAAGCCTTACCCTGTTTTAGGGCAGAATCCACAGCCGACTTTGCAGCCTTTACCTGTTCCTTTGGGGTTTCATAGCTTGAAGCGATCTCCCTGGCTGCCTTTGCCGAAAGCTCACCTCTTACTATCTTTTCCTGTATGTATGGTGGAAGATCCAGGAGAGAGAGGCACTTGCTTACGAAAGCTGGGGATTTCTTGAACTTATCCGCTATCTCTACCTGGCTATAGCCAAACTCCTCTTTGAATCTGCGAAACATCAGGGCACATTCATACTCAGTGAAACGCTTACCCTCATTTCTCATCATCTGCTCTATGTACAGATCCTCAGTAGTGGCATCCTTAGGAGCTTTGAGAGCCTTGATCCAGGGAATGTTTGCACCCTCTCCAATAGCCTCCATAGTGGCACGATAACGCCTCTCTCCATCCACCAGCTTATAAAGCTCTTTGCCGTTCTCATCCTTGAAAGGGATTACGGTAATAGGGTTAAGCACTCCCTTAGCCTTGATCTGTTCTTTCAGCTCGTTAAGATCAAAATCTCTACGAACATTGAAATTATCCATTACGACTATATTTCTGGGATCTATCAGGAATATATCAGTCCTTTTTGTTGCATTAGTTTCCATTTCTAATAATCTTGATTGTTACTATATCTTTGCCTCTAACCTTGTTTACAACCTCTCTCCAGGAGAAACCACAGGCAGAGCATCTGATAAGTGTTACCTGGTCTGTGATTGTACCCTCTGGCTTTTTCACCAGGGAATCGGTCTTACAAAGTGGGCAGCACATAACTCAATATCTAAAGTCTGTAAAGTGGATCACCACGCCCTCAAAGGTGTTATCCTTGTTATTGCCGAAAAACCACTCTACAAAGTCCTCCACACTCAAACCATCATTCTTTGCCACAACCTGGATCGGTACCTGTTTATCATCAATCCAGATCTGAGGATAGGCATCTGTGGAGCTGTTCACCATTGTTACCTTTTGCAGCCCTATCTTTTCATACTGGGCAAACTCCCTCTGTTCTGAGTTGTAAGGTCTGCCAGTCCACTC
Organism: Bacteroidales bacterium; assembly: GCA_017630155.1. Classification (GTDB taxonomy): domain Bacteria; phylum Bacteroidota; class Bacteroidia; order Bacteroidales; family UBA932; genus CAAGNP01. The sequence continues at coordinate 41,676 of JAGBVU010000009.1, forward strand.
TCTTACACTGAGGTACTTTCTGCCAGACTTGATACCCTGGTATCGCTCCTCCCATACTCCTTTTGCGTTGTAGCGTATGGTGTGGATCTTCTCACCAGCTTTCAGTTTACCCTCAAAGCCTGTAGGCTCTCCAGCTCTGGAGTGGGTTACAGGAAACGACTTGCAGAGGGTTAGGATCGCTTTCTTTTTGCCTGTCTGTTTCATATCAGTAATTCTTTCCGTGTTTGTAACTCCTGGAGGCATTGTAGATCATCTTTTTCTCAATGTGCCAGGCTATATTGATACCCATACTCTCTGCCAGCTTGCATATCTGCATACGGCACGCATTCAGGGCTATATCCAGAGGTACGCTATCCCTTACAAGCGTTTGTACAATCTGGTAGATATTCTCAGTGTATCGGCTTCCATTCTCAGGAAACATCGGTCTGGTTACATCCCTCAGATTCATATTCACATTGTGAGCACCAGCCAAATCCAGTATTCTGATTATGGCATCTGCCAGCTCATCCTCTACAGTATCTTTCACATACATTTCAAAGTAATCAGCAAAGCCTGTTCTACCAGGTTGATACTCTCCTGGATCCTTGAAATGTGCTAACAGGCTCGGATCTGTTCGCCTGTCCTTTCGGTGTGCTTCCACCGATTCCATAAGCTCTGAGATCACCAGGCATAGGAAATGCTCTGGGCTGGGGTTATTCTCCCAGAAACCATGCTCCACCGCATTAGCGTGGATCTTATCTCTCAGCTCGTTCCAATCTGAAATGTGTTGCATAATGTTTGCTATTTTAATCTTATAAATTTACCAGGTATATTACTTTTCTCCAGAGCTTCTGCATTGCCCTCTCCAAACGAAATGAGCACGCTTCCACATCCTGGGCTATCTCCCTTTGTACCATCTGGGCGATAGAACTTGATTCTGCCTCTCATAAACAGGATAGCCGTTGCATTAGGGAAAATAACATCCTGAAACATCTTACTATCACATCGGTTGAACAACAGGGCTATGCCGTTGTTATTCTCTACCATTTTCTCTACAAAACGCTCAATAAGAGGGCGAGAATAAGGAGGATTAAGCCATACTCGTACCCCCCCCAATTTGCCTGTAATCCATCCTCCTGGGGTGTTATATGGCGTGTTGCAGTATCCCAGAGCCTATTTACTGGAGAGCATGGATCCAGCTCAAACTTACCCAAAGCATCTACGATCTCTTTTGGAGTGTACCACTCATCTGTAGTATTGGCACTCCGTTCAAAACTTGTGTTCATTTTCTGTAACTTGTTCCTTGAAAGTGGATTTTATCAAACATTTCTCTTAGCCTATCATCTATTCTGGCACCATAACGCTCTTTCATCTGCTCATCTGAGAGGTTGGAGGTTACGATAGTCCAGCGATTACGATCATAGCGATTGTAAAGCAGCTCTGTAACAGGTGAAAACTCATTGCCGTATATCTTGATATTCACAGGCTCGGTGCCCAGATCATCAATGAATAACAGTTCCTGGGTTGCCATTCTGTTGTACTGCTCTGGATTCTCACTGTACAACTTTACCAGGTTGATAGCCGTTGTGCGATACACATTTTTTCGCCTATCACTATATGGGCTATCAAACAGGTAGTTTATGAGCGTACACATAGCATTTCCCAGTGTTGTTTTTCCTGTTCCACAGGCAGCTCCATACATCAGTAAACCTGTCTTATGCTTTCCTGAGAGCCACTTTGCAGCCATTCTCACTCTTTCCTCAGTAGTAGCATCCTGAATCATCTGCATACGCCTCTTAATAACCTCTGCCTTATAGCAGGTAAGTAGCATATTCGCCAGCTCCTCAGGATCTCTATCTGCCAGGCTAAAGCGTGCTGCTGTAGCTTGATTCACCTGGTGATTTAGGAGGCTCAGTAGCCCCTCCATTGATTTTTGATCCATATCTTTGCAAATCTTCGTAATACTTATCTTTTACCCAGCCCCTGATTGTCAGGTAGTCTGATTTATACTTTCTGCCTTTGCTTCCCTTGTAGTTATTGAGAATGTCTATCATCGCCTTTGTTGGATCCTCTCCATACTCAGCACATAGCTTAGCATACTCATCCCTGGTTAGGGTTACAAAGTCAGCATACTTATATTTCTTTGCCTTTTCTGCCTTTGCTTTCTGCTCTGGAGTTAGCGGTGGTGGAGTTTCTGGTGATTGCTCCTCAGGAAACAGATCGCTCTGCTCTGGTGGTTTTTCAACCTTTACAGGAACAGGAACTACTGGAGCTACAGGCTTTTCAGCATCGCCAGAGAAGATCTTAGCCTTAGTGATTTCTCCTCCTTTCTTTCCAGCCTCACGCCTTTTGGCTCTGATATTCTCCTCCCTCACTATATGCCTACTGTAATAAGCTCCATCGGATTCCCTTACAGCACAAAATCCGTTTTCCACTAATAGATCCAGCCAGGCATCACTACCTGTAGCATCCACACCGATCATGCGTATAATCTCCTGTTTGGTGTGTGCAACCTGGTTGGATTTCACCATAACGCCACGCTCTGAACTCTCCCACATACAGCACAACAGATCAACCCACAGCCCCCTCACATCTGGAGGCAGCACCCTCATCCTGGGGCTTAGCCATTCCCCTGTATCAAGAGGCATCGGTTTATTTGTTGTTTTTTTAGCCATTGTTTGAGTTTTTATGAGCTGGGCAGGGTTACTACCCAGCTCTGAGTTTTCAGTGTCTTATACCTCCAAAATTGGGATTTCTGGTGCGATCTCACGGATCTTGTTAATCACCTCATCCAGGCAGTTATCTCTGAACTGCTCTACACATTCATTAGCACCTGGAGAAACGAGCTGTAGAGCTACCTCACCATCCACGAGATAGTGATCAAATTCTACCTCTATCGCTGTCTTTGCAGTACCCTTGAAGATAGGCACCACGATAGTAAAGCTCTTAGGTAAGTTGCTCTCTACCTCCGTTCTGTACACCTCAGCCATTGAGCCAGATGGATCACGCTGTTTCTGGATCTCAGCCTTTGCTTTGGCTGTAAAGTTTTTGAGTTTGGTAACGAGCACCATGCACTGCTCTTTGTCGGCAAACACACCTCTGTTAAGGCGTAAGAACTGCCCCAGCTTGTTAGGATTCCAGCCAGTGTTTCCGTTGATGTTGAATTTCTTAAACACCTCAGAAAGCTCTACTGTACCTTTCAGCACGCCCTTAGTGTACTCATCATCTTCGTTCACTGTGAGGGTGATTGTCATACTCTCACGATTCACCAGCACATTTGCACGCTTCTGATCCACCAGGTCTATGCGTTTCTCCAACCAGTCAAAAGGAGTGGAGATCACACCAGAGATATTCACTTTTACTGGCTCCTTAGTAGGCAATGATTCCTGAGCCTTAGCTGCTACACCTGTTCTGTAGATTACCTCAATAGGCTTTTCACCAGTGTAGTTTTCAATGTTTACGGTCAAGCCTTTTTCTTCTTTTTCCATTTTCTGAAATTATTAGTGGTTAATACTATCCCTCTGTTCCTGTTCTGAGGGCACGGAATACATTTCGCTGTCTTTCATCCTGTGTCATAGGTCGCTGTTCAAGCAGATAGCCCTCTGGAGAGTAGATACCTACCATTCCCTCCTCCTCATCTACAAACTTGAAGCAATCGCCCTTGATCCAATCACCGCCCACTTTCAGCTCATCACGGAGCTTGGTAATTCGCTCTTGCAGTGGCTTGATCTTGCCTTTGTACTCTGCCTTTATTTCTGCCAGCTCCATATCCAGATCGTTAATCTGAATAAGCACATTGGAAAGCTCAGCACGCCTTTCGTTAATCTCTGCCTGATCAAATTTTCTGGTGTAGCTTCTTTCCAGAATCTGATCGCAACTGTTTCTCAGGATCTCCTCTCTTTCCTCTACAGGAGAATCCGCTAACATAATGTCTTTCATTCCTGAAACTTTTTAATGGTGAATAATATGTTACTTTAAGCGTTCTCCAGTAGTGAAATTGAATGCCAGGTATTCAGCCCACAGCTCAACGAACTGGGTACCGAAATAGCGTGCTTTTTCTTCCGTTTCTTGGCACAAGCGGAACCCAAAGTCCGCATTCGCAGCCGAGGAGCGAATATACGTACCCAGATAACCGAAACCCGCAATCGCACCATAATCCGCATGAGCAGACAGGAGGGCACCCCTCTGATCCTTGTTGAGATCCTGGATCTCTTTCTCAGTCCATAAAGCAAAGTATGGGTACCAAAACCATGTATCACCACTTGCATCAGGCTTAGGCTCCCAGTTTCTTCCCCAGAGAGCCTTAGCAATAGTTTCCAGCTTCATAAGAGCTATAATGTGCTTTGGCATAGTCTGGCGGTAATCCCAGTGATCGTTGATATGTTCACAAACGGCTCTTTCTGCATCCTTATCAGAATAGATAGGAGTAAGCCCCAGAGCTTCACAAGCATCCTCATAGGTCTTGATACTCTTATAATCATCCAGGTTAGGAGTGTTCGCCTTTGCAGCCTTGCCAAACAAAGCATCCAGCAGTTTCTTTCCGTTCTCATCAGCCACCTTGTAGGCAGCCTCTACATTCTGTTTTGAAATTTCAATTTTGCTCATCTTTCAATTTCTTTAATTTTGTTATCAATCTCTTAGCTAATCTTATCGCATTTTGCACTCTCAGGCTCTGCCCTGGTGGAATATGCTCTATGAGTACAGGTACCAGGCGTATCAGCTCAGATACCACAGCGTTAGGTATTCTTTTCATTGCTTTTCCAATAACGATCAGGATCTGGAATCTCAACCCCTAAATACTCCCTGGCATATTCTCTCAGTTTCTCACAATAGGTAGAGAATGTAACTGTGTCCATTGTGGCTGTTGATCCAGGAAACTCTATAATCTCTCCAGTATGCTTGTTTATCACCTTATCGGCTGTCATTTGAGCCTTGAAAAACTCGTGTACCTGTTCCACGCTCACGAACTCCCAGCCAGCATCTATTAAGGCATCCAGCAGCATAGGATAGATACAGCCCCAGAGCCAGCCGTTTTGATCGTTAGATCTGGGCTTTCGTACTTTCTTAACCTCAATCCTGTAGATACCATCGCAAAACTGCCTGAATAGCTCATACAGAGGTTTGAGATCAAATAAGCCGTTCCTTTTCTCTACCTGTACCTTTCTCATAAGAATTTCATTTGACTTTCCAGGCTCATTCTTACCGCATGGATAGCACCCTCTCTATTCTCCAGGCTTTTCAGGTAGTCCTCTACCTCTGCTCTGGTAGTAGCAATGTAGTAGCCATCACTGGTAGCAACCACGCACCTTACCAGTCCTGAAACCCTTATGTGATTTATGATCTTACGAAGCCTCGGAGTATCTACCTTGTAGCCCTTTTCTTTGAGGGCAGAACAGATCTCCTTATTCGTAATGGAGTTTGCCTTTCCTACCTTTGTCTGTAGTCCTCTTACCACGATAGGCACCAGGATCTCCTGCTCATATTGTGATAGGGGTTGTGTCTGTTGTTGGAAACCTTGAATCATAATCGCTGTACATTTATTGTTAAACCTTTCCTGGCAGCATAAACCGCCTTTCCAGTAGTCCTTTCAACCTCCGATACAAATAGCTGCTCATCGGCATTGTTATCAGATATGTGGATCAGCACAATGTTTTCCACCTTTGAGAGGTCTGTAGTAGCCAGGATCTCCTTGCACATATCCAGCTCCAGGTGAGAGGTCAGCAGTCGTTCTCTCTGTGATAGGAGTGTACGCCCTGCTCTGATAGCCTCTGTGAGCTTCTTATGAGAGTAGTTACATTCTATGAGAATGTGGCTTAGATCCTTGAAACGGTACTCACACGCACAACTATCTGTGAGAAACATTATCTTTCCACTTTCAGGGTGATCTATCAGATAACCCACACATGGTACATCGTGGTAAGCGTTGAATGGCAGCACCTTGAAATTGCCAAACTTGTAGCCCTTACCCAGCTCCAGGGTGATAGATCGTGTGCTCTCTATGCCTTTTGCAGCCCATACCTCAGGCAGTGCCAGCGTATAAAAGCCATTATCCACCATCGTTTTGATATACTTAGCGTGATCGTTGTGCTGGTGAGTAATCAGGCAGCCCACCACCTTGCGTATGTTGAAATCCAGGGCTTTTTTCACCTCCAGAAAGCGGATCCCAGCCTCCAATATCAGAGCCTCGTTTCCACAATCCAGGATATAACAGTTACCGCTGGATGAGCTGCCTAATACTTTCAGTTCCATATCTTAATAGCCTGGATCTACCTCCTGAGGATCTGCTGCTGGAGCTGGCAACTGTCCCTGTTGTGAAACATCCTCATATACCACCGCCTCTGCATCCAATACTACTGGTGTCTGATCTTCTGGAGCATTACCAGAGGTTTCACCCTCGTAATCATCAGCTATGGCGTTCTGCATTTCTACAGAGAGATAGCCGTACTTGCTCAGGAGGTTACGGATAACGGTTTTGATAGCCATTCCGTGGAAATTACCCATCCATCCTACAGCGTTGCTGTCAGATACAGGGAGAGCTGCCAGGTTAATAAGGGATTCTACTGTAGTTTCCTTTTTCAATCCCTTAGAGAAACGCTTAGCGTGCATAGCCATCTGCTCAACTGTCATATAGAGAGTTTTGGCAAAGCCATTAAGCAGCTCAAAGTAGCAGAAATAGCCTACAACCTTATCAGAGGTGCGTTCACCATCAAATGCGATCTCTCCTGTGAGCTTATTTACCTTTCTCAGCTCACCCTCATACACAGCATCGGCATTGAGTGTACGGTACTGCCCTGTACGCATTGCAAGCTGGATCAATCCTTTGTAACCGATCTGGAAAGTAGGCTCCATCACTTTCTCCCAGCGTTCTCTCTCCACACCTTGCTCATCGGTATATTTCACCTTTCTGTTATTGTTGAAAGGAATGATAAAAGCATAGCCCAGAGCCTTGTTAATAGGCAAATGCAATACAGCAGCTTTCAGGGCTTCCATAACCACCGCCTTAGGCTCACACTGCTGGAGGCTCTTATCTCCGTTGTAGAGGTCAATAACTGAGGCTACAAAGGTGCCAGAGTTCTTACCCAGAGCATTCTTGAATTGAGCCTGTACGCTCTCTGCATTGAGCATATTTTTCAGGAGATCTACACCTCTCTGCTTCTTTGCTACCTGTCCTGCCTGGCTCGTTGCAGTCGGTACCACTTGTGTTGTTGCTTGTTGTGCCATAGCTGATTATTTTATGGTTAAAACTTTGTCTGTACTTACTACCAGATTGATAACCTGGGATATGGTAGGGATGATCTGATTTACACTCTCTCTGTTGTCAATGAAGATCGGAGCACTGATACCCTTTGCCTGGCAAATGGCATTGATAATATCCAGTCCAGCGTTCACCTTACCAGCAGCATTCACATCAGGATATGGAGTGCCGTTCACCGTACATACACAGGTGAGCTTTTCACCACCGTTAAGCTGCTCATCAACGAAAGAGAATGATACCAATCTAAACAGCCCATTGATACGCTCCAGGAGTTTTGCATCCTTATCTTTCTGGAAAGAGAGGGCTGTATATTCCCATTTCTCCAGGTCTGCCAGCTTCTGGTTGTTCTGGATTCGTTTCTCCTCCAGAGCCTCTATTTCACGCTCTGCACGCTCTATCTGCTCACGCTTAGCCAGGCGTTTGTAAAGCTCCTGGATATTCTCATTAAGCACTGATTTAGCTTGCTGGAGTTCTGAGGTATCTACAGGCTTCACATCTACTGTGAGCTGGTTTTCAAGCTCGGTAATCTCGTTACGGAGGTCTATAATCTCCTGATCGCTGGAGATAAGCAGATTTACATCTGGTGCCTCTGGTCTGTTAGCTCTCGCCTGTTCTATCAGCCCCTTTGTAGTGGTGATCTGCTGCTCCAGAGCTGCTATCTCAGCCAGAGTATTCTCACGCTGGATCTGCTGCTGCTCTTTCTGCTTTGCCTTAGCCACGCCCTGCTCTTTGTTCTTACGGAGTTTTTCAGCCTTAACCTGGTTGAAATTAGCCTGTAGCTCTCTTTGCTTAGCCTCCATATCTTCAACCTCCAGAGGTCGCTTACAGGTAGGGCAAACAAAAGCACCATCAGGGTACTGGATCTGCTCAGCATTGATTGTACGATACTGCCCACGCAATGTGTTCAGCTCGTTATCCAGGCTTGTTATGGTAGCCTCTATAGAGGAGAGGGTAGATCTCTTTCTCTGTAGGTCTGCCTCCTGGTTTCTCAGCTTATATTCCAGATCTCGGATCTTTATATCAGCCTCATGCGCTCCCTGGCTTGCCTGGCTACGGATAGCATTCTCTCTGTTAGCTATGGCGATCTTCTTTTCACCGATCTGCTTCTGAATGCCAGCCTTACGGCTATACTCCTGTTCGTTGATCTTAGATTTGTCGGAGATCTGGCTGTCAATATCAGCCACTCGCTGCTTCTTTTCTGCCAGCTCTGCATCCAGGGCTACCCAGTCCTCAGCTTCTGGCTTCAATCGGTTTGCAGTGTCTATCTGGCTCGGTATCACTGCCAGCTCATCCTTGCAAGCTCTTTTCTTAGCTGCTACCTCTTTGGCATACTGAGCCAGTGAACGCCCAGAAAGCTGAGCAAGCAGATCCAGGTATTCAGGTTTGAGCTGGGCTACCTCATCATCGGTAACACTGCCAGCCATATCCAGGAGCATAGATTTCTGCACATCTGGCTTTAATGAGGTGAAGCAGAAAGGATTTGTTACCATCTTGAAAAGATCCTCAGGGAGGATAGCTGCTATTTCTGCATCATACTCCTTTTTGGTAGCCAGTTTTACATCATTCAGGAAATACTCTGTCTTGTGATTCTGTAGAGTTTCCTCTGTAGTACCTCTGGGCTTAACCCAGTTTTCCACATAGCAACGCTGTAGCTTGATTTCGGTGCCATCCACATCCAGCACACCAGTAACAGAGTGCTCCAGGTGTAGAATAGGCTTTCCAGTCTGGGGATCCAGCGTTTTAATGTTGAAATTACTATCTGAGCGACCTGTACTGTCTTTACCGAACAGCAGCCACAGGAACGCATCAAACACAGTAGTCTTACCAGTACCATTTTCTCCACACACTACAGTTACCTGATCGGAGAAATTGATTTCCTGGCTTCTTACTCCCTTGAAATTTACCAGGGATAAGGATTTCAGTTTGATTGTTCGCATATCAATTACCTGTTAATGATTGAGTTGATTTTTTCTGATTTATCGGCTGCCATGAGATCAGCCATTGAGTAGAGAACTTTAGAATTTGCTGAGCTTCCACCTCTACTACCTGTAATGAAACCCTTTTGCACCCAGCGTTTCACACGGCTCTCCTGAAATAGCCTGTACGCCTCTCTCTGTGAAATAAGATCCACAGAGGGCTTAGTCTGCTTAACATAGTTAGCAGCACCAAGCTCTGCCATTTCTGAGCAGAGATTTTTAAGCTCGTATAATTCCAAAGTGATTTGCATTATCGGATTCTTTTAGCTCGTGCAACCTTTTCAAAGTAATGTTTCACGCTCTCGCATCCGTAGGCATCATCGTTATAGAGAACAATAGCCATAACGAAGCACATACCAGCAGTGAAGAAATGCCAGTACGCACCAAAGAAGATAGCTCCAATAAGAGCTGATAAACCAAGAATAGCCCAGATAGCTACCCAAATAAGATTTCCTAAAGTTTCTGCTTTCATAATCGGTGTTGCATTTTGATTAGTTAAACAATTCGTTTTCTGCTACTCCAAGCTCTTTAGAGAGCAAAGAGATTCTGAGTGCATCAGGCTTTTGTGTGCCTGCCAGCCAACAGCGTACAGTTGTTGGATGTACCTTGCAAATGTCAGCCATCCGCTTAATCCACTCTGTTTTTGGAGCCACCACCTTTTGAGCTGGCAGCTTGTCATAGATTTTTCTGAATGTACTTTTTTTCATTTTTTACTCGGTTAATTATGTTCGGCAAACACATTTTCACTATATTTGCACCACTATTCCCTAAATAGTACCGCAAAGATACAGAGAATAATTCTAATAATCCAAACTTTTCCTGAATTATTTTCTAATTATTTTTGCGAAAAAGTGTAAGTAATTGATTTTCAAATTAGAATTAAACTCGGTAATTATGAGCGAAACTAAAGAAAGATTGCTCCAATTTTTGCGTTACAAGAAACTGGGGCAGCAAAAGTTTGAGATCTCTATCGGAATGAGTAACGGATGGGCAAACAAAGTGGGAGATAGTATTAGAGAAAACACACTACAGAAAATCAAAGAGGTTTACCCAGAACTTAATATAGCCTGGCTGAAAAGCGGTGTAGGTGAAATGCTGATCACTGGAGATAGTGAGGGAACTCTGGAAACTCCAGGAGATAGCGAAACAAGCGAGGAGATCACTGCAAAGCTGATACCCTTGCTTCCAATAGCAGCCCAGGGAGGCAGCTTGAATGATTTTGTAGTATCTGTTAAGGAGAGCGATTGTGAAAAGGTTGTATCACCGATCAGAGGAGCAGATTTCGCCATGCCGATCAGTGGTGATAGTATGGCTCCAGAATATCCTAACGGATCTCAGATCTTTATTAAGAGAATCAACGAAAAGGCTTTCATAGAGTGGGGTAAGGTTTATGTGCTTGATACCTGTAACGGTGTTGTCGTGAAAGTCCTGGTACCCTCTCAAAAGGATGGATATGTGCGATGTGTTTCTATAAACACAGATCCTATTTTCGCTCCGTTTGAAGTAGCCTGGGAGGATATACACGGAGTTTATAGAGTTTTGCTTTGTATGTCTGTAAAATAATGCTTATGTGGTGGATATTCTTATTACCTATAGCAGCTATCATTCTGGGTGCTATAATCAAGGCTTTTGGCACAACACCAAGCCAGGAACTGAATAACAAGTTTGTAGAACTGGGTACGCTTACAGGAAAAACCTACAGCGAAATAGTAAGCGTGGTTGGTGAGCCTAATTCCAAAGATTGCATAGGAGATACGATCCTATGCCAGTGGATCCAGTCAGCATATCATATCGGATTGCTGTTTGATTCAGATATGATATGCCTGGGAGTAAATAACGAAACAAAAATAGATGAGAATTTGATATAATGGAAAAGTATTACAGAATGGTGATCAACCTCTACAAAGAGGCTATCAATGAAAATTACCAGGTAAATTCTGATAGAATCCTGGAGGTAAGAAAAGAGATAGCTTGTGCCATAACAGAGGCAAAGGTAACAGGCACCAGCTACTCATACCTGGAGGAGCTACTGAATGATATTGACTATTTGAACAAATGAATACTACAGTGAGCAAACAGATTATGGAACGCTTCTATAGTGCCCTGGATGCCATTATAGAGAGCAAAAAGATCAGAGGCGTAAACACCTACTGTAGGCTGTACGAAATAGACAGGAGAAACTTTATAGCCCAGAGAAAAGATCTTGATCGTGGCTGGTTTCAAGTTTCCTGGCTTCAACCTATGGTAAGGGAGTACGGAGTAAGTGCCAGATGGCTGCTTACTGGAGCTGGCAAAATGTTCGCAAAGGACTAACAACAAGAAAGGCGGTACCATATTTCAGGTATCGCCTTTTTCTATCTTTCCCCCACACCCCCTATCTATATACTTATACTATAACCTTAATTATATATTTATTCTTATATATATTATAGTGTATATGTATAGCAGCTCAAAACTTTTGCTTAGGCAAAATGGGTGCTTTTGCTTAGGCAAAACTATATTCAAACCAGATAAAGCCATTACTGATTATCAACACTTTACAAATTTTTGCTTAGGCAAATAATATACTTTTGCTTAGGCAAAACGCAAAACAGGCATTTTTACCAGTATGCCACTATTGATTTTCAGCGAGTTATAAAAATTTGCTTAGGCAAAACACCCTTATTTGCTTAGGCAAATGTTTTGCTCACCCTTTTGCTTACCTTTTTGCTTGAATTTTGCTTAGGCAAATATATAGGCTCCTCTACTTTACCAAGTGAAAGCTGTACCAGATCCAGCACTTTCCTGTTTGCTTTATCTATCGGATCCCAGGATTTGCGTATATACATATCTGTTACCCTCATAGAATCATCCACATGGTTAAGGGCAGTGTGTACGGTGTACTTATCCACCTCTGCATCATTAAGGGCTATGGTAGCCCAGGAATGCCTGGCAGCGTAAAACTCCAGATCATCCACACCTACAAGCTCACCGATCTTTTTAAGCCCCTTGTTAATGGCAGCACTCAGCGTATCTAAACTGGAGTACATCTTATAGAACTTGAACACTCTTTCACCAGATGGATCCCTATACTTATCTACCAGTGCCTGGATCTCTGGCTCTATCTTGATGGAGATCTCTGCCTTATCCACACGCCTCTCCTTTGTCTTTGTTCTCTGGTAGGTGATCCTGCCATCCTTGCAGTCCGTACAATTATACAGGTCTATAGCATTGATACCAACCAGGCAGAAGCTCAGCAGAAACATATCCCTGGCAAAGTTGAATCTATTGGTACCTGGTTGCATGATCTTTGAATACTCCAGGTTAGCTATCGCCTGGATCTGCTCAATAGTCAAAGCTCGTTTCCTGGGAGCTGGCAGCTTTGGAAAATCAATATGGTTGAATGGAGAGTTTGGAATCCTGATAATACCAGCATCCTCATCGTTGAACTCCTTTTTAGCTCGGTTATGAATCGCCCTCATCCTGTTAAGGTAGTTGTGCTGTACATAACCCCTGGTAACATTCGGCTGCTTACCGATCCAGGCTATCCAATCATTCAGGAACTTTACCGTAATTTCTGAGATCATCACTTTCTCCCTACCCACGAACTTTACCAGCGATCTGATTGCAGTGATATAACTGGCAGCGTTACCACCATGCCCAGAGGCTTTCAGTCCCTCAATCACTTTCCAGGTGTACGCCACTATATCCAGCTCAAACTTTTCCTGTTGGTCTGAGGTGATAAGATCCACCACCTGCTCCACGCTCATTGTCTTTAGCCTCTCACCGACACGATCACACCGATCACGATACTTTTTTATTAAATCATCCGTGAGGTCTATGTACTTTTGATTTTTCAGTTTCAGAGAGCGTGTAAGATCCTCCTTACTCACATACCATACTGTAGCCAGATACTTTTTCCGTTTGTTCTGGGTTACTCTGATCTTAATGTTATAGGTGCCATCCTCCCTTTTCTGGTGAGCATACACCTCCGCTTTGAATGTAGCCATCTGCTTCTGTAGAACTATTGTAGAACTTTTCACCGCAAAGATAGCGGATTTTTGCGGATTTTGCGGAACAAAAAAGCCCACACTTTGAAAGTGTGAGCTGAAAAAGTAGCTCCGATGAGAATCGAACTCATATCCCAGGTTTAGGAAACCTGTGTTCTATCCGTTGAACTACAGAGCCTTACATATTTTTCTTTTTGTTTTTGCGTGCCCCAGAGTTTTTTGGTCTTAGAAAATCACCTATTCACCAGGTTAAGTGTTTAGGAAACTTTTATTTCAATTCTCTATATCAGCCACTTAGGGAGCTTTGTTGCAATTTTGTAGAACTATAGTAGAATTTCTGCTATTTCTACGAAATCCCAGCCCCTCCGAAAAGGTAACTGGGATCTCTCTTTTGCAACACCGATTTTCAGATCGGTGCGACAAAGGTATAACATTTTTTTGAAATGACAAAAAAGTAACCGCATGGGCTTCACAGCAGATGCGGTTTTTGAACAAAATAAAAGTTGTTCTACAGAAAGCTATTTCTTTTTTCGCCCTTTCAGCTCTATATATTCAGAGTACACTATCTTAGTGTGAGGGTTACTGCTTGTAATCTCTTGTCGGATCGCTTTGGTACCATACCTTATAAACCAGAATTTCTTTGGTACCCTATGCACGACCTGGTAAAGTGTATCTACTGATTGTATGGATAGATCTACCGTACTATCAGGCATTATAATACCATCCACCTTTACCCAGGGATCTTGCCACTTGATAGCTGGCAGCGTTGCAATCCTACTGGAATCCACATAAATTATACTATCTCTTATAACGGTCTTAATCTCTACCTTTGTCTGCGTTGCAGTCGTTGTTGCTGCCTGTACACGCTTCAACTTGATATTAAGATCCTCAATCCTCTGGGTAAGCTCACCATTGTAAGCCTCCAGCTCAGCCTTGCTCAGCTCCAGCCTCTGTACGGAGGCAGCATTTCTGCCAGCCTCATCCTGATAGTATTGCACCTCCTCCATCAGAGCCTCCTGGTTGCCTGTCAGCCGTTCCTTTTCCTGGCGTAAATTACTGTTCACTCCCCATAGGGAGGCACACGCTACCGCCAATATAACGCACGCTATGCAAAGATACTTATTCATTGCTTTGGATGTACTTGATTATAGCCTCTACATGAGTAGCCACCACAGCATTTCTTCCCTCAGGAGAAACCAGATAGGCTACATCATCCTTGTTATCCATAAAGAAATTCTCCGTAAGCACTGCTGGGCACTTTGTTTTTTTTAGCATATAGAAGCCAGCCTCCCAGTCAGGATCACCATCGGTAAGATCCTTTCTGAATTTCCTGCCAGCAAATTGCTCCTCAGCTACCTGGTAGAAACAATCTGCCAGCTTATCAGCTTTGGTTTGTCCTATACTGGTGTAGCAGCTCCAGCCTTTGGCATTCATCCACTCACCGTTTCCAGCAGCGTTGCAGTGTATGGAAACCAGGATCACATTCTTTGTGCCCAGCCTACCACACACCTCATTTACACGCCTGGCTCTCTCTGCCAGTGCCACATCCGAGAACTCCATTACGATCCTTTCCGCATCGTACCCTCTCTGCCTGAGCTGAGCCACTACCTGATCGGCAATCTCACGCACATACAGGTATTCACGAAACTTGCCATCTGGAGAGCGTTTACCTGGTGTATTCTCTCCGTGTCCTGTGTCTATCAGAATTTTCATCAGTCATTCATTTTGTGGTAAAAGTCAAGTTTGATTCTCTCATATACAGCAGATACATTGGTGTACGCTCTGCTGTTGTTAGGGGTTTCTGAATAAACCTCCTTTGTAACAACCTCCTCTACCCAGTCTATCCACACAGGAGAGGTGTAGCTGGTGAGCCTCTTTCCCCTGTAGGTGTAGTAGTCAAATCGGCTGTTACGATCTTCGTGTAGGTTTATCAGCAGTGTACGGATCTTAGCTTTGGTAGCCTCCCTATCAATGATATGGTTTTCCTCCCTTACCTTTTTAATAATACGGCATACCTTTTCTACAGCGAAATCAAAATAGATTCCTGAGGTGTTCTTTATCCTGAGCTGGGTTTCTGGTCGTAAGCCCTCCGAAATATCGGTAAGCTGCTCATTCTGGCGTTTGGTTTCATTCAGAAGGTCTGTCATAATCTGCTTGTTATCGGTAATCATACCGTTAATGATAGACTTAAACCACTTGAAACAAGCGATCATTAGTCCAGCAGCCAGTACCAGGAAAAAAGCAGCAGTTATCACTGTCATACCAAGATCACCGATACCCTTAGCAATCTCTGTTACATTAGATACATTTTCCATTATCTGCTCCTCCTGTTTTTGCTTCGTTTGTAGAAATCAAAATTCTCTTTATCCTCCTGGGTGATAGGAGTGTTAGGAGAAAAGAACTTGAAACCGTACATAGTACCATAGCAGACAACCTTAATCACAGCACGGAAAGGAAATTTCCTGGCTGGGTTAGCTACTACCTCTTTCAGCTTTTTGCTGTCGGTGTAGAATGCTGATCGGTTGTGCCCCTCTCCATAGGCTATTAGTGTTCTTAGCCCATTCTCCGTTTGTCGCTCAGTCCACCCTGTAAACACTGTTACCTCATTGATAACAGCATCTACAGAGGTGTACTCACAATCAAACAGATCGTTGGAGGTTTCATTTTCTTCTACAAAATCCTCAATC
>JAGBVU010000010.1 GCA_017630155.1 Bacteroidales bacterium
TGGCGACACCTACGGGACTTGAACCCGTGACCTCCGGCGTGACAGGCCGGCGTTCTAACCAACTGAACTAAGGTGCCATATAGGGGCAGTTTCAGTTCATGCCCAGGAACCCATCCTTTCGGGTGGATTTTCCTCCGAGTTGGATTTAGCTAAGACAATCATAGGCATAATCCTCCTTTTTAGAGTTATGGCAGCTTCGACGGGGATCGAACCCGCGATCTTCAGTGTGACAGACTGACGAGCACTCCACTGCTCCACGAAGCTATATAGAAGATACAAATAGGATAAGCGGACACATTTTTCAGAGTCACCTTTACTGCCGAAGACATTTTATAGGGGAGGGTAGCTCGAATTGTACCATCGTGCGTCCCTGGCTAAACCAGTTAAGCCCCAAACCAACCTCATTTTCCTTAGCATCTTATCCGGGCGATTGGACCTGACCCGTTTCAGTATCTTATGTGTAAGTTTTACTTCGCTTCTTTATATAGCGTTTTCCGCTAGCCACATATCAGAGCTTCAAAGTGGCATTGCCTAACTGCATCTCTGCCGGTGGTAGTTGAAACTTACAAAATCCGTGTTAACGCTTGTTCATAATTAACATAGGCATGAACGACCTTGGTGACCCCACGGAGAATCGAACTCCGGTTTCGAGCGTGAGAGGCTCGCGTCCTAGGCCGCTAGACGATAGGGCCAAATGTAACAGATAGGTGAACTCGCACAACGGTTCACAGTAGATACCCTCTTCCAAGACTTATCCCCTTTGGGTGGCAGTCGGCCGCACCTTGGTTCCTCTCTCTACTTAACTTCCGACTTCATAGCTCTCATGTGCCCTTACTATCTGTTGAGTGGTGGGGAATATCCCCTCCGATTAGGTGGACCCGTCCTATGAGTAGCGAACTCATAGTCAAACTCCTCTTTTCAGTTGCAGAGCCAGCCCATTTATTGCAGATAATAGTCGCGATCTATTATTCTAACGGAACTGTTTTACTTCGCTTCCGGCATCACTTATGTAAAGACTGGATGCTAAGCCTACCACATAACGGATCTAACTCGTGAAGTGGCCTCACGCAAATGTATTAGATAGCCCATTTTGGCCCGGATACACTTCTTTTCGATAGTGTTCCTTTTGGTGATCCCACGGGGACTCGAACCCCGATTTCCACCTTGAAAGGGTGGTGTCCTAGACCGGTTAGACGATGGGACCATATTCTTCATCCTCCAGGTCATCAAGACCAAGGATTACTGCCAGTTCATCAGATTGAATCTGAGTGGTGAAATCATCAAACATATTTCATACCTCTCTTCCTTTATCTTACATAAATATTATAACATATTTTTTTATAAAAATCAAGAAAGAATTTATGTGGCGACCAACCTTCGCTCCACATCTGGACGCATTTAACTTTCACAGCGTCAACCATACCGTTTATTGACTATTACGGCAAATAGTTTCTCTCGAAAGATGGTGGATCATATCGGATTCGAACCGATCTGATATCCTGTCTGCCAGACAGGTGGCCACCCCAAGCAGCCCCATAACCCATATAAAAGTGATTTTCAAGCAACGAGTAAAATCACAACCCCGTTGCGGCCAGTAGAGTTGTCAGCGGTACTCTGTCCATGGCGCTTCCCCGTAAGTACTAGGTCTTTAACTTATACCCGCAGTGACGGTACCTACTCAAACATCTGCGGTGCTGGTGGGGATAGTGGGACTCGAACCCACACGACCTCTCGGTCATCAGATTTTGAGTCTGACACGTCTACCGATTCCATCATATCCCCAGATATAACGCATTTCAGGGTGTGCACCCCCACAGCAGCATCACTGGTCCGACTTCCACTTCTGGCTGAAGTCGCTAACGCACAAATCACCTTCTATTTTAGCACCCGACTACAGGGCCGTTTATCTCTCTTTGCGGACAACCAGCAAAAGTGTTTTTGGCTCACACATAACCTCGGAGTTTCGTTTAGAAGTTCTAGTTTGAGTCCAAACTTCAAGCCAACACTGCGGAAAAAACTTGTAAATGACCATGCTATAACATAAGAGCTATCATATATTATCAACTAATAGCCCCACTCACCCAACTTATAAGGCCAGGGGAGATTTCCCGCATCGGATTCGAACCGATACCACTCCTATTACTCCGAGCGTTCTCACCATTAAACTAACGGGCTTTAACATATGTGTTCCCTATGGGACTCGAACCCACATCTCTGACTCCACGCCAGCCATTCTCCCTACTTAAACTAAAGGAACTATGGTGGACCCTACCGGGATCGAACCGGTGACCTCAAGCTTGCAAGGCTAGCGCTCTCCCATCTGAGCTAAGGGCCCATATAATCGCAACTTATTTATGTTCTGATGGAGTTGCCAACCACCCAGGCTCTTTTTGAAAAGAGTCTAAGAAAACTGGTGGGGAATAAGGGACTCGAACCCTTACGCCTTGCGGCACTGGAGCCTAAATCCAGCGCGTCTACCAATTCCGCCAATTCCCCATATTGGCTCGTTTCGTGAGCCGCTCGGTATGCGTGCGTTTTTGTTTACTCAGAAGTCAGCGCGCCAATACATTAAAGACTTCGCTAGTCGCTTTTTGTTCACGATGGTCAAACGATCTCCCACCGGCTATGGCTTATATTTACGAGAAACTACATAGCTAAAACCTCGTGCGGGTTCCTTTCATTGACCGCAACAATGGAGGGAAGTTCTTTTTGTTATGAAAGAGGTATCTTGCGTCATACTTCCAATCACCAACCTCTTGGCGAGTGGTGAGGGGCTCGAACCCCCGACCCGCAGGTTAACAGCCTGCTGCTCTACCGACTGAGCTAACCACCCATATTTCTTGTAAGGTGAGAACATGACAGTGAGTCGACAATGCTATCAGCCATTCTTCCCATTCCGTGAGAGGTTCTCAAAATACATTTTTCTGCCGACGTTCCTCGCCCCAGGACTTCGCTGATAGACGGCCTGGGCACTTCACGAAGGGGTACTCTTTGTATTTCTTTTACCTTACTTATATATTATAACATATTTTTTTTTGAAAATCAAATATGTTACAATTGATTTAGTTATCAAGACGGATTTTTTTCGATTTTTCCTAATGCTCTACCAGTTGAGCTATCTCCGCATATCAGGGATCTTGTGATCCCCTTAGTAGTTCACCTACGCCACCTTGCCAGGTGTTGGTGCGGAGAGCCGGACTTGAACCGACAACCCTCAGGTCCCAAACAATCATTATAATTGCTGTTTCCGTCTTTTTATGGAAAAGGTTGTGAGGAGGAAAGCGATTCGTGCATATCGCTTTCTTTACCTTACATATATATTATATCATATTTTTTTTGAAAAGTCAAAAAAGATTTTTTGACTTAGAACTCCGGCATCGCAATGCCATCGACCCAGGTATTTGCGAAGACAGCCTGAGCTTCCTCTTCTTCCTCCAGATGGAAAGCATACTGCTCATATTCCTCAGCATCGACCGCAGACTCTTCTACGATGCGGTCTTCCTCATTGATGGTCAGACCCTCGGGGAGTTCACCGCCATAGATTTCGTCAGCCAGGTTGATCCAATCCTCGTAAGGATAAATAGCCTGATCGACATAACCCTCAGACAGTTCGCAAACCTCAGCGATTTCATAGACACCGCCGCAACAGGCGCAGATGATTTCGTCCTTATAGGCAATGCCAGGCAGCCAGGAGTGAGGATCATCGATATCGTGGAACATGACCTGCTTAGGAGTCTCAAAATAAGGCTTATTCATAGTATCATTTCCTTTCACTATTTGTCTTTCTTTATCTTACATAAATATTATAACATATTTTTTTATAAAAATCAAGAAAGATTTTTTACCTAATTTTGTGGCAGGGCGACTAGGACTCGAACCTAGATTGGCGGTTTTGGAGACCGCAGTCCTAACCATTGAACGATCACCCTATTTATCGTGCGGGCGTCCCCGCACTATCCGAACTTTCAAGATTAGATGGCGTTAATTTCGGCTTCCATCTGAGCCTGCTTGACGAACTGAGCCCACCAAGCATTCATCATCTTCTGGATCTTCTTCATTGAGAAAAACCCCCTTTTCAATTTTATTTGGGATAAGGTGAGATATCGGCACCAAATCCAAAACTCAATTTACGAGTTTGATTTTCTCTAAAATATTTTAGATTCATAAGATAA
>JAGBVU010000011.1 GCA_017630155.1 Bacteroidales bacterium
CAGACAGATGGATAACAAGAACATTTTAGAGATGATCGATCAGATCAGAGACTTGATCGAGGCTAGAGTAGAGCAGACCAGAGAGGATGAGAAGAAAGAGATCTGTGAGTCTATGAAAACCTACCAGGTAGGAAAGAGAGTAGGCATGAATGAGTGTCTCATTATCATCTCAGAGGCTATCATGAACCATGATTTTAATAATGATCGTCAGATAGCTATGGATCTGGTCCTGGGAGGTGATAACCATGAGAAATGAGAACTCACCTAGTAAGGTGATATCAGTATCACTGGATAGAGAGACCCTTGAGATCCTGGATGACATGTCCTGTTGCAGTGGTAGGTCCCGGAGCTATGTCATCCGGGAGGCTATCAGGAGTTTATATGATGAGGTAGGAGGCGATAATAATGAAAATGAGTAGAGAAGATGAAAATAATAAGATGCAGGATCTTATATCCAATATGTATCTGACAACTAATCCTGAGATAGATAGAAACATAATCCTGATGGATATATCCAGGTCTCTCGCAATAATAGTTGATGAGCTGACAAGAAGGGAGGATGACCATGAGAAGAAATAAAAATGAGATGCTGAGAAGAAACCTAGATCTGTGGTTTGATAGAAGGTTAGCTCATCGTGATTATGGTTTTCTATCTATTAAATATTGCATATCTAGAGATCGATGCAGACAGATATTTTTAAAAGTGGAAAGAAGATTTATCAATTTTCTTAATCTTAAATATATACCTGTTGAGAAGTTGGAATTTGCATATTTTCAGTATGTTAAGGAGGCGAACCATGATAGCAAAATATAAGTGTGATAGATGTGGGATATCATATGAACCTAGTTTGAATATTCCTTTTTTTAAAGTATGTGAGCAGGTAGGTGAATGTGAGTATGAAGATGTTGATCTATGTCCTGAGTGTGAACTGAAATTATCTATATTTATGAATTATTATGAGGAGGCAAACCATGACTCTGAAAGAACTTAACGCATCTGGAATTATCGGGACCTTCCAGAGGATCAGACTAGTTGATATAGACACCGGATCCTACATCAAATATGATCATCCTATGAGATACTGGGACATCCCTGAGAAGTATCTCAATAAAGATATCTATCTGATAGAGTCCGGATCTCATCTGGATCCTGCTCTAGGAACTTATAACCATCATCTGGTTATCCACATCTCAGTAAAGAAAATGGAGGACTATAACAATGGCAAGAAAGAAAAAGAATAAGACTCCATCTCCCGGATCCATGAAAAGATATGCTAAGAATAAGGAGCTATCTAAAGCAAGGAAAGAGAGGAGAGATACAAAGTCATCCCGGAGAAAGAGTAGAGATAATAAACATATCTCTGAGTTTAAATCAGCCTATGATAAGCAGAGGCGACAACTCAAAAAGGAGGCTCTTGAGGCTCTAGGGTTTGCTAAGCCTAAGAGATCCAAAGGAAAGAAAGCCAGTGCTAAACTGACCCAGCTGCCTGAGGCATTCATTTTCAATGGAAAACCAAACTACACTCCTCAATCTATCAAACAAGCATTTAATGGAGATGCTAAGGCTATGAGAGAGGAATATTCAAGACTTCGAGCTGTAGCTCAGAAACGTCTGCAGAGATTGAGTAAGAGTAGATATGCAGGATCAGAGGTCTATAAGTATTACAATGATACTTTCAAGAAACTCAAAAGCATCCAGGATAAGGGACTTCCTGAGGCTCTAACCTCTATCAACAGGTTTCTATCCAATCCTCTATCAACTCTCAGAGGTCAGACTGAGCTGAGAAATACAAGGATCGAAACTCTCCAGAGTTATGGATATAACGTCAATGAAAGCAATTTTGACAAGGTTATCGAAGTCATGGAGGAGGTCAGGTCCATGATCCAGAGTAAACTCTATGACTCCGATCAGGTCCTGCAGGAGGTAGTTGAGATCGTTAATAGCATCATCAATGATCCTGATAATAATCTCAATAACAAAAGTTCAAAAGAGATAGCTAATGAGGTTTATGATCAATATGCTAGTAGTTCATCAGATTTACTCTCACTCTCTATCAAATAAGGATAAGACTCAGATCCTGGATTATGTGAGGAAAAGACCTCAGGTCAAGAAAAAGCAAGGTAGGAGAGGCAAGGATAATGATAAGACTCTCTACAGAGATGTGATCATGAGCTTTGATATAGAGACAACTCAGTATCATCCTCTCAAACATGCTTTCATGTATCTCTGGCAGTTTGCTATAGATGATCAGATCGTCATCCTGGGTCATACCTGGACTCAGTTCCTGAGCCTTCTCAAGCTCCTCAAAAGTGAGCTGAAACCTCATGAAAGATATATGATCTTTGTGCATAATCTTGCATATGAGTTTCAGTTCCTTGCCGGAGTTATGGATATCGACAGTAAGGATCTGTTTGCAGTAGATGTCAGAAAAGTGATCAAGTTTGTTTTTGATAGTTCTTTTGAGTTCAGATGCAGTTATGCTCTCACTAACATGAGCCTTGCAGAGTTCACATATAAGATGGATGTCAAACACAAAAAGCTCTCCGGAGATGACTTTGATTATACAAAGATCAGATATCCCTGGACCAGACTATCAAAGAAAGAACTCCAGTATGGTATCAATGATGTTATCGGACTGAATGAGGCTCTCCGGAGCTTTATAGCAATAGAGAATGATGATTATTATTCACTGCCTATCACCTCCACAGGTTTCGTCAGGCGAGATGTTAAGAAGGTAGTAAGAGATAAATTATGTCATTCCTATATGGTAGGCATTCAACCGGATTATGAGATATCTGTAGCTCTACATGAGGCATTCAGAGGAGGAGATACTCACACCAACAGATACTGGACTGATGCGATCTGCTATGATGTCGGATCAGATGATAGGAGTAGTTCCTATCCGGATGAGATGTGTAATAGAGAATTTCCATCAAGTAAATGGAGAGAGGTTGGAGTCCAGACTCTGGATCAGGTTAAGCAGAAAATCGATCATCATTATGCACTGCTCATGAGAGTTATCATCAGAGGTAATATCCATCTAAAGGATCCTCTCTGGGGTTTTCCTTACATTCCTATAGCTAAGTGTAGAGGATGTAAAGCATCAGATCCCGGTATGGTTATAGATAATGGTAGGATCATAAACTCTGAATATCTGGAGATCACAATCACTGATGTTGATCTGGCTATTATCCTCCAGCAGTATGATTTTGATCAGATCCTTTTCTATCAGGTATGGATGAGCAGATATAAGCCATTACCTAAGCCTATAGTGAGACTGGTCTGTAAATATTATAGGAATAAGACTGAGCTCAAAGATGTAGAAGGTCAGGAAAATTTCTACATGAAAGAGAAAGCTAAACTCAACTCTATCTATGGACTGATGGTCCAGGATAACATGAAAGAGATGTTATTATTCCAAAAGGATAGAGTGGATCCTAAGTCCGGAGAGCTTGCTGAGTGGTATCTGGATGACAGTAAGACCAGAGAGGAGATCCTTGAGAAATATTCTAAAAAAGGTTTTCTCCCTTATCAGTGGGGTGTCTGGGTTACTGCCTGGGCGAGATATGACCTACAGGAGGGTATCAGACTGGTCAATCCTACAGACTGCATATATGTTGATACGGACTCGATCAAACATCTGGGAGAGGTTGATTTTACTGAATATAACAGGATCCGCATTGAGAGATCCATCAAAAATGGAGCCTATGCAACAGATCCTCATGGAGTGACTCATTATATGGGAGTGTTTGAGAATGAAGGTGTCTCTCATAAATTCATCTCTCAGGGTGCTAAAAAGTACGCATCTGAGGACAAGGACGGACATGTAAAACTGACATGTGCCGGAGTAGGTAAAAAGAAAGGATCCAAAGAACTGGAGAGAGCCGGAGGTATTGATCTCTTTAGAGATGGTTTTACATTCAGAGAGTCAGCCGGTATTGAGGCAGTCTATAATGATCAAGTGAATAAGAGAATAAAAATAGATGGTCATTATATAAGAATAACCAGAAATGTTTATTTTCATGACTCTGTTTATACTTTGGGTAAAACGTATGAATATTACATTTTATGTACAAAATGTAGAGAACTGTTGACAACTGTCTTAAAAGGTAATAATTTGTTAGTGGATAGTCCATCCAACGAAAAATAAATTAATAGGAGGTTAGAAAGATGGAAATTATCAAAGCAACAGAAGGATTGAGTAAGAAAGATATCTATAAGATGGTCAATGATCCGGCTATCAAGAAGATCAAAGAAGGATCTGGTCTTGAGGTGACTCTCATCTCATATGTCAGATACATGGACACAAACAACTCCGGTAATGAGGTTGATCTTTTGGCTATCAATACGGATCAGGGCATTTTTGCTACAAACTCAAAGACATTCATTGAGGACTTTGAGAGGATCATTGAGCAGCTGGGCGAACCTGGTGATGAGTGGACCGGTGTTATCAAGATCATAGAGGATATCTCAAAAAATGGTAGGACCTTCTATCAGTGTGGTTTAGTTGATTGATTTCACCTTCGTGTCACCCAAATATTGAGCCTATCATCTCTCCCTTCCTGAGATGGTAGGCTCTACCATAGGAGGCAATAATGAATATATATTTACCTGATGGATGGTTAGATGTAGAGAAGATCCTGAGCCCTAAACAGTTCTGGATGATCGTCATGGTAGGTCCCAGAGGAACCGGTAAATCATATGGAGTCCTGGAGGAGCTCACGATCACTCACCCGATCCCTTATTTTTATATCCATACTAAACAGAAAGAGATCGATCTCATGAAAGATCCGGAGCTCTTTCCATTTACATCTATCAACGAGAACCATAACACTAATTACTTTCTAAAGAAGAAACTCAATGAGGTCTCAATGATCACCAAAGATCCGGAGAGTAATGATCCTATCGCTTTAGTATCTGCTCTCTCTACTATTGCGGATGTCAGAGGTATGGACGCAAGGAAATACAAAGCTATTTTCTATGATGAGTTCATCCCTGAGAAACATGTGAGAAAAATGAGAGCTCAGGGTATAGCGGTTAAACATATGTATGAGACTCTGAACAGAAACAGGGAGCTTTTAGGAGAGCCTCCAATGAGATTAATACTATGTGCAAACTCTGAGGACATAGGTAATGATGTTTTGATGGAATATAATCTCATAGATCACTTGATAGATATGCAGGAAAGAGGTCTGGAGTTAAAGGATCTTCCTGAGAGAGGTATCAGATTAGTCTTTCCTATGCACTCTCCGATATCTGAAAAGAAAGCTCATACAGTTTCATATAAGAGTGATCCTAACTCTGACTATTCCAGAATGGCTATCAATAATGAGTTTACTTCATACTATAAAGGTAATATCAAACCTATGAACCTCCAGGACTTTGAGCCTAAGGTCATAGTGGGAGATCTCTGTATCTATAAATCAAAGAATAACAGGGTCCTTTATGTGACCAGATACAAAAAAGGAAAGTTTGTAGAGGTCTATCATACAACTGATTTTGAGCTCGATCAGTTCCGGATCCGTCACAGGAGACTGGTAGATTATTACTTCAAGAATAAGATCAAATTTGAAAATGCATCATGCGAAATTGCATTCCAGCATCTGATAGGAGGTTAAACATGTTAGGAGATGATTACATGATAGTTCCAAGATATGATCATTTTGATGTTTTGATAGAAGGTGAATTTTACTGCTCAGCTGATACCATGCAGGAGGCTATGGAGGAACTGGATCAGTATTATAAAGATCATCCTATATCAAATGAATGATATTATAATAAATTACATATTAAAGAAAAGGACCGGAGAACTCCGGTCCTTTTCGTACGCGCGCGAAACCGCTTGACTCAGTTCGCGATATAGGAGCCTCTGACAACAAAAGCATTTTTTGAAACACTTGCCTCAGCAGTCTGATAACCCATCTCGCAGATATTGACATTGAGACTATATGCGAGATTGTTTCTGTTAGCCCATGTGTATGGGACCTGAGTAGTAGCTCCGAACAGGGACATAACACAGACACCCTTAGCATCAGGGACCAGTGGAGTATATTCCGGATGACTTGTATCACCATCCTGGATAATACCTGTGAGGTTACCGTCAGTATCACAAACAAAACCTGTGAACATTACCGGGATATTACCCTTAGGAGTGAGCTTAGATCTGAGACCTGATCTCAAAGTACCCAGGCAGAATGTTGAGTAAGGGTGATTACTATCATTCCTAAAATGACATCCTGCGATCTCAAAGGTGACAATTTTTCCCACCTTTTGCATATGGAACCCTATGATCCTTGAGTTAGGAGTAATGCTAGCCTCCTGGAAAACATCAGACCAGTTATCCCATGTCTCAACAGACTCACTGCTCTCGAGAGCTGATACTCTATCACCCAGCGAGGAGATAGAACTATCCTGAGATGCATCCTTATTATTGATAGTACTGATAGAACTCTGGATGGAACTGATGGATCCATTGATAGTTGAGATATCACTCTGAGCTGATGTGATATCATCCTCCAGATCATCAACTCTTTCTGTGAGTTCCTCTATCTCAGACTCAGATGCACCTCCCAGAGTGCTGATGTTGAAATTATTCATATACTTTCTAACATCATCAGCTGACTGCCTACCATCTGCGAGATAACCTACACCTCCTAAGAGAGCGATAAAATCAAGTAAAAATGCACTATTAGCGATATAGGTGTCTGATCCGGACTGAGATTTAACATAGAGATGGAGATCATAGATCTGAGCGTTATTATAAACAACAAGAGAGTCAGGATTAGCTACAAGTTTAGCACCGCCTATACATATATCAGTTGTTACACCTACAACACAGTTAACTCCGGACTTGAGAGCTCCAAAGGTAGTATTAAGACCCTGACCATACTGATAAGAGAATGGAGAGTGAAATAATATTGCCAGTGTGAGAGGCTCATTATCTGCCATCATAGGTACAAAGTTCTTGATGACCAGATGAGTCTGATTATATCTGGAGTTGCCTCTAAACCTGAACTGACCGCTTTCAATGAGAACTGTCTCAGACCAGAGAGGATCATAAACCTCATAATCCTTGATGATCTCATAATCTACAGATGTAGGATCACCCATATAAACTGCGAAGTTCTTTGGAACCGGTGCAAATGAGATATCACCAAAAGCCGCCTGCTCCAAAGCAGTGACTCTGACTCCCAGACCATCAACATCCTGCTCGATATCAGCGAGATCACCGGTGACACCTGAGAGGTCTGTCAACGTATCATTAATATCTGAGATGTTTGAGTTGATCTGAGAGATAGCATCAGTATTGTTATTCACAGTAGTTGTGAGATTAGAGATGCTGGTCTCTATAGTGGAGATGGATCCTGTTACATCAGCCAGTCCGCTATTGAGATCATCTCTGAGTGCAAGGATAGAGATACCCAGCTCATCGATCTCTGCCTGATGCTGAGTCAACAGTTCAGTGTGCTGAGCAGTGAGATTATTGAGAGCAGTTAATGTATTGAAGATATAATCAAAATCAATACTATCAAACTTATCTTTCATCTCCTTAACTACTTTAAGGATCCAATCAAGATTGAGATCATGTATATCCGTATATGGATATTTATGGAAAATTGCCATGTTAATTTCCTCCTTTTATTAATATTTCATGATGCAAAATGCATGTTTAAAATCGTTGATGATATAATCCATCAGATTAAAGAGTGCGATATCTCTTTCCTGCTGGATCATATTCTGAGTTGACATTACACCAATGTTACCCTGGATCCTAACATCCTCATCATATTCAATAGTTCCGGAGTCAGTTCCTGATCTCTGGATAGTACCCTGATCTTTACCATCATGAGTATCAGTGCCTCCCTCAGATCCAACTATTCCAACAGTGCCGGTCTCAGTTCCGGAGGATGCGAGATCTCTGGTCTCTGTAGATGTGCTATCAGTATTCTCAGATCCTGAGGTAGAAACAACTTCACTCTCTTTTGAAACAAGATCACTATCATTGAAAGCCCTCCCTGATCTGGTAGTATTTGATGATCCGCTGGATGTCTTATCAACATCGGCCTCTATCTCAACAGTTCCGGTATCAGTTCCGGAGCTAGCCAGGTTTCTGGTCTCAGTGGATGAGTTATTGAGGTTAGCGGTTCTTTTATCCTGCCATGTTAAATTCCTGGACTCATCATCAGATCTTTCCAGATCTCTGGTCTCTGTTGAGTTCCTGATCTCAGTCCTGTCATAGTTATGAATAGGATTATATTCATATTGAGTGGTCTCATAGAGATGATCCCAGACAGGTTTATTCTTTTTACTCCAGAAACCGATCATAGCCTTTAAGAAGTCAAAATCAGAATAAAGGACCTCAAACTCTCCAACCTCACTCAATAAATTCATCTTGAGTGTCTCGATATCATCAGCTGAGAACTCAGTAGGAGCTGATAAGTTATCAAGGATAGAATTATCCCAGTTATACATACCTATCAATGTGAGTTTACTGTTGCCCATTATCATCTACCTCCTCTCCGGATATATTATCGATCTCATCCGTATCAGGAACCCTGAGAGTGACTGATCCGGTCCATTCCGGATAAACTTCCTTGATCTTCTCGAAACAGTCCTGCATGTTTTCAAGCCACATCTCTACCCTGGTAATGGTCTCATAGGAATTACTTTCAACCTCCACAGAGTTGAGTCTTTCTCTCTTATCAGTGTTAGCTGATGGTATTCCGATCTCAGTGTCAAACTCTTTTCTCACTTTTGAGAGATCAAGTAAGAGATCACCTCCTATATAATTCTGTTTCAGATTATTAAAGAAAGCAGTCCATTTTGGTTTGCCGTCCTCATCAAAAAGATCCTTGTCTGTTACAACTGCAGGAGAGCCTCCAGCGATCTCATCCATGATCTTTTTAAAGGTCTCAGCTATTGCTTTCTTGTCAGTTCCGAAAACATATGCGAGATGCGAATTGATAACATTCATATCAAAAGCCTCAAAGATGAGAGCCATTCTCTCAGCATAGAATGTGACCAGCGGGAGGATAGATCTGTAATTTTCCTGCAGAGTCATTAATACTGCGTTTCTGTCAGTTCCTACCAGGTTCCTATTTATAGTTTTGATCCTTGTAGCATCAGTGTCCTGGAGAGTGATGGTACACTCTTTAGGCTCATAATAGAGATTAGATCCTTGTAAAGCTCCATAGTGAGCCATACATCCATACTCAGCATCATATGTGAGGATGATCCATCCATTACAGAATAATACATATTTAAAGTATCTTTCTGAGATCTCATCAGGGAGCTCAAACTTAAATACAGACATTACTCTCTGCAGGAGATAATCCTCAAGAAAATAAACCAGCTCATTATTAGAGCAGTGGATGGTTGACGGACTGGTTATATTTTCCACGATATTGAACTGATCAAAGTTCATAGGTATTCCATTATGTATAATCATTAATTACCTCCTCTCTAGGTATCTATAAAGAAACCTGAATTTAAAAAGTTTTCTATCTGCTCATTCTCCAAAGCAGTCAATGTTGTGGATATATTTGCATTGAGACATTTACAGAAACCGGATAAGTTTGTGAGTGTTGTATAACTACACAAAGGTCTGCCAAACTCAGCCTGATCCTCATCTACCAGGATCATAAACTTATTACAGATTACTACATTCATCCTGCACAAAAGAGATCCCGGAGTTCCTCTTGCAGCTGGAGGATTATAGAAGTTCTTGAGACCATCTCCTATAGTAAACATGCCCTGATGCATACCGGATCCCAGAGAACTGATAGCACCATAAAAATCAAACCCTGATACTTTCTGACCTACTTGATCAGCGGTATTCAGTAATGGTTTAACTATGTTATCAATAGCAAAGGAACCAAAAGCCTCATGTCTATTCTGAGTCAGTGGAATATCTATCAATACCTGTGATGGATAAGTACCCAGTAAAGGCATAGTGTCAAGATTAGAAGGTATTGAAGAACTATCCTCACATGCATAGATAGATAACACTCCTTGTCCTGTGATAATGTCTATTGCTACATCAAGATAGATATATCCATATCCTATGAGTTTTGAACTATCCAGAGGAATGACTCCAAAAGGCTCAAACCTCAATGTCCTCTCTGTGTGTCCGTTACCATTTAACCAGGATCCTCTGGTAGCTTTCTGAGGATGATCTGTGAGAGGCATTGTGAAACCTCTATGGATGACAGGTGACGGATCTATGAAAGATCCAGGCAACGGAGCACCATAGACTGTACTCTCAAAAGCTCCAAAGTTAATGACCTGAGGAGTGAGCTGAGTCATATCTATGAGAGTCTTAGGAAAGAACTTACATGAGACTATATAACTCATAGGATCTGAGATGAGTCCCAGTAATTCTGTAGCTATTCCGGTTATGGTACTATCCGCATAATTGATAATATTCATCATATAATCTATTAATGCGTTCATCTGAGTATAGGTTAACAGATAATACTGCACACCTCCGAACCTGCTATAGCTCGATCCTTTTGATACCATTCCAATAATATACTGACCTGTTACCGGTGTAGCATCAAAAAACTGTGAATAGACTGTGTTTGAAAACTGAGCCTGAGCTTTTGATGGATAGACTGTATCATCAATAAGAAAGTCCCACCTGGAGAAAGATCTTTCAACAAACTGAGTTGATGCTTTTATCTCATCTCTGGCAGTAGCTAACACATCACATCTTAAACTCATCTCCCAGATACCTCTATCAGCATCATATCCGGAGTCAACTACAAAATAATATCTATTAAATTCACTGATGTAACAATAGTTAAACCTACCCAGCATATCAGATGCGGATGAGCCTCTGAGCCTGATGATAGGATTAATGATAGAGCAGTTATCAACCAGTCTGATGCTATATGTTGTTCCTCCTGAGGATGGTCTCAATGTGGAGTTTGGTTTTTTGGAGAATGTATAAAAAATCGCATTAAACATAATTATAAATAAGGGAGGAGTGAGCTCCTCCCTTTATCCTCCAATCAGATTAAATGATCAAGTTTCACCGGAGTTGTTATCATCAGATCCGGAGTCATCAGATCCTGAGTCATCAGATCCTGAGTCATCAGATCCTGAGTCATCAGATCCTGAGTCAGACTCTGTAGCCTCATCCAAAAGCAATACTACCGCATTCTCAGTAAGATCAAGCCAAGGGCGATCAGTAAAATGCCAGAATGTGTTAGTATAACCGCCTCTGGCATTCATTGGAGTAGACTGAGACCATGTATTAACAACTGTATATCCGGCACACTCTCTATCAAAGAGTACACCAAAGATATTATCAACTGTTACACTCTCCTCAGCCTCTACCAGCTCACCCTCAGCGTCAATGTAGTTAGGAGTTACGATAACCTTCTCAGGATCTGCTGGGGACTGCCAGTAGTTTACCTTCTCAAAATCGATCATCTTGAGGAGCTCCTCATTGAATGTCACACTCTTAACCTCATTCTTAATGGAGTTCATGAGAGGACCATAGAGATACATGACCTGTTCCTCCTTAGGAGTGTGTCTGTTGATAGCCTTACCATCTACATTCATGTGATACATGATACCTCTCTCAGTAAGTTTATCAGAGAGAGTCTCAATGAATGAATAGAGCCACCTAGCAAAGTCAGGAAAGTTCTCAGTAGATCTGTAGTTAAAATCATCATCTTCGATACCCTTCTCAGTCTTATACTCAGAGATAAGATGGTAAACGTTATCTGTATCTGCCACAGATTTTCCTGCGATCAGGTTGGAGAGAGTAGCTCTCGCAGTAACCTCATGTTTCTGCTCGATCATATCAGAGATATTCTGGAGGACCATAGAAACAAAAGAACCGAACTCAGAGGATGAACTGAAAGCAGTATCAAGCTGGTCCTTGAAGAATGTTTTTGAAACCTGATAAACATTCTCACCATACCAGTTCATCTGGAGAGCCTTAGGTTTATTTACTTTCCACGGATCGATAGAATAACCATCTCTGAGTTTTGATCTGTCATCCTCCTCAAACTCTCCATCAATCGCTGAGATCTTTCTTACATGATTACCATAGCGGATAGCATCAGCATAAAGTCCCTTGAGTTTTCTACTATAAGGACGGATAGAGAAGATAGTTCTACTCAGGACCTGAGAAAGAGAGTTCATGATACCCTCATAACCGATCTGGAGAGCGATCTGAGCCTGAGCGACAAACTGAGTTTCATTAACTGCAGTGATGGATGCTCTACCCTGAGCCTGTTCAAGCAAACTATTGAGGATAGTAGCACTCTGTGTAAAAGTTAGTTCATTAGCCATTGTTATTACCTCCTATTATTTTGATGGGTTGATGAGTCCGGCTAAGATCTCATCCGTTGACTTTGTGACTATTTGAGTGTTGGTCTGAGCTCTATTCTGACTCTGCTGAGCCTTGACCAGCTGCTCAACTGTTTTGGTGAGAGCACTGATCTGATCCTGGATGATCTTATTACTCTCATTGTTTGCAGGATCCGGTGTAGGATCCGGTGCAGGATCAGGATCCGGTGTAGGATCAGGATCCGGTGTAGGATCTCCCTGATCTGATACCAGATCATCAGTCATACTCATGATCTCATCATGAGTAAAACCATTATCAATAAAATACTTTATATCGGATGCTTTCATCTTTTCTCCTCCTATTTAATGATGAATACAAAGCTATCTGTTGCTCAAAAGTGAGTGATCCGGGTCCCGGACCGGGACCATTTAACCATCTAAACAAATGCCAGACTCTGGTATCTCCGGTATCAAAAGAATAAGGATGAACCCAGACCTCATTATGACATCCAGATCCATTATCCTGATCTCCGGCTTGATGATGTCCTCTATCAGATGATGCCTCAATTCTAGCCCTGGATAAGATACCAGTAGCTGATGTGTTACCGGTATAACCTACAACGTTCTCAGCATAGAAAAAAGTATGAGCTGATGCTCCATAACCTTCAGAGACCAATATATCTCCATGAACTAACTGAGTAGAATTAGGATCAAAGATCAGATGCAAAAACCCCGGATAATTACTGAGAGTATTTATGATGGTATTAGTATCACCCCATTCATAAATATTAAATCCATTCTGATATAGACAATGACAAACAAATGAACTACAGTCACAGTCTGGATTTAATTGTCTACCGGTTGATACACCATTTACCTCAGTAGTATATCCATGAGTCTCATCCCAGCAGATCTGTTGAGCCATTGATAGAGCACCGGATAAATTCTCTGGCATAAACTAACCTCACTTTTTTGCTTTCAATAACTTGTTGACCATTGTCTGCACCTCTTTATAGTTATAGCCTGCAGACTCAAGTAATTTCTTTCTCTCAGGATAGTTTTTCCATTTACCGGCTATCACTTCTCTGGCTATCTCCTCAATACTTTTCTGAGTATTCTGAGGAGCTCCCAGATAGAAATCAGGATGATATAGATAATAGTCCCATCCAAAGCTGGGAGTGTAGAATTTCTCTACTAATATCCCTTTATTAGTTCCGGATGCATGAACCATATCACTATCATTAACCATCATAGCAACATGACCGGATGCGGAGCCTCCTCTTTCTGATAGGAGGATAACTCCTCTATGTAAAGCTGATCCCTTTGGTAATACTTTCCAGCCATCTCTCAGGAGCTGATCCTTTAGATCCCAGGTGACTGAGTTATATCTCACATTGAAACCTCCAAAGATGAGAGCGAACGAGATAAACGAACTGCAGTCAAAGTTAGGACCATAGCGAGAGCTCATAGAATATCCATGAGTATCATCTGATGCTATATTTTCCATCCATTCCAGACTGGACTCCAGATCTCTATATTTCATTCTTTCCTCTGGTCCTTGAGATCCTGAGATATCATGATGAGTGCTTTTGTGTTGTTGTCAATGACATCACTCATCTTGTCCATCTTCTTTACGATATACCAACCTAAACCCAGACAGGCAACGATAGGAAAACCTAAAGATGAGATGATCTGAATAATATCTGCTACGCTCATGACCTTTCCTCCTTTCCTCAAAGATTTATGGTAAGAGGTCTATCAGTATTCAGAGATGTGTCCATCCGACCAGACTAGGAGGTCTAGGCTCTACTCCTTCCGGGAGTTTTACATAGTGAGCCAGACTGATAGATCCTCTCACCTATATGATATTTGTGTTTCAAATGAAAGTAAAGTGATTTTCATATTGACAATGACAATTTGTAACATGTTTGTAACATTTGTGTGACCAGATCCGGATGGGAGGACGGGTCATCCGCCTATTACCTTTGGATACCTC
>JAGBVU010000012.1 GCA_017630155.1 Bacteroidales bacterium
AAAGAATAAAATAATACACTTCAAGGGTGCTTTAACTCTTTTTCATCTGTTCCAGAAAACAGAAGTATAATGTCTGTCGTAGGGAACTTGGAAACCCAATCGCGCTCGTGTATGACAGGAGACACCCCAATGGAGTCTGCTGTGGCTAAAACTTTACTCTCAGTGTGTCGTATGCGGGTGCTACGCCGTCGGGGAGGAAGAGGGATAGTTCGCTGTACTTGTCGATCTGGTGCGACAGGTGTGTCAGGTATGTCTGGCGGGCGCCGACACGGCGGGCTACATCGAGGGCTTCATCCAGTGAGAAGTGAGATATATGCTTTTCGCGTCTGATGGTATTGATCACGAACACGTCGACCCCACGGAATTTCTCTATATCTTCATCAGATATGTAGTTGGCATCAGTGAGATAGCCCAGTTTGCCAAATCTGTATCCCAGGACTGGGAGTTTGTAGTGCATTGCCCTGACAGGAATTATCTCCACCCCTTTGATAGTGAACGGCTCGGTACCTATGGTGTGCAGTTCGAAAGATGGTACTCCGGGATATTTGTGCTCGGCAAAAGCGTATGAATACTCCATTTTAAGGGATGCCTGCACATTGGGCTCACAGTAGATAGGCATATTTTTCCCGGTGATGTAGTTAAAGGCACGGACATCATCCAGTCCACCGGTGTGGTCCTTGTGAGGGTGGGTGAGGAGTATGGCGTCAAGTGATGTTACATCCTCCCTGAGCATTTGCTGTCTGAAATCGGGTCCGGCATCAATAAGGATCCGGATCCCTTCATAATCTACCAGGGCAGATGACCTGAGCCTTTTGTCACGTGGGTCAGCAGAGTCACACACCTGGCAGTGGCAACCAATCATCGGGATACCTTGGGAGGTCCCTGTCCCTAAAAATGTGATGGAGTTTTGCATGCCCCAAAGGTAGTGACTTTTTCCATATTATTATTACCTTTGCCGACCTAATAGACGTATTATGAAAGGTAAACTTTATTTAGTTCCGGCCCCGCTGGGAGGTGCACCCGAAGAGGTGATACCCTCATACGTATTCGGGCAGATATCACATATTACCCATTTTGCAGTGGAGGAGCTCAGGACAGCGAGGAGATACCTTTCATCGATAGGTTTCAAGGGGCGTATTGAAGGGCTCAATTTCTATGAGATCAACGAGCATACTACATTTCAGGATGCAGAGCAGATAATCAAAGTGCTCTTGACCGGTGAGGATATGGCACTTATCTCAGAGGCGGGCCTCCCAGCAGTGGCAGATCCGGGTGCAAACCTTGTCGATCTTGCCCATAGGCACGATGTAGATGTGATCCCATTTGTGGGCCCATCTTCGCTGATGATGGCACTTATGTCTTCTGGTATGAACGGGCAGTCATTTGCCTTCAATGGTTACCTTCCAGTGAAGCCCCACGAACGGAAGGCGAAGATCAAGGAGCTGGAGAAGCGTTCGCGCAATGGCAAGCAGTCGCAGATTTTCATTGAGACACCTTATCGCAACGACGCGATGCTGGCTGATATTCTGGAGGTGTGCGAAGCCTCTACAAGGGTGTGCATTGCAGCAGATATAACATTGCCCTCTGCATATATAAAGACCCGCAGGGTGCAGGACTGGAAGCAGAACAGGGTGACTATAGGGAAGAGACCTTGCGTATTTATTTTAATGGCTTAGAGTTATGGGAACACTTGAGATAAACGATATGGTATTTTTCGCCCGTCACGGGTGCTTTACTGAGGAGAGGACCATCGGCAATAAGTTTGTGGTCAATTTCCGTGGCAGGACAGATGTGTCGAAAGCGGCGGAATCTGACAATCTGGAGGATGCGGTAAATTACCAATTGATATACAATGTCATACGTGAGGAGATGGAGATCCCTTCAAATCTGCTGGAGCACGTTTGCGGTAGGATTCTGAAGAGGATGCAGCAGGAGTTCCCCGCTTTGGTGACAGGTGAGATATCTATTGCGAAGCTCAATCCACCTATCGGTGGGCAGGTAGGTGCATTCAAATGTACAATGTCTTATGGAGAATAGAGGTGATACAGTAGCGTTTGTTACCCTGGGGTGCAAACTCAATTACTCCGAAACTTCCACCTATGCACGTGAGTTTGAGGAGCACGGCTACTCTGTGGTGAAGTCCACAGAGGCTGCAGATGTATATGTTATAAACACATGCTCGGTGACTGACCACAGCGACAAGAAGTGCCGCAATATAATCCGCCGGCTCCATAAGAAGAACCCCTCTGCGATTATAGCGGTGACAGGGTGCTACGCCCAATTGAAAAGCGAGGAGATCCTCGGTATTGAAGGGGTGGATATTGTCCTGGGCGCAGAGTATAAAGGACAATTGTACGCCCAGGTGGCTAAGATTGAGAAGAAAGGTGCATCGCGAGCATTCTCCTGCGAGAGGAACAGGATAGAGTCGATTTTCCCTTCGTTTTCAACAGGAGAGAGGACCAGGTCATTCCTTAAAGTGCAGGACGGGTGCGACTATTTCTGCGCCTATTGTACAGTCCCTATAGCCAGGGGAAAAAGCAGGAATCTCCCTATTGCACTTCTGGTGCAGGAGGCAGAGAAAATCGCAGCAAGCGGTATAAAAGAGATAGTCCTGACCGGAGTCAATACTGGTGATTTTGGGAAGACTACCGGGGAATCGTTTCTTGATCTGCTCAAGGCCCTCAATGGGGTGGAGGGGATAGAGAGATACCGAATCTCTTCGATCGAGCCGAACCTTCTTACTGAGGAGATTGTCAGGTGGATAGCATCGGGGACAAAGTTCCTCCCTCACTTCCATATTCCACTCCAGTCTGGGTGCGATACTGTGCTTGCCGCGATGAAGAGGCGTTACACCACAGATATGTTCAGATCCAAGATAGAACTTATCAGGGAGAACATGTCATACGTGTTTTTCGGTATAGATGTCATAGTGGGTTTCCCGGGTGAGACAGAGGAGCTCTTTATGGAGACTTACCACTTCCTGGAGTCGGTTAAACCTGCATTTATCCATATCTTCCCATATTCGGTAAGGCCAAATACTGTGGCAGCTTCCATGCCCGGTCAGGTAGATTCTCAGGTGAAAGATGAGAGGGTCAAGAGGCTTGAAGAGCTCTCAGACAGACTCCATGCAGAGTTTTATGCCGAAAATAAGGGTAGGGAGGAGGAGGTACTCTTCGAAAGCACTATGAAAGGGGGAATGATGTATGGCTACAGCCGGAACTATATTCGTGTCGAGGCCCCTTATCAGAGGGAAAAGATAGGTAAGATAGTTAAGGTGGTGTTGTAGGGAGAGCCCCGAACGGAGTCGGGGATGACAAAGTGGTGACTTATATATGTGAAGTTACTGGACTCCCTTCTCCTGCTCCTGGGAAATGGCCTTTTCAGCCTCCATTATCATCTGTCTTTCGTAGGCCTCTTTACGTTTCTTGCTCCAGAAAATATTGCGGAGCAATTCCCTGAAATTGTCAAATTCATCCTGGTATGTGAAACCTATGCCGTGACGCTGGGTGTTGTCAAGGTAGTTTGAGTAGTCATCCGGAGAGCGGGTGAAAGCTTTAAGGCGCATTTTTCCCCTCTTGTCGAGTTTGACCTCTGCTTCAAAGTCTCCACCCCATGCCTGGGATACCTGATTGTTCCCCACATTGCCGTTTATCACCACGCGGTTGTTGAAAGCCTGGTATGAGAGTGCTACGTCAAACATATCCTGTGCCTTCCCATCTGAAGCGGGCTGGTAGTTGAAACCGAGGTCAAGGGGTATGTCAAGTTGCCTGAAAACATTGTTTACCTGGTTGGAGAGCATCTCTCCGGCATTTGAGTATAGAATAGTGGAGTTATTGAAGATACCTGACTGCTCATCAGGGATGAAACTTCCCGAGAGGATCAAGGCCATAAACTGTTTCTGAATCTTGTCATCTGTACTCAAGGCACTCTCCACACGACCTTTGGTGATAGGGTCAAGGTCTTTTACATCCACAGTAAAGCCTATGTTTGGGTCGGAGAGCGAGCCGCTCATCTTGATGCCGCACTCCACATTTCTCCTGTTGCCTACTGCACTTGTATCTGCTATAAGTGTTGAGACAGAGGCTTTGGTCTGGTATGTTGCCCCTATGTTCAGTGTGGTGCTCTTGATGTCGCCGTTGAAGTTGATGGTTCCTCCATTGTCAAGGGTAAAGTCCTTGGCTGTTATACCGAGCAGTACGAATTTGTAGCTCCCTTCATCTATTGTATAGTCACCCTTGAGGTCGAGAAGAGATTTTGATGGGTCAATGTTGATGTCCACTGCACCATTTCCTCTGCATCGGAGGATATCTCCGAGCTGTTTGTTGATCTCGATGAAAAGTTCTGTATCTGATGTTACATTTGCCCTCGCTTTGAGTGCGAAGTTCGATTTTGAACCCTCCTTCTCGGCTCTCTCCTTGTTTTTCCTCTTCATCCTTTCAAGGTAGGGGTCAAGAATAATCTTGTCATCCTGTTTGAATTTGAGCAGCTCCTCCTTTTTGGCAGAGGCCGCCGATGATAGGGGTATGTGGATAGCACTTCTGGCTCCGGTGGTGGCTGTGACATCGGCTGAAAGGTTGTTGAATGGACCTGTGAGGATGATATTGCCGGAGGCAAAGGCATTGCCATAAAATGTCTGGTTGTCCCTCTCTGTGGTGTTGAGGCACTGCAGATCGGCAAATGCCAGTGATGCATCAAGATACATATTCCTGAAGTAGTTATGCCTCAATGAACCTGTGAGGGTGGCTTCATTGTTGAATTTGTCGTGAACCTTGAGCGCTTCAAAATATATTCCGCTATTGTCAAATGTGACATCACCGCTGGCAACATAAGGGACGTTGGTGTATGCTGGGGTGAATGCGAAGTTATGTATCTTGGTGTTGTCGCTGTTGAGGGTGAGTCTGTCCATTGTCCCCATCAGAACGAGGTCTCCGGAGATGACACCTCCAGTATTTATGAGTGCACCTTTCAGGAATGGCTCTACCGCTGAGAGTCCGAACTCTTTGAGGGTGATATTCATATTGAGGAACTTTCCGCTCGGCTGGTAATATCCGGATAGGGTGAGTGGGGTGAGACCTTCATTGTTGTTCCTGAGGAGGAGATTCATCCTGCTCCTGTTCTGGTCCCATTTGCTCATTATGTGCAGGTCACCTACAGTTCTGCTTTTCAATGCGATATTGGATCCGTTCACATCCATGAGGATGTTTGGCGTGCCGTATATCCCTGTAGCAAGTATGTTGCCGGTAAGCTCCCCTTCGATATTGATTTTCTTTTTAAGGAACGCATCTGCTATAGAGATGTCAAAGCGGTCAAAATCGACTTTGATGCTGTCAGCAGGGTCTTCCGACAGGGTACCGTCAATGCAGATGGCCTGATCTCCATTGTTTATGGTGAAATCCCGGAACGAGAATTCCCTCTTGGCAAGTGAGGTGTATGAGGAGTCGATGTTGAGTCTGTAGCCACGGATGTTGACAAACGAACTGTCGAGGAATATGTTGGTGCGTATTCCTCCAGCAGCTCCCCTGTCAAATGAGATGGAAGAGTTGAAGATGAGTTCGTTGCTGTTGTTTGTCT
Organism: Bacteroidales bacterium; assembly: GCA_017630155.1. Taxonomy (GTDB): domain Bacteria; phylum Bacteroidota; class Bacteroidia; order Bacteroidales; family UBA932; genus CAAGNP01. The sequence continues at coordinate 5,572 of JAGBVU010000012.1, forward strand.
CTTGGTCAAGCTTGCATAGTAGGGAGACTACGCCATCTTTTGACAGAATGTCGATGTTGTTGTCATATAGGTTCCCTTTTCCTAATGTTATCATATCTGCCCTTATGTTGGAGAGCAGGAGTGAATCAGAGTTTGAGACGTCCAGGTCGAAGGCCTTAAGGGAGTTTTGTCCGAGGGCAATCCTGTCGGAAGAAATATTGAGACTGAGGGAGTCTTTCTGGTCTATGTTCAGGGCAATGTGTGTGCTGTCTGCCAGATAGAGCTCCGGCATAAGGATGTCCAGAATCATCTCAGTGTCGTATGTGAGGATGTCGAGTTGGGAGGTGGCAGGGGTACGCATACTTTCATCCCGTTTCTTCCTGGTCATCAGTTCTCCGAACTGCTCCTCCAGAAGGATGGATTTGATCCCTGATATAAACTCCCTGGGGTGTTCGGTAGATATGTACTTTGCCTCTATGAAAGGGGCTTTGATATCCATCTTGTAGTCCTGGTCCTGGAATGAGGATGTGAGTGTGATGGAGTTGAATTTATACTCTTTTTCACCCCAATAGGTGACATTCTTTATATCAATATTGCCATAGATGTCATCTCCGCTGCTGGATATATTGGCCATGGTTCTGAGGCTCAATTTACCTTTGTCCTTGTTTTTAACGAAGTTAAGGGCAGCCAGGTCAATGTACGGAACATCAGCATAGAAGTTGTAAACGCTCTTCTTTGATATGTCTGAGAGTGTGGCCACCCCCTGGAACATGAGGTCAAGATTGGGGTCGTGGCTGATGATCCTTCCGTCGAAGACCTCTTCGGAATATTTGCCGACAGCGAATATGTTCTTGTAGTTATACCCTTTGAATCCAAGTTTGCTTATCGAGAGTGAGTCTATATTGATTCCAAGCCCGCCATATTGCTTCTTTCTGATGGTCACCTCTGCTTTGGTGTGTGCACTTAGGTCGCCGAGATTGTTGACTTTCAGTATCTTGCCCAACGAGATATCGCTGGTCTTGACACTTCCTTTGATGACGGCTCCATCTACTTTGCTTTTGATCAGCGATGAGAGATCGAAATCCACATCTCCAGCAGTAGATTCAAATTTTCCGTTGGCATCGAAATCGTATATGGTGCCAAGCATATCGCCGCGAAGGGTGAATTTTGTCTTTGGGATGTATGATGAGAGTATCTTCATGGAGTTTTCCCTCGCAAATCTGGAGATGAACATATCTGTCTCCTCGCTTGTGGATTTGAGATTGAAGATATTTGCATCAAATACTGTCTTCCTTATCTTGGGAAGCCCCTTGATAGAGATGGCAAGATCTATCAGTGTCTTTTTGGATACAGTCTCAATCTTGAGTCGTGATGTCTCAAGATTGGCTACAGTGCCGTGCACCCTGCCGTTGAGATACACTTGCAGGTCGTTACCCTGCATATATGGGGTATATATGCCAATGGTATTGAAATCCAAAAAAGTATCTGTGAAATCTACATCCATATCCACTTTCTGGATCCAATATTTCAGATCCTTGCTGCAGTTGTAGCTGAAAGTAAGATATTTGGCCCTTACTCTGGAGAACCCCTCCTGGAGGTCAAGGTTCTTGAAGCCGGATGCATTTTTGTTGAGGAAGAAGTCTCCGGAGAGTTTCTTGAGGATAAGTCCCGATTTCTCTTTGGCACTCAATGAGTGAATTCTGGCGGTAATCCCCTTTTCCGGTCTGGTGGCGAAGTCGTAAGCCCTAAGGTTTATGTCGTAAGCATAGATGTTGGTGTAGTCCATGCAGCCCGGGGAGACTGGTGCTTTTGGCGGGCGGTAATCGTGAAAATAGAACCTGTAGTTTTGTAGCCTGAGCTCTTTGACATCAATTACCGGCCAGGAACTCTTCTGGGTGGTGTCCTCCTTGGTGGCGGTGGTGGGAGAACTGAGGATTCTGCTTACATTGGAATCTTTCTTGCCACCCTCTTCGATGTAGTTGAAGATACCATCGGAGATGAATATCCTGTTTGCCCTCAGCTTACCCCTGAGTATGTCTTTGGGTGAGAGGTATACCGCCACTTTCTTGGCACACACCATAGTGTCACCAGGGGCACCTGTGATGGAGAAATCCTCTATTATGACCCTGGAGAAGAATGAGATGGTGAGTTTGTTAAAGGTGAGTTTACCGTTGATATGCGGCTCCACTTTTTTCACAACCTTGTGAGCTACATAGTTTTGCACCGCAGGTATGTGTATTGCAAGGTGTACCGATGTCAGCAGAATTGCCAACACGATCAGAACATTGATTACTATTTTTTTTACCTTGTTGATAGCAGAAATACCTTTTAACCTACAAATCTAATCAAAATATTGCATATTTTTGCCAAATAAAGTAATGGATATGTCAACAATTATACTTGGAATAGAGTCCTCTTGTGACGATACATCTGCATCTGTTATCAAAGATGGATATATGCTCTCAAACATTATGGCCTCGCAGGAGGTACACAGGAAATATGGTGGTGTGATTCCAGAACTTGCTTCAAGGGCTCACCAGCAGAATATCCTCCCTGTGGTGCATCAGGCATTAAAAGAGGCAGGAGTGGAAATGTCGCAGGTGGATGCAATCGCATTTACCAGAGGACCAGGCCTTTTGGGCTCTTTGCTGGTAGGTACATCATTTGCAAAGGGGCTTTCGTTGGCCACAGGCAAACCCCTTGTGGAGGTGAACCACCTTCAGGGGCATATCCTTTCACACTTTATCCAGGAGCCCGGCAAGGAGAAGCAGCTCCCTACTTTCCCATTCCTAGCCCTTTTGGTATCAGGAGGACACTCCCAGATAGTGAGGGTGGACGACTATCTGAAGTTTGAGGTTCTGGGGCACACCATCGATGATGCTGTGGGTGAGGCATTTGACAAATGTGCCAAGATTATGGGACTCGGCTATCCGGGCGGACCTATAGTGGACAAACTGGCCAAAGAGGGCGATTCTTCGAGATTCAAATTTGCCAAGCCTCACATCCCTGATCTGAACTACAGCTTTAGCGGTATCAAAACATCTCTATTGTACTTCCTAAGGGACCAGGTTAAGGAGAACCCTAACTTCATACAGGAGAATATGGCCGATATATGTGCCTCTTTCCAGAAGACACTCATCGACATCCTTATGGACAAACTTCTCAAAGCGGTGAAACAGACTGGAATCAAGCAGGTGGCCATTGCCGGAGGTGTATCGGCAAACTCAGGTCTTCGCGACAGAATCAAATCTGAAGGGGAGAAGAGGGGCTGGACCACATTTATCCCGGAGTTCAAATTTACAACTGACAATGCCGCTATGATAGCCATTACCGGACTCTTCAAGTTCCAGCAGGGGTTGACAACATCCCTTGATGTGGCTCCCATTTCACGTGCACTAGAATATAAAGAGTAGATTATGAAGGAGTTTGAAGTAGCATATCCCATTGGACACACCCCTTCACAGGAGGAACTTGTCTCTTCAGCTGCTCGTCAGATGGGCCTACCCAAGGCAAAGGTGGCAGCAGCAGTGGTGGTGAAAAGGTCACTCGATGCACGTACCAAAAATATCCAGTACAGGTACAAGGTTCAAGGCTATTCGGTGGAAGAACCAGGATATGAACCATACCATATACCCGAATACAAAAATGTGGCTGCAGCCAAACCTGTTATAGTTATCGGAGCAGGTCCTGCTGGACTCTTTGCAGCGCTGCGCCTCCTTCAAAGGGGATTGAAACCAGTGATTCTGGAGCGTGGCAAGGATGTCCACAAACGCAAGTACGATGTGGCGGCCCTCTCGCGTGAGGGGCTGGTCCATCCAGATTCGAACTACTGCTTCGGAGAGGGTGGTGCAGGTACATTCTCAGATGGAAAGCTCTACACCCGTTCCAATAAGAGGGGCGACCTTCGTGCAGTGCTGGCCCAACTGGTCCAGTTCGGTGCAGATGAGAGTATTATGACAGATGCCCATCCCCATATCGGAAGTGATAAACTCCCTGCGATCATGGAGGCCATCCGTCATTGCATAGTCGACCACGGTGGGGAGTACCATTTCGGATGTAGGGTGGAGGATTTCATACGTAAGGGGTCTGAATGGGAAGTGGTATGCAGAGTGGAAAATGAGGACGGGACTATGTCCAATGAATATTTCTCTGCCCCCTCTGTAATCCTTGCTGCAGGTCACTCTGCCAAGGAGATCTACCGCACTTTTTACGAAAAAGGGTGGGCTCTGGAGTCGAAAGGTTTTGCACTTGGTGTCAGGGTGGAGCATCCACAGGAACTTATCAACAAAATCCAATACAAAGGTGCCAAGCACCATATGTTGCCTCCAGCAGAGTATTCACTTGTGGAGCAGGTGGACGGAAGAGGGGTATTCTCGTTCTGTATGTGCCCTGGTGGACTTTTGGTCCCCTCGTCATCTACAGCAGGGTCGTTGGTTTTGAATGGAATGTCCAATTCCCAACGTTCATCCAAATGGGCCAATGCCGGTATCGTGGTATCCATCAATCCTGAAGATGTTCGTGAACAGGATCCGCTGGCACTTTTGAGATTCCAGGAGGGTGTGGAGAAGGCGGCATTCGATCTGTCAGGCTCACTTAAAGCACCTGCGCAGAGGATGACAGACTTCGTTCGTACGAGCAAGAACAGACAGGCGACTTCGGGACAACTCCCCAAAAGTTCATATTTCCCAGGACTGGTGTCGTGTTCGCTTTCAGATGTCCTTCCCGAGATAGTGGCTGACAGACTCAGGAAAGCTTTCCTTTTGTTTGACAGGAAGATGAAAGGGTACTACACTCAGGAGGCACTCCTTCTGGCGGTAGAGTCACGCACCTCATCACCTGTCCGCATACCCCGTGATCCAGAGACACTTCAGCATATCGACCTTCCGGGTATCTACCCATGTGGTGAGGGATCCGGATATGCAGGTGGTATCGTCTCATCAGCCCTTGACGGCATCAATGTGGCCGATAAGATCCAGTAGGCAAAATGTGCTTAGTCCACTAACCACACACATACGAGATTTCGCCAGAATTTTTACATGTGTGTACTAGAAGTAACTTGATTTGATAGATTTGAAGATTGTCTCACCATAACGGGTCGGGTGTTTGTGTCTATCGCTTGCCAGTCAGTGCGATGCCTTTGACGTCATGCTACGCATGACCCCTCCCACGACAGATGTCGTGGGCCCCTCCCTCTTATGATGCCGAGGGTGGCACAGTCCCGGCATTCGCACTGACATAGCCAACTTCGTCACCTTTGTCATTCTCAACCTGTTCTTCAGTCCTACAGATCTTCATTGTCACTTTATCCTCTACGAAGTCCACCTTCAGATGTGCCCTATCTCATCCATCACGTTACACCAGATTTGGTGCCTCCGTTACCACTGACCTTTTCGGGTGTCTGTGTCACGAAGGGATTAGACGTGCTATCCATCGCTGGAGATCTCTCTGAAAGGGTGTCGCGCGTCTAGTCCACCCCGAAAGGTCGGGACTAAGCACATTTTTGCACCTGAGAGGCAGTTTTTGCGTCTAATCCCTTTGTGATGGCATCCCAATGTGAGTGTGAGGTTAAGGTGGTTTTCTATTCTCAAATTTGTAGGGATAACGAAAATGCCCGGACGGTGCCGGGCAGATCTTTCTTTCTGTAAGCCAGTGTTAAATTAACAAGCCGTCATCAGACGACCCGCGGAGGCCGTGTATTTGCAGAGCAAATACGGCAAGGCCGGGAGCTGTCCCTCCGGGCTGCTCGCTGCAAATGTCCACAGGACATTTGCCAAGACGCTCACGATCCGGCGAGAGCCAATAATACTAGTGGCAACCGCCGCCGCAGCCTGAGCAGCAATCATCGCTGCATGAACCGCTGCAACCACCCTGATGAGCTTTCTTCTCACCGAAAAGACCGTCAGTAAGCTCCTGCTCGGTAGCCTCTCTCACTTCGATAACTTTACCGCTGAAGTTAAGGGTTTTGCCAGCCATAGGGTGGTTGAAGTCCATAACTACGATATCTTCGCGAACCTCAGCCACTTTACCTTGCATGATACCACCCATATTGTTCATCATAGGGATGATATTACCTACGAAAAGGATCTCTTCCTGAACTTTACCGTCTACCTCGAAGATGTTTTTAGGAAGTTCCACGATCATCTCAGGCATTGGAAGACCATAACCCTCTTCTGGGGTAAGGGTGAACTCAAATGTATCTTCAGCTTTCTTATTCTCAAGGTTCTCTTCGAATTTAGGTAGAAGCATACCTGTACCGAAGATGAATTTCAAAGGGTTTTCTACTGTTGCTTTGTCTGCCTCTTTGCCATCCACGATAAGGGTGTATGTGATGGCAACTACTTTGTTCTGATTGATTTCCATTTTATCTGTTTATTTTGTTATTGTTTCTATTTCGTTTTCTACTGGGATTCTGCGGATCTTCCACCCTATAGCGGCGACAAATATAGACATTATCGGGGAAATAATGTTAAAAATGCAATAGGGTAGATATGTCAGTGTCGCTACTCCAAGTACTGTGGATTGGGCTACAGCACAGGTGTTCCATGGGACAAGGACTGAGGTCACTGTAGATGAGTCCTCTACCGAGCGGCTGAGAAGTTCAGGTGCGTAACCCTGTTTCCTGTATGTCTCCCCAAACATCTTGCTGGGAAGGATAATGGCCATATACTGGTCAGAGAGGGCTATATTGCAAAAGATACCTGTACCAACTGTGGACGCCACTATGCTCAATGTGCTGTTCATGAACTTTATCATCTTCTCAGTGATGGTGGTAATCATTCCAGAGGCCTGGATGGAGCCACCAAAGATGATGACACACAGGATAAGGAGGATAGTATTCATCATACCTGACATACCATTTGTGCACGCGAGTTCTGTCATCATCTCATTTCCGGCATTGACCTCCACCGAGGTAGAGAGCATCTTGAGTGACGCGTAGAGGAACTGGTTGAAACCTCCGGTTACCTCGCCGTAGATCTGCGATACTATATGGGGCTGGGCGAAGAATGCCAGCACTGCTCCCATAAGGGCAGATATCAGAAGGGTGATGAATGCAGGTACTTTCTTGTAAATAAGGAAGATGGTGAAGCAAGGGATTAGCAGATACCAGGGTGAAATGTTGAAACTTCCGGTCACATTGTTAAGTATGGTACTTACATCTACCTGATTTATGTCGATGGTAAATCCTGCAATTAGAAACACTATCAGCGAGATAATGAATGCTGGCATATTGGTGTACATAAGGTAGCCTATGTGTTTATATAAGTCTACCCCAGACATCGATGCTGACAGGTTGCAGGAGTCAGAAAGTGGAGAGCGTTTGTCTCCGAAATATGCACCTGAGATTATCGCTCCTGCCAGCCACCCTGGGTGAATTCCTAGAAGTGTCCCGGCACTGATAAGGGCTACACCGATGGTCCCGCAAGTGGTCCATGAGCTTCCGGAGAGGACAGATACCACTACAGACAGAAGAAATGATGCTGCCAGGAATATTGAGGGGTGAATAAGCATCAGACCGTAATATATGAGAGATGGAACAATGCCTGAGAGCATCCATGTGGAGGTGAGTGCGCCGATCATCAGAAGTATGTAGATGGCGCCTCCTGTGTTGTGGAGCTGCTGGTTGATCCCCTCTTCAATCTGGCTCCAAGGGATCTTCAGGTATAGCATAGAGATGAAGATCACTATAGCTGATGTGATGATAAGCGAGATCTGTGATGGGCCGCTGGTGAGGTCTTCACCAAAGACTTTTACACCCATGATAATCATCATTATAAGGAGGATGATAGGGGCTAGCGATAAGTAAATTCCTGGTTTTTTCATGTTACATTCCGCTTAGGTCTACATTTTCAAAAGATATTGAGGGGATTCTCCATCTTGAGCACTCCCTGTAATCTGTTCCAATATTTGTTACATTATGCCACAAAGATAAGATATTCCCCGTCATATTCATCTCTTTTATTGGGTGAGATATCTTTCCGTTTTCAAACAGGTACCCTTCAATACCGAAGGAGAAGTCTCCGGTGGCACCATTGGTATTCCCACCGTTGAACCCGGTGATGAGGATTCCCCGGCCGATAGTGGCCATCATCTCCTCTGCGCTTGCAACACCGAAAGGTTCCAGATTAGGGACTGAGACTGATTCCACGGTGGGAGCCATCTCCAGCTTGTTGGCAAAATAGGTGGTGAGGAAATATGTCTGGGGTGCACCTGCTCTTACTATGTCCTGCCCTTTGGTGGCAAGCCCCTCGCTGTCAAACCATCGTGAGCCCATCAGCCCCGGAAGGTGTGGTGTGTCGGTGATGGTAAGTTTCTCTCCCAGGAGATTTTTCCCGATGGAGTCAAGGAGGAATGAGTTTTTCTGCTGGATAGCCCCTCCGCTGAGTGCGGTGAAAATGGGGGATACTACCTTTGATGCCACTGTCCTGTCGAGGATCACGTGATATTTCCCAGAACGGATTTTTTTCGCCCCGAGCATCCCGAGGGTCCTCTCGAGGGCAATTTTTCCGCAGCCCAAGGGCAATGTGTCAAAGAACATGGTGCTGTCGTACCAGAAATTTTGTGGTCGCACGTCGCCTCTCCCTTTGACTGAGCACTCGGTGGAGAGGGAGAAGAGTGTTCCGGAGGTCTCTCCGCAGAATCCCTGTGAGTCTATGGTGAGGCACCTTTCGCGGTAATCCTCATATTCATTGGCCACCGATATTATCCTCTTGTCGCTTCGGTCAATCTCGGTGCCGAGCTTTTCGAGGAGCTCCCTTTTTGCCTCAGGGGCAATATTGTCGTATGTGGGGTCATCCTGCTGCAAATCAGCTGCATCCCCTTCAAAATAGAGCTCCTTGGGGGGGAGTGTTCTGCAGGTGTCAGGTGCCAGTAGTCTGGTCGATTCTACTGCCTCCCTCAGGTATTTGTCAAAATCACCAGGTTCCATCCTGTTGGTGGAGAAGGTGCCATATCTCCCATCCACATATAGCTGGAAGTAGAGGGAGCTGCTCAATGAGTGCTGCAGTCTCTCGAGCTCTCCGTCGAGGAGTGAATAGGTGTTGAGGCTCGATTCGGTAAGGACCACGCGTGCCTGGTCTGCGCCGGCGCGGAGAGCCATCTCAAGTGCTTGCTGTACAATAAGTTTATCCATCAGTTTACCCCTCCTACAGTCAATTGTTTGATTAGAATCGAAGGCATGCCGCACGATACGGGGCAATATTGCTCTTTGCCGCAGGTCCATGTTCCGTTGTCTATCCTGTTGTTGTCAGCTACCCCAATGATGTCGGCGAGGGCTTCGGGACCATTGCCGATTATGTTGATATCTTTGATCGGAGTTGTGAGCTTTCCGTTCTCGATCAGGTACCCAGATTTGACGTAGAATGTGAAATCGCCCGCACCGATCTGTACCTGCCCATTGGAGAAATTGTCCACATAGATCCCTTTTTTCACCTCTGCGATAAGATCTGCCTCACGGCAATTGCCGTTCTCCATATAGGTGGCCCTCATTCGGGGGATAGGCATGAATCTGAACGACTCGCGGCGCCCATTGCCTGTGGAGGCGGTGTTGTAGAATTTGGCACTGATCCGGTCGTGAAGGTATGAGTTGAGGATACCATCTTTGACCATGTAGGTTTTCTGTCCGGGGATACCCTCATCGTCGATGTTTACTGAGCCGCGGTTGTGCATAAGGGTGCCGTCATCCACTATATTGATCGACTTGTCGCAAATCTGCTTGCCGAGCTTGTCGGAGAAGATCGAGGTCCCTTTGCGGTTGAAATCTGCCTCAAATGCGTGTCCTATAGCCTCGTGAAGTAGAATTCCGGAGCCTCCCGCCCCCATTACCACAGGCATCTCTCCCCCCTTTGGTTGCGAAGCCTGGAAAAGGATTACCCCTTTGTCATAGGCCTCCTGGGCCATCTCGTCGAGGAGTGCCTCATTGAGGAATTCGTATCCCATCCTGAAACTGCGCGATGAGGATGAGCTCTCGATCCGTCCGTTCTCCTCCATAACGCAGGTGACTACAAGGGCGGCCATAGGCCTCTCATCTGTAAATGATTCGCCCAGAGAGTTGTAAAAGAGTATTTTGGTGTTGGAGTCAGTAAGCCTTTCGAGTACTTTGGTGATGCGGCTGTCCTTAGCGAAAACCTTCTCATTCAGAGAGGTGAGCCACCCCATTTTTTCAGTAACCGAGTGATCTTCCCATGGGGATATGATAGGGGAGTAATTGGCACCTTTTATAGGGGTGAAGGCTGCAGGGATGTTTGTGACAGAATCTGGAAGAGTCGCTATCTGCGCTGCAATCCTCGCTGCATTCTTCATCTCTGCGAGGGTGGTCTGCTCTGTGAAGGCAAAGCCTGTTTTTTCCCCCGATACGACCCTGATGCCCACACCATAGTCTATGTTGGAGCTGACGGCATTTACCTCTCCGTCACGGAGTGAAAGTTCATTGGAAACTGTATATTCGAAATAGAGGTCGGCATAGTCGCCACCTCTTGCCAATGCAATTGATAGGACCTCTCTCAGATCAGACTCCTTGATACCGAAGAGATCCAGATATTTTTTGTCAAATTCCATAATACAAAGGTAGCAAAAATAGGGTAATAGAGAAAATGGGACCCATTTCTGAGTCCCATTTTCATCGGTTCACGTAGCAGAGTGAAACGAATGTTAGATTTCGGTAGCTTTAACAGTTATAACCTGTCCTTTGTCGGCAATTGCCGCTTTTATATATACAACGAAGCCCGGCACGGAGTGCCAGGCTCGTCTGTCGCGTATAAATACGAATTTATAGACGCGAGCTGATCAGTGTGCAAAGATAAATCCGAAGTAGATTCGTGGCCCCATAGGTCTGTTCAGACCGTCTGAGTTGATTGCAAGAAGCCAGTCTGCCTTAAGGGTGAGTCTGAGTGCTTCGCCTACTGCGTATTCTATTCCGACATAAGGGTCAATTGCGAAGAAAGGCTGTTTGTGGAGTACGGATTTCTGCTCAAGTTCCCAGTCGTGCTTATCTCCTTCGAACAGATAGAAGGAGGTTTCCATTCCTCCGCCTATTGTAGTGCCAACATAGGGAACAAATTTACCTTTCTGCCAGTACCAGTCTGCTAGAACGCCTGTCCAGAATAGTTTGTTGTGGCTTCCGCTTTGAACGCCTTTACTGATGGGAGCAGTTGAGACATATCCCTCAAATCCCGTCCTGAAATGCTTCGTGAGATGGAGCTTTGCACAGCCGCCGATACCGAATGTGGGGCTGCTGATGTCCAGGTTGTATGGGTTATCGCCTCCGAACTGGTATCCGGAGTGAACCATCATTCCACCAGAGAAACCTTTGATTGCTTTCTTCTCTTGGGCATTGGAGATGGTTATAACAGAAATCGATAAGATTGTGCAAAGAATAAGTCTGTGAATTTTCATAGTGCGTTTGAAGTCAATTTTACTTAAAAAGATGCCTTATGGCTTCAATAGGGTGGTGAATGATCATCCTTGGTCCCGAAAATCTCATAACTTCACGAATCTTTTCTCTCATGTCCTTCCTGTAGCAATGCGTAGGACATTTCTTGCAGGAGGTCTTCTGTCCTCCGTACTTGCATGAGGACAGTCGTTTATGAGCGTATTCCTCAAGCTCTCTGCAATCGCTGCATAGGGTTTTATTACCTTCCTTCTTGCGACAGTAGAGTCTGATCATCAACGATACTGTAAGTTTCTCTCTTTCTATTCTTGTCATTGGTCAAGATTTGCTTACCGCAAAGCTAAAAACCTACTATTCTATGGTCCCTTTTTCAATTATTTTCCTGGGGGAATTTTATGTTACTATTTACATCTAACCCATTCTCTCTCCAATTTTTCAAATAGGGGGAATAATATATTATTTTCGATAAATATATGTTCAAACAGATGTTCTACAAAAGTTTCTAATTCCACCATCATTTGTTCATAGTTTATACAAACATCATCTGGAATTCTAAATATATCTGTTATTTCTCTTAAACGCATATATCGTTGTCTTTCATTTTCATGTTCCATAGTCATTACTCGAATAGGATTAGAAACTGTACCACAATGCATAGCTTCTATATAAGTCTCATTTTGTGAAGCTTCGAACAATTTATAGAGATATGGGAATAACACATTCTCTTCTTTTTGAAAGTGCAACTCTAGATCTTGTAATGACTGTTTAACTTGATTAAACAGCTCATTCAATTCGGGATATTCTGCACTGTAACTATCTTTAACACTCTCTATCATAGAAAGTATATAAGCGCCATTTTCCTTGGTATTTCTATGATGATATTTTATAATATAATCCAAAAGTAGATCAAGAGGCCATAAATAGAATGGAGTACCTTGATATGAAATTTCTTTTAAATATGCTACTATTTCATTTATATCTTTGTTACTCTCAATACAAGCATCTTCCAGACTAATATTTCCATTACAATAGTCTATACCAAATCTAAAAAATACAGATGCTGTTGCAGAATTCTCAAGAACTATATCTTTTACTTTTTTATTTTTTAAATCAATAATGTCCATCATAACAACCTTTGCCTTTTATTATATTGATAGGGAATACAGTATATACATCAAACAAGTTTATAAGCAATTATTTGGTATTTTATTATTCCATCCTTCCATACTTCATTTCGTCACCATTCTTATCGTACTGCTTACGTTTCCCTGTGGGAGGAGCCAATAAGGTTATTTTGACAACAGCGGTACGATGAAGACTTCTTTCAACAGCGGCATCGAAA
>JAGBVU010000001.1 GCA_017630155.1 Bacteroidales bacterium
CTACACTGGCTTGTTGTGGAGCGGAAGACGAGGTTCGAACCCGCGACCCTCAGCTTGGAAGGCTGATGCTCTACCAACTGAGCTACTTCCGCATTTTTACAAAAAAAAAGTGGGGAGAGAAGGATTCGAACCTCCGAAGGCGTGCGCCAGCAGATTTACAGTCTGCCCCAGTTGGCCACTTTGGTATCTCCCCATGACAAAAAGTCAAATATTTTTTTTGAGCCGATGGAGGGATTCGAACCCCCGACCAGCTGATTACAAATCAGCTGCTCTGGCCAACTGAGCTACATCGGCGTTGGCTTCCCGTAAACAGCATTTGTTTTTTGGGACTGCAAATATAGGTGAATTATTAAAAACTGCAAAACATTTTCGAAAAAAATTCTAAAAAATAATCAATGCAATTCTGAATACTATAAAACTTATTATCCATGCAACCCCCAGAGTGCTTATAATTGAGACAGTTGCCCATTTCCACGAGTTGCTCTCCTTTTTTATTGTAGCAGCCGTAGCTATGCACGGAAGATACAATAATGAGAAAATCATGAACGAAAGTGTGTTCGCGCGGGTGAAATGTGGATCCTGTGCAAGCCTCTCGGCGAGGTCATTTTCAGGAATGTTTTCATCTCCCTGGTACAAAACACCAAGTGTACTTACGATAAATTCTTTGGCTGATATACCTGTGACAAGTGCAACACTCATTTTCCAGTCAAATCCCAGAGGCTCCATAACCGGCTCTACAGCGTGTCCGAACTGTTCAAGATATGACTCCCTGTAGAGATCTCCCTCCTTTTTTAATGGGAAATAGTCCAATGCCCATATTATTACTACAGCTAAAAGGACTACCGTACCTATTTTATTAAGGTATTCTGATGCTGCTTCCCACATTACCTTGAGGGAGCGGATGAAGGAGGGGGTAGCCAACTCGGGGAGTTCAATGGTGTAATCCTCAGATTTTGCCCTGAAGAAAACAAATTTGTAGAGCAATGCTACAAGTATCCCTATCAATATGCTCCCTCCGTAGAGCAATAGCATTACCAGTACCTGGTGTTCGCGGAAGAAGATACCTGAGAATACCAGGAATACCGGCATTCTGGCGCTGCAGGGGATGTATGGTATTGCGAGCATTGTCAGGATCCTGTCGCTCCTCCTCTCGATGGTGCGTGTTGCCATAATGGCTGGGACGTTGCATCCGAACCCCATAAGCATAGGGATAAATGAACTTCCGTGGAGCCCTATGAAGTGCATATATTTGTCCATTACAGTCGCAGCCCTCGAAAGGTAGTTGGATTCCTGCAGGATGGACATAAAGAAGAAGAGAATTATAATATTTGGGAGGAATGCAAGGACGGCACCTACTCCGTCAATTATCCCTTGTTGGAGGAAGTCCTTTATCCACGATTCTGCCATATTGGCCTCCAAAAGTGAGGATAGCCATCCCATCAAAGCCTCTATCCAGTTCTGTGGGTATGCCCCGAGGCTGAATGTGCAGAAGAACATCAGCCATATTATACCTATAAATATTAGAAGACCCCAAAGTCTGTGTGTAAGTATCCTGTCTATTCTGCTTCTCATCTCCTGTAATTCTCCATAATGGTGCGGTAGATTGTTTCAGAATCGTATCCGCACTCCTGATGCAGTTGGGCGATGCTTCCCTGTTCTATGAAACGGTCGGGAATACCCATACTGACAAGTTTGTTGCCCAGGCCTCTGGCTGTTATATATTCTGAAACAGCGCTATGGAGACCTCCGTATAGTGCTCCATCTTCTATGGTGATGATGGTGTCAGCTTTGGTGCATACACGCTCAAGTATCTCCATGTCGATGGGTTTGAGAAATCTCATGTCGTAGTGAAGGACCTGTATTCCATCCTTTTCTGCTCTAGCAACAGCTTCTGATGCTCTGTTGCCGATGGCTCCGATCGAGAGGATGGCAATCCCTTCCCCTTCGTGCAGCAATTGCCCTTTCCCGACAGGAATCTCTCTCCACTGTTCATCTCTCCATGCTACCCCTTCACCGTTGCCCCTTGGGTACCTTATCACTGTGGTAGGGTAGTGGGGGAGTGTGGCAGAGTAGAGCATGTTCTTGAGTTCCAGTTCATTGAGTGGTGCTGCGATGGTCAGGTTGGGTATAGGTCTGAGTGATGCCATATCGAAACATCCGTGGTGTGTGGCACCATCCTCACCCACAATGCCTGCCCTGTCAAGACAAATGACAGTTTTCAGATTCTGAAGGGCAATGTCGTGAATGATGTTGTCGTAGGCTCGCTGCATAAATGATGAGTAGATATTGCATACGGGTATCATCCCACCAGCGGCAAGTCCTGCAGTAAATGTGACAGCATGCGACTCTGCAATACCTACGTCAAAAACCCTTTCGGGCATCTCTTTGGCCAGAATGTTCATGCCGCAACCGCTGAGCATTGCAGGGCTGATCCCCACTATTGCGGGATTCTGTCTTGCCAGTTGGAGCAATGTCTCGCCGAATACATCCTGGTATCTGGCTATGTCGGAAGTCTTTACGTTCCTTTTTCCTGTTTTGGGGTCAAAGGTCCCCGGTGCGTGCCATATGGTCTGCTCATCTTCGGCGGGTTTGTAGCCTTTACCTTTTGTGGTGACGATGTGCAGAAGCTTGGGCCCGTTTATATCTTTTAGTTTGGTCAGAGTCTCCACCATCTGTCCTATATTGTTTCCGTCTACGGTGCCGAAGTATCTGAATCCCAATGATTCAAAAAGTGAGGCTCCCTGAAGTAGTGCATTTTTGGTGCTTGAGACAAATGTCTGGAGGCCTGAACGGAGTCTGTCTGCTCCGCTAAGTCTGTTCCATACTCTGGTTTTGACAGAGTTGTATGTGTGGGATGTGGAGATCTTCAGAAGGTGGTTGTGGAGTGCCCCTGTGCTCTGGTCGATGGATATGTGGTTGTCGTTAAGGATGACCAGAATATCTGTTTTCATCGAGCCGGCATTGTTGAGAGCCTCAAATGCCATACCCCCTGTGAGGGCTCCATCACCAATCACTGCGACTACCTTTTCTCCGCTGTGGCGCATTTGAGCAGCTACAGCCAGTCCGAGGGCAGATGATATGGAGGTGGATGAGTGACCTGTGCCAAAGGAGTCATAAGGGCTCTCCGAAATCTTCGGAAAGCCACTTATCCCTTTGTATTTTCTATTGTTTTTGAAAGCTTCCCTTCTCCCTGTTATGATTTTGTGGGCATAGGCCTGGTGTCCTACGTCAAATACCACTTTGTCTTTTGGGGTGTCAAATACATGGTGCAATGCTATGCAGAGCTCCACGGCTCCAAGACTGGCTCCGAGGTGGCCTGGGTTGCATGCGCAGCACTCGATCATATAGCTTCTCACCTCAGAGCAGAGTGTTTCCAGTTCTTGAGTAGAGAAGCCTTTGATGTCGGCCGGTGTATTGACTTTCTCCAGGAGGCTCATACTGTCGTTACTCCCTTACGATGGTCTGGTCGCGGTCAGGTCCGAGTGAGATAATGCTGATAGGAACTCCTACCTCTTTCTCGATGAATCTGACATAGTTCATAAACTCAAATGGAAGCTCCTTCTCGTCTTTGGCTTTGGTGAGGTCTTTCTTCCACCCTTTGAACTCTTTGTAGATAGGGGTAACCTCTGCGTATGTGTCGTAAGGTACGGTGTCGCACTCTACGCCATCCACCATATAGCCTGTAGCCACTTTGATGGTGTCAAACGAATCCAATACGTCGCTCTTCATCATAATAAGTGAAGTGACGCCGTTGAGCATAATGGCATATTTCAATGCTACAAGGTCAAGCCAGCCTGTGCGGCGAGGTCTTCCTGTGGTAGCACCGAATTCATGGCCTATGCGACGGAGTTCCTCTCCATCCTGGTCAAACAACTCGGTAGGGAATGGTCCGCTACCCACTCTTGTGCAGTAAGCTTTGAAGATACCGAATACTTTGTCGATGGTGCAAGGTGCTACACCAAGTCCGATGCAGGCACCCGAACAGGTAGTGCTTGAAGATGTTACGAATGGGTATGAACCGAAGTCCACATCAAGCATTGAGCCTTGGGCACCCTCTGCAAGGATTCTTGAACCGGCTTTGAGCTTTTCGTTGGCGAAATACTCTCCATCAACAAGCTGGAATCCCTTCAGGTATTCGATGGCACTCATCCATTCTGCCTCATTCTGGTTAGGATCAAATTCAAAATCGTATTGTTTCAATAGGCCGAGGTGTTTCTCTTTCAGAGCCTGGTATCTCTCCTGGAAGTTCTCTGCAAGCGCGTCACCTACCCTTAGGCCGTTACGGCCGGTTTTGTCCATATATGTAGGACCGATGCCCTTCAAGGTAGAGCCGATTTTAGATTTTCCCTTTGATGCCTCTGAGGCTGCGTCAAGGGTTCTGTGAGTAGGGAGGATAAGGTGTGCTTTTTTGGCGATAACCACCCTCTCTTTTACAGGGACACCGATGGATTCAAGTTTTTCGCACTCCTCGCGGAAAATGATTGGATCCAATACTACGCCGTTGCCAATGATATTGACGGCGTCTTTTCTGAAAACTCCAGATGGTACAGAGTGAAGAACAAATGACATCTCTCCGAAGTGGAGTGAGTGTCCGGCGTTGGGACCGCCTTGGAAACGTGCTACTACAGGGTAGTTGTTGGCAAGAACGTCTACTATTTTGCCTTTGCCTTCGTCACCCCATTGCAAACCGAGTACTACATCGACTTTCATAATGTGTTTTATATTTTAAATTTGCTATTTGTCAAAATTAGAATGGAAGATCATCACCTTCATCCTCGTTTACTGCATTCATATCAATGATAGGAGTGCTTTTGGGAGCGGCAGGTGCCTGCTGGTATGCAGGTGTCTGGCTGTATGAAGGAGCAGCTGGAGTGGCAGCTGGGGCATCTCCTTTGCGTCCAAGCATTTGTAGATTGTCAGCATTGATCTCAGTAATGTAACGGGTGTTGCCGTCCCTGTCTGTATACGAACGGGTGCGGATTCTCCCCTCAATGTAAAGCTGAGAGCCTTTTCGTATATATTTTTCCACAATATCTGCCAAAGATCTCCAACATACGATGTTGTGCCATTCGGTCTGCTCTTTGGTTTCCCCGTTCTTGTCCTTGTATCTCTCTGTGGTGGCTAGAGTAAATGAAGCGGTGGTGGCACCACTCTCCAAGTGTCTTACCTCAGGGTCTTTCCCTACATTGCCTATCAGCATTACTTTATTAAGTGACATATTTTTTTTGGTTTTAAATGACTTGCTAAGGTACAAAGATTATGCGAAACTTGAAAATAAAAGTGGTATAAGGAATTTAATTTTTGCCGTATGGCTGAAAATGCCTATTTTAGGGGTTTAATTCGTAATTTAAACTAAAACTATCTATCTGATAATGACAGCTAAAGTACAAAAACTGTTGAACGATAGCGGAGTGGCACGCTGGAGTGCACTGGTGCTTATCGCACTTATGATGTTCTTTGCTTATATGTTTGTGGATGTATTGTCCCCTCTATCCACTTTGCTTGAAACCTCCAAGGGTTGGTCGGCAGAGACATATGGAACTTTCTGCAGTTCCGAATATTTTCTGAATGTATTTGCATTCTTCCTCATTTTCGCGGGTATCATCCTTGATAAGATGGGAATCCGTTTTACCGGTATCCTTTCGGCTGCAGTAATGGTGATCGGTGCTTCGATCAAACTCTATGCTATAAGTGATCTTTTTACCCCAGAGAGCGGCCTTTACAGATTCCTTGATTCTTTCTGGACTTCATTCCCCCCTACAGCAAAACTTGCTTCTGTAGGTTTTATGATCTTCGGCTGCGGTGTCGAGATGGGTGGTGTGACCGTGTCTAAGGCTATCGCCAAATGGTTCAAAGGTAAGGAGATGGCTCTTGCAATGGGTCTTGAGATGGCGATTGCACGTCTTGGCGTTTTCGCTGTATTCCGCCTCTCTCCAGCACTTTCGACCTGGGCAAATGAGGCAATGCCTACAGTGGTGACCCCAGTCCTTTTCTGTACAATCCTTCTGATTATCGGTCTTTTGACATATACCACATTTACCTTTATGGACAAGAAGCTCGATGCGCAACTTGGCGAGGCAGCTACAGATGAGCCTGAGGAGCAGTTTAAAGTAAGTGATGTGGGTAAACTCTTCACCAGCAAGACTTTCCTTATCGTGGCAGGTTTGTGTGTCCTTTACTACTCAGCCATCTTCCCATTCCAGAAGTTTGCAACAGGTATGCTTGAGGCAAATCTGAATATGCCTACAGATAAGGCTGCCGGTCTTTTCTCATGGTTCCCTATCGGTGCAATGGTACTTACCCCTTTCCTTGGGGCTTTCCTTGACAAGAAGGGTAAAGGTGCTTCGATGCTTATTGCAGGTGCCATCCTCATGATCGTATGTCACTTGACATTTGCATTGATTCCACTTAACCAGCCTATTGCCTATGCGGCAATTGTTCTTTTGGGCGTATCGTTCTCGCTTGTACCTGCAGCTTTGTGGCCATCTGTTCCAAAGTTGGTGGAGGAGAGGTATCTCGGTTCTGCATACTCGGTGATTTTCTGGATCCAGAACATCGGTCTGATGCTTTTCCCTATCATTATCGGAAAGGCACTCGATGTGACCGGCGGTTATACAGTTCCTATGCTTATCTTCTCATCTTTAGGCATTCTTGCACTTGTGCTCGGTTTGTGGTTGAAAGTGGAGGACAAGAAGAAAGGTTATGGTCTTGAAGAACCTAATATCAAGTAGAAAATATCAATTATTAATCAATAAAATTTTATGAATAAAGTAGTTAAAACACTGAAAGAGAGCAAGAGTGCATGTTGGATCGCCTGGGCTTGCCTGGTAATCCCTATGTTTGCGTCGTACTTCTTCGACGATATGTTCTCTACTATCTCTCACATCTTCAAAAACCCTGAAATGCTTGAGCTTGGCTGGAGCATGTCTGACTATGGTTTCTATGCAGGCGGTTACTCTTTCCTATGTGTATGGGGAGGTCTTATCGTTTGCGGTATCCTTTTGGACAAATGGGGTGTACGTGTGACCGGTTCTATCTTTGTAGGTCTTATGACTTTGGGTGCAGCTTTGGTTTATATTACCATCTCTTCTCCTGCTATCGTGAAAGCTGGCAACTCTCTTACTATCGCTTATGTAGGTTGTATGCTATTCGGTCTCGGTAGTGAAATCGCCGGTGTGGCTGTAACCCGCTCTATCGCCAAATGGTTCAAAGGAAAATCAATGGCGTTGGCTATGGGTCTTCAGCTCTCTATCGCACGTCTTGGTACTGCTGCCGCTCTTCTTCTTTCACCAGTATTGGTGGCTGAGTCTGCTGCCGGTTATCCACTCAATGTTACCAACAGACCTGCTTTTATCGGTGTGATGCTTCTTCTTGTAGGCTCTATCGTATGGGCTATCTTCGTAGCTATGGATGCCAAATTTGACAGACAGACCGGTACTACTGATAAAGTGGAGACTGCTGAGGAGGACAAATTCAAATTCTCTGATATCATCAAAGTGCTTACTAATAAACACTATTTGCTGATCTCTCTTCTTTGTGTGTTCTTCTACTGCTGTATCATCTCATTCAAGAAATTTGCTACAGCCATCCTTATCCCAAGATTTGGTGGTGAAGTGGCAGCTGAGTTCGAAAGGACAGCTTCTACTATGGTGTCTATGATTCCATTCTTTACTGTAGTGTTTACACCTCTATTCGGTAGCCTTGTAGACAAGATTGGTAAAGCAACCACTTGGATGATTACAGGTTCTGTGCTTGTATTCTCTGCACACCTTATCATCGCTTTTGCACCTGCACAGCCTATCTTCGGTTATATCGGTATCGCTATCCTAGGTGTAGGTTACTCATTGGTTCCTGCAGCTATGTGGCCTTCAGTTCCTAAGATCGTTCCTGAGAAGAACCTTGGTACAGCTTACTCACTTATCTACTGGATCCAGAACATGGGTATGCTATTGGTTCCTATCTTCGTAGGTGGTATCCTTGAGAGAAATTCAGGCGTTGAGGCAGCTGTTAAAGCAGAGTACATCTTCATCGCACTTGGTGTTGTGGCAATCACAGTATCATTGCTTCTTTTCTTCTCATCTAAGAAGAATCCTCAGCTACAGCTTGACGAACCTAACAAGAAGTAGTATAGAAAATATCCCAGGCCGCTTGTGCCTGATGCAAGAGCCACTCTTTACCGCTGAGGTAGAGGGTGGTTTCTTTTATTATGGTAGGGGTGATCTGAGGGTCGCGGTAGTTTGCCTCCAGTACCACTTTGTTTGAAAAATCTATTTTGGATAGCCCCTCGATGGCTACAGGGAGTGTGTAGATTATAAAATCGTACAGGTCTGCTATTGCGACAGCTCTGTCAAGAGAGATTGCATCAATGTTGTCGAATCCCCCTATGGATATGAGTCTCTCTGCGAAAAGCTCCCCTTTGCGGATATTGCGGTTGGCGATGGTGACTCTGCATCCGAGTTTGGCCATGGCAATGGCAGCAGCCTTTCCTGCCCCTCCGCACCCGATTATGAGTGCACTGCGCCCATATTGGGCTTCACCGCAATGGGAGGCAATGGTGCGGTAGACTCCGTCAATGTCAGTGTTGTATCCTTTAATCTGATTCTCCTCTTTTTTCAGGAGATTGGTAGCTCCGCAAAGCTCACAACTTCTCTCAAGGGTGTCAGCTTCCAGAAAACCCCTCTCCTTGAATGGGGCAGTGATATTTATCGCATCATACCGGTCGCGGAATATGGAGATAGCCTCGTCAAAATCGGGGGTCTCTATCAGGTCGTATGTGTCTTGAGTCCCTGGGTGATATTGGTAGAAGAGTGCCGGGCTCTGGCTATGGGAAATGGGGTGTCCGATGAGCCCGAAATGTTTCGGAGTGCTCATGGTTAAAGATTCTTGTTTCTTTGGCGTACAGCCTCATAGCAGAGGACTGCTGCCGATACTGAGACGTTGAGTGAGTCAAGTTTGCCGAGCATTGGGATGAGAATCTTGGCATTGGACTGCTCGCGCCAAAAGTCGCTGAGTCCGTCTGCTTCTGTTCCGAATACTATTGCGGTAGCGACTGTCATGTCGATATCGTAATATGGCTTGGAGTCCTGGAGTTGGGCAGTCAAGATCTGGAATGATCGCTCCTGAAGCCATTTGGCGGCCTCCTGTGAGGTGGCGGTGGCGATAGGGAGGGTAAATACCCCTGAGATGCTGGCCCTGATGAGATTGGGGTTGTAGAGGTCGGTAAGTGGATCGCAAATGATTACGGCATCCACCCCTGCAGCATCTGCTGTGCGGAGGATCGCTCCGAGATTGCCAGGCTTCTCTACAGATTCCAAAACGAGAACAAGAGGTGCCTTATTGCCCGGGAGGGCGATATCTTCCAGCTTGCGCTCTTTGGTCCTGAAAAGGGCTACTGCCCCTTCAGTGGTGCTGCGGTAAGCTATCTTCTGGTATACGTTGGGGGCTACAGCGAAGAGTCCTCTCTGCTCAAGCTGGAGGGTCTGCTGCAACTCCTTGAGAACCTCTGGACCAATGATGTCAGGACAATAAAATAGCGCAGAGGCGGTAAAACCACCAGCTGCGCAATTTGTTATCTCGCGGACACCTTCTACAGCGAACAACCCCTTCTGTCTCCTCTCTTTTGACTTTTCGAGCAGGAGGGTCAAATCCTTGATCTTAGGATTCTGGGTAGAGGTTATAAGCTCGGTGCCCATATTGTGCTATTTTTCAGGACGCATTTGAGGGAAGAAGAGTACATCCTGGATGGTGGTGGCGCCGGTCATGAACATAGTCAAACGGTCAATACCCATACCAAGTCCCGATGTAGGTGGCATACCGTACTCAAGTGCGCGAACGAAGTCCATATCGATGTACATAGCCTCGTCGTCACCCTTCTCTTTAAGTTCGAGCTGTTTCTTGAACCTGTCAAGTTGGTCGATAGGGTCATTTAGCTCGCTGTATGCGTTGGCAAGCTCCTTACCGTTTACGAATAGCTCAAACCTCTCTGTAAGACGGGGGTTAGAGCGATGCTTCTTGGTAAGAGGTGACATCTCGATAGGGTAGTCGGTGATGAAGGTTGGCTGGATAAGGTGATCCTCGCAATATTGGCCGAAGATGGCGTCGATAAGTTTGCCTACGCCGTAGCTTGGCTGTACGGGAACATTGAGATCCTTACATACCTGACGTAGCTGGGCTTCATCCATACCCTCTACATCTACACCTGCATACTCTTTGATAGCCTCAAGCATAGGGAGCCTGCGGAATGGAGCCTTGAAGTCTATCTCGTGGCCTCCAATCTGTACAGTGGTCTTTCCGTGAAGTTTGAGTGCGATCTTCTCAAGAAGTTTCTCCACGAACTCCATCATCCAGATGTAGTCTTTGTAAGCTACATAGATCTCCATACAGGTGAACTCAGGGTTGTGGGTCTTGTCCATACCTTCGTTACGGAAGTCCTTGGCAAACTCATATACACCGGCAAATCCACCTACGATAAGTCTCTTGAGGTATAGCTCGTTGGCAATACGGAGGTATAGGGGGATGTCAAGTGCGTTGTGGTGGGTGATGAAAGGTCTTGCAGTAGCACCACCAGGGATAGACTGCAGGATAGGGGTCTCCACTTCCAAGCATCCGTGCTCGTTGAAATATTCCCTCATCGTAGCGATGATCTGGGATCTCTTGATAAATGTATCCTTGATGTGTGGGTTCACGATAAGGTCCACATATCTCATTCTGTATCTTAGCTCAGGATCTGAAAACGCATCAAATACTTCACCCTCTTTCTCTTTCACGATAGGGAGTACCCTGAGTGACTTGCTGAGGACTGTGAGTTTTTTGGCGTGGATTGAAAGCTGTCCTGTCTGGGTGATGAATGCATAACCTTCGATACCTACGATATCGCCTATATCCAAAAGTTTTTTGAATACAGTGTTGTACATTGTCTTATCCTCTTCAGGGCAAATTTCATCGCGTTTGACATAGACCTGGATTCTCCCTTCTGTATCCTGAAGCTCCATAAATGATGCAGCACCCATTATCCTCCTGCTCATTATCCTTCCGGCGATGACAACATTCTGGAAGTTCCCCTCCTCAGCGTTGTATTTCTCCTTGATCTCAGTAGTAGTGGTATTTACGTGATATTGTGCTGCGGGATATGCTTCGATACCCAATGCTTCTAGTTGTTTGAGGGCCTCGCGCCTGTTCAATTCCTGTTCGTTTAGGTCTAAAATATCCATCGTATTCTCTTTTTTGTATTAAGAGGCAAAAATAACTTTTTTTTACCGATTTAGGAATAAAATTTGTAATTTTGCAAAGATATGGCAGTAGAAAGAAAATGGATAGTCAAAGAACCGGGCAATCCCGCGTTGGTCCGCCAGCTCTCGGCAGAGTTGGGGATCGATCACGTATTGGCTAACCTTCTTATCCAGAGAAATATCAAATCCTACGAAGAGGCGCGCCAGTTTTTCAGACCCGATTTGTCCCGTCTTCACGATCCATTCCTGATGGTGGATATGGAGAAAGCGGTGGAGCGTCTCGATAAAGCCATAAAATCCCAGGAGCACATACTTATCTATGGTGACTACGATGTGGACGGAACCACAGCTGTGGCGCTGATGTACACATTCCTCAAAAGATACAATCCCAATATTGAATACTATATCCCGGACAGATATGATGAGGGGTATGGTGTCTCATACAAAGGGATAGATTGGGCTCTCCAGGGTGGTTATACCCTCATCATATCTCTGGATTGTGGTATAAAAGCGGTGGAGAAGGTGAAATATGCTACCTCTAAAGGTATTGATTTCATCATTTGTGACCACCACCTTCCGGATGAGGTTCTCCCTCCAGCTATAGCAGTTCTTGACCCTAAGAGGGAGGATTGCAAGTATCCGTTTGATGATCTGTCGGGTTGTGGCGTGGGATTCAAGCTTGTACAGGGTTATGCCCAATACAAGTCTATCCCTTTCGAAGAGATTACCCCTCTGCTTGACCTGGTGTCGGTTAGTATCGCCGCTGACCTGGTCGCTGTTACCGGGGAGAACAGGATTTTGGCTCACTACGGGCTTCAGAGACTGAATGATAACCCTTGCAAGGGACTCCTCTCTGTTATCAAACTCTCAGGGCTGGAGAATCACAAGATAACCATTGATGATGTGGTGTTCAAGATAGGGCCCCGTATCAATGCTGCAGGGCGTATGGAGTCGGGCAGAACAGCGGTGGATCTCCTTATCTGCCGCAATGAGGAGGATGCCAAACACATAGGTGTAGCCATCAATGACCATAACAATGAGCGCAAGAGTATCGACCGTGAGATCACTTTTGAGGCCATAAATATGGTGAAGAACAGCCCCGGCTTTGCAAACAAGAAATCGACAATAGTATATAATCCACAGTGGCATAAAGGTGTGGTAGGTATTGTGGCTTCACGTCTTGTTGAGGCATATTACCGTCCAACCATAGTCTTGACACAGTCAAACGGTTTCATTACAGGTTCTGCCAGAAGTATTACAGGTTTTGACCTTTATACAGCCATTGAGCATTGCTCTGAATATCTTGAGAATTTCGGTGGCCATATGTATGCAGCGGGTCTCACTATGAAAGAGGAGAACCTTGAGGCATTCTGTACCAAATTTGAGGCGTATGTGGCTTCTAAAATTACCGATGAACTGCTGGTCCCTATTGTGAACATCGACTCATATCTGGATTTCAAGCAGATTACCCCCAAGTTCTTCAGGCTGCTCAAGCAGTTCCAGCCTTTCGGCCCTGGCAACCAGTCTCCTGTATTCATTACAGAGAATGTCTACGACAATGGTAATGGTCGCAAGGTGGGCTCTGACAACGGACATATGAAACTTGAGCTTATCCAGGAAGATGAGCCATACAGACATATATCGGCTATAGCATTTAACCGTTCGGAGCACTTCGAGCATCTTCACGTGGGTAATCCTGTGGATGTATGTTACTCTATAGCAGAGAATTACTATAGAGGTATCGCAAATATCCAGCTTCGCGTCAAAGATATCAAAATCAGAGAAGACCTATTCTAACAGCTCCGATGGAGAACCTTTTCAGATACCATTACAGACCCCTTTGTATTTTTGCCCTTCACTATCTCAAAGATATAGATGTATCTGAAGATGTGGTGCAGGAGGCTTTCGGTCTCCTTTGGGAGAAGCTCTCGGCGGGGGAGAAGGTGGTGAATCAGAAGGGGTATTTGTATTCTATAGTAAAAAACAGATCTCTTGATATTTTGCGAAAAGGGGGGCTCACAGGGGAAGCTATCTCTCTGGATGGCTCTGTTGATGATATTGAAGAGCCTGCAGTGGAAGATGCAGAGGTGGAGGCAAGATTGTGGACAGCTATTGATACCCTTCCCGAAAAATGCCGTGAGATATTTCTTATGTCCAAAAGGGATGGGCTCAAGCAGGAGGAGATAGCCCAAGAATTAGGTATCTCGCTACAGACCGTCAAGAATCAGGTCAGCAAAGCTCTGAAGATCCTCAAGGATGGCGCAGTGAAGATTTATACATTTTTTGTGTGATAATTCTATCTAAGGATAGTACTTTTTAATACTTTCTTCGTCTTACAGGTGAAGATATCGATCAAATCTATGCCAGAAAACGAAAACAAACACTTGGATTTTGTGGTGAAGCACTACCGGGAGGGGAAGCTTGATACCAGAAAAGCTATCTCGAAGTTCAATGCAGAGCATGGTATTGCACCTGCCCCAATGAAGAGAAATGGAAGGGGGTGGATCTATTTTGCCTCGGGTATTGCAGCAGCTGTGCTCCTGGGTGTGATGATCCGTTTTGCACTGCTGGCGACAGCAGAAGTTACATTGGTGGCGAATGGCCCCAAGGAGGTGTTTTTGCTACCCGACAGCACCAGGGTAACATTGGCTCAGGGTGGTACATTGTCCTATAAGGAGTGGGGATTCAAAAGAGGTAGCAGAAGGGTTAATCTTACAGGAAAAGGGTA
The DNA here is from genome assembly GCA_017630155.1 of Bacteroidales bacterium. Lineage (GTDB taxonomy): Bacteria > Bacteroidota > Bacteroidia > Bacteroidales > UBA932 > CAAGNP01. Next base: position 13,957 of record JAGBVU010000001.1, read on the forward strand.
TTTCGAAGTGACTAAGGATGCTGGGCACCCTTTTGAAGTGAGCACCGAAAACTCATTTGTGAGGGTACTGGGGACCAGGTTCCTGCTGGAGATATTGCCTGTGGCCAAGGTGAGTCTCTATGAGGGGAAGGTCCATTTTGCCCGCACTGAGAATCTTGAAGGGGTAGTCCTTACCGAAGGGATGACAGCCCTTATCCCCATCGGGGCAATCAAGCCAAAGGTGGAACACAAAGGGAATCCCAATGGTATAGCCTGGATCAGGGGGACATTTGTTTTCGAGGATACCCCTCTTAAAGAGGTGCTGCTGACCATCGGGAATTATTACGGTGTCTCTTTCGGTGCCACTGATATGAAAAAGAGGCTGAGCGGTGAGTTCAGCACAGAGGATCTGGACCTGATAATAGAGTTGATCGAATCTGCATTGGATGTTAAAATTGTAAAAATGTAATTCGAAAAGGATGAAGAAGATTTTATTGCTGTCGCTTCTTATGGTTTCCACTGTGGCGATGGCCGGAAAGGGGGAGATGCTGAGGGATAAACTGGTCCGTGTGCATGAGATTTATGAAGTGAATTTCATTCACGACGCAGCCCTTGATCTGGATATCCCTACTACTATGGAGATCAGGAAGGGGATGACTTTGGAGGAGGTGCTCGGAGCCCTTTTTAAGGGGACCGGTATCAAGTGGGAGATTAACAAAAAATATGTGGTCCTGACTCGAGACGGGAAAAAGCCGAAAAGTTACGATGTGATGTTTGAGGATGTGTGGAGGGATACCCTCTCCACAGCACAGGTGACAGCACAGATGGAGCAGAAGCATAAGGTGACCCAGACCGGTCTGAAAAGGCTCAACAAAGAGTTCATTAACTCAGGTTTCGCCTTTTTCAGTACTCCCGATGTTATAAAAAGTATCCAGCTCCTTCCAGGTGTGGCTACCGGTACAGAGCTCCTCTCGGGGCTTTATGTTCATGGAGGGGACGGAAGTGACAATCTCTTCCTTCTGGACGGTGTCCCCATCTATCAGGTGAGCCACCTGGCGGGGCTGTTCTCATCTTTCAATACCGATGTTATAGAGAATATAGACTTCTACAAGAGCGGTTTCCCTGCCCGTTTCGGCTCGAAGATGTCATCAGTGGTGGATGTGACCACCAAGGATGGAGATTTTTATAACTATCACGGCACTTTCGCTATCGGACTCATCGATGGCCATCTTCAGCTGGAGGGGCCTATATGGAAGGGGCGCACCTCTTTTAATATTGGTCTGAGAAGGACATGGACAGAGACCATATCTATCCCTGCCCTGTACTTTTTCAATAAGGCGAATCTGCCGGACAAACTAGATTTGAGGTACGCTTTCAGCGATTTCAATGCGAAGATCACCCACAAGTTCTCGCAGAGGAGCATCCTTCGAGGGGCATTCTATATGGGTAGGGATGTTTTCAATTACAAGCAATACAATTTTTCGGAATACTATCGTGTGGATGAGAGTGGTACGGGTGTCGAGATCAACCGCCAGGAGGAGAGCAATGTGGGGCTTCCGATGAACTGGGGCAATACCCTCGGATCGCTCAACTGGAGATACAATTTCTCAAAAGATCTCTCTCTCAGCACGACTGCATACTATACCCGTGCACACTCGCAGCTTGGGTTCTATTTTGAGGATTGGACCAGTCTTCACCCGGATGTAAGGGAGAAAGGGGGGCAATATGTGAACTCACTGGTGCACGATTTCGGGCTCAATGCAGACCTCTTCCACCGATTGGGGGAGAATCATAAATTGCGCTATGGCGCCACAGCCCAGTATCATATTTACTCCCCATCCGCAGTAATGCAGCAGGAGTATATATATAAGGATAAGAAAGATATCAATGTTGAGGCCGGGGATTCTACCACTGCCCATATGCAGACTGCTGCCTTATATCTGGAGGATGAGATGAGTCTTGGGGAGCATTTTACGATGAACCTGGGGCTCCGCTACTCATTTGTCGCTTCACAAGGTAAGAACTGGCACTCACTGGAGCCGAGGGCTTCATTGAATTGGAAAATCAATGATTATCTCTCTGCGAAGGCTTCATATTCGGAGATGTCTCAGCCTACCCATCTGGTGTCCACAGTATACCTCGATCTTCCGACCAACTGCTGGCTCCCATCGACTGCCACTATCCCTCCATCGCGATCACGGGAGGTGGCTGCAGGGCTCTATTCAAACCTGCCGGGGCACATCACCCTCAATGTGGAGGGGTGGTTCAAGAAGATGGACAATCTTATAGAGTATTTCGGGGTCAATGCTATATTTCCACCACTTACCAATTGGGATGAGTCCTATATCCTGGGGCAGGGACGTTCGTGGGGTATGGAGACAGAGCTCAGCTGGAAAGGGGAGAAGACAGAGGCCAATGCCTACTATACCCTGATGTGGAACCAGAGGAAGTTTGACGATTTTTATACAGACTGGTATAGGGACAGGAATGACAACAGGCATAAACTGACTCTTATGCTCAAACATAAGTTTACCAAAAGGTTTGAGGTCTATGGAGCCTGGAACTGGAGGAGCGGAAGCAGGATGACGGTGGAGTCCCACTATGTATACGACCCATCTGTTCCAAATAGCGGCTATCCGATATATCATTCAGTGTATAGTGAGCCCAATAATATGCAGCTTCCCGACTACCATAGACTCGACCTGGGTTTCAACTTCCATAAAACCACCAAAAGGGGCAATCAGAGCATCTGGAATCTGAGCATATACAATGTATACTCCAGGACCAATATTGTGTTTGCCTATGTGTCGGGAGAGTATGATGATCAGGGCAATCTGATAAAATATGTGGGTGAGGGGTTGGGCCTTATCCCGATAATCCCCACTTTCAGTTACACACTTAAATTTTAGAGACGATGAGAAGATTGGTATATATATTGGGCTGTGCCCTTATGGCAGTGGTGCTCTTTTCGTGTGAGGAGAAGTTTGATCTGAGGATGAAGGGGGATAATATGATTTTTGTGGAGAGCTATCCCGGTGTTGAGGATTTCATAGCGCTGAGGGTGGGGCCGGCTGTATCCCTTAACAGTGATTACGATGTGAAGGGGTTCAGCCCCGATGTAAAACTCATGGTCAATGGAGATATGGTGGATGTGGAGTATCTGAAGCAGGGGGATCCGATCAGAGGGATACCTTCGGGGTACTATGTGGCAGACTATGCTCCGATTTCCGGGGATAGGGTAAATCTGGCAGTGAGTGCTGACGGGTTTGAGACAGTGGAATCGGAAACAGTGGTGCCTGACCCTTTTGGAGATTATAATCTTGAGTATTTTGTATACGATTCGTCCGTTGAAACCAAGGATGTGGATATGGATTATGGGGAAGGGATGAATTTGAATTTGAGGCTTAGAGTCAAATTGGGTATTCAGGATGGTCCGGTGGCCGGGGATGCCTATGGTATCCAGTTTGTGAGAGAATTGGATTATCTTGTTGAGTATCCCGATACAGTCCAGCGTGATACCACAATCTATTATATATCCGGTTCGGTGCCGGATATGTCGGACAATCCACTTCTGCCTCAGACAAGTACTGTGTTCGATGTTAATTTCAATGGAGTATCCTGCGACAGTTATGATGGTGTGACGATGTTTATGGACAGGAAATTCAATGGTCAGTATACCACCCTTGAGACTGAGACGAGATTCAATGAGGATCACAGTTATACCTATGAGGACTACAATGAAAAAGAGGTAAAAGTCACCTCCAGGTACAGATACAAGATACGTCTCTACAAGTTTACATCCGATTTCAGCAGGTATGCCTATGCCCAGGAACAGATAGACAACAATGTTTTCGGGGAGATCGGCCTGGCACCGGCAGGATATGCCTATTCAAACATTAAGAATGGTGCCGGTATACTGGCGGGGGCCCTTATGCTGGAGACAGATTGGCTGGATTTGTAGATTTTTTTGTTTAATATTTGAAATTGTATTTGTATATTTGAAATTGTATTTGTATATTTGAAATTGTATTTGTATATTTGAAATTGTATTTTCAATCCTATGGGCTCCTTTTTCAAATATGCTCTCGGGATATTTCTTTTGAGTGTCCCTGCTCTGTTGCTTTCTCAGCAGCGGTATGATTATAATGCGGAGGTGGGGTTTGATTCACCAATCTACAGAGGTGAGATTGCAGACAAGTATCCTTTCCCTTTTATCGGTACTGTATATGCATATTCGGATGAATTTGAGATGGGAGATCTCGAATTTAACGGCAAGATGTATTATGGACTTATGATGAATTTAAACAGTCATAAGGGTGAGCTGTATGTGAGAATAGGTACGACTAAAGATTGTATTGTCTTGAAAAATAGCCTTGTGGGTGATTTTAATATTGGAGAGAGGAGGTATACTGCATTATTTGGAGAGAGGGGAATAAAGGGGCTTGCTCCTGGGTATTATCAGGTGCTGTATGAAGGGGAGGATGTGATTCTCAAACAGATCGACCGAAAAATATATGATTATACAGACTTCTCATCAGGAAATATAACCAAGGCCTTCGCCCTTAAAGTCAAATATTGGCTGTTAAAAGATGGAGAGGTCAAGCAGATCAGAAGGGAGAGGGACTTGCAGCGTGAGTACAAGAGTTTCAAAAAGGATATAAGATCGTATCTGAGTCTCCATTCGGAGGTGAATATGGATATAAATCTTGAGTTCATAATGTCCATGGTGGAGGGGAGGCAGTGATTATGAAAAGGGCTAGTACGGTTATTCTGATATCTTTCTTTGCCTTTATATCGGCATTTGCCCAATCATCCGATTTTCGAAGGAATATCGGACTTGATTCCCTTGTCCGTATCATGCAGCAGAATTCTCAGCAAAAGATATACTATAATAGGGATGAATCAGGGCTTCTCACATTTACAGTAGATGCATCAAGCCCGACTCTGCAGGATGATATATCCAGACTGTTGAGGGATAAGGGGTATATTATCTCTCATTCTGAAGGGGTTCTCTTCGTGCTGAAGGGGACACCAGTAAAGGAATCGCTCCCGTCCGGGTGGTTTGTCATAGAGAGTGAGAAAAAGGATGAGAAAGTGGAGTATCAGGATCTGCTTGGAGCTACCGATAAGGCGAATTATCAGAACAAAGTATATCAGATAGGGGAGAAGAACAATCAAAAAGGATCCCAAGCATATTTGAGTGGTTATGTCAGGGATTCCAGGACTGGTGAGCCTGCAATAGGGGTTACTATTGCACATCTTAAATCAAGTTCTTTTGCACAGTCTGATGCTGCAGGATTTTACAAGATTCTTTTACCTGTAGGAGAGAGTACTCTGGATGTGAGTGGATTCTCTCTTGAAGATTCCCAAGTCCATTTGCAGGTATATAGTGATGGAACTCTGGATATTACGGTGCAGGAGAAGGTCTATGCCTTGACCGGTGCTGTAGTCTCTGCAGAGAATACCAATAAAGTGCGTAACAACGAAATAGGTATAGAGAAGGTAAGGATAGACAGGATGAAGAAGGTCCCTGTGGTTTTTGGAGAGGCAGATGTGGTGAAGATTATATTGACCCTTCCCGGTGTAAAATCGGTAGGAGAGGCCGGTGGAGGCTTTAATGTCCGAGGAGGTGCTACAGATCAGAATCTGGTCCTTTTCAATGGGGGTACAGTATATAACCCTTCCCATCTGTTTGGAATGTTTTCAGGGTTCAACCCCGATATAGTAAGTGATATAGAGTTGTATAAAAGTTCGATCCCAGTAGAGTATGGGGGCAGGATATCTTCTGTTCTGGATGTAAACAGTAGGGAGGGTAACAATAAAAATCTGACCGGATCGTTGGGATTGGGCCTTTTGACCACAAGAGGGCATATCGAGGGGCCGATTACAGAGAATACTACTTTTATTGTGGGTGCGAGGGCGACATATTCTGACTGGATGCTGAAGCTCCTGCCGGAAAATAGTGAATACAATAATGGTGCAGCCTCCTTCTATGATATCACTGCCGGTCTTACCCACCGTTTCAGCGGGAAAAGTTCCCTCCATCTCAATGGCTATTGGTCACAGGATGGCTTCAGATTCAGTGCCGATACCAGTTACAGATACAGTAACGGAAACGGTTCTCTCAAGTGGAGATACAATTTCCACGAAAAGCATAAGATGGAGCTGGCTGCAGGTTATGATATGTACAGATATGCCACTTATGACAAATATAATCCTGTGAACTCCTATGAGATGACTTTCAGTATACAGCAGGTGTACAGCAAACTTAAGTTCAAATCTCTTTTGGGCAAAGATCATACACTTACTTACGGGGTGGATGCGATAGGGTATGATCTCTCTCCGGGAAGTTATCTCCCTTACGGAGAGGAGTCTCTGGTGGTACCAGATATTTTGCCTAAGGAGAATGCTATAGAGGCATCTGCATATTTGAGCCACAGCTGGAATATATCAGAGAGGTTTTTCATGGATTATGGCTTAAGGTATTCACTCTTTACCACAAAAGGGAAGACATACCATCATCCTGAAATAAGGGTGTCAGGACGAGTTATGATAACTGACAATATCTCTTTCAAAGCGGGATTCAACAGCCTGACACAATATATCCATATGCTTTCCAATACTACTACCATGTCACCTACAGATATCTGGAAGTTGAGTGACAAGGATATCAAACCTCAGGAAGGGTGGCAGGCAGCAGGTGGTTTTTATACCAATTTGTTCCAGAACAAAGTGGAGATCTCTGTTGAGGGGTACTATAAACAGATGGAGAACTATCTGGACTATAAGAGTGGCGCTGTGCTGGTGATGAACAGGAACCTTGCAGCAGATGTGGTACAGACACAAGGTAAGGCCTATGGTGTGGAGTTTATGCTGAAAAAACCTCTGGGCAAACTCAATGGGTGGCTGGCCTACACCTGGTCCAGAACTCAGTTGAGGGAGGTGGGTGACAGAGGTAATATGGCCATAAACGGAGGCGATTGGTACTATGCATCATACGACAAGCCTCATGACCTGAAGCTGGTGGCAAACTATAAATTCACTCAGAGGATAAGTCTGTCTGTGAATGGTGATTATGCCACAGGAAGACCAATAACCATCCCTGTGGCCAAGTATCAGTATGACGGTGCGACAAAACTATACTATTCAGGTAGAAACAGTCACAGGATACCCGATTATTTCAGAATAGATGTGGCTATGAATTTTGACCCTACCCACAGGTTGGATGCTTTTACCCACTTCTCATTTACTGTGGGTGTATATAATATCACTGGACGTAAGAATGTTTATTCTGTCTATTTTGACACCAATAGTGCCGGTGAGGTTAAGGGGCATAAACTCTGTATTTTCGGGGCACCGATACCTTATGTGAACTTTAACTTTAAATTTTAGAGGTGTATGAAGAGGAGAATTTACGAAATATTGTTTGCTGTGCTGACAGGGCTGCTCTCTGTAAGCTGTGTCTACGATTACACCCCTGAAGATGATGAGATACAGGGTCTGGAGATCCCATTGGTTGTGATCGATGGTGACATAAATGTAGGGGATATCACTACTGTGACGGTGGGTTATACCCAACCATTATTAGGTGAGGAAGAGAATACTCTTCCGTCGGGTGTCTCGGTATGTGTAGAGAGTGAATCGGGGGAGAGCTATGCCGGTGTGATGAAAGAAGATCAGCCAAATGTATTTGATGTAGACACCAGGAGCCTTGATCTTAATGGAAGATACAGACTTGCTGTCTCTGTTCCAGGAAGAGGCAACTATATATCGTCATATAAGAAAGTGCTGATTTCACCGCAGATAGACAGTATAACCTATACAGTGGCCGAAGACAGGGAGTCTGCGAAGATAGAGATCACCACTCATAATGACAATACAGATGACTTTTTATACTGCAAGTGGAATTATGTCGAAAATTGGGAGAGCAATGCAATATATCCTGCACAAATAGAATTTGACAAATATAAGAATGAAATGAGGGAACTGAGTCAGGAGGAGATATTCCAGCGTACGTATTGTTTCAGTGAGGCCAAATCAGTCTGGACATATATAGCTAATACCGAGAAGCTCTCACAGAATCTTATATACAAGTCGATACTTAAAGAAATAGCCAATACTGATACAAGGGTGATGGAATTGTACTCAATATCAGTTGTACAGAGGGCACTTGACAGGGAGGCATATAACTACTGGGATAATATCAAAAAGAATACTTCAGGTACTGGTGGATTGTTTGGACCCCAACCAAGTGATATGAGGGGGAATATTGTATGTGATGCGAATCCTGATGAGGTGGTGTTAGGCTACATTAATGTATCTACTCTGACTTCTAAAAGGGTTTTCATAGACTGGGCTAAAGAGCAGATATTTAGGGTAGATTGTGCACTTGAACTCCTCGTAAAGATGAGATATACCGAAAATGGAGAGCCAATATACGTTTGGAAGCAGTATTATGGAAAGGGATATCGCCCATATGTGTTCAGCGATTGGGAAATGTTCGGTCCAGCTCATAAAAATTATGCATTATGGGCAGAAAAAGATTGGTGTACTGACTGCAGATTGTACTCAAATAGTACCAAACCCGATTTCTGGCCAAGATAACAATCAAAAGATGGTAGTATGAGAAAAGTGATTTCTATATTGGCGTTGCTTATATGTTCATGGAGTCTTATTCTTGGACAGGAGAGGGTCTATGTCTCTACTGATAAGGATATTTATCTGGCCGGAGAAGATGTGTGGTATTCATTGTATTGCTTAGATGAAAAAAGTGGAAACCACTCCGATTTGAGTGATGTGGCATATTTGCAGTTTGTATCCAATGATGGGGTTGCTGCGACTGCCAAAGGAGCTTTGATCGGAGGGAGAGGCTGTGGAAGGTTCAGAATTCCTATGACATTGCCCACGGGCAATTATTCAATAGTGTCGTACACAAAATGTGATGGTGGTGATGCAGTGGGTCCGTTCAATGGAAAAGTGATCTCCATATTCAACACTTCTACCACTGCCAGGGTGCAGGGGGGTGTTGTTAGCAGAGGGCAAGATAGGGCAGTGGCATATGAGTCAGAGTCTAAGGGTGATGTTCAGATTACTATCGGCTTGTCTGAAGATGGGGTTGTCCCTGTATTGATTGAAAATGGTGAAAATGAGAATCTTGATTTGAGTATCTCTGTTTTCCATCTGGACGAACTGGAAGAGATGTCTGGAGGTTATAACACAACCTCTCTTTTGGAAAGAAAGGGTGATTTTGAGAAGGTGGATGAGATCGATTATGCAGGGGAGATTGTAGCTGTCCATGTAGAGGGGAGGGGTGGAGAGAGTGTTGCTGGCAGGTATGTCTATATGAGTGCTATGGGCAATACTGATGATGTGTATGTAAATAAAGTAAGGGGAGATGGAACAGCTCTATTCCATACTGGAAATATTATGGGTAGAAGGGATCTGGTCTTCGAAGTGGAGGGAGATACTACCAGTACCATTATAGAGCCTGTTGTTAAAATAAAAGAGGGAGAGTTTGGTCGTGTGGTGTCTGAGATTCCACCACTGGAGATTGTTCCGGAAATGGAGAGGGCATTGGTAGAGCGTGGAAGGAGGATGCAGATCTCACGAAGATTTGAAGCCGATACACTTTGGGAGATGTGTCAGAAGAAGGATAACTCCTTTTTGGGAAATACAGCACCGCTTGTGTATAACCTTGATGATTATACCAGATTCCAGAATCTGGAAGAGGTGCTGAGGGAATATGTCGATTTTGTGAGGGTGAGAAGAAGTGGTGGTGTGGAAGAGATAAAGGTGTTGTGGGAATCCCAAACTAAGTGTCTGGCCCTTCTGGATGGTATCCCTGTAAGTGATCATTCGGTAATACTGGGGATCGACCAGCATCTGATAAAACAGATTGTAGTATATCCCAAGAGATATATGCTTAATCACTTTATGTTCGACGGAGTCGTGAACTTCATTACTTATAAGGGTGATATGGCCGGTGTCCGTTTGCCTCGCAATGTGAGTATCGTCGAGTTTGATGGTGTCAGCTGGCCTCAAGCTTTTCTGGGGATGAAGGCAGCTTCCGAAAAGGGATACCCCAATTTTCTGTCTACTATCTACTGGAATCCTATAGTGGAGATACCTGCAAATGGTCAATTTGAGTTCAAGTGTGTTCTTCCTCAGTATGAAGGTAAGTTCAAGGTGGTAATAGAAGGTCTGACAGAAAAGGGACGGGAGGTCTACTCATCCCAGATCTTCTAGAATCATAGCAGATTTTTCCAACCTTTCAATCGCTGTTTACGTCTAAATTTTGAATTTTTGATTCCGATAGGCATTTGTGTTGTCTTGCCTACAAGCAGTACCTTCTTCTTATTGCAGGCTGTGCCATCTTTTTAGGTCTCATATTCGGAAGAGAGGAGAGACGTGTGTTTTAATATAACTATAAAAAATAGTTGCACTAAAAGAAAATTTAGTTACCTTTGTGACGTAATGGTATTCTTATATGAAAAAGCTAACTAAAAAAGAGGAAGAGATAATGAATCTCTTTTGGGATAAAGGGGCTATGTTTGTTCGTGATCTATTAGGACACTATCAGGAGCCCAAGCCCCATTTCAATACCTTGTCTACAATGGTCCGCACATTGGAGGCAAACGGCTATTTGAGCCATAAGGCCTATGGTAATACCTATCAGTACTACCCTGTGGTGAAGCGTGAGGATTATGCGGGGAACACAGTGGGTGGTATCATCAGCAGTTACTTCAATAATTCATATTTGAGTGTTGTGTCCTCTTTTGTAAAGGAGGAGAAGATTAGTGTGGATGAGCTGAAAGAGTTGATAGAGCAGATAGAGAAAGGTAAAAAATAGCAGAGTATGGGAGAATTCTTGTCATATCAGCTTAAGGTAGCCATTGCACTGTGCATATTCTATATGTTCTACCGCCTCTTGCTAAGCAGGGAGACGTTTCATCGTGTGAACCGTATTGTCCTTCTGGCGACTGCTCTCTTGTCTTTTATATTGCCCCTCTGCGTGATAACATTGCGTAGCGTTGTGATTCTACCGGTTGAAGTGATGGTGAGTGGCGACACTGCTGTCGAAGAGTTGGCAGGCGGATCTTCCCATTGGACCATTTTCCTGAGTATCCTCTTTTTTATGGGTGTGGCGGCAGTGTTGGCGAATCTCATTGTCTCGGTGATCCGTATCAGAAGGATTATAAGCGGAGGGAGCCGTGAGGAGATTGCCGGAGGCATAAATCTGATTGTAACCGAGGGTGAAACAGCCCCTTTCAGCTGGATGAAATATATTGTGATCTCCCGTGAGGATTACCACAGCGGAAGTCAGCAGATATTATTGCACGAGAGGGCACATATCGAGTTGAGGCACTCTTGGGACCTGTTGTTTGTAGATATCATTACGGCCCTCCAATGGTTCAATCCCGCCATTTGGATGCTCAAAAGCGATCTTCGCACCCTGCACGAATTCGAAGCGGACGATGCAGTGTTGAGAAGCGGAGTGAATATGAAAGAGTACCAGTACCTTTTGATAAGGAAATCCCTGAGCGGGAGCGGATACTCATTGGTCAACAACTTTAATCACAGTACATTAAAACAAAGAATCGGTATGATGTTGAATAAAAAATCTTCCCCACTGAGTGCTTGGAAAGTGCTCTATATCGTCCCTGTTATCGGAATTTTCCTATTGGCTATGGCTGAGAGAAAAATAGAATACCAAAGCGAAAAACCAATTGTAATCACTATCGTCTCTGAGGATGGTGGTGCAAATATCAATATAGATGGAAAAGTGTGTACCAAGGCTGAGGTGGAGAGGATTATTTCTGAAAAGATAAAGGAAGCCGACTATGTCCCGTTGGTTACAATCAATGCCTCTTCAGATGTCGAAGTAGGAGAAATTACAGATATCAAGGAGGAACTTCGCAAGGCCAAAGCATTTAAAATCAGCTACGGAACAATTGCTGAATAGTAAAATTGGCCTAATATTTGAAATTGGATTTGTATATTTGAAATTGGATTTTTGTTGCTTAAATAATTCTGTATGAGGCGTTTGTTTTTAATTCTTGCTTCTGGGCTCTTCTTTGCCATCAGTGCCCGCGGGCAGTTTGTAGTGGATTTTTCAATGTTCGAGAAGAATAGAAATCTGGAGGTCAAGTTTGAACTGAAGGATTCCAAAACTGACGAGGCTATACCTTGGGCTTCGGCATATCTTGTACCGGTAGGTGACACTGTTATCACCAGTTTTGCCCTCTCTGACCAGAATGGTAAGACAGTGCTGAAAGAGGTCCCTGTGGGAAAATACACGCTGAATGTGGAACTTATTGGCTACAAGCCATATAAGAAAGTGCACGATTTCAAATCGTGGGAGGTCGATTTGGGAGTTATCAAGATGGAAGAGAACCCTGAGATGATCGATGCTGCATCCATTTCTGCGGTGGGTAACCCTATCGAGGTGAAGCAGGATACCATAATATATAATGCTGCCTCATTTAAGGTGGGGGATAACGATATGCTTGAGGAGCTTTTGAAGAAGATGCCGGGTATGGAGGTTGGAGATGATGGTACTGTTAAAGTAAATGGTGAGGCGGTGGATAAGATTACAGTGGGTGGCAAGACATTCTTCTTCAATGACCCTTCGGCTGCTTTGAAGAATCTCCCTGCCAAGATCGTAAACAAAATCAAAGTGGTGGACAAAACCAAAGATGCAGCCGCTTTTACGGGGGTGGCTACAGAGGATGACAAGGAGAAGGTAATGGATATCGAGCTCAAGCAGGAGTACACCAAGGGTTGGTTCGGCAACGCCAAACTTGGGGCCGGTGCTTCGGTCAATCCAGATAAGAGGAATGACCTGGTGGAGGATGGAAAATTCCTTTACAACGGTTCAGCTTTGGTGACAGGTTATACAGAGAAGGATCAGGTAGTGGTTCTTGGAAACGGCTATAATGTGATGGATTCGGGTAGTGGAATGGTGGTGTTCTCGTTTGATAATGGTACTTTGGCTGATGATGAATATACCAAGTTACGCGGTCTTATGACCAGCGCACAAGCCGGTGTCAATTATAATACAGACAGAATAAATGGGGTGGAGACAAATGCTTCAGCTATATACAAGAACAATATAAAGGACAGCAAGAAGCTCTCTTCACGTATCTCAATACAACCATCAGGAGATAACCTTTACACAGACACCAAATATACAGGATATGGTCTGGAGAATAGTGTGAATGCCAACTTGGAGTTCAAAAATAAAGACAAGAAGAAATACTCGATTGATTTCAGACCTGCTTTCCGATACTCTGACAATATGGCCAATGTCTCAAATCAGAGTCAGACATATAATAGTGCCGGTACACTTAATAAATCAACATCAAGTGTGGTTGCACACAATAAAACGACTGTCACAAGTGGTTATGTTGATTTTGGTGTGAAAGATATGGGCAAGAAGAAGCGTTCACTTACATTTTATGGATTCTATGATGTCAATATCCGTAATGGTGATAAAAGTGAGAATACAGAGGTGATCTATACTTCATCCAAAAGTGTGAAAAACCTCGATTATGATACCAAAGGTGAGTATTATTCAGCGGATGCAGAATTGGGATATGTGGAGCCAATCGGAGACAAATGGCTTTTCAGAGGCACACTTACAACTTATTACTCTTTTAATGACAATATTGAACAGGCATATTCGGCTGGAGTTCTGGATAATTACTATTCATCAAGAAGTACTACCAGAACACTACAGGAAGGTGGACGTTTGCTATTCCAGTATAAAAATGATGCAACTGATCTGCAGTTCGGTTTAAGGGGTGATATGGTTCAGAATGTGGTCAATGCCAAGTCTTTGGGTGTGGAGACCACTACAGGAGAGGGTGAATGGCTATATAACTGGTCACCATTCTTGAACTTCCGATACAGAAAAGGCAATTCCAATTTTAGTGCATATTATTCAGGATACTCGAGAATGGTATCTGGTGACAAAGTAATCCCCACTCTTGATATTTCTAATCCAGTGCAGATTCAAGCGGGTAACATCTACTTGAGGCCCACTTTTTCAAATTCATTGAACACAAACTTCAGAACAAATAACAAGAAAACATTCACATTCTTTTATGTCAGCATAAACGGAAGCATGGTCTCGAATCCTATCGTGACAGCAAGTTGGTTTGATAAGGATGGTATAAGATATGGTGTTCCTGTGAATTCACAGAAACCAAGTGCCAATGTTACAAGTTATCTGAGCCTTAACCAGCCTTTTGGAAAGAATAAGGAATTTTCTGTCTCTATTGATGGTAATGTTACATACAATAGAGGTATAAGCTATCAGGCGGAAGGGGATATAGCTGGTTTGGATTTGGATAGCTTCGACTACTACAAATTTATGGATAGTTTTTGGGGCAATGAGTATGGTGATAAATTCTATAGCGGAAAAAGCGGATTCCAGGAGAGTAAGACCAATACCGTTACTTGGAGAGGTTCTATGAGTTTCAAATATAATGTGGAGAAATTCAATGTCAGTCTTTCAGGATCTGTGTACAACAGAATTACCAAGTATTCTCTTGATCCTACAGCCAATCTGAATACCTGGAACAACTCAATATCAGGAGATATCGGCTACAAACCCGGCAATGGGTGGGACATTAAGACCAATCTCGGATATACATTCTACAGAGGTTATTCAAATGGATTTGGTGATCCGTCCCTACGCTGGAACTTTTCATTAAGCAAGAGCATCAAAGCGGTGACACTATCATTGGCTGTAAATGATATCCTCAATCAGACCAACAATCTTAGCAGGGTCTCAAATGATGAATACACAGAGGATACCTACACAAATGTACTTGGCCGTTACTTCCTTTTCACCGTCTCATTCAATTTTGGAAAAATGAACGCCAAAAAGAACTCCAACGTTGAGGATGCCATGTGGAAGATGATGTTCTAAGGGGTTCATCTCACTTACATATACACACATACACACCTGCAAGAAAATTAGCAGAAATATGTATGTGTGTTTTGTTTATGGTGCAATGATATAAAGAAAAAGTTTCAAGATGTTGAAACTTTTGTGTGCGAATTCTCCATACTGCAATTCACCTTTCCACTAGCAGGCCTTGGATGCACATCTGACGGAGGTGTATGGAAAGGTGCGGCTATTTTTGCTGACCTTTCCACCGATGTGGCCTAGGTGTGTCTGTGAGTAGGGTAGATGGAAAGGTGAATTGCATGACGGCCGACACTGGATTCCGGAGACAGAGTATGTCGTACAACAATACGGGACTTCGGGAGTGGTGTGTGGCGGAGATAATGTGTCCGGAAGGCC
This sequence comes from Bacteroidales bacterium, assembly GCA_017630155.1. Classification (GTDB taxonomy): domain Bacteria; phylum Bacteroidota; class Bacteroidia; order Bacteroidales; family UBA932; genus CAAGNP01. The sequence goes on from JAGBVU010000001.1 coordinate 29,249, forward strand.
TAAGCACCCGCGCTTGATAGCGGGAGGGGCCCGCACCGAAGGTGTGGGAGGGGATGAGCGTAGCGAATGCCTGGAGGACTTTATCTCCGCCACCTAACGGACGGAGTCTTGTGAGAGCAGAAAGCTTGCCTACAGGAAGTAAGTCTTGCGGGCCAGGCGGGTGTAGAGTGGGGTGCGCTCTTTATAGAGTTTCTCGATGCGGGCGAGGAGGGCATCTCCACTCTCGCCACCGAGCATAGGGCGGCCTGCAGCCTCTGACTGCTGTGACAGGCGCTGTTTGATCACCTCTATATCGGTATGGATATACATGCAGTAGGTAAATCTCGAAATAAGGTCGGCGCACTCCGGATTTGTAACGATACCACCACCAAGCGACAGCACCATAGTACAGTTGCGTGTAGCTACTGGGGCATCATCTTCGGTCGCCTCAGGTGAGAAGGGTGGAAGATCCTCCAGTGTCTCGGGGTGCTCTGCAATATGATCTTCAAGTACATCTTCAAGGTAATTGAGCTCCAGTTCCCTAAAGCCACCTTCCCCTTTTTCTCCAAAAATCTCAGATATGGTCTTGCCCTCTTTCTCTTCGATATATGCATCCAGATCGATAAATGGACATTTGATGGATTGGGCAAGCTGTTTGCCGATGGTGCTCTTCCCAGCACCCATGAAACCTATAAGTGAGATGATCATATCGTTCTGAATATTAGAATAGTGTAAGTTCCTCTCCGTTTATGTCAAAGTCTACAGATGAACCGGGGGTGAAACTCTGGTCTGCTCCACTTGTTGGAGTGTCGTCATCTTCTATCTCTGTGAAGTTCTCTTCGTTTATATAATCCGAATCGAGCATCATATCTGCAGCGTCAAAGGCTGGTGCATCCTTTTCAAGCGGTTCGATAAACTCTATGGTAGCCACCTCCGAAGCGGCAGCTCTCTTACCTTTGGCCTTATACCCTTTTACTGCGATGAACTCATCTGCATCGATGATTTCAGGCTCTTTCTCCTTTTTGCCGTTCTGTACGAAAGTCACTTTTACTTGAGGGAATTGATCCTCAGATATATCCACCAGGCGTGCACCTGATGTGTCTGCGATGAAGAACTGGACATTGTTGTCGCTGATCTCGAATACAAATCTCTTTATATAGTATGCTTTGACACTATTGTCCCAGTAGATGGCGGTAAATACTTTCTCTCCATCGAATTTCTGCACCTTAAGCAGATCACCCTGATATTTGTTGAAAAGGTCCAGATTTGTAGTGTAGAATGTGCCGTCCTTGCAGATGGCGAGGATATTCTCTTTCCCTTTGAAGCTGCCGAGGAGTTCTCCACGACCATCTTCGTTGAGGCGGTTGATATCCCAGTCAAACCACATCTGTTTTCCACCGATAGTAGAGATACCTGCCTCTTTGAGGGCAATCTTCTGGATAGAGTATTTGGTTACTATATTACCCATCGAACCTCTGTTCTTGATGGCAAGAGCAGAGAAATCGAAGTCAAAAATGAGCTTTTTGAGCTTTGGTTTCGGACGGAGATAGATTCTGAGCTTCTCTGCCTCTCCGTTTGAATTGGATGTGAACCACAGTACAGATGACCCCTCCTTACCCTGTGTCAGATTGTACCATTTGTCTTTGGCTACACCTGTGACAGCAAAACGTTTGGCATATGCAGTACCACCTTTGCCATCTTTGTAAACGGCGTTGTAGATGGTTCTGTTGTCTGACTTGTTGAATACAGCGACATGGATTATGTTCCTGTCCACAAATATCTTGTCTGCTACCTTTTTGATTATGTAGCGGCCATCCTTTGTGAATACGATAACTTCATCGATATCGGAGCAGTCGCAAATATACTCTGCATCCTCAATCTTCTTCTGTGACAAACCGATGAATCCCTCGGCCTTGTTGGCGTATAGCTTGGCATTGTTCACCACCACACGTTTGATCTCGATATTCTCAAATGAGGTGAGGGTGGTGCGACGAGGGTATGCTGCTCCATATTTTTTCTTCAGTCCCTCAAAATATGAGATACAGTAATCTACCAGATGTTCAAGGTGGTTCTTGAGTACCTTCTCCTGAGCTTCGATCTTCTTAATCTTCTCATTTACAGCCTTCACATCGAAGCGGGATATCTTCCTTACAGGCTTCTCTACCAGTTTGTTGATATCCTCTTTGGTGATAGGTTGGCGGAAAAGGTGCTGGTACTGCAACATCCCGTTGTGTACATCCTTTAGCTGTTTATCCCAGGTGGAAGCGTTGTTTTCAAGTATCTTGTATACCTTCTCTTCGAAGAACACCTTTTCAAGTGATGAGTAGTGCCACTCCTGGCCGAGTTCGCCAAGTTTGATCTCCAGTTCTCTCTTGAGGAGCTCCTTGGTGTGATCGGTGTTGTAGCGGAGGATTTCATCTACACCGATGAACTGTGGTTTATTGTCCTGAATTACGCAGCAGTTGGGTGAAAGTGATACCTCACAGCTGGTGCAGGCATACAGAGCATCTATGGTCTTGTCAGGTGAGATGTCGTTGTGAAGAGTGATGACGATTTCGGCATTTTCAGCTGTATTGTCATCAACCTTCTTGATTTTGATTTTCCCCTTGTCATTGGCCTTGATTATCGAATCAATGATGTCTGCTGTGGTGACACCAAAAGGAATCTGATTGATAACCAGAGTGTTCTTATTGAGCTTTTCAATCTGAGCCCTTATCCTTACCTTGCCTCCGCGGAGACCTTTATTGTAAGCAGAAACATCTGCAAGGCCCCCTGTAGGAAAGTCTGGGTATAATTCAAACTCCTCACCCTTGAGATGGGCAATAGATGCATCAATAAGCTCGTTGAAGTTGTGTGGAAGGATTTTGCAGGCCAAGCCTACGGCAATACCCTCTGACCCCTGTGCCAGGAGCAATGGGAACTTGACAGGGAGGTTTACAGGTTCGCGGTTACGTCCGTCGTATGAAGGGACAAACTCTGTGGTCTTGTCATTATAGACCACCTCTTTGGCAAATTCGCTCAGGCGTGCCTCGATATAACGGCCCGCTGCGGCGGAGTCTCCAGTGAGGATGTTTCCCCAGTTACCCTGACACTCCACCAGAAGATCCTTCTGGCCTATCTGTACGAGTGCGTCCTTGATGGAGGCATCACCATGAGGGTGGTATTTCATCGCATCACCCACGATACTGGCCACTTTGTTGAAGCGTCCGTCGTCGCACTGCTTCATGGCGTGAAGGATACGCCTCTGAACAGGCTTCAGACCATCGATGATGTGTGGCACAGCCCTCTCAAGGATAACATAGGAGGCGTAGTCGAGGAACCAGTCTTTGTACATTCCCGACAATTTGTATTTTTTCTCTCCATCATTTATAAGTTTGTCAAACTTGCCTGGTTCAGCTGCAGATACAGCCTCACCTGCCGAAAGTTCGTCAAGCTCCTCTCTCCCGTTCAAATCTTTATCCTCCATGTTCATTTGTATGCCGTTTTTATGTTATAAAATATAGCCGAAGCTTTTCAGTTTTCTTTTGTCCTCTCTCCAGTCAGGGTTAACCTTGACAAATGTCTGAAGGAATACCTTTTTCTCGAAGAACTCCTCCATATCCTTGCGCGCCTCAATACCCACTTTCTTGAGTGATGCACCTTTGGCCCCGATAATGATACCTTTCTGTGAGTCCCTCATCACATTGATTACAGCCTGTATGTCGTATCTGTCATCGTGCTCCTTGAACTCTTCGATGACCACCTCTGTGCAGTATGGGATCTCCTTCGAGTAGTTCAGAAGGATTTTCTCCCTGATAATCTCCGATGCGAAGAAGCGGAGGTTCTTGTCGGTGAAGGTGTCCTTGTCATACCAAGCTTCATTGATGGGGAGAAGCTCCACTATCCTGTTGAAGATGGCGTCAAGGTTGAATTTCTCCTTGGCAGATGCGATGAATACATCAGCTCTGGGGATCTCTTTTTTCCAGTATTCAGCAAGTTTGAGGACCTCCTCCTGTGTGCTGATGTCAATCTTGTTGATCACCACCACTACAGGGCAGTCTATCATATTGAGTTTCTGGACATACTCCCTGTTTTTATCGCTCTTTTCCACCACGTCTGTGATGTAGAGGATTATATCTGCATCACCGATAGCAGTATCCACAAACTGCATCATGCTCTCCTGAAGTTTGTAGGAGGGGCGGAGGATGCCTGGAGTATCAGAATATACAATCTGATAGTTCTCTCCGTTTACAATACCCATGATCCTGTGTCTTGTGGTCTGGGCTTTTGATGTCACTATGGAGAGTCTTTCACCCACGAGGGCATTCATCAAAGTCGATTTGCCTACGTTAGGGTTGCCGATGATGTTTACAAAACCTGATCTGTGAGGGGTGTTGCCGTTACTCATAGTTCTTCACTTTAAGCATTGCCACCTCTGCCTCAGTAAGGAATCTCCATTGACCTCTTTTAAGGTTCTTTTTGGTGAGTCCTGCGAAATATACTCTGTCGAGTTTCTTTACATTGTAGCCAAGGTGCTCGAACATACGTCTTACGATTCTGTTCTTACCTGAGTGGATCTCCACACCTACGATATTTTTCTCTGCACCGTAAGCTGCTGCGTCTGCTGCGATAAAACCATCCTCAAGTTCAAACCCCTCAAGAAGTGCATCGAAGTCGGGCTGTTTCACATTTTTGTCAAGGGTTACCTCATATATCTTTTTCTTCCCATAAGATGGGTGAGTAAGCATCTCTGTAAGGTTACCGTCATTTGTTAGGAGAAGGATGCCGGTAGTGGACTTGTCAAGACGTCCTACAGGGAAAATTCTCTGTGGGCAAAGATCCTTGCTGATAAGGTCCATTACGTTCTTTTCAGCGTGAGGGTCGCTTGTGGTGGTGACAAAATCCTTTGGTTTGTTGAGCATGATGTACACTTTTTTCTCACCTTTAAGTCTCTCGCCGTTGAATCTTACATCATCCTCAATATTTACTTTGGTGCCAAGTTCGGTAACCACTTCGCCGTTTACTGTGACAAGGCCGGCAGCAATATATTCGTCTGCCTCCCTGCGTGAGCATACACCTGAATTGGCGATAAATTTGTTGAGTCTTACATCGCCTGTGATAGATGGTGTGAATGTGTCGCTATCGATATTTTCATCCACCACCTTTGGTGCCCTTTTCTTGAAAGGTCTCTCACCTTTGGCTGCAAATGACTTGTCGGCACCTTTTCTGCCGAAAGGTTTTTTGTCATCTCTTTTGCCGAAAGGCTTCTCGCTCTTACCGAATGGTTTCTCTGATTTCTTGAATGGCTTATCCCCTTTGCTGAAAGGTTTGTCCCCTTTGGTGAAAGGTCTCTCACTTTTGCCAAATGGTTTGTCGCTCTTGGCAAATCTACCTTCACCCCTTTTAGAGGCGCTCTTTGCACCGAAAGGTTTCTCGTCTTTTTTGCCGAAGGGTTTGTCTTTGCCGAATGGCTTTTCACTTTTGCCGAATGGTTTGTCACCCCTCTTTGCAAAAGGTTTTTTCTCACTTTTTTCGGCAAATTCACCGTAGCGTTTGCCAAAATTGCGTCTTGGAACTTCGTAGCTCTCTGATGAGTGCTCTCTCTTTTTCTCGGCTGTGCCTTTGGCGGCAGAACCTCTTGTAATTCTTGTTCTCATTATGTCAGTATAAATTTGGGCGCAAAGGTATCTTTTTCGCAGAAATTTTCCTATTTTCGCAGAGTAATATTTTTCAACAATTCAATCGGAGGGATATGAGGCGGGAGATTTTCAGCGAGGCCCTTAACTCGATAAAGGGCAATATCTTAAGAGCTATACTTACAGTTTCCATCATTGCCATCGGGATAACATCCCTTGTGGGGTCTCTGACTGCAGCAAAAGGGCTTGAGGTGGCTATTGGCGAGAACTTGGGGAGACTTGGTGCGGGGAGTTTCCTGATACGTCCTGCACAAGGGGAGTCTCCCAGGAATATCACCTATCGGGAGATGCTCTCTTTTAAGAAACAATATGCGGCAGAGGGATTGGTCTCCCCTTACTCAAAGGTGGATATGGGACTTGAAGGGGTGAGCGCCGGAGGGAGAATGACAAATCCAGATGTGGAGGTAGTGGCCACTTTCGGGACTTTTGTCGATTTCAATGGTGGTGCCATTGCCCATGGGAGAAATTTTTCCCCCTCTGAGGAGTCAGCCGGTGGGAGCGTTTGTATCCTTGGTGCAAATGTGGCCGGAATCCTTATGGATGAGGTGGCGCTTCCGGCAAATGGGGAGGTAACTATCCTGGGGGTGAGATTCAGGATTGTAGGGGTGCTGGAGAGAATGGGGGCAGGGGGCGGTTCGATGGACAATATGGTGCTGGTTCCGGTGGAGAGTGCCAGAAGAAGGCTTCCTGGTGCAGATGATTCTTTCTTTATAGGGGTGGTCCCCTCAGGTGAAGTGGATGTGGAGAGTGCTGTAGAACAGGCAACAGCTGTGATGCGTCAGGTGAGACGAGTCGCTTCGGATGGTGAAGACGATTTCCAGATACGGAGGAGGGATACTGCCATCGGACAGATGAAGGATATGATGGGGATGGTAACCCTTGCCGCCTTTATGATTGGCTTTATCACACTCCTCGGTGCTTCGGTGGGACTTATGAATATAATGCTGGTAAGTGTCAGGGAGAGGACTTCGGAGATAGGGGTTCGCAAGGCAATTGGGGCAACTGATGGAGATATTCGTACCCTGTTCCAGACAGAAGCTCTCCTTATCGGATGTGCTGGTGGTGCGGCTGGCGTGGTATTAGGGTTGGTGGCAGGTGGAATAGTCTCTGCCATACTGGAGATCCCTTTCGGAGTTCCCTGGGGATGGATTGGGGTGTCGCTGATGGTGAGTGTCGCAGTATGCCTCATCTCCGGCTCCATTCCTGCCAGCAGGGCGGCAGCATTGCCACCTGTAGAGGCGTTGAGAGGGGAGTGAAGTAAGGGTGTGAATCTACCTTAATGTAAAGACGTATGTAATGGTCCCTTCCTGAATGATGGGGGCGGACTGGCTGATGTTGAAGCGGGCTTCGAGGGCCGCTTTCTTGGCTGCTTCCCATAGGGTGGCGTCCTGGACTGTGGTACCCTGAGCTCCAGGTATGGCGTCAGTCACCTTGCCGTACTGATCCACTTTGATGCGGACCACCACTTTGCCGGAAGCCTCCACACCATAATCGGGTAGAGGAAGATTGCCCATGACGGTACGCCCTGCAAGTTTGGCTGATGGAGCACCCTCTACACCGCCCACTTCAGTATTGCCCTGGGAGTGTCCTGCACGGAGAGCATCCGAGACCTCTTCTGCCACTTGTTGAGCCAGGGTGTCCTGTTTGTTCTTGGCGCTGGTAAAGAGGGCTTTTTTGTTGATGGGTTTGGGACGAGGTGGCTCTGGAACTTCGACATCACCCTCAGTGCCTACGGTGGTCTCCACACCGCGGTTCTCAGCAATACCCTGTACAGGAGCTTCTGATCGCTGGACGAGTCTGATGTCATTTTCTGGATTGGCCTCCTGGGCGCGGGGTTCTGTCCCTGTGGTCACCTGAACAGGTTTCGGCTCATCTTGCTCGAACTCCATAAGTATTCCCAGCTCCTCAGGTGGTGGATAGATATATTTGAGACCTGCCCTGAATGAGACAAAAAGAAGCCCTACGTGGATAAATATGGTGAAAACCAGACCTATCCAGCGCCCTTTCCTGTCGAAAGGTGAGGCATATTTGTCGTGATGTCTGACCATTATTCTGGTGAAGTTGCCAGGATGACTTTGTATTTATTGCGTTTGGCTATGTTCATAAGGTCCACTACGTGTTCGATAGGGACAGTCTTGTCTGCATAGATGGAGAAGGTAGGGTCTTCTTCTTCCTGAAGAATGGACTGAAGAGACTCCTCCACTTCGCTGAACTTGATGGGCTTCTCTTTACCATTGATGTGGTATGAGAATGTGTTGCTCTTCTGGTAGTGCTTGATGGAGACGCTTACGGTAGCTTTTGCAGAGACCTGATTGGTGCTCTTGGGGAGTAGGAGCTTCAACGCGTTAGGGTTGACAAGTGTCGATGTTACCAGGAAGAAAATAAGCAACAAGAACACTATGTCGGTCATAGACGACATCGAGAAACTCGCATCCACTTTATTTCTACGTTTGATAGCCATAATTATCTGATGGTGTCAGCGGGTTCGTGAAGCATATCCATAAATTCGATGGTGGTGCTCTCCATCATGAATACCAAGTCAGAGATCTTGGATGTGAGGTAGTTGTATCCGAAATATGCGATGATACCTACAAAAAGACCACCTACTGTTGTCACCATAGCGGTGTATATACCACCTGAAAGGAGAGTGATGTCGATGTTGTTGCCGGCTTGTGACATATTGAAGAATGCCTGAATCATACCGGCTACAGTACCAAGGAAACCGATCATAGGTGCGCCACCTGATATGGTAGCAAGGATAGGGAGGTTTTTCTCAAGTTTTGCTACCTCTACATTGCCTGTATTCTCTACGGCAGCCTGAATGTCTGAAAGTGGACGTCCGATCCTTTCGATACCCTTCTCTACAAGACGTGCAATAGGTGAGTTGTTGTTTTTGCTAAGCTCAATGGCGGCTGTTATCTTCCCTTCGTGGATAAGGTTGCGTATCTCATTCATGAAGTTCTTGTCAATATTGGCGGCTTTTCTTATTGCCCACCATTTCTGACCGAAGATATAGATGGCTGCGATAGATAGGACAAGAAGGACAAGCATAAGCCATCCACCTTTTACGGCCATGTTCCAAAGAGAAAAATTGAGTTCCTGTGCAGCAACAACCTCTTGTGCCACAACTTCAGTACTTGCTTGTAGTAGTGTAAACATATCTATTGTTGAATTTTATTGTTTTCTGTTATATACGGATATTTGACATCTACCAGAAAGAGTGCATGTCCAGGGACCGACTGTCCCGCTGCACATCTGTTTTTCTCTTCCAGAAGTTCGCATATCCATTCGGGTTTTTTCCTCCCCCTCCCGATCTCCACCAGGGAGCCCACCACGGCCCTTACCATATTCCTTAGAAACCTGTTGGCAGTGATGGTGAAGACAATATATTTTGTCTTGTCGCACCCGCTCACTACCGGTTCATAAATCTCCCATTTCGCCTCTGTTACATCACAAATGGAGGTGGCATTTCCCCCATTGAGCTTCTCGAAGCTGCTGAAGTCTTTCCTTCCCAGCAAATATTGGGCCCCTCGGTTCATCGCCTCAATGTCAAGATCGAATTTGCAAAAATACGAATAACTTTCACAAAACGGGTCTTTTGAACAGTGAATATAGTATTTATAAGTCCTGCTGGTGGCGTCAAATCTGGCGTGAGCATCGTCATGTACAGGAATTATTGAATTTGCCGATATTCCATAGGGGAGAATGGCATTCATTTTGTAAATTATCCTCTCCGGATTTGAAGCCAGCTCCTGTGAGCAGGAGTCGAAATGGGCATAAAAGTTCTTTGCATTTACACCTGTGTCTGTCCTCCCAGCCCCTGTCACATCGATAGGCTCTCCAAGCAGCGTAGAGAGGGTTTTCTCCACTTCTGCCTCAATGGTATTGGCATTTTCCTGTATTTGCCATCCGCTGAATCCGGCACCACGGTACGATATGCATAAGAAATACCTCATCGGAAAAGAAATTTTTACTAAATTTGTGGGTTAAAAAACTACGCAAAAATACAAATATTTTAATATGGATACCGTAAACATTAAAGAATTGAACGAACGTATTCAGCTCGAGAGTTCATTTGTGGATCTTCTCACCATGGAGATGAACAAGGTGATTGTAGGGCAGAAGCATCTGGTGGAGAACCTTATGATAGGTCTTCTGGCAAATGGACATATCCTTTTGGAAGGTATGCCTGGTCTGGCCAAGACATTGGCAATCAATACTCTTGCCAGCTGTGTGAATGCCAAGTTCAACAGAATACAGTTTACCCCTGACCTATTGCCTGCCGATGTTCTCGGTACAATGATCTATAGCCAGAAAACAGAGCAGTTCCAGATCAAGAAGGGTCCTATCTTTGCAAATTTCATCCTGGCTGATGAGATCAACCGTTCTCCTGCCAAAGTGCAGTCTGCACTTCTGGAGGCTATGCAGGAGCGTCAGGTGACCATCGGAGACGAGACATTCAAACTTCCTGAACCATTCCTGGTGCTTGCCACTCAGAACCCTATTGAGCAGGAGGGTACATATCCCCTTCCTGAGGCGCAGGTGGACCGCTTTATGCTGAAAGTGGTGGTGACTTATCCTAAAAAAGAGGAGGAGAAGCTTATTATCCGTATGAACAATGGTGGAGGTTATCAGAAGGCGCAGCCAATCCTCAAACCGGAGGATATCGCCAGAGCGCGCGAGGTGGTAAAAGAGGTCTATATGGATGAGAAAATCGAGAGATATATCGTGGATATAGTATATGCTACCCGTACCCCTGAGGAGTACGGACTTGGTAAATTGAAGGATCTTATCGCTTACGGAGGTTCTCCACGTGCCTCTATATCACTTGCGATGGCGGCTAAAGCGTATGCTTTCATCAAGAGAAGGGGGTATGTGATACCTGAAGATGTAAGGGCTGTGTGCTACGAGGTTCTCAGACACCGTATCGGTCTAACATACGAGGCAGAGGCAGAGAATATTACCACCGAAAATATTATCTCTGAGATTATTAACGCAGTAGAAGTTCCTTAACAGACCCCTCCACAGGTATGGATAACGAATTGTTGAAGAAGGTAAGGAAGATAGAGATCAAGACCAGGTCCCTTTCTCATCAGATATTTGCGGGTGAGTATCACTCTGCATTTAAAGGGAGGGGTATGGCCTTCAGTGAGGTGAGGGAATACCAGTATGGTGATGATGTGAGGAATATGGACTGGAATGTGACAGCCCGCCTCCGTTCACCATATATCAAGGTTTTTGAAGAGGAGAGGGAGCTCACTGTGGTCCTCCTTGTCGATGTCAGCGGATCGAGATTTTTCGGAACTTCATCAAAAATGAAAAAGGATCTGATGGCTGAAGTGGCGGCGGTTCTCTCATTTTCCGCTTCGATCAATAACGATAAGGTGGGGGCACTCTTCTTCAGTTCAAAGGTGGAGAAATTTATCCCTCCGAAGAAGGGGAGGAGTCATCTTTTGAGGATTATCAGGGAGCTTATTGAGTTTGAGCCCGAAGAGAGAGGTACCAATATCGGCGAGGCACTCAGATTCCTTACCAATGCCATCAAGAAGAAGTGTACAGCATTTCTCCTTTCTGACCTTCTCGATGTGGATGGAGATGGGCATCCCAATTATGAGGATGCACTGAAGGTGGCGGTGAACCGTCACGACATATCTGCCATCAATATCTACGATCCACGTGAGAGGGAGATTCCCGATGTGGGGCTCCTTAATGTGATGGATGGGGAGACTGGAGAGCAGATGTGGGTGGATACCTCTGACAAAGGTTGGAGAAAGAGTTTCAAGCAGTGGAACGATATGGTCAATGACCGCACTATGTCCACATTGAGAAAATATAAAGTAGATTGTGTGAGCATCAGAACCGATGAGGATTATGTCAAAGGGCTGGTATCACTGTTCAAGAGTAGAGGATAATGCAAAGATATTTAAGAAATATAGCTGTCGCGGTAGTGGTGATGCTTCTTGGCGCCATAAAGATGGATGGGCAGGAGCTGGTGTCCAGCACTTTCTCCAGGGATACCATCCTGATTGGTGACCAGGTGGAGTGGGGTGCCAAGATAAATGTCCCGAAGGATCTTACATTGTGGGTGGATACTCTTCTGAATCCTATTGTACCAGGGGTGGAACTGATAAGTGATTACACTTTCGATACCCTGAAGTCAAGGAAGGGGGGCTATGATATCGATATGAAAGCTATAATCACCTCATTTGACAGCGGTTCATATTATCTCCCAAGACAGGTGTTATATTTTTACAAAGGTGAGGAGCTGGTAGATACCATTGTGGTGAACGAGAGGACACTGGAGGTGACTACTATTCCTATCGACACTGCCACATACCAGATGTATGACATCAAGGGACCCATCACATACCCTGTAACATTCAGGGAGGTGATTCCATGGGTGGGTTTGGGTGTAGCTCTTATTATACTGAGCTATCTCATATACAGGATGATAAGGAACAGGAGGGAGAACAGGTCACTGCTCGGAAAACCTGCAGTACAGGAGCCAGCCCATATTATTGCACTCCGTTCACTTGAGGAGATACGTGGAAAGAAACTTTGGCAGAACAATAAGGAGAAGGAGTATTACACCGAAATTACAGATACCCTCAGAGCCTATATTGAGGAGAGGTTCTCAATTTCAACTTTTGAAAGGACCACTGCAGAGATTGTAGGTGAACTTGAAACAAAAGAGTTGGGTGGTCCGGAGTGGGAAGAACTTAAAGAGCTCCTCGGTGTCTCAGACCTGGTGAAGTTTGCCAAATACAAGGCTACAGAGGGTGAAAATGAGCGGGCAATACCGGTAGCAGTAAGGTTTGTAAACGCTACATATATTTTTAAACTTGAAGAGGAGGAGGTTCATGGATAGTATCTTTTTTGAATACCCGGGACTTCTCTATCTTGAGTTCCTGCTGATCCCTATGGTGGGGCTATATCTCTTCAGAGAGATAAGGAGGAAGAATCCATCGTTGACAGTTTCATCTGCAGCACCATACAGGTTCAGGGGGAACCAATTATACAAAATATTCCGCCATCTGCCGTTTGTTCTGAGATGCATTGCGGTAGCGGCCATAATAATAGCGATAGCAAGACCCAGATCATCTTCTACTTTTGAGAAGATAGATTCTGAGGGTATAGATATAGTATTGGCCATGGATATCTCGACAAGTATGCTTGCACGGGATTTCAAGCCTGACAGAATAGGGGCAGCGAAAGATATTGCCATCCAGTTTATTGCAGAGAGACCATCCGACAGGATAGGGGTTGTGGTTTTTGCAGGTGAGAGTTTTACGCAGTCCCCATTGACCACAGACAGACCCACTCTGATCAACCTTATGAAAGAGGTGGAGTGCGGAATTATTGAGGATGGTACCGCTATTGGCAATGGCCTGGCAAATGCTGTGGCCAGACTGAAGGATAGCCCTGCCAAGAGCCGTGTGATAATCCTTCTGACCGACGGTGTGAACAATAGGGGGGAGATTGCCCCACAAATGGCCATCGAGATAGCCAAAACATATGGTATCAGGGTTTATACCATAGGTGTGGGTGCGATGGGTGAGGCACCATATCCGATGATGACCCCTTATGGAGTGAAGGAGATGATGGTGAAGGTGGAGATAGATGAGGAACTCCTCAAAGAGATTGCCTCCGAGACAGGAGGTGAGTATTTCCGTGCTACCGATAATACCAAACTGCTCGAGATCTACCGCCAGATCAATGAGATGGAGAAGAGCAGGACCACTGTGGACTCTTTTCCTCTGTATAAGGAGGAGTTCAACAGGTTTGCCCTGGTGGCATTGGCAGCATTGCTGCTTGAACTTGTTTTAAGATTATTTGGAGCGAGGAGGATAGTATAATGATACATTTTGCACAGGCACAATACCTTTTATTAGTTTTCCTTATACCATTTTTCTTCCTGGTATATTGGATGATGCTCCGTGCCAGAAAAAGGAGGGTCGCTAAGTTCGGGGATCCTGAACTTGTGGATAGACTTGCACCCCACAGATCTTCAAAAAAAGGGTGGGTGAAGCTGGTTTTCTATTCGATCGCCTTTTTCTTCTTTGCAGTGGGGCTTGCAAGGCCTCAGATTGGTGCTACCCTGAAGAAGCAGGAGGTGAATGGTGCAGAGATTATGATTGCACTGGATGTTTCCAACTCTATGCTTGCGGAGGATTACTACCCGAATCGTCTCGAGAGGGCCAAACTTGCGATCTCCAAGCTTGTGGACAGACTTCAGGATGACAGAATAGGTCTGGTGGTATTTGCCGGGCAATCTTTTGTGCAGCTCCCCATCACTACAGACTATGTCTCTGCCAAGATATTCCTCAATACGATATCTACAGAGAGCATCCCTGTGCAGGGTACAGCACTCGGAGATGCGGTATTGACCTGTATCAAGAGTTTCAGTCCTGACAGTGAGAACAGCAGGGCGATTATCCTAATTACTGATGGTGAAAACCACGAGGATGATCCTGTCCAGGCTGCGAAGGATGCTACCACAGTAGGGGCCCGCGTCTTCTGTGTCGGTGTGGGATCGGCAGAAGGGAAGCCTATCCCCAAAGATGGGGAACTTATGAAAGACAAGGATGGGAACATAGTGGTTACCCGACTTGATGAGAAGACCCTCAGGGATGTCGCTATGGCAGGCAATGGCCTTTATGTCAGGGCTGGAACATCGGAATTCGGATTGAATCCCATAATTGACGAGATAAGGGATATGGAGGCCAAGAGGTATGAGAATGTTGTGTTTGAGGCTTACGATGAGCAATATATGTATTTCTTTGGAATTGCTCTGTTCTTCTTGATGCTTGAATTTATGATCAATAACAGAAGAAATCGTAGAAAGCTTTTTATGGAGAATAAAGTGGTAGTGATAATCGTGGCAATGCTCCTCTCTGCGCCGGTTTTCGGGCAAGTGGACAAGAGGGAGGTGCGTGCAGGAAACAGGGCATACAAGGACGGCGATTTCCAGCAGGCTGAGATTGATTTCAAAAGGGGAGTTCTAAAGGATTCTACCTCTATAGCTTCGCAATACAATCTGGGCAATACCCTATATAAACTTGAAAATTATGAGGAGGCGGCCAAACATTATGGGGCGTTGAAGGATACCCTTCAGAACAGGGGGGTGGAGCATGGCTCTGATTACTACCATAATGTGGGTAACCTTGCCCTCAAAGGGAAGAAATACCAGGAGGCGGTGGATGCTTTCAAGGAGTCACTAAGGAGAAATCCTTCCGATATGGAGACAAAGTCCAATCTGGCTTATGCACAGAAAAAGCTGGAGGATCAGCAGAATCAGCAACAGCAACAGCAGCAGAATCAGGACCAGAATCAGGACCAAAATCAAAATCAGGACCAGCAACCTCAGGAGCAGCCACAAGACCAGAACCAGGATCAGAACCAGAATCAAGATCAAGATCAAGATAAGGATCAGCAGCCCCAGAACCAGCAACAGTCTCCCCCAAAGATAACACCGCAGACTGCCCAGCAGATGTTGCAGGCAATAGAGGACAAGGAGAAAGAGACTCAGGATAAGGTGAATAAGGAGAAGGCTGAGAAACTGAAATCAAAACAGAAAGAGAAAAATTGGTAAAGGAAGATATGAAGCGAGTACCACTTATTATATTATTGACATTTGCATTGCTGTCGGTGGCTTTTCCGTCATTTGCCCAGCAGTATACACTTGTAGTCGATGCACCGGCTGTGGTGGCCCTTGATGAGCCTTTCCGCGTGGTCTTTACTGCATCGGGCAAAACCAAGGAGTTTAACCCTCCTCAGATATCGGATTTTCAGGTTCTTGCGGGACCTACAACATCCACTATGTCAAGCACAAATATCGTAAACGGACAGAGGACCCATACATATCAGGAGAGCTTCACGTTTGTCCTTTTGGCAAAAGGTGAGGGCAAATTCACCATTCCATCAGCATCAGTGGTGATAGATAAGGATACCTATACATCCAAAGCAGTGACAATAGAGGTGGTAAAGAGTCCGCAGAGGGGCAATTCTGATGCGACCGGGAACGGGGTCAATAACAGGGACAGATACCCCACCATCGGGGAGGATGACCTTATATTGTCTTTGACGCTGAGCAAGAACAATGTGGTAAAGGGGGAGCCTGTGATTGCCACTCTCAAACTCCTTACCAGGACAAATATCAGCGGGGTAGAGGATATCAAGTTCCCATCTTTCAACGGCTTCTGGAGTCAGGAGATAGAGGCACCCACAAGCCTTGAGTTTGTAAGAGAGACATATAAAGGGGAGATATACAGTGCGGCATTGCTCCGCAAATATATGCTGCTTCCCCAGCAGACAGGTGAACTCTACATAGATCCGGCAGAGATGATTTGTGCTGTTCAGGTCCGTTCGAGTGCCCCATCGCGCTCCATCTTTGATGACTTTTTTGACAATTACCAGACACTCAAGAAGAGGATGCACACCCCTAAAACCAAAGTTAATGTCAAACCGTTGCCAGGAGGGGCCCCTGCCTCATTTACCGGAGGTGTTGGAGACTACAGACTTGATGTGAAGTTGTCAAGGGACTCGCTGAATGCACACGAGGCAGCTTCACTTATCGTTACTGTTTCGGGAACAGGAAACCTCAATCTTATCGAGGCTCCGAAGGTCAATTTCCCACCCGATTTCGAGGTTTATGATGTGAAGAGGAGGGAGAACATCTCTACTTCATCATCAGGCTCGAGTGGAACCAGGACATTTGAATATCCGTTTATCCCCAGAAGTTCAGGAGATTTTGAGATTGAACCTATTGAGTTCAGCTATTATAATGTAAACAGCAACAAATATATAACCCTTAAATCTGAGCCAGAAAAGATAAATGTGGCCAGAGGAGAGGAGGCTGGTGCTGCTGTTATCCCTTCCGGTGTGAACAAGCAGAGTGTGAAATCTCTTGGCCATGATGTCAGATATATTGTTACCTCTTCTGACCATCTCCGCAAAGGTGGAACATTTGTTATCGCCTCTTTTGGATTCTGGCTCGGAATGGGTGCTGTGGTGGTTCTCTTCCTTGTGGCGGCATATATTATGGAGAGGAGCATCGCCAGGAAGAGGGATGTGGCCGGTATGAGGAACAGAAGGGCTAAAAAGGTGGCCAAAGAGAGGTTGCGCAGGGCAGAGTCTTTCCTCAAACAGGAGCTCTATACTGCGTTTTATGAGGAACTGCACAAGGCGATTCTCGGTTATCTGTCAGATAAGTTCATGATCCCAGCAGGGGAGCTTAATAGGGATGTGATACGTGAGAAACTCGCTGCGAAAGGGGTCTCTGAGGAGATTGCAGGTGCCCTTGAGGGGGTTATTGATGCTTGTGAATATGCCCGCTATGCACCATCTGCCGGTGCAACAGCGATGGCCAACCACTATGAAGAGGCAGTAAGGGTTATTTCTGAAATTGAAAGCTGACAGTTATGAAAAGAGCAATATTGTTTTTGGCCCTTGTACTGGTGTCATTGGCGGCAAATGCCAATGTACAGAGGGATTCTCTATGGAACAGTGCAGTAGAGTGTTACGCCTCAGATGATTTTGAGGGGGCTTTGAACCATTTCAAAGAACTTGAGAAATTGGGATATGAGTCTGAAGAGTTGTTCTACAATATGGGGAATGCATACTTCAAGATGAGCGGGTACATAGCATATTCGGTGCTCTACTATGAGAGGGCTTTGAAACTCAATCCCTCATATAAGGATGCACAGGCAAATCTCGAGTTTGTCCGCCAGTTTACACTGGACAAAATAGAGAGTGTCCCAGAATTTGTCCTTGTGACATGGTTCAAGTCGTTCAGGGAGATACTTTCATCTGACGGTTGGGCATATTTGTCGCTAGCCATGTTTGTGGTGATAGCCCTCCTTCTTCTTGTATTCCGTTTCGGTAGAGCATTGGTGTGGAGAAAGGTGGCTTTCATATTTGCGATAATTGTAGCTATATTTATGGCCATTTCGGTGATTTTTGCCTTTGGCCTCAAGGGTGAGATGGAGTCCCAGGATGGGGCTATAGTGGTGAATCCTGTGAGCTCGGTGAAGAGCTCTCCAAATAATACAGGAAAGTCACTGTTCATCATCCACGAAGGGACCAAAGTGACTGTGCTCGAGGAGTTGGGCCAATGGTCAAAGGTGGAGTTGAGCGATGGGAGACAAGGGTGGATAGTAAAAAGAGACATTGAAATAATTTAATACAATAAACAAATAAAACTATGACACTAATCAAATCTATCTCTGGTATCAGAGGTACTATCGGTGGGGAAGTGGGCGATTGCCTTACCCCTGTGGACATTGTGAAATTTACTTCAGCCTATGCTGTAAGACTTAAAGAGAGAATCCCTGGAAAGGAGAGATATAAAGTGGTAGTCGGCAGAGACGCACGCCTTTCTGGTAAGATGGTGGACTCTGTAGTGTGCGGTACACTTATGGCTTGCGGTATCGATGTGGTAAATGCTGGTCTTGCATCTACCCCTACCACTGAGATGGCTGTTATCTTCGAGCAGGCTGACGGCGGTATTATCCTTACTGCATCTCACAACCCAAAACAATGGAACGCCCTCAAACTTCTTAACGAGAAAGGTGAGTTCCTTGATGCAGAAGAGGGTGCAAAACTTTTGGCAGTAGCTGAGGCTGAGAATTTTGATTTTGCTGATGTGGACAATCTTGGTACTATGGAGTACAAGGATTTCACCCAACAACATATCGATGCAGTACTTGCACAGCCACTTGTAGATGTTGAGGCTATCTACAAAGCAGGTTTCAAAGTAGCTTTGGATGCTGTCAATTCAGTGGGTGGTGTTATTATGCCTAAACTTCTTGAGGCACTTGGCGTACAGTGCGAATGTGTTCACTGCGAACCTACAGGTCACTTTGCACACAACCCTGAACCACTTCCAGCTCACCTTGTGGACCTTTCTGCAAAGGTGGTGGAGACTGGTGCAGATTTCGGTATCTCAGTTGACCCTGACGTGGACAGACTTGCACTTATCTGCGAGGATGGCAAACCTTTCGGTGAGGAGTACACACTTGTTTCTGTATCGGACTATGTGCTTCAGAATGTTAAAGGTTCTACAGTTTCTAACCTTTCATCATCACGTGCACTTAGAGATGTGACTGAGGCTCACGGTTGTACTTATACCGCTGCTGCAGTGGGTGAGGTAAATGTAGTTACCGAGATGAGACGTACAAATGCCGTTATCGGTGGTGAAGGTAATGGTGG
Source organism: Bacteroidales bacterium (assembly GCA_017630155.1). Taxonomy (GTDB): domain Bacteria; phylum Bacteroidota; class Bacteroidia; order Bacteroidales; family UBA932; genus CAAGNP01. Next base: position 48,112 of record JAGBVU010000001.1, read on the forward strand.
TGTGATCTTCCCTGATCTTCACGCTGGCCGTGATGCCCTTATCGGTGTGGCTCTATTCCTTTCAAATCTTGCACATAAGAAGATGAAAGTTTCTGAGCTCAGAGCTACATATCCTCCATACGTAATCTCAAAGAACAAGATCGAGCTTTCTGATCCTGTGCTTATTGACAAGATTCTTGAGGAGGTTAAGAAAGAGTTCGCTAATGAGAGAATCACCACTATCGACGGTGTGAAGATTGACTTCGATGCTGACAAGATGTGGGTACACCTCAGAAAATCAAATACTGAGCCTATTATCCGTATCTACTCTGAAGCTTCTGATGAGGCTAAAGCTGAGGCTCTTGCCCAGAGAGTTATTGCGGTAGCAAACAGAATTAAAGGTTAATGTTCTCGTTCAGAACCACACCATTGGACCAGCAGCCCGACATAGTCCTTGCAAAGGGGCGTGTCGGGGTGCTTTGCAATCAGGTGGCCTGGAACCCTGAAAAGGGGGAGTACCTTTTTGAGACCCTTTACCGCAAAGGGAATCTGAAGAAGGTGTTTGTCCCCTCGGAGGAGCTTGCCGGCTATACCCCTCTCAATCTGGAAGGGTGTGAGTTTTTCCCTATGGAGTCGATGGTGGAGAATCTTTCCGATATCGATGCTATCATAGTGGAGCTTCAGGAGATAGGTGCACGCTATTCACCTATCATAGACCTGATGGCAGCCCTTTTCACCGCGATCCACCACAATGGACTTGAGATCTCTGTTTATGTCCTTGACAGGGAGAACCCTACCGGAAGATGTGTGGAGGGGACCACTGGCACACTTGGGATCCCTCACAGGCACGGACTTACCCTTGGGGAGATAGCCAATATGTTCCATACTGAGATGGGGGCAAAATTCCCTCTCCATATCATATCGTATCTGGTACGTTCGGCGACACAGTATATGATGCCGTGGAGTATCCCACCTATGGAGGATGTTGCTGGGATGTTTACCTCTGTATTCTATAGTGGTCAATACCTGTGGAGGGGGACCAATGTTACACCCGGTATCGGGACAACCCGTCCATATGAGATGTTCGGTGCTCCATTTATGAAGGTGCTCTCAGATTATTGTGCACGCAATGGTTTAGATAACTGGAATGACCCTTCCAACCCCATATATGATCCTGCTACCTTCATAAGGTGGACTATGTTTGTTCCTGGGGATGGGAGATATGCAGGGGAGGAGTGCTACGGCTTCCAACTGCTGCAAAATCCTGGTGTGCAGTATCATGCTCTCGGACACGCTCTCAGGATTATGAAATTTGTCAAGAGTGAGTGCCCGGAGTTTGATATCGAGTGCGGCCTGGAGGAGATTCTTGATGATAATATCCTGATGGAGTATGTCAGGGGTGTCGATATATGGGACGAGGTGAAGGAGAATATCAAGGTTGAGGAACAGAAGTGGATCAAGAAAGCCAAAAAATATCTCCTTTATGACGATAGCCTGTGGAGAATCAAGCAAATATTTGCAAAATAATTTGCAGTGGAAGTAAATAATATCTACTTTTGCTGCCCGTAAAATTAAAACCGATAAGAAATGAAAAATGGAATTCATCCCGAAACCTACCGTCTTGTAGCTTTCAAGGATATGTCAAATGAGCACGTGTTCATCACCCGCTCTTGCGTTAACACTAAAGAGACCATCGAAATCGAAGGTGTTGAATACCCTCTAGTAAAGGTCGAGATCTCTAACACTTCTCACCCTTTCTATACTGGAAAGATGAAACTTGTGGATACTGCCGGCCGCGTAGACAAATTCTACCAAAGATACAAAAGAAAATAAGCTGCCAAGACAGTATAAAAATAGCGACTCTGATATCAGGGTCGCTTTTTTTGTCCCCAGGAGGAGTCTTTATCCCCGGTAGGGGATAAAAAAACCGGCCTCGTTATGGGGCCGGCTTTTGTCTTTTTCACTGTATGATTATTCAGCAAAAGGAAGAACTGACACAAATGATTTGTTGTTAGCCTTCTTCTGGAATTTTACAGTACCGTCAATTAGAGCGTAAAGAGTGTGGTCTTTGCCCATACCTACGTTTTGACCAGGGTTATGAACTGTACCTCTCTGGCGTACGATGATATTACCAGCTTTAGCAGCTTGACCGCCGAAAAGTTTAAGACCTAAACGTTTGCTGTGTGATTCACGACCGTTCTTTGAACTACCGACACCTTTTTTGTGAGCCATAATCTAAATCTCCTTTTCTTTTAAGTTAAGCAATTTCATCAATTAGAATTTCAGTCAAATACTGACGGTGACCGTTTTTCTTCTGATAGCCTTTACGACGTTTCTTTTTGAAAACGATTACCTTTTTACCTTTGAGGTGGTCTACAACGGAAGCTTTAACAACGGCTCCGTCAACATAAGGTGAACCTACTTTTACTGCACCATCCTGATCAAGAAGAAGTACAGTGGTGAAATCAAGGGATGTACCAGGTTCTGCACCCAAGCGGTTAACGAAGATTTTCTTCCCTTTTTCCACTTTAAATTGCTGTCCTGCAATGTCTACAATTGCGTACATTTATTTTAAGTTTTAAAGTTACTGACTGCAAGCGGTTATTATGGTTAAATAACTCTTATTCAATAGCTTAACAGCCTTCTATTCAATTTTTTGGACTGCAAATGTAATATATTGTATTTTCTTAAACAAATTTTATTGGCTAAAATGCCGATTATCAATAACAAGTTTGTTAAAAAATATTACTTTTGTGACGATAAAACAAAAAAGTTATGGAAGTACCTTTCAATTTCAAAGAACCTGCCATCGGAGTTGATTTTCTGGGGAGAGATATGGAGTGCAATTCCCTTTTGAATTTGATCAGACAGAGGCAGAATGTATACATCTATGGTCCTGATGGAGTGGGGAAGAGATCATTGATAAACAAGATGTTCATAGATCTTAAGAAGAGCGATTTCAATACTATAATATGCAATGTCAATCTCCTTAATGTGAGAACAGAGGAGGAATTCTTCAATATCTACCATGAGAAGATATCACTCAGCGGATTGAGTTCATATGGAGATCTTGGTCTTCTTTCAGAAGGGGCAGGTGGGGATTTGACCTCGGCGCTGGATGCTCCAGAGAAGCTGGCTCTCCAGAAAGGGGCAAATGTGATAGTCTATATTGAAGAGTTTCAGAATGTGCTCCATTTTGATGATCCCGATACGTTTTTGAAAAAACTTGAAAATGTCTGTGGCGGGAGGTCAAATGTCACCTATCTTTTGACAGGATCGAAGGTCAATGCCATGAAATATATTTTCGAGGAGAAGAAGTATTTCTATGGGATGATGGAGTACCTCCCTATCCTCCCTATTAATGAGAAGCTGGCATCGGACTATGTGATCAGGACATTCCTTAGGGTGGGAAGGGTTATAGATAAAGATTATGTAAAGGAGTATTATGATATTTCGGGTGGCTATCCCTATTATTTGTGGCTCTTGAGTTCTTTCAGTTTTAACCTCACTAAAGGTTATGTTACACCTGATATCAGGGATTTTTCTATAGCATCTGTACTCTCTCTAAGGGAGAACCACTTCAAATCCCTTCTGGATTCGCTGTCAAACTTTCAGGTAAATCTTCTGAGGGCTATTTTTAATGGTGTGACCAAGCTTACCAATAGGGAGGTTATCGAATCCTATGGACTTAACTCATCAGCAAATGTCCATAGACTCAAGGAGGCTCTGAAGAAGAAGGAGATCGTCTATTTCGATGAGAAGGAGGAGCCACATTTTGTGGATCCTATTTTCAAATATTGGTTATCAAAATACTATTTCGTATGAAAAAGAGACTTGTAGTTTTGACTGGTGCAGGTGTAAGTCAGGAGAGTGGAATAAAGACCTTTAGGGATAGTGACGGATTGTGGGAAAACTATCCTGTCGAGGAGGTGGCCTCTATCGACGGGTGGTACAAAAACAAGGAACTTATGCTCCGCTTTTATAATGAACGCAGAGCCCAATTGGCGACAGTAGAGCCAAACAGGGCACATAAAATCATTGCGGAGCTTGAGGAGTATTTTGATGTTACAGTAGTGACACAGAATGTGGACAACCTTCATGAGAGGGCAGGTTCCACAAATATTATCCACCTTCACGGGGAGCTCACAAAAGCAAGAGGTGTGGATGATGATTTCACTACTTATGATATCGGTTACAATCCTATCGCTTTGGGTGACAGAAGCCCGAGCGGAGCGCAGCTCAGACCCCATATAGTGTGGTTTGGAGAGGCGGTTCCCAGGCTTGAAGATGGGGCCAAGGCGGTAAGTGAGTGTGATATCCTCCTGGTGGTGGGGACATCCCTGGCAGTATATCCTGCGGCAAGTCTTGTGAATTATATCACAAATGGAAGACCTATATATCTTATCGATCCCAAGCCTATAAAAGTCAACTATCCTCACTATACCCAAATTGAAGATGTGGCATCTTCGGGAATGGAGAGATTCAGGGAGATTGTTTTAGGCAGATAGAGTATAATATGGGCAAAAAAGAGTTAAATTTGCAAGTTGCAAACTGGTATGCCTTGAGGACACGGCCCAAGTCCGAGAGGATGGTGGGGAAGAGGCTGGAGATGGAGAGTGTAGTCCATTATATTCCATGTGCCGGCATCAAAAGGAGATGGTCAGACAGGGTGAAGAAACTGGATACTCCTCTTTTGGAAAATATTGTGCTTGTAAATTGTAGACGCTTGAGGTTGAGGTACTTGTGTTCTATCAAAGGTGTTCTGGGGGTGGTAAAAAAGGGGGAGCTGCCTTTGGTCATTTCCCCGGAAAGTATAGAGGCGCTGAGGGTGATGGAGGGTGTGGCAGATGGAAGTTTTCTTGTCGGTGAGGGTGTTATAGACAGTGTAATGGGGCTGAAATGGGACAAGAGAGGTAGTGAAGTTGTAAAGGTTGATGAAGATCATTACTACCTTTTTATTCCAGAACTTGATGTTACGATATGTACAGAGAATAAATAGATTTCAGTATGAAAAGATTTTTGGTGTTATTATTGGCTGCTTTGGCTTCTCTTTCTGTTCTAGGTCAGAACAGGGGGAAATTCGCATTTTTTGCAGATACCCATATTGCAGAGGGGGCGAAGAGCATTGAGGAGCTCGAGGCGTGTATAGAAGATGTGAACAGTAATCCTGAGATCGAGTTTTCTATATTGGCAGGGGATATTACCGAGTTCGGCTCCGACAGGGAGATCAGACTTGCCAAATCTATTATAGACAAATTGGAGAAACCTTACTATGTGGTGGCAGGAAATCACGATGCCAAATGGTCGGAGAGCGGATGCAACACATTTGAGAAGGTTTTTGGATATGGTCATTTTGAATTTGAGGCCTTTGGGTTGAAATTTGTGGGGACCAACAGTGGCCCTAATATGAGGATGGCTCCAGCTCTTGTCCCGAGAGAGAGCATTGTCCTTTTGGATTCTCTAGTGAAGGCAACTCCATCGGATAAACCTATCGTATTTGTCAACCATTTCCCTCAAGATACTTCTGTGCTGAACTATTTCCAGGTACTCGATATTCTTAAAGAATCAAATATCCAATTGGTTATGGGTGGACACTGGCACAATAATGTAGTGTTGGACTATGAAGGTATTCCAGGAATCCTCCTCAGATCATCACAGGCAAAGGGGAGAAAGGGACCTGGTTACAGTATAGTGACAGTGGACAATGGTAGGATATCTGTTTCTGAGAAGGTGGTGGGTATGGAACCTTTTGAACCCTGGTACGAGCTTCAGATGACCGAGCCACTCCCTTTCAACAGAAGACATCAGGTCTACGGCCAGAGGCCGGACTACTCTGCAAATGGCAAATATCCAAATGTAAAAGAGGTATGGACTCTGCAGGAGAGTGGTGACATAGGGGCAGGTGCTGTCTATTCAGAAGATAATGTGGTATATACAACTACCCAGGGATATGTCAAGTGTGTAAGTTTGGCTTCCGGGGAGTTGAAATGGTCAGTAAAACTCAATGGTAAGGTCTACTCTACCCCTGCGGTATATAAGAAATATGTGGTGGTGGGTTGTGCGGACAATATAATCTATTGTCTTGATATTAAGTCCGGCAAGGAGTTGTGGAAACACCATTGTGACAAATCTGTACTGGCCTCTCCAAATATCTACGATGGAGTGGTGTATATAGGTGCATCTGACGGCAGGTTCAGGGCTTTGAATCTGAAGACCGGCCATTTGGTGTGGAGCTTCTCCGATGTGAAAGGTTTTGTGGAATCTAAAGCCTATGTAGATGAGGTGCAGGTGGTATTCGGTGATTGGGCCAATACCCTCTATTCGCTTGACAGGGCTTCGGGTAAACTTATGTGGACCTGGAAGGTGAAAGGGAGCAGAATGTACTCTCCTGCAGCAGTGTGGCCTGTCAAATCGGGCAACAGACTCTTTGTAGTGACACCAGAAAGGAAAATATACTCCATAGAGGCATCAAGCGGCAGCACTATGTGGGAGCATCGCGGAGGCAGGGAGTCTGTCGGTATCTCTGCTTTGGGTGACAGGGTGTTTGTGAAAACAATGAAAGATACTGTATTCTGTTTCTCTACAGCGCCGGCGATGAAGGCGCAGGTGCTGTGGGCCACTGATACAAAGATAGGTTATGATATAGCCCCAACACCCACAGCATATTACCAAGGGGTTGCATTTGTCCCTACAGACAAGGGCTCTATCGTGGCCCTGAATGCTGAAACTGGTGAGATAATGTGGAGATACAAATTGTCATTTGCATTGGTCAATTCTATTGTCCCCATTGAAAATGTTAAGGAGAGAAAAATACTTGTGACCACTATGGATGGGAAAGTGTCACTGCTTTCATACTGATTTATAAACTTGAAAAATACTATATTACAAGATGTTGACTTTAAAGTTGTTGAGGGAAAATCCCGATTTTGTAGTTGAGAGACTTGCTGTAAAGCATTTCGATGCTAAAGAGATTGTTGAGGCTATTCTGGAGCAGGACAGACTCAGACGTGCATATCAGACAGAACTTGATGGCTGCCTGGCAGAGCAGAAAAATAAAGCCAAAGAGATTGGCGGATTGATGAAAGAGGGCAAAAAAGATGAGGCTGAGGCTGCAAAAGCGGCTGTAGCCCAGATGAAGGAGCGCTCAAAAGAGCTTGAGCAGCTTATGGAAGAGAGCCAGACCAAGCAGAATGACCTGTTGGTTCTTCTCCCCAACCTCCCTTCATCTATTGTTCCTGAGGGAAAAGTGGCAGAGGACAATGTTGTGGTCAAAACCGGTGGAGAGATAACAGACCTCGGTGAGAATCCACTTCCACACTGGGATATTGCCAAGAAATACGATATTATTGACTTTGATTTGGGTGTTAAGCTTACAGGTGCAGGCTTCCCAGTATATAAAGGCAAGGGTGCCAAGATCCAGAGGGCGCTGATTCAGTATTTCCTTGATTACAATACAAATGCAGGTTATATGGAGATAGAACCTCCTATTCTTGTAAATGAGGCTTCAGGTTTTGGTACTGGTCAGCTTCCTGATAAGGAGGGGCAGATGTATCATGCACAGCTTGATAACTATTATCTTGTCCCTACAGCTGAGGTCCCTGTAACCAATATTTTCAGGGATGTAATCCTTGCAGAGAGTGACTTCCCTGTGATGCTTACAGCTTATACCCCTTGTTTCAGAAGGGAAGCAGGCTCATATGGCAAGGATGTAAGGGGACTTAACAGACTTCACCAGTTTGATAAGGTGGAGATTGTGAGACTGTCACATCCTGACCACTCATATGAGGCACTTGACGAGATGGTAAAACATGTAGAGGGTCTTGTCTCTTCACTTGGTTTGCCATATAGAATCCTAAGATTGTGCGGCGGAGATATGAGTTTCACCTCAGCACTGACTTATGACTTCGAGGTCTATTCAGAGGCACAAGGGAGATGGCTTGAGGTGAGCAGTGTTTCAAACTTTGAGTCATTCCAGGCCAACAGATTGAAACTTAGATATAAAGATAGCAATGGCAAGACAAATCTTGCTCATACCCTAAATGGTAGCTCCTTGGCATTGCCACGTATCCTGGCAGCCCTTCTGGAGAACAATCAGACACCCGAAGGTGTCAGAGTGCCTGAGGTGCTGAGACCTTATACCGGATTTGATATGATTGACTAAATGACAGTGCCAGATCAGAGGATTATAATGGGAATTGACCCCGGAACCAATATTTTAGGTTTCGGGGTTATCCTCATTGATGGGAAGAAGACCCACTATATAGATATGGGGGTACTTGATCTGAGGAAGGAGAAGGACCATTTTGAGAAACTCAAAAGGATCAACCGGGAGGTGGGAGAGCTTATAGAGAGGTACAAACCCAATGACCTGGCAGTCGAGGCCCCATTTTACGGAAAAAATCCTCAGGTGATGCTCAAGCTCGGAAGGGCACAGGGTGCTGCAATTGCTGCGGCACTAAGCAGGGATATTCCTGTTTTTGAGTATGCCCCGAGAAAAGCAAAAATGGCAATAACAGGGAGGGGAGACGCTTCAAAGGAGCAGGTGGCTCTGATTCTTCAGAAGAGCCTCGGAGTGGAGTTCCAAAGCTCTTATCTCGATGCTTCGGATGCTGTTGCAATAGCTATGTGTCACTCATATCAACTGATAAATCCCCTTCTCGACAAAACCGCTTCTACATCCTGGGAGGCGTTTGTCAAATCTCACCCAGGGAGGGTGAAAAAATAGTGGTTCAGTTAAACTTTTCCCCCGATTTGTAGTCAAAAGGGAGTTGATTTTAAAAGGATAGAACAATAAATTAGTGATGATATATAAAAGATTGAAGATGCTTCTGGCTTTCGTACTCATTTCAGCAGGAAGCATTTATGCGCAGCAAGGATCAGTTAAACTCAGATTGGTGGACTCTCTCACCCAGGCGCCGGTGGATTTTGCATCGGTGTATGTTTCCAAAGATGGTACAGTTAAGGGTGCAAAACACTCAATGACAGACGAACATGGTTATGCTACTATAGAAAAGGTGGCTGCCGGGCATTATATATTCAAGGCTGAACTTATGGGTTATAAGGTGAAGCAGATGAATATTGAAGTAGGTAAGGGGCCCCTTGACCTTGGCGAAATAAAGATGCAGCAGGATGTCAACACTCTCGAGCAGGTGGTTGTCTCTGCAGTGGGCAATCCAATAGTGGTAAAGAAAGATACCATTGAATATAGTGCTACATCCATTAAGACCTCAGACAATGATATGCTTGAGGATCTTATCAAGAAACTTCCTGGATTTGAGGTGGATAGTGATGGTAATATTACAGCCAACGGAGAGACTGTCAAGAAGGTTTATATAGACGGTAAGGAGTTCTTCCTGGATGATCCACAGCTTGCCTCGAAAAATATCCCTGCGAAAATCATCAATAAGGTGAAGCTTGTGGAGAAGAAATCTGAGCAGGCGGAGTTTACAGGTATTGATGACGGTGAGGAGGAGACAGTGCTCGATCTTAGCATCAGACCCGGTATGATGAAGGGGTGGTTCGGTAATCTTTCGGGTGGTGGTGGTATGGATATCGCCAACAAGGATCACGATGCCAGATTTCAGGGTGCTGCCATGATTGGAAGATTTACAGATAAGTCGCAAATCAGCATCATCGGTAATGGAAACAATACCAATAACCGTGGTTTCCAGGATATGGCTGGAGAGATGATGGGTGCGATGAGAGGAGGAGGAATGCGTGGTATGGGTGGTATGGGCTGGGGCGGCAACAGCGGTATCACCACATCATGGATGGGTGGTGTGAATGCCAATGGACATCTCCTGGATGGAGATTTGGAGTTGGGTGGAAACTATCTGTACAGCGGAAATGAGAAGGTGCTGGAGGAGAAGACCAACAAGATGACTATGCTCGATGACAATGAGTCGATAAATACCCGTGATGAAGCCTATAATATCACCAGTGCCCAAAATCATAGGGCCGGTGTCAGGGCAGATTGGGATATAACAGACAAGACATCCATTCTGTTTACACCAAGTTTCAATTTCGGCTATGCTGACTTTGAAGAGAAGAGCACATATTCCACAGACAATAATCTTAAGGGTAAGGTCAATGATGGTGTAAGCCTCTCTACAGGTAACAATGACAACTGGAGGGCAAACGGAAGACTTCTCTTAAGACAAAAGATAGGTAAGACTAAAGGGCGTACGCTGTCGCTGAATGTTAATTATAATGTGTCTCAGAACGGGATGACTGGTAACAACTACTCAGAGACAAACTCATACGAGAATGGAAAGAACCACAGTTCTGTAGTGGACCAGATGTATCTTCAGAGGAGTGATGCCTATACTGTGGGTGGAAGATTCTCATATACAGAGCCCCTTGGTAAAAACTTCTTCCTGGAGGCCTCGTACAGATACAACTACAGGGTGATTGATGCAGAGAAGATGACATATGACAAGGATATGAACGGCAATTATGCTTCGTTGGATACCCTTTATTCAAGCAAGTATAGAAACACATTTATCGATCAGGATGCAAGGATCAACCTTGTCAAACAGGAGGAGAAATACAACTTCCAGGTGGGCTTCAGTGTACAGCCTGCATACACTAAGAGTGTTACCACTCTCCTTAGGGAGAACAGGGACAGTGTCTTGGCTTATAGTGTGGTCAATTATGCCCCTTCAGCAAGATTCGATTACAGGTTTTCTGACCGTAACTTCTTGAGAATCAACTATCGCGGTTCTACAAACCAACCATCAATAACACAGCTTCAGCCTGTGCCAGATAACTCGAATCCCCTTAGGATTACACTGGGTAACCCAAAACTCCAGCCTGAGTTCTCGCACAGATTCAATATCAATTACAGAAATACCAATACAGAGACCTTTGCATCACAAAATGCCAATCTCTATGCTACTTATGTAAAAGATGACATAATAAACGCAAGCTGGTACAACTCTTCAGGTGTGCAATTCACTGCCCCTATCAATTCCAAAGAGGGGACATTTACAGCAGGCGGAAGGTATATGTTCAACACCCCTATAGCAAAGTCAAATTTCTCTTTTATGACATTTACAAATGTAAGTGTGAGTCGTGGATTGAGTTATACAGGCTCGGGAGATGTGGAGACTCTGGAGGAGATTATTGATGATCTGGTAGCAGGCAAGACCACTACCCTTAATGTAAGTGAAAGGATCAATTTTGTCTACAGAAACGACTCTTTCGAGGCAAGACTTGGTGGTAGTGCCAGATTCCAGAACGCATGGTATACCATCAAGGAGCAGGAGAGACCATCTACCTGGACCAACTCCATCAATGGTGAGGTCAATTATACTATGCCTTGGGGAACAGAGATAAAGACCGATGCCAGATATACATTCTATATCGGTTATGAGGATGGTTACAACGAACCTACTTGTGTATGGAATGCAGAGATTTCACAGCTTTTGTTCAAGAAGAAAGCTACTTTGAGATTCAAGGTGTATGATATCCTCCAACAGGCAAAAAATGTATATAGAACCACTACTGACAACTATGTGCAGGATGTGGAGCAGAATACACTTGGTCAGTACTTTATGCTAAGCTTTACATTCAGGTTCGGTAACTTCGGAGGTCAGAGAATGGGCGGTCCTGGTGGACCTGGCAGGGGGCCTGGAATGGGAAGACCACCAATGGGCCCAAGAAGATAGGGGACATTGCAGTTACGCGGGGGTGACATTCCCAATGGAGAGTGCACCTCTATTTGCGGCTTGATGTAAAAGCCCTGAATTTGTTGATAAGATTTACCATATCCTCGGGAAGTTCACTCTCCACGAGGATATTTTTTCCTGTGCGTGGATGTACAAATCCCAGAGTCTTGGCGTGTAGGGCTTGACGGGGTAATACTTCAAAACAGTTGTCTATAAACTGTTTGTATTTGGAATAGAGGACACCTTTAAGGATGCGGTCTCCGCCGTAGCGGTCATCATTGAAAAGGGGGTGGCCTATGTGGTTCATATGGACACGAATCTGGTGTGTACGCCCTGTCTCAAGTTTGCACTCTATCACAGTGACATAGCCCAGTCTCTCAAGAACTCTATAGTGGGTTACTGCATGTTTGCCTGCGGATCCGTCCTCAAATACTTTGAATTTGAGTCTGTCATTAGGGTCCCTCCCTATATGGCCTATCACAGTCCCTTGGTCCTGTTCCATATCGCCCCATACTATGGCAATATATCTTCTGTCTATGCTATGGTCGAAAAATTGTTTTGCCAGGTGGATTTGGGCCTCGTCAGTTTTGGATACTACAAGTGTTCCTGATGTATCCTTATCTATCCTGTGTACCAGTACACCCATCCTGTCATCCTCTGCATCTGGTCCCTGGCTTCTCCCCAAGTGGTATGCGAGGCCATTAATCAGTGTGCCAGTATAGTGGCCGCAACCGGGATGTACAACCAGTCCGGCAGGTTTGTTTACTACCAGAACATCATCGTCCTCATAACGGATGTCAAGGGGTATATTTTCGGGGATTATCTCAAAGCCGCGTCTGCGGTAGGGGAGGACAAAGGTAATGATATCGAGTGGTTTTACCCTGTAGTTGGCTTTGACTATCACATCGTTTACCCTTACATACTGGGCATCTATCGCCAGCTGGATTCTGTGGCGGGAGGTGTGCTCCATACGTGTGGTGAGGTATTTGTCGATACGGAGAAGGGATTGCCCCTTGTCCACAACAAATCTGAAGTGTTCGAACATCCCCCCTTCGGCATTGTCGCCGTCTCCACCTTCAAGGTCTATATCGTCAAGCTCAAGTTCTTCCTGAATCATCTTATTCACCCTCCTCTGAGTTTTGATCCTTCTCGATTATGATTTTGCTCTGGTCTTTGGTGAGGTAAATGTCTACACCTGTGCCAAGTCTGTACTGTATCGAGTCAGAATATTCTGGCACCTGGCGATATACCATGGCATCAAGTGAGTCTGTGTAGTTGGAAACTGTCTCGTCAAAGGATATATTCCTGATATTAAGTGAATTGTCCTGAATAAAATCTTTAGCGATGAGGTATTTGTATCCCAATACATTTGGTACATAGGTGGCAGTGTCTGAGATGTTCATACCCAGTACAAGGTTTACGGGGGTATCTGTCTCTATCTCTGTCCCGGCAGCAATAGTGTCACTTGCTACCCACTGCTCAAGTACGTTGTTTGTGGCGATGTCGTACTTGTATATCAGTTTTCCCAATGTAAGTCCGCTTGATATAATCTCTGTCTTGGCCTGTCTCAGTGAGAAGCCTACAAGATCAGGCATCTGTACCATTTGAGGGTTTACAGAGTTTATGGTAAGGAGGATTCTTCTCCCATCCTTCACAAAACTGCCAGGCTCGGGGTTTTGTCTGGAGATGTGGCCGCGTGCCATCCTCTTTATATATACGGAGTCGGTCACTTCGAGTCTCAGATGTGCCTCCTGTGCCAATAATTGTGCATCGGCAAGGGTCATATTTGTGAAATCTGGGACTACAAGTTCTTTATTGTGCTTGGTGATAGTGCGGAGAAAAATGTTGATTCCAATGAAGAGTACCACCAATACGGCACCGATCGATGCGATATGCTTTATCCAGATGTGTTTGTTTCCTTTCGTTACCATAACCCAAAAGTAATAAAAATATTGACAGGTACCTATATAAAAAAGCAAAAGGCATCATCGCATAGCGATTCAGCCTCGTACTTCTTTCGTTTGTGCTATCTCCTAGAAACGGTCTTCTGAAGATACAGTTAGTTTCTTGCGACCGTGACGACGGCGAGCCGCCAATACACGACGGCCATTAGGAGTAGACATACGCTCGCGGAAACCGTGTTTGTTACGGCGTTTGCGTTGCGAAGGTTGAAATGTACGTTTCATATCTTATTACTATTTTTAATTATTCCAAATTTGGGAGTGCAAAGATAGATAAAACTAACCGAACTATCCAAATTTTTTGACAAATATTATTCTTTTCTCAGCAAAATACTCTTCGCTGAAAAAATCGCTTATATTCATGCTGTTAAATAGCTTTTGGCTCAATTTTAGGCTTTTTGCACACTCTGATATCTCCATATTTGTGTCTCCACCTTTAAGAAATATCATCTCGTTGTTGTATTTCCCTTTTACCCAAGGGATGAAATTCTTGAGTTCTGTAACTGCCCTTGATACGATATAGTCATATTTTTCAGGAAGAGCCTCTACTCTGGAACATACAGCTGTGACATTTTCAAGACCCAATGCTGAGGCCACCTCTGAGGCTACTTTGATCTTCTTTCCGATAGAGTCGCATAGGGTAAAATGCACATTGGGGAACATTATTGCCAAGGGAATTCCTGGGAACCCCCCTCCTGTCCCTACATCGAGCACTTTGGAGCCATCTAGGAATGGAAATTTGGCTATGGCCAATGAGTGCAGTGCGTGGTGCATATAGAAATTTTCCATATCCTTTCGGGATATCACATTGATTTTGCTGTTCCACTCCTCATAGAGTGAGAAGAGTTTGTCAAATTTCTCTTTCTGCTCCTGAGTAACCTCAGGGAAGTACTTGTATATTATTGTGCTTTCAATCATAATTCCATTTTGTTAATGTGCCTCAAGCCAGTTTTTTCCATAATTGCACTCTGCTGTGAGGGGGATACCTATATTCATAACACTCTCCATCTCCTCTTTGACAAGTTTCATTACCTGATCAAGTTCTGAGTGTATAGTGTCTATTACAAGTTCGTCGTGCACCTGCAGTATCATCCTGCTCTGCAGCCCCTCCTCTTTGAGTCTCCTCTCTACATTTATCATAGCCAGCTTTATTATATCTGCAGCACTCCCTTGGATGGGAGCATTGATGGCATTGCGCTCAGAGAGGTTTCTGACATTGACATTGCGTGAGTTGATGTCAGGGAGGTATCTTTTTCTTTTGCAAAGAGTCTCTACGTATCCTTTGTCACGGGCGAGTTGTTTGGCATTCTCCATATACTCCTTTACTTGTGGATAGTGCTTGAAGTACTCCTCGATTATCTCTTTCGATTCAGTGCGCGATATGTGCAGTCTCTGGGCCAGACCAAATGATGATATTCCGTATATGATGCCGAAATTGACCATCTTGGCTTTTCTTCTCTGCTCGCCGGTAACCTCACTTTCCTGCACTTTGAATACTTTGGCAGCTGTGGCCGTGTGGACATCCTTACCCCCTTTGAATGCCTCTATAAGATCCTTGTCGCCACTCATGGCAGCCATAAGTCTGAGTTCTATCTGAGAGTAGTCGGCAGAGACTATGTAGCCGTCCTTAGTGGATGGGATGAAGGCCTTGCGAATCTCCCTGCCGAGTTCAGTGCGGATAGGGATGTTCTGGAGGTTAGGCTTGACGGAACTGAGCCTTCCTGTGGCGGTGAGTGCTTGGTTGAAGGTGGTGTGTATCTTGCCTGTGTGCCTGTCAATAAGGGAGGGAAGAGGCTCTATATATGTGGAGATAAGTTTTTTAAGTCCTCTGAAGTCAAGGATGTCCTTGATTATGGGACTTTTATCTTCTAAGGCTAAAAGGGTCTCTTCGTCAGTGGGGTAGGAGTCTTTTCCCCCTTTCCTTACCTTTGGATTCAGGGCAAGCTTTTCGTAGAGGAGAATCCCTATCTGCTTGGGGGAGGAGATGTTGAGGGTGGGGTTTTCTGCACACTCCCTTATCCTCTCCTGTATGACATTCATCTTGCCGAGAAGCTCCTCCTTGAAATCAAGGAGCATAGATGTGTCTATCTTGAAGCCCTCTCTTTCGACATTTGCAAGCACTTTGAGTAGAGGTTCTTCCATGTTGTCGTAGAGGTCTGACAGATTTTTGTCACTCTCCATCTCCTCTTTTACCTTTATGTATAGGGGTACAAGGATCGATGCTTCACCCTTATCCTGGAGATTGTTTCCGGAGTGCACCTCTTCAACAGGTGCAGAGAAGAGGTCGAGCTCCATGGCGGGAGCCTCTTCCTCTGTGGATGCTATGTTGTTGAGATCTATTCCGAGATATGTTTTAGCCAATATTTCACTTTTATGGGTCCTTTCGGGATTTATCAGATAGTGCATAAGCTCAATATCCTTCAGAGGTCCTGATAATGTGATACCCTTGCTCCACAATATATGTATGTACTCCTTCAGGTGGTATCCCACTTTGACAATGGAGTTGTCTTCAAGCAGCCCCTTTGCGGTGCTCCAGTCTGTGGTAGAGTAGACATCTCCCCCAGGTGATAGGTGGATTGTCTCCCCTGAGATCTTTATACCCACTTCACCCGATTTTTGGCAAGCTTCAACCAATTCGTCTATGGTCAGAGAGCCCAATGTAATTTCCTCTTTGGGAACCTCCGGTGCGCAGCTCCCATCCCCAAAGGTAGCAGGGAGAAGTTTCAGAAGAGAGGGGAATTCATATTGCTCAAACAATTTATGGCAATTTGTTCCGTTTTTGACCTCCAGTTTGAGGGTCTCCTCTGAAAATTCTATTGGGACGTCTGTTTTGATGGTCACCAAAAACTTGCTTAGAGGGAGCTGTTCCCTGGCCTCTTCAAAGGCTGCTGCCTGTTTGGCAGGGAGTTCAGATGTGTGCTCCAGAATATTTTCTACTGTGCCATATTTGGCTATGAGTTTCTTGGCACTGACCTCACCGACACCCCTTACTCCTGGGACATTGTCGGATGCATCGCCCCACAAAGCAAGGATATCAATGACTTGGGATGGTCTCTCTATCTGGAACTTTTCGCATATCTCAGCAGGACCAAGCAATTCATTCTCGGCACCGCTCTTTCCTGGTTTGTACTGGTATATATTTTCAGAAATCAACTGCCCCAAATCCTTGTCAGGGGTCACCATATATACGGTAAAACCGTTTTTTTCTCCAAGTGTGGCAATGGTTCCAATCACATCATCCGCTTCGTATCCTGGGATCATAAGGACGGGTATGCCGAGAGAGGAGACAAGCTCCTTGAGGGGCTCTAGGGCCTCCTTTACAAGTTCTGGGGTTGCACTCCTGTTGGATTTGTACTCCTGGTAGGTCTCATGTCTGAAGGTCTTTCCCGGGGGGTCAAAAGCTACGCCGATGTGGGTAGGGTTCTCCTTCCGGATAAGTTCCATCAGATATTTCATAAAGCCGTACAGGATAGAAGTATCCTCCCCTTTGCTGTTGATCATAGGGCGGCGCAGGAATGCGTAATACATCCTGAATATAAGGGAGTGTCCGTCTATAAGAAACAGTTTTTTCATGTGGGGATGTTATTTGTTGTCTTCTGCATACCACTCAACATATGATGTGGAGGTTTCGTGGAGTTTGAGCGAGAAGAGTTCTGTGTGTGCAAATTTGGGGTGTGACGAAATCTCTGCCGATATTAATGACGCAAAATGTGTGATCAAATTCTCAGTGGTGGGGCGGAATGGAGTGATTATCACATTTGTATATGCCAGTGACAGTTCACTTGAAAGAGGTGTCCCCTCCATAAGGACCAGTGCGTGGTCAAACTTATCCACAATGATTTTATTGACCATATCCTTAAGGTCCCTAAAATCTGCCAACATTCCCCCTTTCGGAGAGTCGGAAGATACCAGTGGAGACCCTTTGATGGTGACAAAAAATCTGTATGAGTGGCCATGAAGCTGGCTGCATTTGCCGTCATATCCGTATAGGGAGTGGGCGCACTCAAATGAAAATTCTTTTGTAATTCTTACTTTCGTCATAACTTTCAAAGTTAGTAATATTTTATGACTTTCGTTATAAATGAAAGAATTTAAGTTCTCTTCAGAGTTTTGCTAAATTTTTTAATAAAATTTGGTGATATTATTACACTTCGTTATTTTTGTGAATAAAAACATAATACTATGTCAATAGATATCAACAATTATCTCTCTGATAATGCGAAAAATATGAGAAGGTCAGCTATCCGTGACCTTTTGAGTGTGGCTAACAAACCTGAGATTATCTCTTTTGGTGGTGGTTTTCCAAATCAGGATACTTTTCCTGTAGAGGATTTGAAACAGATTATGAATGATCTTCTTACAGAGGAGCCACATAAAGTCCTACAGTACGGATCGACTGAGGGGAGTGTGCTTCTGCGTCAGCAACTGGCCAAGAAATATCAGGCAGACGGTCTTGATGTGACAGAGAAAAATATCGTCATCACTACAGCTTCGCAGCAGGCTATTGACTTGGTGTCACGTATCCTTATAAATCCCGGTGATACTATCCTCTGCGGTCTCCCTTCATATCTTGGTGCCTTGCAGGCATTCTATTCGTATCAGGCAAACCCTGTAGGTATCCCTAAGGATGAGCACGCTGAAGTGGTGGTAAAAACTCTTTGTGCTTTGGGTAGGAAACCTAAATTTATCTACGCTATCCCTGATTACCAGAACCCTACTGGTGTTACTATGACTATGGAGCAGAGATTGGAGATAGTGGAGGTGGCCAAGAAATATGACTTGATTATACTTGAGGACAGCCCATATAAAGAGATAAGGTTTGATGGAGAATCTTTGCCTACCATCTACTCTATGTGTCCTGAGAGGGTTATCTTGTTGGGTACACTTTCCAAGACATTTGCTCCAGGTTTGCGTCTTGGTTGGGTATTGGCTTCAGAGCAGGTTATTGAGAAAATTATTGTGGCAAAACAGTCTGCAGACTTGTGTACACCTATCCTGAATCAGGAGCTTGCCGGCAGATATATCGCCTCTGGAAAGTTTGATGAGAACCTTAAGAAGACCATCGCCTTGTATCGTGGCAAGAGGGACCTTATGCTTGAGTGCCTTGAAAAATATATGCCGGAGGGTGTTACCTGGACAAAACCTGATGGAGGTCTGTTTATGCTAGTGACTCTCCCTAAAAATATGGATGCCCGCGACTTGTTCAATCTGGCTATCAAAGAGAATGTAGCATTTATTATCGGCGAAGTATTCTTCTGTGATGGTGGCGGTCAGAATACACTACGTCTGAACTTCTCTTATGTCTCAGATGAGAAGATGGTAGAGGGTGTCAAAAGATTGGCACGTGCCACTAGGAAGCTGATGGGCCTGGAATAAAATAATGAGAACTTGATAATGTTTAGCCTCCGGATGTTATGTTCGGAGGCTATTTTTTTATCGCAGTTAAAAGGTCTTCAACTGTGGTGGGGAAGTGGATAAAGGATTGATCGTACCCCTTGAGGAATTCAGTCTCCTTCATTTTTTCTATCATAGCGATTATGGGGTCATAGAATCCATCCAGATTGAGAATGTATACGGGTTTGTCGTGGAATCCAAGCTGGTGGTTAACAATGTATTCAAACAGTTCGTCAAGTGTGCCGTAGCTTCCTGGCAGGGCTATGCAGCAGTCGCTCATCTTCTCCATCACTTTCTTCCTTTCAGACATATCCTCCACCTCTATCAGACGGCTAAGTCCATAGTGGCACACCTCGACCTTTTTCTCCTGGTAGCTTTTCTTCCCTTTGAATCCTTTGGGAAATACCCCGATGACCTCTCCGCTTTCAGATAGTACACCATCAGCCAGAGATTTCATAGTCCCGACACAGGCCCCTCCATACACAACACTTATCCCCATCCTGGCAAGCTCTGCACCTATAGAGAAAGCGGTGTCAGAAAAAATTTGGGATCTGCCTGTGGCAGACCCCAAATATATAGCAGCGGTTTTAATCATAAGTGTGAGATTATTTCACTTGTTTGCCTTTTGACCAGATGCCGCATATTTCGTAGTGATGGTTGAGGATAAGCACATTGGCCTCTTTTCCTTTTTCAAGAGAACCTACCTGGTCGTAGATTCCCATGATTTTTGCAGGGGTCTCAGATGCCATGCGTACAGCGTCGCGAAGTGTTGTTCCCACTTTCAGTACCATGTTCTGGACAAGTGTATCCATAGTGGCGATACTACCGGCAAGATGATTTACACCTTTGACTTTGCATACACCATTTTCGATATAAACGTTGTCGTCAGGGTTTACTTCTCCCTCGTAATCTGCATATGCAAGTGCAGCTGTAACGAGTGCAAGTTTCTCAACGCCTTTTATCTTGTAAACAAGACGGAGGATGGTAGCTGGAAGGTGTTTGCCATCAGCAATGACCTCTGTGGTCATATCGTCGATAAGGTAAACACTCTCTACAGTTCCTTCGTATTTGTACTCTCTTTTTTTGTGGAATCCCGGCATGGCGTTGTAGAGCTGGGCTGTGTGGGTAAAGCCCGCTTCAAATCCCTCAAGAACCTCTTTGTATTCAGCAATAGTGTGTGAAATTACAGGGAGGATACCTTTCTCCTTGATAGCTTTGGCCAGAACACTTGAACCAGGAAGCTCAGGTGCAGCATCCCAACGTTTGATGCATTTGGTCTTTTCAAGGATAATATTGTATTCTTTGGGATCAGGGTTCTTTACTTTGTATTGCTCTTTAGTCATATCTTCGCTCAGATATGGACTTACCACATGAAGACCCTTGATGGTGGTGTCATCTTTCTCCATCATTTTGGAGCACAGTTCGTCAAGTTCGATAATTCTATCCCTAGTGGTAGGGGAGAGGGTTGGGAAAATGGTGGTGGCACCGTGCTGGAGGTGTGATTTGGTTATAATGTCAAATGCCTCTTCTGTACCTTCGTTGAATGTATGCCCTTTTGCACCATATACGTTCATAGCTACATATCCTGGCACGATGTACATGCCGCGTGCGTCAACAACTTCGGCACCCTGGATTGGGAGACTTCCTGCTATATCCAGAATTTTGCCATCCTCGATGAGCAATGAGTGATCCAATACCCATCCGTTTGGGGTTAGGATCTTACCGTTATTTATCTGAGTCAACATAATTAAATACTTTTTACAATTCTACCCATAGCCATCACACCGCGTACCTCATAGTCTTTGTCGATAAGGAGGATGTCGGCATCTTTTCCTTTTTCAAGAGAACCCTTCCTATCATATACATTCATAATCTTGGATGGGGTCTCAGATATCATTCTTATGACGTCAAACAGAGGAACATCCACCTCTGGAGAGGTCATAGTCTTGATGAGTCTGTCCATAGTGGCAATACTTCCGGCAAGGGCTGAGTGGTCGGCAAGTTTACATACACCATCCTCGATAATTACGCGAGGGTCAAATGCTGTCTTGCTGTCGCTTGCTGCTACTGCCAAAGCGTCGGTAATGAGTGCTGTCTTCTCTACGCCTTTTAGTTTGTAAATGAGTTTGAGGATAGTGGTAGGTACGTGGATACCATCAGCAATAGCCTCTACTGTCATATCATCGATAAGGTATATGCTCTCTACAGTACCTTCATATTTGAACTCTTTCTTTTTGTGGAAACCTGGCATGGCGTTGTAGAAGTGTGTGGCGTGGGTGTAACCTGCTTCCCATGCTGCCTCTACATCGTCGTACTCTGCACTGGTGTGTGCTATGGATGCCAAAATACCCTTTTTAGCCAGATATTTACCAAATGCAATAGCTCCTGGAAGTTCGGGCGCAGCATCCCATCTCTTGATGGTGTTGGTCTCTTCAAGTATGGTTATGTAATCATTTGGATCTGGGAGGATAATGTTCTCAGGCAATTGGCCTCCTGCCATTTTTAGGTTGAAATACGGACCCTCAAGGTGAATACCAAGAACAGGGCTGTATTTGTCTTTCATCATCTTTTCAGCAGTGGCTGCTGCTGCTCTGATCATAGGAAGGGTAGATGATGACAGGGTAGGGAAAATACTGGTGGTACCATATTGCATATGGGCATCAATCGCCACTTGGAATGCATCTTCTGTGCACTCCATAAAGTCGCGACCTCCACCACCGTGGCAGTGAATCTCCACGCCACCAGGGGTGATGTACATCCCCTTTGCATCTATAATTTTAGCACCAATAATTGGGAGATCACAGCTCGATACTTCGAGAATCTTGTGATCATCTATAATAACTGAACCTCCCTTAAGCCATCCGGAAGGTGTATGGATAATACCGTTTACAATTTGTGTTAACATATCAATGTTGTTTTTTGCATCATACAAATATAATTATTTTTTTGGAAAAATCCACTGGTGGATTACCCAATATGATAGCAGAGCCCCCTTTTGAAGTTTGTCCCAACAAATTTTGTCAGGTGTGTCACCAGGTTTGTGGTAATCCTCGTGCATCTCTACCTCCATCCAGGCTACAAAAGGTATATTTCTTTTTGAGAATGGTGCGTAGTCTGAACCACCTTTTCCGTCACCCCATCTCTGGTCATAGAATACCTCAAATGGGGTAGGCACATTCTTCAGAGCAGCTTCGCAATGCTTGCGTAGCCTTGGATAGTTGTCATTCCAGGCAAATGTTATGCCAGGGTTTTCTGGAGTTTTGGTCCTGCCGACCATGTCAAAGTTCATGTAGTAGATAATTTCTCCCCCTTCCCAGGTGGATACGAAATGCTTTGAGCCGAGAAGTCCTTTCTCCTCTCCGTCCCAGGCACACAGTAGAATATTGCAGTCTGGTGTCAAGCCTGAAGCTTTGATCATTCTGGCGAGGTTGAGAAGGACTGCAATACCCGAAGCATTGTCATCAGCGCCGGGGTGGATGCCAAGCCCCTCTTTGTTGCCGAGGTGGTCAAAATGGGCCCCTATGACTACATATTTGTCACTCTCTTTCCCATCAAGTCTTGCTATTACGTTAGTTATCTCACCAGGGTATTTTCTTCCTGGTTTTGGCTCCCCAATAGAGGCGGTGAGCCCCTCTGCTGTCACTTTCTGGAGTGTAACCTCCCATCCGGACTTTTTGAACTCTTTTGAGATGTATTTTATAACCCCCTTCATCTCTTTGGTTCCGGATTCCCTCCCCTGGAATTTTTCGTCAGTGAGATAGTGGATGATCTCTTTTGAATATTTGTCGCTATAAGCCTGTGCCCCAAGGTCCTGCCCAAACAGCTTTGTGCAGAGGAGAATGAGGGTGATGATGGTAAGAATAGTTCTTGGTCTTTTCATTTTTTTGTTTTCTTTTCGCAAAGGTAACTATTATTCCTGTAATAAATTCCCTATATTTGTAGAGTAGAGAATTGTACTATGAAAAAACTTTTGACAATCATATTTTTGCTTACTTGTGCTGTTGCATCCGGGCAGCAGAAAGTGGACGATGTGGTGGATGATGATTATGTGAGAAGCAGCATATCTACCATTGTGGTCAATAGGGGCGATGGGTTTGATGCACGGATATTCAATGCCGTGAGGTCTATGTCTTTAGGGGAGAAGTTTGATATCAATAATATACCTACAGACAGGATTCTTATACGTACATCCAGAAGCAGGGCGGTGGACGCAGACCAAATAACATCTTTATTGGATAGGGAGGAGGTAGGTAAAGAGATAGTCTCTTTCTGGTACCGTAGAAATGGTCAGGGTGAGATGAGTGATGAACTCATCCTGAAGAGGGGGATGTATAGCTTAAGGGATCAGGAGATCCTTAATTCAAAAGTTACCAAGGTGGGAATCTCCGCTTTGGGGGAAAAGGGATATGATCTTGTCGATGGAAGTTATGTGTTAGTCCTGGATTACTATGATGTCTATGAGAATCATAAAGATGAAATCTATAGGATAAACGTCGATGCCTTTATTTATAAGCTCAATTATACAGAAGAGTTGGTTGAGCAGGTCTATGATGCGTGGATATACGAAGATGACACACCACAGGTAAGGGCTCAGAAAAACGCCCTTTTCGAATCCATCACTTTCCCCCTTGAATATGTGACCACTGTGGAGGCGCAAGGTACTTCGAATTCAAGCATAGCGGATGCAGCCATCAGTGCATATGATAATGCTTTCTACAGATCAGAAAAGGCTGTCGACCAATGGAGGGTGACATCTTCCATAATCAGTACCCGCCCTATAAAGGCAAAGATTGGGACAAAAGAGGGGTTGAAAAACGGGCAGCGGCTTCAGGTATACAAGATAGTGGAGGAGAGGGATGGCGATCTGGACTCCAGAAAGGTGGGTTATGTAAGGGCGGCCGATGTGGTAAACAATTCACATGTTGCCACAGGCCAGATGGGGGCCTCGTCTTTCTATCAGATATCCGGCGGTAATGTGGAGGAGGGTATGATCCTCAAACAGAAGAATGACCTCAAGCTTGGTGTTACCGTGGCAGGGGCAATAGGGGGCTATGCACCATTTGAATTGGGCCTTGAGTACCTTGAGCATATCAATGCAAAAGGTACATCACGATATCTTATGCTCAATTTGGGCGTTGATGCGTACTCTTCTGAGTCTTTTTATGATGCGGTTGCATATGTGAATCTGGGATTGGGAGCAGGAATTGCGTTCAGACCTATACGCCCCATTGAAATTATGCCTCTGGTGCAGTTGGGGATGGAAGTGCTCTCTGTTTCAAGTGTTCCCATTCAGAATAATGACTCAATGGATTGGGCAACCTGGTTTGCCAAAGCGGGTGCCAGGATATCGTGGCAAGTGATATATCCTGTCCAGATATTTGCACAAGCCAATGCAGCTGTCAAATTTGCTGACGGCATTTGGTACAAATATTACAACGACATCCTATTGCAGGAGGGGCGTGGCCACAAGCCGGCAGTAACAGGGTTCTCGTTTGGTGTAAAAGTTAATTTCTAATATGGATATGGGAAGAAAAATTCTGCTGGTGGTGGTAGCCATAATGGTGGTGTTGCCACATTTGTCAGAGGCTCAGTCAAAGAGGGAGATAAAGGCTTTGATGGAGAGCTTCAATAACTATGAGGTGACAACAGAGAGGGTAGCTGTCGACGGGACAAAATTTGTAAAGGTGTGGGGCTATGGAAAAAAAGTGGATGCAGCCATTGTTCAGGCGAAGAAAAATGCAGTGCATGCCTGTCTGTTCAGAGGATTGCCCGGGATGGAGACCGCTATGCCTACTCCTGCCATATTCAAGAGCGAGTCCTCTTTTGATGAGCACAAGGATTATTTTATAAAATTTTTCACCACAGGGGGGGACTATATCAAGTATATAAATGTCACTACAGATGGAGTACCTTCCGGACAGGACAGGAGACAGGTCCGAGGGGGGTATAAAGTGGCCCTATATGTACAGGTAATGTATGATAACCTGAAGGACAGAATGGAGGAGGATGGACTTGTGAGAAAACTAAGTACAGGATTTTAGCAGTGAATATGAAAAGAGCAGTAATTATATTTTTAGCGCTTATTGTGACCTTCGGAGCGCTATCCGGACAGGCTAAAAGGCCGACCATTATGGTGGTCCCGAGTGATGCCTGGTGTGAGAGGAACCATTATGTGCAGGAGTTTGAGTCATATGGGGAGGTGACAATGGTCCCTGATTATGAAAAAGCCTTGAGAAGAAGTTCGGAGATAAGGCTCCTTATCTCATATCTTGCAGACTTTATGGCCAAAGAGGAGTTCCCTATCCAGTCTCTTGAGAGTGTCCTGAAAAATATCAAGAGTGAGGAGAGTGATGTGGTAAGTATCACAAGTAGTGAATCGGGGGCTATGATTATCGAGAGTCCTATAGATGAGCTCAGGAGGGTGGCAAAACCTGATATAATCCTCGATATTGATTATCAGGTAAAGAGGAAAGGGCCAAGAAAACAGGTCTCCTTCAATCTCACTGCATATGATGCATATACATCCAAAATAATATCTGGAAATACCGGTGTAGGATCAAGTGTCAATGCCCCGGTGGAGACACTTCTTGAGGAGGCGGTCCTGAGTTTCAAGGACAACTTCCTTTCAGGTCTTCAGAACCATTTTGATGATATGTTTGAAAATGGAAGGGAGGTGGTGGTCACTATGAGGAGGTTTGATATGGCTGACCATACCTTTGATGAGGAGTTTGATTATCAGGGAGATGCGGTAGAGTTGGCAGATCTGATAGATTTGTGGTTTTCTGAGAATACTGTCAATGGACGCTACAGTCTCAATGAGAGGACGCAGGATGTCCTTAAATTTGAACAGGTCAGAATTCCCCTTTATGGTAAAAACATCGCAGGACGTGATGTGGCCATTGATACCAGAGGGTTTGTCAGACCGCTGGTCAAGATGCTAAAAGATGAGCCTTACTATATCCCTGTTACTGTTTACCAGAAAGGGCTCGGTGAGGTGTGGTTGATAATAGGGGAGGAATAGTATATGAAAAAATTGTTTTTTGTCATGGCTTTGGCCATAAGTTCGTTGCTATGTTTCGGCCAGGATACCACTGGAAGGGTAATTTTCAAACCGGTGGTCAGTGATACTCTAGCTCTGACAGATCAGGTCAGGGGGATATTAGCCGACAAGATGGTCCTGGTGTGTACACAGAATGGGGTAGAGGTGGGGGAGAGCAGATATGTGATAACTCCAGATGTCAGGGTGAAGGATAAGAGGATTACCTCTTCAATACCCACTAAATGTATTGTAGAGCTGGATGTGAAGCTGCGAGTAGTGGATACACTTGTGCACGAGAAAATATCTGAGACAGATATTACCCTCACTTCGATAGAATCCAATGAGGCAAAAGCAATCCACAAGGCGATCTCCAGAATGAATGTAAGGAGTTCTCAGATAAGGAAATTTATAACAGTCACCAGAAAAAAGTTAGAGCAATAGATGGTATTTATGAGAAAAGTATTGTGTATATGGGCCCTTATCCTTGTGCCTGTCTTAATGTTTGGACAAGTCAAGGTGGTGGAGAAGAGTGCCAAAAAAGCACCCTCCTGGTTGGGACTATCAGAAGCAGGATATATAATAACTTCGGGTGAGAGCGAAACTCTCGATGAGGCTAAGGCGCACTGCCTGTCAAACATACGACAAACAATAATCAGCAGTGTAGCTATAAATCTTACCTCTGTGGAGACATATCATGAGGTGGCTGATATGTCTGGTAAAACCTCCGATATCAATAGAAAATATCAGAGTGACATAGAGGCCATTGCTGCCTCTCTCCCTTATGTTTCCAATATCCATATTGACAAAGCTGAGATATATTGGAGAAAACTTTACGACAAAAAAGAGCGTAGCTACAGATATGAGGTCCATGCAAAATATCCATTTTCGTCACTTGAAAGGGAGATGCTGATCGCTGAGTTCAAGGCTCAGGAACAGGAGCAATATAACAAATTCCTGGCTCTGAAAGAGGACTATAGCTCAGACTTTACAGAGGTGGAGTTTATAGATAGAGCTATCAGCGAACTGCACGCGCTGCGCAAATATTTCATTGATGCCAAACGTCAGAATGAGGTGGATGCCCTTGTCAGCAATTATAGAAGACTCTATAAGGCGATATCAATAGTCCCCTATAGTGAGAAACTTGGGGAGATTGTCTATTATCTTGAGCTTAACGGCAGGAGGGTTACATACTCCAAAAAGGCAACAGCCAGAAGCGAATATGCTACCAATATCCAGGTAAGGGCAATAGAGGGGAGTCTCTACAAAATTACCTATCGCTACGACTATTGCCTTCCTGAGGATGAGAATACCATAGAGGTGATGCTTAAGTTCAATTCAGGAACTGCAAAGAACACCTTCTATTTTGATCCCAAATAGACTTCGATATCCTTGTCTCCTCTGCCTGAAAGGGTCAGTACCACAACATCTTCGGGCTTGAAGGTGAGTTTGGGGAGTGCTCCCAATGCGTGTGATGATTCCAGTGCAGGGATAATTCCGTCAAATTTTACCAGTTCAAGTGCAGCTTTTATAGCCTCATCGTCATTTACGGCCACTATGGAGGCCCTTCCTGTGTCTGCCAGATGAGCGTGGAGCGGGCCGATGCCAGGGTAGTCAAGACCAGCACTTATTGAGTACGGATCTTTGATATTGCCCTCTTCATCCTGAAGGACAATGGTCCTGTATCCGTGGATAAATCCCTCTTTTCCTATATGCAGTGTGGCGGCAGACTCTCCGCTGTCGACACCTTTGCCGCCAGCTTCTGCAAGGATTATTTTTACCTTTTCATTGTCCACATATTGATATACTGTTCCTGCAGCATTGCTCCCACCACCCACGCAAGCGATGAGGTAGTCAGGGTAGCTGCGTCCTTCGAAGTGCATCAATTGCTCCTCGAGCTCCTCGCTGATTACAGACTGGAACTTGGCCACCATGTCAGGGTAAGGATGCGGACCCACGGCAGAGCCTATCAAGTAGAATGTGTCTTCAAAGTGGCTGCTCCAATAGTTGAGTGCCTCGTCGACAGCCTCCTGTAGGGTTTGTGTGCCGCTCTCAACTGAGATGATTTCAGCACCCAAAAGTCTCATCTTCTCTACATTGACCCTTTGGCGCTCGATATCTGTTTTTCCCATAAAGATTTTACACTCCATCTCCAGAAGGGCACATACTGTAGCTACTGCCACTCCGTGTTGTCCTGCCCCTGTCTCAGCTATAATTCTCCTTTTTCCGAGCTTCTGGGCGAGAAGGGCCTGGCCGAGGGCATTATTGATCTTATGGGCTCCGGTATGATTAAGATCTTCCCTTTTTAGATAGATTTTGCACCCATATTTACGGCTTAGTTTTTCTGACAAATACAAAGGGGTGGGGCGTCCGACGTACTTCACAAGCCACTCGTAGTAATAACTCTTGAATGCAGGGTCATTCATAATCTGAAGATATCTTTTCTGAAGATCTTCCACGCATGGTCTAAGTGAATCTGGAACGAAAGCTCCACCGAACTTTCCATAAAACCCATCAGGGGAAACTTGATAATTGCTCATAAATAAATGGTACAAATGGGTGTTTTATAACTTAAAAGGACCTGTCGTAAGTACGTCAGATCCTTCTAATATATGATATATAAATACCGGTCCGCCCTTACGACTTTTAAAGAAGTACGCAGCGCCACCAATATCTATGTATATTCATATTTTTCATTTCGATACAAATTTAAAAATATATATTCATTTTGTCAAATTAAGTTAGCATGACATGACGGGTGATTTGGGTGGCGGGAGCATATTTAAATCATACCGATACAGTCAATTGTGAGTAAGCCTGGCAAGAAGTGAAACAAATTGTCTGATTCTGTCGGGTTAGCGAAGGACTTTGCGGAGTCCGGCAAGGCTGCGATAGCGAAATGGCTAGCACCGAGTAACCCATCCTGAGCTGCTTTGCTCATCAGTACCTAACTGACAATTGGCTACTTGCACAAACTCCGTGGGCAAATAAAAAAGGCTGACTTCTCAAAAGTCAGCCTTTTCAGGATATTTGGGAGGGTGATTATTTCACTTCCTCGAAGTCTACGTCGGTCACTTCACCATCTTTCTGGTCTGCGCCAGGGGTAGGGCCTTGCTGTGGACCGGCACCTGGGTTGGCACCTGCTGCCTGTGCAGCTTTGGCCATATCCTCTGAAGCTGCATGCCATGCATTGTTGAGGGTCTCGGTAGCTTTCTCGATTGCTGCCAAATCACCAGATTTGTGAGCCTCTTTAAGACCGTTAAGAGCTGTCTCGATAGCACCTTTCTTGTCAGCAGGGATCTTGTCACCGTACTCTTTGAGGTTCTTCTCGCTCTGGAAGATCATTGCGTCAGCTGCGTTGATCTTGTCGATACGCTCTTTCTCTGCTTTGTCAGCTGCCTCATTGGCTTTAGCCTCATCACGCATTCTCTTGATCTCGTCGTCGCTCAGACCTGATGATGCTTCGATACGGATCTTCTGCTCTTTGCCGGTAGATTTGTCTTTGGCAGATACGTTAAGGATACCGTTGGCATCGATGTCGAAGGTAACTTCGATCTGTGGCACACCGCGTGGTGCAGGGGTGATTCCGTCCAAGTGGAAGCGGCCGATGGTCTTGTTGTCGCGTGCCATAGAGCGCTCACCCTGAAGTACGTGAATCTCAACAGATGGCTGGTTGTCGCTTGCGGTAGAGAATACCTCAGATTTTTTGGTAGGGATGGTGGTGTTTGACTCGATAAGTTTGGTCATTACACCGCCAAGGGTCTCAATACCAAGTGATAGAGGGGTAACGTCAAGTAGAAGAACGTCTTTTACATCACCTGCAAGTACACCACCCTGGATAGCTGCACCGATAGCTACTACCTCGTCAGGGTTAACACCTTTTGAAGGAACTTTACCGAAGAATTTCTCTACGATCTGCTGGATGGCAGGGATACGGGTAGATCCACCTACCAAAAGAACTTCGTCGATCTCTGATGCTTGAAGACCTGCATCGCTAAGTGCTTTACGGCAAGGCTCGATGGTTCTCTGGATAAGGTCATCACAGATCTGCTCGAATTTGGCACGGGTAAGGGTTTTAACCAAGTGTTTTGGAACACCGTCTACAGGCATGATATAAGGCAAGTTGATCTCTGTGGTTGTCTGGCTTGAAAGCTCGATTTTGGCTTTCTCAGCAGCCTCTTTAAGTCTCTGAAGTGCCATAGGGTCTTTGGTCAAATCGATACCGCTGTTTTCAGCTTTGAATTCAGCTGCAAGCCACTCGATGATTCTGTGGTCGAAGTCATCACCGCCAAGGTGAGTGTCACCATTGGTAGATTTAACCTCAAATACACCGTCACCAAGTTCAAGGATAGAGATATCGAAAGTACCGCCACCAAGGTCATATACAGCTACTTTCATATCTTTGTTCTTCTTGTCCATACCGTATGCAAGGGCTGCTGCAGTAGGCTCGTTGATGATACGTCTTACTGTAAGGCCTGCAATCTCACCTGCCTCTTTGGTTGCCTGTCTCTGCGAGTCGCTGAAGTATGCAGGTACTGTGATGACAGCCTCTGTCACCTCCTGGCCAAGATAATCCTCAGCGGTCTTTTTCATCTTCTGAAGAATCATGGCTGAGATCTCCTGTGGAGAGTAAAGACGACCGTCGATGTTTACACGTGCTGTGCCGTTGTCACCTCTTGAGATGGCATAAGGTACGCGACCGATCTCGGTCTGAACTTTATCGTAAGGCTCGCCCATGAATCTCTTGATAGAGAAAATGGTTTTAAGAGGGTTTGTAATCGCTTGTCTTTTAGCTGGATCACCGATCTTTCTCTCTCCGTTCTCTGCAAATGCCACTACCGATGGGGTAGTTCTTTTACCTTCGCTGTTAATGATAACTGAAGGCTCGTTACCTTCCATTACTGCCACACATGAGTTGGTGGTTCCAAGGTCAATACCAATAATTTTTCCCATAATATTTATAAATTTTAATCGTTTTCTGTTTTATTCTGGCTGCTCTTCGCCAGTCACGCCACTCTATATAACGAATCTTGTGCCAAAGAAAAAGTCTGCCACCTTGTCATAATTTGGTCGTTTCACGATTATTTTATTGCTTTGCATAAAATTTTATCCATTAATAAAGGAAAATATGTCAGTTGAAGGGAAAAACAGGGTGATGACCACCCACAGGCTTCTCGAAATGAAGAGGGCAGGTGAGAAAATAGCTATGATTACTGCCTATGATTACACCATGGCAAGTATTGTCAATGAGGCAAATATAGATATTATCCTGGTGGGAGATTCTGCTGCCAATGTGATGGCAGGCCACGAGACAACACTTCCAATTACCATAGATCAGATGATTTACCACGCACAGAGTGTCATGCGTGCAGTTAAAAATCCACTTGTGGTGGTGGATATGCCATTTGGTACATATCAGGGTAACTCCAAATTTGCTTTGAGCAATGCTATCCGCATTATGAAGGAATCTGAGGCAGATGCAGTTAAGCTTGAAGGTGGCCAGGAGGTGCTTGAGTCCATAGAGAGGATTTTGTGTGCAGGTATCCCTGTGATGGGTCACCTCGGATTGACCCCCCAGTCTATCCATAAGTTCGGTACATACGCAGTGCGTGCCAAAGAGGAGGCAGAGGCTGCCAAATTGATAGAGGATGCCATTGCCCTTGAAGAGGCAGGTTGCTTTGCGCTGGTATTGGAGAAGATCCCAGCAGAGCTTGGCAAGAAGGTGGCAGAGAGGCTGACAATTCCTGTTATCGGCATTGGCGCGGGCAAGCATGTGGACGGACAGGTGCTCGTTATGCACGATATGCTCGGCCTGACCAATAACTTCTCCCCAAAATTCCTCCGCCGCTATGCCAATTTGCACGATGAGTGCCTGAAGGCATTTTCACAGTATGTGGATGATGTGAAGAATCACGATTTCCCTAACGACAAAGAGCAATATTAATGTCTGGCTTTTACCGTACCATGGACCCTCATGAGTATGAGGATATAACATCGCGTATCCTTTATGAGGATAACCATCTGCTGGTTTTCAATAAGAGATCAGGTGAGATTGTCCAGGGGGACAAGACAGGTGATGAGCCACTGTCAGATACTCTCAAGGCCTATGTGGCACAAAGGGATTCCAAGCCTGGGCAGGTCTTCATGGGGGTTCCCCATAGGCTTGACCGCCCGGTAAGTGGTGTGGTGATTTTTGCCAAAACATCAAAAGCGCTGGAGAGACTGAATGAAATGTTCCGTTCAGAGGGGGACAAAATTCAGAAGAGATATCGCGCCTTGGTGGAAAAATGCCCTGAACCTGCTGAAGGTGAGCTTGTCCACTATTTGCTCCGCAATGAAAAACAGAACAAATCTTATGCGTATCCCAAGCCCAGAAATGGGGCAAAGGAGTCAAGGCTCAGATACAGGCTTGTACACCCTACGATAAATTATTTTCTGGTGGAGGTGGAGCTCCTGACAGGGCGTCACCATCAAATAAGGTGTCAGCTTTCAACCATCGGTTCGGTGATTAAAGGTGATCTTAAGTATGGGGCACGCAGGTCCAATAGGGATGGAGGTATTTCACTGCATGCATACAGTGTGTCGTTTATCCATCCTGTGAAGAAGGAGAGGGTGGAGGTTATTGCCCATCACCCGCTTTACGAGTAGAATTTCTTATCTCTGTGGATGAAATATTGTATAGAGGTGCGTTGCTCAGGTAACGCACTTTTTTTGTCTTTGGCATTGAATCATATTGCTCGCAGAGCTGGGAATCATCTATTCCTCCCCTTGGATATACCCACACCTCAAACTCGTGAAGCAGTTCGTCCCATTTATACCACTTTTCGATAATCCTGATATTGTCTCCACCAATGATGAGGATGTGCTCATTTTCAGGCTCTTTCTCTCTGATGTGGCGGAGGGTGTTGATGGTGTATAGTGGGGATGGAAGGTGAAACTCCACATCTGAGACGGCTATTTTGGCTTTGAGTTCTTCAGACAATGGGAGTTCTGATACCTCTTTAGTTGTCTGCGCCAGCCTCTCTGTAGGGTCAGCAATGATGCTGGCATCCTTAAGTGGGTTCTTTGGGGATACAATCAGACGCACCTGATCAATATCGCACTGCTCCAAAAGGAAACGGGCGATGTTCAGGTGTCCGAAGTGGATCGGGTTAAATGAACCGAAAAAGAGGGCGCAGCGCATAGAGCCTATCTGTTCACAACAAAACTATCAATCAGCCCCTCTGCTTCTGTTAGAGATTCAGAAAGGATATCATTGACCAGGACAACATCAAAATATTGCTCATAGGTGAGCTCCTCCTCTGCTTTGGCTACCCTTCTTTCGATAGCCTCAGGGGTGTCGGTGCCACGCCCGATGAGTCTACGGCGGAGCTCCTCTACGCAAGGTGGCTTTACAAAAACTGCCAAAGCGGCATCGCCAAAGATTTTTTTAAGGTTAACACCACCTTTGACATCAATATCGAAGAGGATGGTGTGTCCTTTGGCCCAAATCCTGTCAATCTCGCTGCGGAGAGTGCCGTAGTATGACCCTTTGTACACCTCTTCCCACTCTACAAAGGCATCCTCTTTTATGAGCTTTTCAAACTCCTCAGATGAGTAGAAGTAGTACTCCTTGCCGTGTTGTTCCTGTCCTCGTGGTGCCCTGGATGTGGCAGAAATGGAGAATTCGAGGAAAGGGTACTTTTGTAGCAAGTGCCCAACTATAGTGCTTTTTCCCGAGCCTGATGGGGCAGAGAAGATTATTATCTTATTGGAGGTGGTATTGTTTGATGCCATTTCGATTTTTTTCAAATATATCGCAAAATTATCTATTTTTGCGCGATTTTTGACACAAAAGGGATTTATAAATTTTAAAATACATAGAAAAATGGTATCTTACAAAGATTTAGGCTTGGTAAACACCAGAGAGATGTTTGCCAAAGCAGTAGAGGGTGGATATGCAATTCCTGCCTTCAACTTCAATAATATGGAGCAGATGCAAGCTATTATCAAAGCTGCAGTTGAGACCAAATCTCCAGTTATCCTTCAAGTATCAAAAGGTGCACGTCAATATGCTAACGCTACTCTTCTCCGCTATATGGCACAGGGTGCTGTAGAGTATGCAAAGGAGCTTGGTTGTGAGAATCCTCAAATCGTTCTTCACCTTGACCACGGTGATACATTCGAAACTTGCAAAAGCTGTATCGACTCAGGTTTCTCTTCAGTTATGATCGACGGTTCACACCTTTCATACGAGGAGAATGTGGCTCTTACCAAAAAAGTGGTAGAGTATGCCCATCAGTTCGATGTAACTGTTGAGGGTGAGCTTGGTGTTCTTGCTGGTGTTGAGGATGAGGTATCTTCAGACCACCACACTTACACTAACCCTGAGGAGGTAATTGACTTCGCTACCCGTACAGGTTGCGATTCACTTGCTATCTCTATCGGTACTTCTCACGGTGCTTACAAATTTACCCCTGAGCAATGTACTATTGATCCTCAGACAGGTAAAATGGTTCCTCCTCCACTTGCATTCGATGTTTTGAAAGCAGTTGAAGAGAAACTTCCAGGTTTCCCTATCGTACTTCACGGCTCTTCTTCAGTTCCTGAGGAGGAGGTTGAGACCATCAACAAATACGGTGGAGCCCTTAAAGCTGCTATCGGTATTCCAGAGGAGTGGCTACGCGAATCAGCAAAATCTGCAGTTTGCAAAATCAACATTGACTCAGACTCACGTCTTGCTATGACTGCAGCAATCCGCAAAACTTTTGCTGAGAAACCTGCTGAGTTTGACCCTCGCAAATATCTTGGTCCTGCAAGAGACAATATGGAGAAACTTTACAAGCATAAAATCATTAATGTGCTTGGCTCTAACGACAAACTATAATATCAGTTTGACGATAAAATTTAGGGGTTGTCACTTTTGGTGGCAATCCCTTTTTTATTTATATTTGCATATAAGATCAAAGTAATAACCAAATATTTAAAGATTATGAAAATCAATAGGTTTTTTATGCTCCTTGCAGCAGTGGCACTAATGCCTGTATTTTGCTCTTGCGGTTCACCCAAGCCAGTAACCAAAGGGATGACAGAGGTGTCAGTTCCCCTTTCATCAAAGAAACACCATTCAGATTCCAAATATTTTCGTGCTACAGGTATGGGTGAGAGCCCAGATTTGGTGGTAGCAAAGAAAATTGC
The DNA here is from genome assembly GCA_017630155.1 of Bacteroidales bacterium. GTDB lineage: Bacteria > Bacteroidota > Bacteroidia > Bacteroidales > UBA932 > CAAGNP01. Next base: position 83,328 of record JAGBVU010000001.1, read on the forward strand.
CCTTATGAATGCCCGTACAGAGATAGCATCGACAGTTCAGGCTACAATTAAGACTGTCTCAGAACAATATCTCAATCAGGTGACAGTGGCAAACAAACAGGAGTATATGGCAAAATTTGAGGAGACATCACGCCAGGTGGTAAATCAGGTACTTGAAGGTGTGACAATCCAGGAGGAGAAGATATTCCAGGCCAAAAAGGGGCCATACCAATACTACGTAAATCTGGAAATGTCCAAAGATGCAGTGGTTAAGGGTGTGGAAAATGCCATTTCAAAAGACCAGAAACTCTCTCTTGAATTTGAGAAGGACCAGTTCCAGAAAATTTTTGACCAGGAGATGGCAAAGTTTGAAAACCAGTAGAAATATGGGTTTGACAGTATACCCCGGAGGTAAGTCGCCTCTGGGGTTCTTTTTTATATGGGTAGGAGGGTGTGACAAAATGTCGCACCTGCTTTTTGGCAAACAATTTGTTTTTATCTTTGCACGCGATTTTTTAAGAGAAAAATGATGAAAGAGAAAACAGATAAAAAAGAGAGTGCCAAAAAGGCTGAGAAGATTGACAAATTGAAGGAACTGGAGGTGAAGCTCGAAGAGATGGAGACAAAATGTGGTGAGCTTGAATCCAAAGTTTCTGAGTCTGAGCAAAAAGTGGCAGAGGCGACAGACAAATATGTCCGTATGGCAGCCGAGTTTGACAATTACCGCAGAAGAACTGCCAAAGAGAAGCTCGAACTGGTCAATACAGCAGGTGAAGATGTGATCAAAGGTCTTCTACCTATTCTGGATGATTGCGAGAGGGCTCTCAATATGTTGAAAGGTTCAAATGCCGATGCTTCAGCTATCGAGGGTACAGAGCTTATTCTCAATAAACTGTTCGGATATCTGAAGACAAAAGGGGTAGAGAAAATCGAGGCAGTAGGTAAGGAACTCGATACAGATTATCATGAGGCTGTAGCCCAATTCCCTGTTGAAGATCCAGATAAGAAAAATAAAATTATAGATGTAGTGCAGCAAGGTTACCTGCTTCACGAAAAAGTTATCCGCTACTCTAAAGTGGTAGTGGGAATATAGGATATGGCAGAAAAAAGAGACTATTATGAGGTGCTTGGTGTCAGCAAGAGTTCCACACCTGAAGAGATAAAGAAAGCCTACCGTAAGTTGGCTATGCAGTATCACCCCGACAAGAACCCGGGTGATGTAGCAGCTGAAGAGAAATTCAAGGAGGCAGCAGAGGCTTATGATGTCCTGAGCAATCCTGAGAAGAAACAGAGATATGACCAGTTTGGCCACGCAGGTATGGGTGGTGCAGCCGGTGGTGGCTTTGGAGGCTTCTCGAATATGGAGGATATATTCAGCGCTTTTGGCGATATATTCGGAGGTGGATTTGGTGGTGGTTTTGGCGGTTTCGGTGGCTTCGGCGGTGGCGGAGCGAGGGGGAGAAGGGTAGCCCGAGGTTCCAATATCAGAATCAAGATCAAACTTTCACTTGAGGAGATAGTCAATGGCGTTGAGAAGAAGATCAAGATTGAAAAACATGTCAAATGTCACAAGTGTAATGGACGTGGAGCAGAGTCTGAAGCGGATATCAAAACTTGCGATACTTGTCGAGGTACTGGTACTGTAACCAAAGTGGTGCAGTCTTTCCTTGGTCAGATGCAGACATCCTCTCCTTGTCCTACATGTGGTGGTGAGGGCAAAGTGATTACAAAGCCTTGTTCTTGTTGTCACGGAAGCGGTCTGGAGAAGAAATCTGAAGAGATATCATTCAAGGTACCTGCAGGTGTGACTGAAGGTATGCAGCTGACAGTTCAAGGGAAAGGTAATGCTGCCAAGGGTGATGGAGTCAATGGTGACCTTCTTGTGTTGATAACAGAAGAACCGCATCCGGAACTTCAAAGGGATGGTAACGATTTGATCTACTCCCTTTTCGTATCTGTTCCAGATGCTATTCTCGGATGTACAGCGGAGATACCGTCGGTGGATGGTAAGTTGAGGATAAAGGTGGAGCCTGGTACACAGTCAGGCAAGATATTGCGTCTGAGAGGGAAAGGTGTTCCTGATGTCAATGGGTATGGTGCAGGGGATCTGCTGGTATATATTCAGGTTTGGATACCAAAGAAAGTTGATAAAGAGGAGAAGGAGATGCTTGAGAAGATTCAAGAGTCCAAAAATTTCAAACCATCTCCTACGAAGGATGACAGAAATTTCTTCGAGAGGCTGAAAAGGATGTTCAGTTAATCTTCTCTTGACAGGATGATAAAATTACTTTTTCTGACATTGTATATGGCGATAGGCTTTTCTCACGGTGATGATGCCGGAGAAAGGTCTTTGCCGCTTAAAATCAAGCCCTCATTTGCCGGAACTTATGGGGAGCTGAGAAGTGGTAGATTTCACGCAGGTTTCGATTTCAGAGTGGGAGGAGTAGTGGGTGAACCTATCTATTCCATTGGTGATGGCTATATCTCCAGAATTACCGTAACATCCACAGGATATGGTAATGGTCTCTATATCACCCATCCGGATGGAACAGTATCTATATATGGTCATATGCACGAGTTTGCTCCTGAGATAGCACAATTTGTGGAGAAAAGGCAGTATGAGAATGAGAGTTTTAATGTCAATATTGTTCTGAAGCCTGAGGATTTTCCTGTGGAGAAGGGACAATTTATCGGTAAGGTGGGGAATAGCGGCTCCTCTGCAGCACCGCATCTCCATTTTGAGGTGAGGCGTCCTGATGATGCTGGACCGGTCAATGTGGCATATCATGATTATTTCAAATATGAGGACAATGTCCCTCCGGTGATACAAAAGGTGAATTTTTATTCATTTGAGGACTCTACAGGGGTGGTGCAGAGTGAACTGATCAGGAGTTTCAGAGGCAGCTCTTCGAAAGTGCTGGAGGTGAGTGATAAATTCTATGTGGCTGTAGATGCACACGACAGACAGGCGGGTACCCCTGGAAAGTTGGGACTGGAGGTTTATGAGTTCTTTCTGGATGGTGAAAGTGTATTTAGATATGGGACTGGTGAATATACCTATAAGGAGCAGGAGACGTTCAATGCCCTTATTGATTATAGGGAGAGGGTTAGGAGCGGCGACGCTCTGATTAAGAGTTATGTTGAGCCAGGCAATGGGTTTAAGAGGAAGATTACAGCGGTGAATAGGGGTATCTTTAGCCTGACAGACAATGATGTGCACAGTGTTAAGGTGGTGGTGGAGGATTTGCATGGTAATAAGAAATTTGCTACTTTTAAGGTCAGAAGAGGAGCAAGTGCTGGAGATACACTGAGATATGACAGGGCAATCCCATGGTTTGCCCCATATGCCTTTGCAAAAAAAGGGGTGAAGGTCTCTCTTCCGGTGATGTCACTTTTCAGGAGTGAAGCTATTGAAATAGATACAGTATCAGTCGGTGGCAAGTTCTACTCCAAAGTGTGGAGGATTCATAATCCGGAGGTTCCTTTGAAAAAAGCGGGTGTAGTGGAGATTGATGTTGAGAATTTGCCCGATTCGTTGGAGAGCAAGGCGTTTCTCGGCTATCTCACAGATGGAGGTAGGGTCTCATATTGTGGAGGGAAGTACAAAGATGGGGTGATGAGGGGGAGATTGTCTTCCTTTGGAATGTATTGTGTGGGGATTGATACCGAAGGGCCGAAGATAAAACCAAGGTTCTCATCTCTCCGTACCATCCAGCGTAGTGGGCAAATGGCTTTTACCATAAAAGATGATTGCTCGGGAATAGGGAGTTTTAGGGCAGAAATTGATGGAGAGTGGGTTTTGGCACAGTTTGATAAGAAGTTTGACAAACTGTGGATAGTTCTGGACCCTGAGAGGGTGAAGCGGGGGTGCAGCCACGAGCTGGTGCTCAAAGTAAAAGACAATAGAGATAACGTATCAACATATAAATATAAGTTCAAATGGTAGTTAAAAGTGTAATCGGTCTGATGTCAGGAACATCATTGGATGGCCTTGATTTGTGTTGTGTCACATTTAAATATGATGAAGGCAAATGGGAGTACCAAATCGTAAAGGCAGAGGATGAACCATATCCTGATGATATCAAACAGAAGTTGGCCAATGCCCAGAATATGAGCGCAGAAGAGTATGCCCTTTTCCATTCGGATTATGGTATCTATCTTGGTCAGAGGGTCAAAGCGTTCATTGATAGGAATGGTCTGAAACCAGATCTGATTGCATCACACGGACACACTATTTTCCATCAGCCAGGTATCAGATTTACTGCCCAGATCGGTTCAGGGGCAGGAATTGCGGCGGAGACTGAGGTCGATTGTGTATGCGATTTCAGAACTACCGATGTGGCCCTCTTCGGTCAGGGTGCACCACTTGTTCCTATAGGGGACAGAACCCTCTTCGCTGATTATGACTACTGCCTCAATATGGGCGGATTCTCAAATATTTCATTTAATGAAGGCGATGTCCGTTCGGCTTACGATATAAGTCCTGTAAACTATGTGATGAACCATTATACTCGTACTATCGGGCTTGATTATGATAAGGATGGGGAGATGGCAAGAAGTGGAAAGGTGTGTGAAGAACTGTTGGAAAGATTGGACAACTTGGAGTTCTACTCGATGAAAGGGCCAAAATCACTTGGACGTGAGTGGGTTGAGAATGAGGTAATTCCGTTGATTGACTCATATAATCTCTCTATAGAAGATAAACTATGCACTTTCTGCGAACATGTGGCTGTTCAGATAGGAAGTCATATAAAAGGTGGAAAAGTCCTTCTGACTGGAGGTGGCGCACTTAACAAGTATCTTGTGGAGAGAATGTCAGCAAGGGCTCCTCAGTGTGAATATGTGGTTCCTGACAAGCTTACCATTAATTTCAAAGAGGCCTTGATATTTGCTTTCCTAGGTATGCTTTACATATGTGATATGCCTAATTGTCTCTCTTCTGTGACCGGTGCAAAGTTCAATTGTGTGGGCGGTGCACTATATAAAGGGAGAAAAAGATAATTTTTTTTGAGATATTTTTGGATAGAAGAAAAAAAGTTGTACTTTTGCAGTCCGAAAAAATGAAAGCAACCTCTTGCAGTAAGACAATGATGTCGCAATGTTGCGCTTAAAATGCTTAAAGAAATGGATTTGATTAAAATTGCAGAGCAGGCTTGTGCTCATGAAGTAAAGCAACTTCCTAATTTTGGTGCTGGTGATACTATCACAGTTACTTATAAAATTAAAGAAGAGAATAAAGAAAGACTACAAAAGTTCCGTGGCGTTGTTATTCAGAGACGTGGTGCTGGTTCAACTCAGACTTTCACAGTTCGCAAAATGTCTAACGGCGTAGGTGTTGAAAGAATTTTCCCTCTTTACTCACCATTCATTGACTCAATTGAAGTTAATAAGTTTGGTAAAGTACGTAGAGCAAGAATCTTCTACCTAAGAGAACTTACTGGTAAGAAAGCTCGTATTAAAGAGAAGAAATATGTAGCTAAAGCTGAATAAGCTGCTACACTTCTGGCCTCGTAGCTCAACTGAATAGAGCATTTGACTACGGATCAAAAGGTTGTGGGTTTGAATCCCGCCGAGGTCACTGATTACAAAAGGAAAAAGGAGTCGCAAAGCGGCTCCTTTTCGTATATTAATCTCGGTGAGAGCTCGCTCTCAAACCGATATTAATATACGAAAAGAGATTGGGCAGAGCAAAACTCTGCCCAATCCTTTTTCTATGCTTGGGCTATCTGCCTCCGTGCGGGAATGCCGGAGGCCCAATCCCGAAGGGAATGCCGGAGGCCCAATCCTGCAGAGTTTTGCTCTGCCCAATCCTTTTTCTATGCTTGGGCTATCTGCCTCCGTGCGGGAATGCCAGCGGCCAAATCCCGGAGGGAATGGCAGAGCCTCAATCCCAAAGGGAATGCCGGAGGCCCAATCCCGAAGAGAATGCCACCGGCCCAATCCCGAAGGCTATTGATAACTATCAAGAATTTTTTATATTTGCATAATAATCACGATTCTATACAAATAAACGGTTCTACTATGGATAAACTTGAGTACATTTCCCCGGTATTAGATGTTGTCAATATCGTTTCAGAAGCAGGTTTTGCCAGTTCTGCTAATCCAGTTGATTTTCAAGATGGAGGTTGGTTGTAAAAGGTTGTTTTCACAAAATTTGTTCAGTTATGGGAAAGAATAGTCTTAAATATATTTTTGCAGTATTGAGTATTGCATTGGCCTCTTGTCAAAAATATGAAGTAGATACCATTCCACAGGATAAGGGGACATATGACCTTTATGTTATGGCAAATATAGGTGTGGATAATGCTACCAAGGTGGTAATGACACCAGAAACAGATGGAAGCGGAGAGAAGATTGTACTCTCTTGGAAGGAGTCCGGAGAGACATTTGATGTTGTCAATGGAGAGGGTGTTGTGGTGGCAACATTTGAGCAGACTCCAGATACAGAGGATGCAGTGAACCTCTTCTATGGAGCTTTGACAGATGATGGTGAAGATGTTAAATCTTTAGATGATACTTACACTATAATTTACCCATCAAGTGCACCATTGGATCTTTCGAGTCAGAGCGGAGCCCTTGATGAAGGGCTGGTGAGGATGACTGCCAGCTACAGCGGAAAACTTGAAGATATCTCTTCTGTGGATTTTACCGGGCACCAGACTTCGATTATCAAGCTTGCCTTCAAGAAAGAGGATGAGACTTTTATTGGAGGTACCAATATCGTTAAGGTGGAGGCCGAGTACAAGGGAAATATCATTGAGATAAATGCAAATAACTCAAGGGAGGAGATCTATATGTTTGTCAATCCATCCAATGGTAACCATACTATAGATTTTATTGTCAAAACAACCGGAGGAAACTATAAGGGGCAGCTCGATGTTACAAAGGATATAGAGTCTGGAAAATATTATAGGGCAAATGTGGATGTGGTTGAACTCAATACATATTCCACTGTTAATCCACCTGTGGCAGTAATGCCTGTGGGGGCCGGAACTGAGGCCGATCCTTATCTGATAGAAGTAACAGGCAATTTGAGATGGTTGCTTGACAATCATGCCGCTTCAACCTACTATCAGTTGGAGTCCGATTTTATAATTGAAAGCACAAACGAATATCCTTGGATGTTTGGTGTAGCGACACCATTTGCAGGAGTTCTGAATGGAAATGGTAAAACTATTTATGGTACCCTTTACGCAGCTTATAATCCAATTTGTGGTTTTGTAGGGATAAATCAAGGGACTATCATAAATCTTAATCTCTCAGCTGAGGTATTAGGCAGCGGTGCTGTAACTTCGTTGCTTGGTTACAATGCTACAGGAATTGGTGCAGTGGCAGCTCTTAATTATGGAATAGTGGAGAACTGCAGCAGTAATGGCAGTGTCTCTGCAGTGCAAGAGGCACTAATCTCATCCAAGAGTGATGTTGTAGCGGGTGTTGGTGGTATAGTTGGTGCAAATTTGGGGGGTAATATACTCAATTGCAACAATAGCGCATCAGTTACAGGTGTAGATACTTACAATTGCAGTGGAGGCTGGACATCTGCAGCTGGTATTGTGGGTGTTACTATTGGTGGACTGATAGAAGATTGTACAAATGATGGATATATAGTATCTGGAAAAGCAAACAGTGGTGAGAGTGTTGTATCCGGTATATTGGGATTTGGTAGAAGGATGGCGAAAGATGTTGTTATTGATGGATGTACAAACTCCGGACTTGTCTCTGCAGTAGATAGTGACAGAGGTTATTACATTGCTGCGGGTATTGTTGGCTATTTGACAGACTATCTGGAGGATGGTAGTATAAGGACAGATGGCAATTCCAGGATAACCAATTGTGTGAACGATGGGGAGATTAGGACTGGTACTGTCAGTGGAAGTGTCAATGTTAAGGTGGCAGGTATAGTAGGTTCGAGCTGGATAGTGGATATAACCAATTGCTCAAATACGGCCAATGGTATCCTGAATATTGGCAGAATATCAAGTGGTGAAGTCTATGCCGGTGGTATTGCTGGTATGTTTGGAGGTGACGAATTCAAACTTGATGCAACAGAAGTGACAACAACTATGAGCAGTTGTGCAAATTATGGTGCTATAAATGGCTCAAAAAGTGCCTCTATCCAATACATAGGTGGAATCATTGCTGAGATAAGGACAGGAAAGAAGATAAATGTAACCCAATGTGTAAACAGTGGAAATGTCTCGGCAGATAATTCTGAATATACAGGAGATGAGTCATATTCATTGGTTGGTGGTATCTCTGGTCTCAATAATTCAGGATGGGCCTCGGTGTACAACTGCCAGAATAGCGGGGCAATAACAGGTGCTAAAGTGGGGTGCTCTCTTGTAGGTGGTATTACTGGTGCCAATGTTGGATATAAGATATATAGCTATCCTTCGGAATATTATCAGGATCATATTTATGGTTGCACAAACAGTGGTCAGGTCTCTATTCCAGTCAGCGGAGTGCAGCCTAATCCTGAGACTACGTGGCCAAATATTGAAGCATCATATTTGGGTGGTGTAGTGGGATTCAATAATGGTGGAGTTACTTGCAGTTGCAATGTGAATAATTTTAATAGCGGTATTATCCCTTTGGTCGGTGGAGGTGAGGCTACAGAGTGTCCTGAGCACTAAATCTCCTATGTTGGGCGATGAAAATTTTATACTCAGCTAATTGTGCAGAAAGGAATAAGATTATAGTAAAAATATTTGCTGCTATAAACTTTTTTATTAACTTTGTCATAGTTTGATAAACATAAATAAAATAATATAAAGATATGACTAAAAAATTCCGTTGTACAGTATGTGGCTACATCCACGAAGGTGATGCAGCTCCTGAGAAATGCCCTCTATGTAAAGTTGGTGCTGATAAATTTGTAGAAATCGTTGAGCAGGAAGGTAATCTTTCTTTTGCAACTGTTCACCAGCTTGGTGATGGTAAAGGTTCAAGCGAGGAGCTTTGGAAAGGTCTTCAAGATCACTTTATGGGTGAGTGTACAGAGGTAGGTATGTATCTTGCCATGAGCCGTCAGGCTGACCGTGAGGGTTATCCTGAGATCGCTGAGGCTTTCAAACGCTATGCTTGGGAAGAGGCAGAGCACGCTTCAAAGTTTGCTGAGCTTATCGGTGAGGTGGTTTGGGATACCAAAACTAACCTATACAAGAGAATGAATGCTGAAAGCGGTGCATGTGAGGATAAGTTCCGTCTTGCAAAAATGGCTAAAGAGCAGAATCTTGATGCTGTTCACGACACTGTTCATGAGATGGCTAAAGACGAGGCTCGTCATGGTGCAGGTTTCGAAGGTCTTTACAAAAGATATTTCGGCAAATAGTATATACTGGTTTCCAGTATTTGAGAGGCTGATTTTTCAGCCTCTTTTTTTATTTTTGTACTATGAAAAAATCGGTATTGTTTTTATTGGCAGCGTTGATGATGGCTGCATCGTGTTCCATTGAAGGTGGATTTTCAAAAAATGATCTGCAAATTATCCATGGGGCTCCGGGTGAGCTTTTGAAGGTATATACTATAGAGTCAGAGGAGGAGCTCTTGGTACTGAGAGCTGTTTCTGAGGATTTGTCACCCAAGGTTCTCGGAGGTGATGACTATGCGCTCCTCGCTGAGAGGATGAAGATGACTGTGGCTGATACCTCTGTGGGTGGAGTGGGGATTGCTGCTCCTCAGGTGGGAATAAACAAAAGGGTGGTTGTAGTGCAGAGGTTTGACAAAGAGGGTGAGCCTTTTGAGGCTTATCCAAATATCTCGATATTGGAGTATTCTGAAGAGAAAACAAAAGGGGCAGAAGGTTGCCTTTCTGTCCCTAATGAAAGATATGATGTAAACCGCTCTTCTTGTATAGTGATATCCTACTTTGATGTGGAAAAAGGGGAGATGGTCAGTGAGACTGTGAGTGGTTTTACTGCTGTGATTTTCCAGCACGAAGTGGATCACCTGGATGGTATTATCTATACAGATAGAGTTTTGATGTAATGAGATAATTTCTTAGCATCCTCTCCCTCGTATTCATACAATGGAGAACACCTTTCGTATTTGTATGGAATGTATTCGTAGAGTTGTATTGCGCCATATTCTCCACTTGTAGAGAGGTATACATCCATCTGGAGTCCTTGTTCTGACTGGGTTATAGATTTCAGTTTGTCGAAGTCATGTGTTTCGCACATGTTCTTTATCTTCTCTTTTTCGATATTAGGAAAGAAATATGTGTATGAGAGGATTTTATTGCCTGTGCGGCTATCTACAAGCGTCTTTTTGCTCATAGACAATGATATTATGCCAGATAAAATTAGGATGGAACCGAGACCTTTAGCGTAAGGAAAGCTAAAGAAGGTAATGACAATGCCAGCCAAAACAATGGCTAATGATATAGCTATAGGTGTGAAGCTGTTTTTCTTCACGATATTACTGTTCATGATAAGTCTTAGAATAAAAGATAATTAATTTGAAATAAATATAAACCAAATAAGCTCATCCGCCTGAATGGATGAGCATCCTCTGTGTCGAGGTTATTATCTATTATACCCTAAGAATCCCATATGAGATATATTTATGGGACTGGCTATTATAGTAGAAGCAGTTAGTTGAATGTGATGATATATTGTTAACCCTTTTATGGAGGGTATAAGAAGCAATTAAAGATATTGCTAACTGAGCATTGTTATTTATGGTTCTGCTGGTGGTGGGTACTGTGAACTCTTTGGAAGAGTATTTGTGCGCCTGGTTATTGAGAGGTATGTCGAGTGTTGAGAGGTCTGAACTTATCTCTATGGATATATTATTGTCATGCTTCTGGTCATCCATATATGCATTTGTTATTACATATATGGTGAGGAAGGATGCTAAAACGAATAATATGTTCAATAACCTTTTCATTGATTTAAGCTCTCTGCACAAAGAACGGCAATAATCGTGCTAAACTCTAAAAATAATGAAAAAATTATTTAATATTTTGAGATAAAGCCGTAGGATTCGTCGTCAACCCTGAGTTCCCCTTTGGTTACGTGTCCCAGGAGTATAATGTCTATTCCCTGATTGAACATGTAGTTGGCAAAGTCCTCTTCTTGATCCTCCTTGACAGCAACAATGGCTTTGTATCTGGTTTCGTCATAGAGGAAGTCCTCTTCTTCATATTCAGAGTCTGTGGTGATGTCAAATCCAAGTTTATTGGGTTTGCAGCACTCTACGAGGGTGTTAAATATACCGTTGCCTGAAATCTGTCGAAGACAGGAGATAAAATCATTCTCTATGCTACCATTCAGAAACTCAATGGCTTTCTCGTCAGATACCAGATATAATGTGTCACCTTTTGATTCAAAATGATTCCTTAATTCTTTCATCTCTTTTCGTTTTTGTATCGTAAAAATAAGAAAAAATTAAAAAATATCGCGAAAATTCATTTTAACTTTATATATTTGCACCCGCAAAGTAGAGATGCCCAGATGGTGAAATTGGTAGACACGCTACTTTGAGGGGGTAGTGCCGGTTTCGGTGTGCAAGTTCGAGTCTTGTTCTGGGCACAAAAAAAAGGAGTTCTTTCGAACTCCTTTTTTTGTGCCCTTTTGGCACCTTCAACCCCCCAGTTGCTTCGCAACAGCCCCCGAGTGGGCATACGACACTCCGTGTCGGTCCTTCGGACATTGGGAGACAAAGTTCTTTCGAACTCCTTTTTTGTGCCCTTTTGGCACCTTCAACCCCCCAGTTGCTCCGCAGCAGCCCTAATAGTTTCCCTTATTTTATTTACAGAGCTTTCTGTACGTGTGTACTCTTCGGGGACTCCGCCTCGGTAGAGCATAGGGGAGTCGTAGGTTACTGAGCCGGAGAAGTGGACTTCGGATACCCCTGTAGTGGTGATTATATCTTTTATATTTCCTGCGTTGATGCCTGCTCCTGGCATTATTATAGTCCTGCCGGCAGACATTCTGTTCATTTGGGCAATAATCTCCATACCTTCGTGTGCTGTGGGTTTGCCTCCAGAGGTGAGAATCCTATCCACGCCAAGGGCGATGGCATCATCAAGTGCTGTAAATATATCGTATGCTCTGTCTATTGCCCTGTGGAATGTTACAGAAAGTCCATAATTTCTGGCAGTGGCGACAAGTGCACGGCAGCAGTCCATATCTATATTGCCTAAAGGGTCAAGTGCACCGATTACTACCCCTTGTACGCCTAGGGATGCGCAGGTACGGATGTCTCTGATCATTACAGCTACCTCATCTGAGTCGTAGAGGAAATCACCCTGTCTGGGGCGGATGAGTACATTAATGTCGATATCGACCATTTTGCGGGCCATCTCTATAGTTCCATATGATGGTGTGAGCCCTCCGAGAGAGAGGGCAGAGCAGAGTTCTACTCTATGGGCACCGGCCTCTTGGGCATTGAGGGCACTCTGAAAGGAGCCGCTGCATATCTCAAATTTAAGTTCTGTCTCCATATCTGACTCTTTCTATTTGACAAATGGTACCATTCTCGCTGTGAGGTCAGGGTCTGCCATATCCTTGTCGATAGGGTACATGGGGCGGTTTATCCTCTGGTATGGAAGTCCGGCAAGGTCCTGATTCACACCACCGAGGGTGAGTGCCATCATCCAGTCAGCCTGCATATTGTAGAGTTCAGGCTCCAGATAGCCTATTTTTACCATTACAATATCGGCTTCGCGTGGATTGAGGTTAAGTTTGGTGAACTCGTGCTCTTTATGGAAACCTTTTCTTACCTCGGTAACGATAACATCTATGCTGCCTACTCTGACGGCCACTTCGGAGTTGGTAGGATGGTCGTATATGGCAGTAATGGTACCTTTGAGTCTTACCGGTGGAGCATATCTGTCGTCCACCTCTGCCCCTGCTTCCATATCTATCTTACCTCCGACTCCCATACTTTTGGCTTTGGCCACAAAGTCTGCATCAGGGATAGATGCGTAGATGAGGTGTGTTCCATCGGGCCTACGGAACTCATCTCTCTTAAGCAGCTGTGTGAGTGTCCAGGTGACATCTCCGGCACCTCCGGCTGTAGGATTGTCCCCTGTGTCGCTGATGAAATACGGTTTTTTAGTACTCTTCAGTGCATTTGCAAGGCACTCTTCAAGGGTGGTGGTGGGGGCGACAAAGTCAAATTGGTGGCGAACGCTCCAAAAGTATTCAGCAATCTCCTCTGCGGCATTTACCACTTCCTTTTTGTTATCACCAGTAGCCATCACCACTGCGTGGTTTCTTGGCTCATCTGCCCAAGCATATCCGATCCAGATGGAGGCATCTATCACCCCTGGGCGCTCTGAGGCGGGATAGGTCATGGCATAAAGTGATTTGGCTGGCTCCACTCTGGTAGAGGTCTGCTCTCCTGGCAAAAGGATGGGGACAGGGATCCAAACCTTATATTTGGGTTTTCCCTTTCCATTTTCAAGCCTTTCAATCAGATCTCTGGCTGCCCTCTCTCTGCACTCCCAAGCATCCTCATGGGGCGCCATCCTGTAGCATGAGATCATATCGGAGTTCTCTGCAAGGGTCCATGATACATTGCCGTGGAGGTCCATGGGGGTGGTGACTACCACATCAGGACCGATTACCTCGCGGATTCTTTTGATCATATCGCCTTCCGGGTCATCGAGTCCCACGACGCTCATTGCCCCGTGGATATCATATACAAGACCATCCAGCGGGAGGTTGGCACGGAGTGAGTCGAGGATTATGCTGACAAATTTTTCGTATGTCTCGCGGGTGACAGCTCCACCCGGGGTAGCCCTTGCTACCAGTGTAGGTACCCATTCGGCTCTGTCGCGGAGTGGTTGACCATCGCGCAGATATGGAATCATATCATATATCTCGTCACCTATGGCAACATTGAAGGACTCCTCTGTGCTTCTTGCAGGGGAGAAGGTGCTCGATTCTATTTTAATACCTGCAATTGCTACTTTGGGCATTTTCTTCTTGGCGCAGGATGAGAGGAGTGTTGCTCCGATGATAATGATGAGAGTGAGTCTTTTCATATTGTTATTCTTATTTCATTACCCTCCATACAGGGTGCAATTCGTTGTTTTGGTGTGATCTTTTTCTGACAATATCGTAAAAATACATCAGGATAGCCTGTGGGTCGTTTGCAAATGTGGGGTCGTCTTTCTTTTTCTGTTCAAAGCGGGCCCTCAATTCCGGATCATTGGCCAGCATCTCTCTCCCTTTTACCTCCATATATTGGGGTCTGATCCAGAATTCGTTGGTGGACTGGACGTGGACATTGAAGAATCCCCAATAGGTGAGTGAACCGGGTGCTGCAGGTTCAAGGAGCCACATTGCAATTTTGGCAGCTGGCTGGTCCATATCTATATAAATGCTCCCTGCAGGGTATTCCAGTGTTTCAGTCTGTGTTGTGAATTCTGCTGCTACAGGGACCCTCCCTTCGCTTTGCCTTTTGGAAAATGTACCCCCTGTATACCTATAGGTCTCAACCTCCACTTGGGCTGCTTGAGTGAGCCTTTTGTATTGGACTCCGTGCAAATCGAGAAGTTCAACGACATTGGTGTATTGGGGCATAAGGATATATGCCTGAGGGATTTTTATGGAAAATGTCGGTTCGTACTTTGTAAATACAGGTATTTTAATTGTGATGGGGTCGGAGTAGTCGTGGGTGACCCATTCTCCTCCACTGAGGTCGCTTATGGTGGTGTCACGCCCCCATGAGAGGTAGTCAACCATAATGGAGTCTGAATATGACGCTTTGTATTGGAATCCGAATGGCTCCTGACGTGAAGCGGGGGAGGAGGTGTATATGTCTGCCTGACGCAATGTCTCCTGCAGGCTCTCCTTGTTTTCTGAGATGATTCTTGCCGATGCGATAAATGCCTCTATGGTGGCCTCCACCCTCTGTTTGTAGGGTTTGTAGATGTGATTCTCAATAAGAAGTCCCAAACGGTTATGGGCAGCGGCGTACCCCTGAGAATAGCGTGGATCAAAAGTGTCTGCTATAAAGCCCGATTCGGGGGCATTGTATTTTTTGAAACTGCCGTAGAGGAAGATTGGGAATCCCACCTTTTCCATCCTTCTGCAGAGCTCTTTTTCATATATTTCAGAGCTCCATCGGGTGATGCCTGGCTCCATATTATTTGTCTGATTGTCTATGGCATAGGTCATTACATATTGGAAATCTGCGCCATTGGTGACATGTACATCTATAAAAAGTTCAGGAATCCACCGGTTATAGAGCTTGAGCCAGGCCCTCATTTCCGGAGCATCTCCCTTCAGAAAGTCCCTGTTGAGGTTGAACTGGTGTGCTGTATTTCTGGTGCCAAGTTCATCGGGCCCGTTCTGGTTGATTCTGTTGAGGGCAGTGAAGTTTTCGTGTCCGTCCACATTGAAGATTGGGATAAAAAGGAAACTAACATTGTCAAGTATGTCAATGTTCTTCTTGTGTACTACCATATCCCTGATGAAAATCATCGAAGCATCCTTCCCGTCGGGCTCCCCTGAGTGGATACAGGACTCTATCAGGACGATGACTCTCCCTTTGGCTCGAATCTCTTCGGGTGTGGTGAGGCCATCCTTGTCCACAATTACAAGTGAAAGTTCGCGCCCCATAGGGCTGGTGCCGAAAGTGGTGTTGTGTACCATCGGTGAGTACTCTTCCAATCTGTGGAAAAATTCCCTTGTCTGTTCGAATTTTGGGGTCTTGGCAAAGTTTGTCTCTTCGCTGTATGTAAGGAACTTTTTCCTGAGTGAAGGGTTATCGCCTCCAGTGGCGGAAGTGGGATACAGCAAGGTGCAGATAATGGTGAAGACTAGAGCTGCAAATTTGAATGGACCGGGAGCTTTCATAAACGGTATTTGTTTCATTAATGTTTTTATGATGCTAAAAGTAGTGATTTCTTGTTACATTTGTGCACTGAAAACTTAGAAATAGAGAATAAATTATGAAAATAGTCTTCTTGGATGCCGATACCATCGGCAATGATATATCTCTTGCCCCGATCGAGGCCAAAGGTGAACTTACTGTATATCCCAGAACACCACAAGAGTTGGTGGATGAGAGGATAGCTGGTTATGATGTGGTTATCACCAATAAGGTGCAGATTCGCAAAGAGCATATCGACAAATCCCCATCACTTAAGCTTGTTTGTGTTGCAGCTACCGGCACCAACAATGTGGATGTGGAATATGCCGAGTCAAAAGGTGTTCCTGTGAGAAATGTGGCAGGGTATTCTACTGAGACAGTTTCCCAAGTGACATTTATGCATATCCTTAATCTGGTAGGGCATGGCCTCTATTTTGATAATTATATAAAAGGTGGTGAGTATACACGTCAAGGATTGTTTACAGATGTGTCGAATCCATTTTTTGAACTTAAAGGGAAGACCCTTGGTATTATCGCTATGGGCAATATCGGAAGAAGGGTGGCTGAGATAGCCACTGTATTTGGTATGAAGGTGGTCTATTACTCCACTTCCGGGACTTCGCACTGCACAGATTATCCGTCACTTCCACTTGATGAACTTTTGGCAGTGAGTGATATTGTATCCATACATGCACCATTGAATAAGGTGACTGCAAATCTCATTACATATGAGAAGATGAAGCTTATGAAGCGTGAGGCTTATCTGGTGAATATGGGCAGGGGTGGTATTGTCAATGAGAAAGAGCTTGTACAAGCCCTGAATGATGGTGTGATCGCCGGTGCAGCCCTCGATGTATTTGAGAAGGAGCCTATCTCTATGGACCATTGCTATATTGCAGATCTTAAGGATCCTGGAAAATTGATTCTCAGCCCCCATATTGCTTGGGCAAGTAAGGAGGCAAGAAAGCTCCTTATTGAGAAATTGGCAAACAATATTTTTTAGTAAGATAGGGGAGAATGATTAGCCTCTGGCAGATTTTTTGGGTGTTTGCAAAGATTGGGGCCTTCACAATAGGTGGAGGTATCCCTATGATTGCAGCTATAAAGAGTGAACTGGTGGAGCGCAAGTGGCTCAATGATGAGGATTTTGTGGACATAATAACTTTGGCTCAGACAGCACCGGGCCTTTTTGCAGTCAATATCTCTATCCTTACAGGGCACAGACTGCGCGGAACAAAAGGGAGCGTGGTAGCCACGATAGCTAGCTGCCTGCCACCTTTCCTCATTATCCTTTTTGTCGCAATGTTCTTTACTACCTTTAAAGATAATCCTTATGTTGTCAAGGCATTTAAAGGTATCAGACCGGTGGTAGTGGCCCTTATAGGTATGCCTATGATTGATATGATAAAGGCTACTAAGATGCGCTGGTGGTCGTGGGTTATAGTTGTTTCATCGATGACATTGGTCTGCTTCCTGAAGGTTTCTCCTATCTATATACTGATATGTGTCATCTCGATGGCCATTTTTATCAGTTGGTACAATAATAGAAAGCATCATGATATTCATTGAGTTGTTCTATACTTTCTTCATTATAGGTATGTTTACCATTGGTGGAGGCTATGCTATGCTTTCCCTTATTCAGAATGAGGTGGTGACGGTCCACGGATGGATAAGTGAGACCACTTTCACCGATATAGTGGCTATCTCACAGATGACTCCAGGTCCTATAGGGATAAACTCTGCCACATATGTAGGGTATGAGGTGCTAGTGGAGTCGGGTGCCCCCGAGTGGATGGGTGTTTTAGGGTCTTGTACTGCCACATTTGCGGTGGTACTTCCCTCCTTTATTATAGTCCTCCTTCTGTGTAAAGTCTACGACAAATGGAGATACCATCCTATATTCCAGGGTGTTCTGACAGCCTTGAAGCCGGCTGTGCTGGGCCTTATCGGTACTGCCGCACTCAGCCTTGCCACACCGGAGAATTTTATCGACTGGAAGAGTTTTGTGATATGTGGACTGGCATTTCTGGCCATGTACTTCAAAAAACTGGGCCCCTTCTCCCTGCTGGGTCTGGGGGCAGTAGTCGGACTGCTGATATACTAAAAAAAAAAGAGGCTGCGAGGCCTCTTTTTTAGTATGTACTGTATGCCGGTAAAATTGTATAAAAGGAGGAATTTCAAGGCTTGCGAAGCGTTATAAACCGGAGCATACTCCTGTATGTGAGGATTTAGAACACGAGCGTAACGCAGAAATTACCCTTTTAGACAATTTTATATTATTCCCACTCGATAGTAGCTGATGGCTTCGGTGACATGTCGTAGCAGACACGGTTCACATTCTTCACTTCGTTAAGGATGCGGACTGTAATCTTGTCGAGGATAGCCCAGTCGATATGCTCGATAGACGCTGTCATGGCGTCGATAGTGTTTACGGCGCGGATGATCACTGGCCAGTCGTATGAACGTGCATTGTCACGAACACCTACAGACTTGAAGTCCGGAACTACTGTGAAGTATTGCCATACCTTTTTATCAAGGCCAGCTTTTGCGAACTCTTCACGTAGGATAGCGTCCGATTCGCGTACAGCTTCAAGACGGTCACGGGTGATAGCTCCAAGACAGCGTACGCCAAGACCTGGGCCAGGGAATGGCTGACGGTATACCATCTCATATGGAAGACCAAGTTCTACACCGCAGGCACGAACCTCATCTTTGAAAAGATATTTGAGTGGCTCTACGAGTTCAAATTGAAGGTCTTCAGGAAGACCACCTACATTGTGGTGAGATTTGACCATTTTTGCGGTCTTGGTACCTGACTCTACGATATCAGGGTAGATAGTACCCTGTCCGAGGAAGTCGATGCCGTCAAGTTTGCGGGCCTCCTCTTCAAATACACGGATGAACTCTCCACCGATGATTTTTCTCTTCTGTTCAGGATCCTCCACACCTTCAAGTTTGCCAAGGAATCTGTCAGTAGCATCTACATATACAAGGTTTGCGCAGAGCTGGTTTCTGAATACCTCCACTACGTTCTCAGATTCACCTTTGCGCATAAGACCGTGATTTACGTGTACGCATACAAGGTTTTCGCCGATAGCCTTAAGGAGGAGGGCAGCTACTACTGAACTGTCAACACCGCCTGAAAGGGCGAGAAGAACTTTTCTGTCACCAACCTGTTTTCTTACAAGTTCTACCTGGTCATTCACGAAGTTGGTCATATTCCAGTTTGCCTCTGCTTTGCATACGTCAAAAACAAATGGTCTTACAGCTTCTTTGATTGCCTCCTCATCGTTTGTGAACTGAGGGAGTTTCACTTCACAGAGAGCTTTGTCGTGACCTGCTGAGATAACTGGGTATCCGGCATTGTAGATGTCGTGATTTACATCGATGCTGACACCGTCAATAACGTTGTTGGGACCACCATTGATGATGATGCCTTTTACGTTGGGAAGAGCTTGTAGCTCAGAAAGGGTGATGTCGTGTGGGTAAATTTCGCTGTAAACACCGAGAGCTCTGATGGCTCTTGCGACTGTGGTGTTTTCGTGACTTCCTAAGTCAAGGATGACAATCATGTCCTGTTTCATGGTTCGAGCCTTGTTTTTATTATTTTATGGTCGCAAAAGTACATAAAAAATGGAAAAATATATCTATTTTTGTCGCTTGATTATGCAAAACATTAGAAATATAGCCATTATTGCCCATGTCGACCACGGTAAGACCACTATGGTGGACAGAATGATATATCAGGCAAGACTTGCCAGAGACAATGAGAAATTGGGCGAACTCATTCTTGATAACAATGACCTTGAAAGGGAGAGGGGTATAACAATCCTTTCCAAGAATGTTTCTGTACCCTACAAAGGATCTAAGATTAACATTATAGACACTCCGGGCCACTCCGACTTTGGAGGAGAGGTGGAGCGTGTCCTCAATATGACCGATGGCGTTCTCCTTTTGGTGGATGCATTTGAGGGTACTATGCCTCAGACCAGGTTTGTACTCCAAAAAGCGATAGAGATGGGGAAAAAGCCTATAGTGGTGATTAATAAGGTAGATAAGGCAAACTGCCGTCCCAATGAGGTGAATGAGGAGGTTTTTGACCTGATGTTCTCCCTCAATGCCACTGAGGACCAGCTGGATTTCAAAACAATCTACGGAAGTGCAAAGCAGGGTTGGATGTCGCGTGACTGGCAGAACCCTACTACAGATATTACAGCACTCCTTGACACTATTCTTGAGGAGATTCCTGCCCCTGAGATTATCGAGGGTACACCCCAATTGTTGATATCTTCTCTCGAGTACTCCCCTTATGTAGGGCGTATTGCCATAGGTAGGGTGCACAGAGGTTCGTTGAAAGCAGGAATGCAGATTTCACTATGCAAGAAGGATGGCACTGTCCAGAAGCAGAAGATCAAAGATCTTATGGTTTTTGAGGGTCTTGAGAAGGTGAAGGCTGAGGAGGTGAAATGCGGTGATATTTGCGCTATTGTGGGTATTGATGATTTTGAGATCGGTGATACAATCGCAGATTACGAGAATCCTGAGGCACTTCCACCTATCTCTGTGGATGAGCCTACAATGAGTATGCTCTTTACTATCAATGATTCACCATTTTTCGGTAAGGAGGGCAAGTTCGTGACCTCACGTCACTTGAAGGAGCGTCTGGAGAAGGAACTTGAGAAGAACCTGGCGCTTAGGGTTAAAGAGGGTATGAGTGCAGATTCGTTTATAGTGTATGGTCGTGGCGTTCTTCACCTTTCTGTACTTATTGAGACTATGAGGCGTGAAGGTTTTGAGCTTCAGGTAGGTCAGCCTAAGGTTATTGACAAGAATATCAATGGTGTCCGTTGTGAGCCAATCGAGTGCTTGACCATCGATCTTCCTGAGGAGATGGCAGGTAAGGCAATTGAGATTGCTACCCGCAGAAAAGCGGCACTTATGCATATGGAGAATAGGGGGGACAGAACTCACCTGGAATTTGATATCCCTTCGCGTGGTATAATCGGTTTGAGGAGCAATATGCTTACAGCTACTCAGGGTGAGGCTGTGGTGGCACACAGATTCAAAGGTTACGAGCCTTATAAGGGTGAGATTGAGAAGAGGAACAATGGTTCGCTTGTTTCACTTGAGACAGGACTTTCGGTAGCTTACGCAATGGACAAACTTCAAGATCGCGGCCGTTTCTTTATCTTCCCTGGTGAAGATATATATGAAGGTCAGGTAGTGGGTGAGCATACACGTGGTTCAGACCTTAATATAAATATCTGCAAGACCAAGAAGCTTACCAATATGCGTGCTTCAGGTTCGGATGAGAAAGTGGCACTTCCTCCTCCTATACAGTTCTCTCTTGAAGAGGCACTTGAGTATAT
The DNA here is from genome assembly GCA_017630155.1 of Bacteroidales bacterium. GTDB lineage: Bacteria > Bacteroidota > Bacteroidia > Bacteroidales > UBA932 > CAAGNP01. The sequence continues at coordinate 104,504 of JAGBVU010000001.1, forward strand.
CCAGGAGGATGAGTTGGTGGAAGTTACACCTAAATCCATGAGACTCAGAAAAATTATTTTGAACGAGTTGGAAAGAAAAAGGAGAAAAGGTTGAAAATTTGATAAAACTTTTCTACCTTTGTCGCCCCAAATGGGAGAGTAGTGGAGATGAATTGCGTTATAGATATAAAAAGTTTAGCATTAGGTACTCATTCTCAGGAGTTTAAAGTAAGTGGTGACTTCTTTGAGTCTTTTGGTGGGGGTGATGTAGTTGATGCTGCTCTTGATGTTAAAGTAGATGTAACCAAGTCATCGGGCTGGATAAAAGTTGATTGTAATATAGTGGGAGAGGTAGTAGTGGAGTGCGACAGGTGCCTTGCAGAGTTAAGGTTACCGGTTGACATTTCAGCCCCTTTCACTGTTAAATTCTCTTCAGTACAGATGGATGATGAGGATGTGGAGTATGGAGATGATGTCATCGTACTTGGACCTTCTGAGGGAGAACTTGATATGAGTCAGACCATTTATGACTATGTGATGACAAATATTCCCTTGAAGAAGGTTCATCCAGAAGGGGAATGCGATCCAGTTATGCTCGAGAAAATGAAAGAGATTTTAAGATAGAAAATAATTAAATATTAAAGTAATATGGCACATCCTAAACACAAAATTTCTAAACAACGTAGAAATAAAAGAAGAACTCACGATAAAGCTGTAGTTCCTACAGTAGCTACTTGCTCAAATTGCGGTTCAGCTGTATTGTACCACAGAGTATGCCCTGAGTGCGGTTACTATCGTGGTCGTCTTCTAGTAGACAAGAACGTTGCTTCTTAATTTTACCATTTGGTAAAGAGGGGTTGACACTATGGTCGGGGTATCCTGCCCCAAAACCATCCTCAGTGCTGCATAAGCGCAGAGGGTGCTTCCAGAAGATGTCAACTTCATTTATTGGGAGATAAGATAAAATTGCCGGAATATGTTCTCAAAAGGGCATAGATTCCGGTAGTTTTGTTATTTACCATAGAGTATTATAGATGGATAGTGGAATTTAATTATGGAGGAGATTTGGTGAAGAAGTTTGAAACATCTTTGCTCCGAAATTAATTTTGACTATCTTTGTCGCGATTTTGCGAATGGCCCTATAGTTCAAGGGATAGAACGAAAGTTTCCTAAACTTTAGATAGCAGTTCGAGTCTGCTTGGGGCTACAAATAATTAGTATCTGTGTAATGTGCTGATTATCAACTTTATTATTTAATTTTAGGATTATGAAGAGAGAGGTAAAACCTCTCTCTTTTTTGTTATATATTGAAAGAAAAACACACTTTTGTGTATATTTGCTCTGCAAAAGGTTTCAAATAGGTTACAAAAAATGGAAGTATGACAACATTCAGAGCTGTGGTGTTCGAGCATCATCAGAAACAAGACGGCACCTATAATGTGAAGATAAGAGTCACCCACAATGGGTGTAAGAGGTATATTGCAACCAATCACTATGTAAGAAAAGACCAGATGACAAGAGGTTTGAAGATCAAAGATGCGAGGGTGGTATCTCTCCTGGAGGAGACAATCGCACAGATGCGCCTGGAGGTGTCAAAATTGGGTATTGTGGCCGATTCTATGAGTGTGCAGGAACTTGTGGATATAATCAGCGAGAATGTGAAAAAAGGGGATTATTTCACCCTTAATTTCGTGAAGTATTGGAGAGAGAAGATTAAGGGTATGAAGAAGGGGACTGCGCAGGTATATATGACGGCATTAAATGCTGTTTTGCGATTCACCAAGGGGAAAGAGATAGATATATCGGTCATCACCTCTCAATGGCTACGAGAGTTTGTGCAGTTCATTGATCGGGAACCGGCCCCAGGAGGGAGAGCCAAGACAGGAGGAAGGGCAAGGTCTCTCTACCCAGCCTGTATCAGGCACATCTATAACCTTGCGAGGGAGGAGTTCAATGATGAGAGCAAGGATTATTTTCCTTTGCAATATAATCCCTTCACTCGTTTCTCTGTGCCAAAGACCCCACGATCAAAAGAGAAGGCACTATCGGTATCGGTGATACAGAGGATCATAGATTACAAGATAGACCGAGATAACTGCGGTGTACGGAGGGGTGAATTCTATCCGGAGGAGTTGGCGCGGGATATGTTTCTCCTCTCCTTTGGTTTGATAGGGATGAATGCTGCAGATATATATGAGATGAGGAAAGTACGGAATGGCATTGTTGACTATGAGAGGAAAAAGACCAGGGACAGAAGGGATGATCGTGCCAGGATGAAGGTGCGAGTCGAACCTGAGATTCGGAAGTTATTGGAGAAGTACCGAAACCACGAGAATGATGTTCTGGAGTTGGTGTTTGCAGATCACTATTCAGACCCTACATCGATGGCGAATACTATCAACATAGGATTGGCGAGGATAGCCGATGCGATAGGTGTGGAGAGGTTCACCTTCTATGCAGCGCGACACTCCTGGGCCACGATAGCCTATAATGTAGCGAGGATAGACAAGTGGTTGATTCACTCTGCCATCAATCACACCGACAAGACTATGAGCATTACCGACATCTACATTGCCAAGGACTATTCTTTATTTTGGGATGCGAATAAGAAGGTTTTGAGTTTGTTTCGGTGGGATAGTATCCTATAATGAAAACCCTCCAGATGGGCCGAAATGGCATTGTATCTGGAGGGCGTTTTTATTTGGATTTGGGGTTATGCGTTTGTAGAGTAGTCTTTTGTCAGAAGTTTCCTCTCCCAATGAAGGAGGGCAAAGGATGTGTATGGATCATCCCTCTCTTCCGATGGGAGGTTGTTTAGAACGAGTTGTAATACCAGGTAGTCAAGATTCATTACTTTGTAATTTTTACCGCAAAGCCGGTGATTTGGATTGTTGCAGTTGTCACCTCTCTCACCTTGAAATCAAGGATAGCATTTGCACCTTGTTTTTTTGCTGATTCAACAAGATTGTCAAGAGCAACATCGTACACATCCTTTAGTCCTGGTTTTACCTCATCAAGAACCGAGTATTTCTCTCTATAAGTGAAGGTGACAATACCAATAGATTCATATTCTTGCGAGATGCTGCTTGTAGGGGTGATTAGAAACCCTTGCTCTGCATACTTACTGAAATCAACGATACTGAAAGATGCTAATCGTGGGACTGTGCAAGAAGATAGTGTCAATAATGCACCGATGGCAATGATTGCGATTTTTCTCATAGTATTTGCGTTTTATGTTATATGCTAATTATTCTGTATTTCGTTCAATTTCTTTAGTTTGTTAAGGAATTCATTTGTCTTGGGGATAGTTAAGAAATACCCACCATTCGCATTATCTGTGAAGATTACATCCAACATTTCTCTGTTATTTATCATCTCAAAACATTGGCTGAAGTTGTCGATAGATGTTAGGGTGATTGCTTTTGAAAAGGGAGATGTTAGGCAGGTAGATACCCTTATTCCAGATGTGGTTTGTATTGCTGCGATATTATGAGGCTCCTGTGGAATAGATTTTGAAATATCTATTCTGTTACCATTTTTATCAAAGAAAGAAACGATCATTATCCAACTATGAATCTTGGTAAAGGATGCAGTTGCTAATAATGGAGTGACTTGTTGTTGTTCATCTATATAACCACCCATACATACTATCTTTAATTCTTTATCTTCTACAACCCAATCTTGAGCATTACAAATGGTTGTAAACATTAAAAATAGTGAGATAAGTAATATCCGTTTCATGATATTAGCGTTTAAGAGTTATTTATTTGCGTTTTTCTCAATCTCTCTCTCAAGCATCTCCAGGACTTTATCTGTTCTTTTCCCCTCATCTATGGTAGCGGTAACAAGATTATTCACACTATCCACCAGGGAGGTAATCTGCTTTGCTTGTTGGCGGAGTTGCTTGTTTGCAAGGTAGTCCGGCATAGCGATAGAGAAGGAGATATTGCAAATAATGAAAAAAATCTCTGTTACCTTCTCTTTTGGAATGCGAGTTTCGGGGGCGCGATTGGTGGCAGCCAGGCGGTATTCGTTTCCTTCATCGTAGGTATATCGGAGGAATGTGCCTTGATGTTTGGTATTCAGTAGATGTAGTTCCGAATTTCTTACTTCCTCATCACCTTTAAGTTGTTTAAGTAGGAGGATGTCACCTATATTGACATAAGGGGCAAGTTTTTCGGTGCGGACACGATATGCGATGTCTACCTGCTTGATTATCCTTTCCAGGCTCAATTTCTCATAATCGGATGAGTTCATCTCTATATCCTTCTGCAAAAGGACATTTGGAAGGTCTACAATGGCAGAGGGGATTATGGGTATATCCATAGATGATCCATCATCTATCACCTCTACATTTTCCGAGGGTGTTTCAATGGGTAATAAAGGTGTGGTGTCCCATCCTCTATCATTATTAATAAGTTTATTAAACTTATCAATGGGAAGATTGACTTTACCATTCTCTATTTGTGATATAAAAGATATGCCAATCCCAAGATAATCAGCAATTTCCGTTTGCTTAAGATTGTTGATATTTCTAAATACCTTTAAATCAGACATTTTATAAAGTATTATAAAGATTTATTAAATCTTAATTAAAAAAATTTGCACTTTAATAAAGAGAACATTATATTTGCATAAACTTTAATAAAGTCAAGTAAGGCTTTACAAAGGTAAAGCAACAAAGATATATAAAAAATAATAAAAAAACTCATGGCACAGAGAGTTGGATATTCATTCAAAAAGGGTTACGAGAATTTGAAGGCTTGTCATCAAAATGAAGTTAAAGGGCAAATAATGGGTTATCTGGGTATTACTACAAGGATGGCGTGGTATAATAGACTTAATGGAGTTGTGCAGCCTACTATTGCTGAATATAACTACATCACAGAAATTATCAATAATTACGGAGTTCCGAAATCTAAAATTTGGGAGGAGATTGAACTATGAGTTACCAATTCCCTGAATACGGACAACCTCTCACTCGCAGAGAGGAGCAAGTTGCAGAGATGATGGCTTGGGGTGTATCCCGAAAAAATATGCCATATCTTTTTGAAAAGGTATGGGGTAAAAAACTTTCACCTTCAACCATAGATGTAATCTCACAACGAGTATTCAAGAAATTGGGTGTAAATAAGAATATTGAGGTGGTGACCTGGTACCACAAGACCTATAGAGGGATAGACCTGGGGACATCACCATTTATCAAGTATCTGGGAGCCTTTTTATTGGGATTGTTCCTAACCACCCAGATAGACTTTACAAACGATTATGTCCGCACACGCAACACTACAAGGATTGTGAGAGTGAGAGGACAAAGAACAAGAGAGGAGGCAGCACAATGGATTTGATGCAGATTTCATTAAAACAACTGAACTCACTGCTCCACACTGCAGCACAGATGGGAGCAGCAGAGGTTATGAGACAGATGAACACCTCTGGCGATGAGATCAGCAAGAGAGAGGCAGAGCGCAGATATGGTCGCAAGTGGGTAGAGGCACACCTGGCAGCCGGAGATATTAAAGCAAGGAGAAAGACCGGTGCTGCCAACTCAAAGATGTATCTCTCAAACACCGAACTCTATAATCTGAGAATGGTAGAGAGAGAGTTCAAGACAATACTGAAGGTGAAAGATAAATAGATAGAGGCAAGGTAGGGATGGACTGACTCACCCTCGACAATCGGAGTCAGCAAGTTCTTTTTATTATCCATATTTTAACTTGTACAGGTTAGCAGTGAATGCTCACCGGAGGGGATGATAGCCAAAGTGGTACGGCAAAAATCAGCAGGTAGTAGTTGTGCTTTTTTTTCATATCGTCATGTTGTATTTGTAATCATATTTCTTGGGAGTTCGATTCTCCCCATCCCCACTAACCATAAGATATGGGGTGAGGTTTAACCTTTTAACCAATAACTATCACACAGGCCCCTTGCACCGTATCTTTTTCAAAAACATAAAAGATGGAAGATAAAACAATGATCGCAACGGAGATAGTTGCACTGCTAATGTCAATCATCGCAGTTCTCTGCGGAGCCACACACCACCTGATCTTAGTGATAGGTTTGGGTATTCTCACAATCGTACACATTAACACTTACATCAATTCAAGGAGGGTAGAAAATGAGCAATAGAGTATATGTCAGATCATCTGAGATGAGGAAAGAGACCTATCTCCAGATGCCAAGATTCTATAAATTCTGCGACTCTTATAACAAAGTCCTATCATCGAATCAGATACTATCAATCAATAACAAAGGAATGAATTGTAACATTGAGGAGTGTGTATCGAGGATAGAGCAAACGCAAGCAGAGGAGATTACCGAGGCTCAGTTCAATGCAAAATTCCAAGAGCACCTTTCATTTCTTATGAGGTTAGAAAAAGGAGAGAATATATCAGATCAAGACGATAGAGAGGGATGGGATGAGATAGATGCTGAGAGCCGATATTCGACAAATGAAAGAATTTAACAACCAATAAAAATTTATTAACGATGATCAATTTTAGAAAACTGAAAGCAGATGAGATTGAATGCCGGATAGGACAGACATTCAAGGCGAAACAAGCCATATCTCTGCTCCTTTACAAGAATGCCAGGTGTGATATGGCTCTTTTGGATGAGGTCGTAGGTGCCGAGAATTGGCAAAGAGAACACTACGAATGCAAGGGAAATCTCTATTGTCGCGTAGGTATTAAAAATAATACCTCCGGTGAATGGGTGTGGAAGTCTGATGCCGGAGTGGAGAGTAATACCGAGGCCATAAAGGGAGAATCTTCCGATTCTTTCAAGAGAGCATGTGTGAATTGGGGCATTGGTAGAGAGCTGTACACTGCTCCTTTTATCTATATAGAGTTAACCGACAAGGAGTGGAATAATGGTTCTCCGAGGTGCAAGTTTGATGTGGCTCCTATGGGCATCGGTTATGATGATCAGGGGAACATTGTATTCCTGGAGATCGTGGATGCTAAAGGTAATGTGCGGTTCTCAATGGGTGAGATGGTGAAACTAACCAAGTCGCAAAAAAAGGATGATCAGTTATTTGATATGATCACCGAGGAAGATAGATTGTTGGCACTCTCCCCAGAGGAGGCAATCCTTGAGGTAGAAAAATGCGAATCGCGTAAGGCTTTGAACGCAATCCATAAGGTTCTTAAAGCAAAATACTACAAGTATGGCAGCCAAGAGAATAATGGCTATATCACCGCCGTAAATAACGCATCTTTAAAATTCCACAAATTATAATTGATTATGGAAAATAAAATCACACTATGGCAAATTAGCCAACACCAGCAACAGGTAAATGCTATGCTGGAGGAAAATGGTGGAGAACTCACCGAAGAAATCATCCAGATGATGGATGAGAATAATGAGGCACTTGAAATCAAGGGTGCAGGATATATTCACTCGATTCGTTATTTCGCAGCGACAGAGGAGGCTGCTAAGGCAGAGAAAGAGAGAATCTATAATATTGAGAAAGCAGCAAAAAAAGCGCAAGAATCTCTGAAAACAAGGCTGCATCAAGCAATGCAAGTTTTTGGAATTGATAAACTCGATCTCGGTACTGCTGGAAAGGTATCATACCGGAGGAGTGAATTGGTAATCGTGGAAGATGTGAATAATCTTTCCCCAGCATTCTGCAAGGTAAAACTTGAGGCAGATAAGGTTGCAATCAAAGCAGCAATCAAGGCAGGGCAAGAGGTACAAGGAGCATACATTGAAGAAAAATTAAATCTTAATATACGATGAATATAGCAATTATTACGGGTAGGGTGGGAAAAGACCCGAATGTCCGCACCCTTCAAAGTAAGAAGGGGGAGTTCAAAGCTGCTGATTTCTCGGTAGCGGTAAATTTCTCGATAAAGGATGCCGATCCTTTATGGGTGAAGGTTCAAGCTCTTGGATATGCTGCCGAGTTCGTTGAGAAGTATATCAAGAAAGGTTCTGCGGTACTTGTGAGGGGAGAACTCCAGGAACAAAAGTACAAGGATAAGAAGGGAGAGGAGCAGCGAGTATGGCACATCCAAGCCGAAGAGGTAAGGCAGATGTGGTCTGCAAATGGTAATAATACCACCTACACAAAACAAGATGATGACACTGGAGATTTACCATTCTGATGAAAAATAATTACACCATAAACAAAGACAATGGGCAAGTGAGAGACCTTGCGAATATTCATCGCTGGGTCGATGCGAAGATCAGCCTGGCCAGGAATGGAGAGTATGTTCTGAAGTTTGCCAAGCAGAGCAAACCTCGCACTATCTCTCAGAATAGACTGATGTGGATGTGGTTCAACTGCATCAGTCAGGAGACAGGCACACCAGAGCAAGATATCCACGATTATTACTGCTCTCTGTACCTTCGCAAGAGGGTGGATTACAAGGGCCATAGTCAAGAGGTGGTGATCGGCACAAGTGGTCTTACAACTGCCCAATTCTCCGAGTTTATGGATAGAATAAAAGCAGATGCAGCGAGTGAGTTGGGGATTGTTCTACCTCTCCCCAGCGATCTTGCCTATGCGGAATTTGAGACAATATACGGAGGAAGATAGAGATGAAAGTTCAGAGAATATTGGAGAAGATAATCGAGGATAAACAGCCATTCTTCTTGTTGGAGTATAATTCTAATCTATTCGGATGTGAGGCATTCAGCCAGAGGATATATGAGGTGTTTATCTTTCAATGTCTGCCTGATGGCTTTGCGGAGTTAGAGATGGATGCGAGTACATTTCGGAGATTTATCAGGGAGAATAAGATTCCAAAGAGGATCGAGGAGGGTGGAGATATTTTCTATGCTTACGATGATCGCTTGAGGGACTTATGGAAGGCGTGGAGAAAGAAAGAGGAGAAGCTGAAAAAGGTTATCTATGATTTAAAATACCAAAGACAATGTTTGCTACCTCGCAAGGATGAGGAGGCAATGGTGAGTCTGGAGGAAGTTAAAAAAGAGATAGCCAAAGCAAAACAGAAGATGAAGACCGAAAAGCGATTGTTCCTCCAAAAAAATGGGATAAAAATTTATGGATAATGGGAGAAAGAAATTCATTTATCTTCTTCTTCTCGTGGAGGGATGCACTATCAGGGTGTTCACCGGAGGTCAGATTGGAGGTGTACGATGCAGTTATTGAGTATGCAGCATCGGGGACACTACCCCAAATGAAACCGGTATCACAGATAGCATTCAACTTTATCAAGAGAGATATAGATCGTAATAATGCGAGGTACGATGAGATACTTGAGATAAGGAGGGAAGCAGGAAGAAAAGGTGGTAGACCAAAAAAGGAAAACCAAATGGTTTTTGAAAAACCAAATGGTTTTTTAGAAAAGCAAACGAAAGCAAACGAAAGCAAAAAAAACTATAATGATAATGTTAATGTAGATGTTAATGATTCTCTTTCTATGAGAGAATATGAGCCTTCGCAGACAGAGAGAGAGAATTTTTTGAAAATCCTTTTGTTTGAAAAATGCCTCATCAAACCGGCAGAGGAGTTGGATAGATTCCTGGCTCATTACACCAAGACAGGATGGGTAGACAAAAACGGAAACAAGATCGTATCAAAGGATGCAGCTCTGAAAGCCTGGAACACCCAAGAGGCGTCAGCCTTTGAAAAACCAATGGTATTCCGATGGTATCAGTTCTTCAATCGGGTGATGCAGAACTGTGATGAATCTATCCACATAGATAAAATGCCATTTTTGACCGATTTTAGGGGACTTGTACAAGAGGATGATAAACTTGTTATCTATTGTAGTGAAAGTTTGCGAAATCAAATAGAGATGGCCTTAAATTCAAAAATTATTGCCGAACTAAATGAACTCGGTATTAAAAAAATCAATTATAAATTCAAAAACTAACAAAAAATGGAAACAAAAGACTTGAAACATTGGACTATCACATACTACAAAGATGTGGTTAAAGAACTTAACGGAATGCCTATCAAGGTGAGGAAGGTGATCAACGAATCCGGATATATGGGGACAAAGGAAGATTGTCAGGACTATGCCACCAGGATCGCAAATAAAAGAGGTGTTCAATTCGTAATTGAAGAAAGACAATGACACCGGAGGAATTGGAAAAGAACCTCGTTCTGGTAGTGAACTCCTACTACAACATCATTGAGGCATCCGACCTCCTGCTGCGAGAGGCTGAAAGGCTCCTGAATATCAAAGGTGCCACTCTCAAGCAGAGGCAGAAACAAAGGCATAAGTGGATGATGGGAGAGATTGACAAACTCCGCAGACAACTCAATGAATCACTTATGGGGGATTATGAGGATGCTTTCTGTCAAGGTTTTTGTAATAAGTTTGATGAGGTACGCAGAGCAGGGAACTACCTGGCAAGGGTGATACTTCAGATTGCAGATAGATGCGGAAATGATGATACCGGAGCCAAGGAGCAGATGATTGAGGAGTTTATTGCAAGTATGCCAGATGGCGGTTATTTGAACGAGGAGATCAAAAATAGTTTTTACTTAAAATGATATGGCAAGAATTATAGTTTCATTTTCGGGTGGCAAGGATAGCCAAGCTACTCTGATATACGCAATAAATAGATGGGGAGCAGATAAAGTGGAAGCTGTATTCTGTGATACAGGCTGGGAGCATCCTTTGACAAATAACTTTGTGAAAGAGGTATGCGACAAGTTGGGTGTTAAACTTACTACACTTGTCAAGAAAAGATGTGGGGAAGATTTAACCTTTGAGAAGTTATGTCTTGAAACACACTGCTTCCCTGTTCCATCACGCAGAGCCTGTACGAAAACACTCAAGATAGAGCCGATGGTTGATTGGATTCTTGAGCAAGATGATAATCTCATCATTCTTCAGGGCATAAGGGCAAAAGAGAGTGAGAGTAGAGCGAAGATGGCTTCTGAATGTATGTATTTTGCCGAATATTTCAATGACAAAATAAAAGGTCAATATCGCAAAAGAGCTGTAAAGAAATGGTGCGAAACACACGATGCTTCTTTATTAAGACCTATCTTCGGATGGACTTCTCAAGAGGTTATAGATTACATTTTGACAAACGGGATGCGACCTAATCCTCTATATGAGAGAGGGTGTTCAAGAGTGGGGTGCTTTCCTTGTATTATGAGCAGACAAAGAGAAATACAGTTAGTGGCCAGGGATAATGAGATGAGGGAGAGATTGATTAACCTCGAAAAGAAAGTGAATGAACCCAATAGAAGTAGAGGTGCACTAAACTATGCAGGTTTCTTTGTTAAAGGTTTTATCCCTGAAAGGTTTTGCAGAACGATAAAGGGTGGTTATCCAACTGTACAGGAAGTTTTAGATTATGTAACAAGAGATGATTGTCAGTTAGATATGTTTGAACCAGAGGAGGGATATTCTTGTATGTCACTATATCGCGGATTATGCGAATGAAAGACTGCACACACATAGGTTTTGACAATATCTGCCTTATTACCCGAAAGGAGTGCGAGGGCAGATATTGTCAGGACTACGAAAAAGAAAATGAATTAAAATTTAATGATTACAAACAAAATGGAGAAAATTAGAACTTACAAAGGATTTGATAAAGACCTTAGATGCAGAGGATTTCAGTATGAAGTCGGCAAAGATTATGAGGAGAATAATATACAGCTCTGTAAAAAGGGATTCCATGCTTGTGAATCACCAATGGAGGTGTGGGATCATTATGATATGCTTGATTCTCGATATTGCGAGGTAGAGCAGTCGGGAGATTTGCAAAGGGAAGATAATACAACGAAGATATGTTCATCTCGGATCAAGATTATCGCAGAACTGAAATTATCAGACATCATTAAGATAGGGGTAGAGTGGATTCTTAACAAAACATCTCCAAAGAATGTCAAAGCTGGGAATAATAGTGGCGACTCTGCTAAGATAGGTTCAAGTGGCTACTCTGCTAAGATAGGTTCAAGTGGCGACTCTGCTAAGATAGGTTCAAGTGGCTACTCTGCTAAGATAGGTTCAAGTGGCTACTATGCTCAGATAGGTTCAAGTGGCTACTATGCTCAGATAGGTTCAAGTGGCGACTATGCTCAGATAGGTTCAAGTGGCGACTCTGCTAAGATAGGTTCAAGTGGCTACTATGCTAAGATAGGTTCAAGTGGCGACTATGCTCAGATAGGTTCAAGTGGCTACTCTGCTAAGATAGGTTCAAGTGGCTACTATGCTAAGATAGGTTCAAGTGGCTACTCTGCTAAGATAGGTTCAAGTGGCGACTCTGCTAAGATAGGTTCAAGTGGCTACTATGCTAAGATAGGTTCAAGTGGCGACTATGCTCAGATAGGTTCAAGTGGCTACTCTGCTAAGATAGGTTCAAGTGGCGACTATGCTCAGATAGATAGCACAGGAGAGGATTGTGTTATATGTTGTGCCGGTAACAATTCAATCGCTAAGGCAAAGGTGGGATCTTGGATCACATTATCGGAGTGGGTGTATGATACTAACAAGAATAGACCAATTCCTAAGTGTGTTAAGACCGAGTATGTGGATGGTGAGAGAATCAAGGGTGACACTTGGTATAAATTAGTCGATGGTGAGTTTAAGGAGGAAAAATGATGCAATACACCAATAAATTTATTGACACAATATGTGCATATCCACTCGGAATAATTTCCAATGATAAAAAGTTACCATTAAGAGTGAGATTTGCTCTTTGGCTACTTGGATTTAAGAGATCGGAGGAAAAGAGATGACAGTATCAGAGCTTATTTTAATATAAAATAATATGAGTAAACAAACATTCGGAGCTGCTATTGAGGCTCTAAAACAAGGCAAAAAAGTAACCAGAGAGGGTTGGAATGGTAAAGGTATGTACCTATGGTTGAAACCAGCAACAACAATCAAAGCTGAGTGGTGTAAAGACCCAATGTTAAAAGAGATTGTGAATGCTAACGGAGGAGAAGCTGAAGCTCTTGGAACTATCTGCATGAAGAATGCCGACAATAAGATTCTTACAGGATGGTTGGCATCGCAGACTGATATTCTTTCAGAGGATTGGATGATTATTGAGTGAAAATTGATTCTATCCCCTCATATTGCACCTCAAATGTAAAAAGAGGGGAAAGAATTGTTAAAAATGGGATTTTATATGGCAACAAAGAAATTCATAATTGAGGTGGAGGAGGGAATGACTAATTGCTGCGAATGTCCAGAGGGATTTTCTTGTGGAGGATCATCTTTTTTGGATTGCTGCGACTACAACCTCGCCACGATAAAAATTAAAGAGTATGAAGATAAATAATAAAACACTTTGCCTACCTCTCAAAAAAGAGTGGTATGAAATGATTGAGAGCGGTGTAAAGACCGAGGAGTACAGAGAGATTAAGCCGTATTGGGAGAAACGATTGATAGATTATAAAGCATTGAAGAGTGATTATGAATGGATAGTATTCAGGAAAATAGTGCTTGGCAAATGGACTAACCCTTGCGAACATTACCCTAAAGACTATACCCACGTCAAGTTCTCCTACGGTTACACAAAGCGAACAATGACTTTTGAATTGGAGAAAATCACTATAGGTAAAGGAAAGCCAGAATGGGGTGCACCAAATGAAGATGTATTTATTATCCACTTAGGTAAAAGAATTAAAGAGTATGAAAAAGATTGAGTACAAAGTGACAATAATAATGCCTAAATGTGACTTTTTAGGTAATGGAGAAAAATATCTACAAGAATTAATACAAAGTGATTTTGATGTAGAGGACAAAGGTAGGTGGAAAGTAGAAGTTAAAGAATTGGAGGAAAAAAAATGAAAAGAGAAATGAAAATAATAATAGCAGTAGTAATAATTTTTCTATTCCTTTTAACCGTTGCTTTCGTGACCCTTATTTTTGATAAAGGAGGATTTGATTGGAGTTTGCTATCAGTAGCATTTTCGTCAGTGGTGATTGCCATAGTAAATAGTAATAAGTGTTGTCACTGTCGGTGTTGTTTATTTATTGCTTAAATGGATTGAAAAATGAAAGCAGAAGATTGGATCAAGGTGAAAGATAGACTACCAGGTGAGGATTTGTAAAAATCAGCATCAAATCTAATTAGTGGCACATTTTGTGTACATATATTTCAAAGTATTAACTATCACATAATCACATAATTAACTAATTTTGTACATATGATGAAAAGAGGATACATAACAGATAATGAATATCTCGCAAGACAGAGAGCTGACCTCAAGCAATGGCAAGACCAGATAAGGCGGATGATGTCCGAGAGTAAGTGCTGCCCCTATGCCCTTGCAAAGGGTACGGGGCTTTCTCGCACTAATATCCTACGCATCCTTAATGGAGAGAACTATCCGAAACTTTCCACTATGAGCAAAATCCATCTTTTTTTAGAGAATTATGAAAAATAATATTGAATACCGAAACCTCAAAGACCTCAAACTGCTGGAGAACAACCCTCGCAAGATTAGCAAGGAGTCTATGGAGCAACTTGTCAAATCCATAACCGATAATCCAGACTACTTTGAGGCAAGGCCGATAATCCTCTCGGATCGCACCGGAGAACTTGTCATCATTGCCGGAAATCAACGATACAAGGCAGCCAAGAAGATAGGACTGAAACAAGTGCCTACCTTCCTTCTGTCTGGACTGACCGAGGAACGAGAGAGGGAGATTGTCATCCGAGATAATGTCAGCAATGGTGAGTGGGATAATGACATCCTCCGAGATGAATGGGGGATGTGTCCTCTTGAGGATTGGGGCGTGTCGGTTGATTGGAAAGCAGAGGAGGAGCCAAAGGAGGCAAAAGAGGATGACTTCTCCGAGGAAGATGCAGAACAAGCACCATCCATCTGCCAGAAAGGGGATATATGGCAACTTGGAGAACACCGACTGATGTGCGGGGATAGTACTGAAAGTCAAGATGTTGAAGAACTCGTGGGGGGGGTACGGTAGACCTCTGGCTCTCTGATCCACCTTACAATGTAGCATACCAGGGAGGGACAAAAGATAAACTAACGATTGCAAACGATAATATGAGTTCGGATGATTTCTTGGAGTTTTTAACAAAGGCTTTCAGTCTATGCGAGTCGGTTCTAAAAAAAGGAGGAGCATTTTACATATGGTTTGCATCAAGGGAACATATAAACTTTGAAAGAGCATTAAATAAAGTGGGATTACAAGTAAGACAAGAATTGATCTGGAATAAGAATGCATTGGTACTCGGAAGGCAAGATTATCAATGGAAACACGAGCCTTGTCTATACGGATGGAAAGAGGGGGCAACCCATTACTTTATTGATTGCCGTACAAAAACAACAGTACAAGAAGATTCGGTAGAATTGGATCTCACAAAAATGAAGAAAGAAGATATGAAAAGACTTCTTGAAAGCATATTAAAGAGTCCCATACCAACCACAATAATAGATGAGAATAAACCTACCAGGAACGGAGAGCATCCTACGATGAAACCATTAAAATTGATAGGTAGACTCATTCTTAATAGTAGCAGAGAACGAGAGTCAGTACTTGACACTTTCGGAGGATCAGGAAGTACGATGATGGCTTGTGAGCAACTTAACCGCAAGTGCTATATGATGGAACTTGACCCTCACTATTGCGATGTGATTATTGCACGATGGGAGAAACTAACAGGAAAACAAGCAGTAAAGATTAACTGATGAGTTGGGATAGCATAGACATACAATGGAATACTCAATGGGCGGAGGACAAAGCACACTCCACCATTGATGACCTTGCTATAAACCAAAGGGCATTATCACGCAAGATACAATATAATGACCTTGCATACACCAGAGCAAAGAACCTTGCTGACCTCTGCAAACTGCCTTCAGAGAATCAGCAATACCGGATAATTACCGAGAAGGCTTTTAATGCCTTTGCTTTGATAAAATACATCCTGGAGGAACACGATATTCAAGAAGTCTACATCTCCATATATCGCATCAATCAACCGATAGCGGAAACAATAATAGAGATGGTTCAAGAGAATATCATACCCAAGATAACATTCATCCTTTCTAACTTTTTCACCAATACAACAAAGTCGGAAAGATGGGTGCATATAATCAAGGACTTTGCAGAGCAAGACTCAAGATGTAGAGCTGCATTCATACATAACCATAGCAAGGTGGCTTTGATTAAAACAAAGGATAAAAAACACTTTATCTTGGAAGGCTCTGGTAATATGTCCGACAATGCAAGGATTGAGCAATATATCCTTGAGCAAAATAAAGAAGTGTATGACTTCCATAAGGAATGGATGGAAGAAGTTTACAACAAATACTATTCGTGCAGTCACGAATAAAGTCACGAAAAAGGAGGAACAAAAATGAGAGATGAGAAAGGAAGATGGCTGAAAGGGTCTTCGGGTAATCCTGCAGGGATGCCAAAGAAACTTAATAGACTGATAGCGGACATTCCAAGAGATGCCCGACCACAGATATATAAGACCTTACACTTTGCCCTGCAGCAGCCAAACAAAGCCAAAGCAATGGAGTATCTCAATGATGAGATTCTTAAAGATGAGCCATACGGATTCGTTCTGCAGTTAGCAGTCAAGACTCTTATGTCAAAAGATGGATGGGCTTGTGCTATGGACATAATGGATCGTATCTTCGGTAAACCAAGGCAGACCAATGATGTCAATATCGTAGAGGCTCCCCAGGCGGTCATTAACTTCGTAAAGGATGATGATGGAAACGAGGCAGATAGACCTGAATAGCAAGTACCAACCACTCCTCACATCCAAGAGCAGATACATAGTGGTGGCTGGTGGTAGAGGTTCCGGAAAGTCCTTTGCCATCACCACCGCATTGTGTTATAAGGCAATGTCCTTGCAGAATGTGACTATCTTATTCACACGATACACCCTCACCAATGCAAGGACATCCATTATTCCGGAGTTTGTGGACAAGATTACACGATTGGGATGGGATGAGTATTTCTATGTACACCCAAGTGAGAACCAAATCATATGCTTGGCAACCGGCACCAAGATACTATTCCGAGGACTAAAGACCGCATCTGGCATCAATACCGCAGCACTCAAGTCTATCCCTAACCTCGCACTCTGGGTCAATGATGAGAGTGAGGAGTTAGTGGATGGCAATCTCTTTGATACCATTGACCTCTCCATAAGGTCTAATGATACCACTTGCCAGGTATGGCTTGTGCTTAACCCTTCCGACATCCAACACTTCATCTATCGGAGATTCTTTGCCGAGAATGGTATAGGAGATGTGACCAACGAGAGCAGAGGAAACATAACCTATATCCACACCACATACAAAGACAACATGAGACATCTACCGGCTGAATACATCGCACTTGCAGAGAAGGCAAAAGAGATTGATTTGAACTTTTACAACAATATTTGGCTCGGCAGATGGGCGAAGATGTCCGAAGGACTCATATATCGTGATTGGCAGCAGATAACCGATGCAGACTACCCCACAACTCTACCTTGTTGGTATGGGGTGGACTGGGGATTCTCCAACGATCCGGCAGCAGTAGTGCGTATATGTTTCAACCCTATCACATACACACTATACATCAAGGAGTTGCTATATGAGAGGGGGTTGCTCACCGGAGATATAGCGAGGGTAATCCACAATGACATTGCCACCAGGAAGAGAGATTATATCCTTACCAATGGCAACAAGATTACCTGGGATGGTAAGGGATTCATCGGAGAGATGTCCGACAATGAGGAGTGCCGAAGGATTCGTAGAGCCATTGAGAATAGAGAAGGGGAAGTATATTGTGACCCTGCAAGACCGGAGCAGATAAGGGAGATGAAGATTAACCACTACCTCAATGCTATGGGGGCAGTCAATACCGACAAGGTGGGGAGGATTGAATACCTCAAGTATTTCAATGTATGCTATGTCGGTGATAATATCCACGCAGAGAGAACAACATACCGATGGCAGACATCCAAGACCGATAAGTCGCAATACATCAATGTGCCACAAGATGGCAATGACCACTTGATGGATGCTATCAATTATGGATCGTGTACACATTTACGCAGATTGGGAATTGCTAATAGGCTCGGTGAAAGGTGATAAATTATTACTTTTGCCGATGGCGAGTGCTTAATATTTTGAACTAACGGAGTATAAAAAAGATAAAAGTGTAAGAAAATGGGGATTTTTAACAGAGGGAGTGAGATAAAAGCACTCCAGGAACAAATCAAAGAACTGAAAGGGTACTATGATCAGGGTGCAAATGCGGAGAATAAATACCTCCGACAGTTGATGAGAACACAAACTAATATGGTGGAGTTCGCATCATTCAAGAGACAACAACTATTCGAGGCATACCAGACCAATACCGCCATCTTTGGTATCGTTGATAGGATAGCGAAGGCAGTAGGTGAACTTGGTAGATACATCGAGCTTGTAGATGCTGAAGATAATGTGATAGAGCAACATAAACTTCTGGATGTTCTCAAGAGGCCAAACGACAGGATGAAACTCAAGACCTTCCTTTATGCCTGGGCAACCAACTACCTTGTGTTCGGTGATGCCTTTGTATATGCGAAGAAGGCACTCGGCAAGGATAGAGGAAACATCTCCGAGATGTATGTGATGTCTGGGCAAGAGGTGAATATTGCCAAGGGTAATGAGAGTAACATCATAAAAGGGGTGTTTATCAACGGAGATATACACGATTCTATTAAACCTTCGGAGTATTTTCAATCCTTCATCTACAACCTTGATAGTACCTCTCTATATGGCTTTTCTCCCCTCATCGCTGCTGCTTATGATGTGCAGCTCATAAAGTCTGGAAAGGAGAGATTGAATACTGCCCTCACCAATGGCGGTGTGTCAGCAATAATCACACCGGCAAGGGATAAGGATGGTTTTGTAGTACCACAGACTGCCGATGCAGTAGAGGATGAACTGAATAGCAAGAAGAATGTAAACAAAAACAAATTCTTCCGCCAGGCCATAGAGGTGCATCAGTTAGGTAATACACCTGTAGACCTCTCCATCCTTGATAGCAGCAAAGAAAGTGTAACTGCATTATGTTTCGCGTATGGCATACCTGTAGATCTCTACTATGGTCAGAGCAAGTATGAGAATGCGAAGGAGGCGAAGAAGGCCCTGTATGAGAGTGCAGCCATCCCTTTGCTTGAGCAGTTCCTGGAAGATTTCCATTACTTTGCTATGGTGGATAGGAGTGGTAAGACACCCAAGTATGATGCCGAGTTAGAGAAGTTACACTTCATCATCAACACCGACAAGGTGGATGTATTGAAGTCAAATCCTGTGGAGATGCTCCAGGCATATAACCTCGCAGGGGCCACTCTTAACGAGAAGAGAGACCTTCTCGGACTTTCAGAAATAGAGGAGGACTATGCCAATGAACCGATGATTCCTCTCGGTACTCAATTCGGGGATGTGTCCTATGACTTTAATGAGCCTACCGAGTAATGAAGAAACGAATATCATCTACCCAGAGGGCAAGGTTGGCAATAGCAAGACAACAAGCCTTGCAGAAGTCCCTTGCCTTTGAGAGGGCATTGAAGAGGCAGAGGGGTAAGGCCATATCGGAGGCTATATCCCGACTGCAGGGTGTCCCTCCATCACGATGGGATAGTGAGGTACATATAGAGGAGCCATATCTGCACAAGATGTATGAGGACTTGTATATCAATACCGGAGTGGATGCAGCAAGGCAGACTGTTAATGACTTTCTATCACGCAAGGAGGAAGGGGATGACCTCTATATCAATTCCATCTTGCAGTGGACTCGCACTCACCTGGGGGCAAGGATAGTCCTCTCAAACAAGAGCATCAATAAGTGGTTAGCAGACCTCTGCCGGAGAGTGTATGAAGATAATAGGACTGAAGGCATTGAGAAGGTTACACAACTGATGTATGCCGAGGTGGAAGATAAATGGAAGTCTATCCGAGAGTGGGAGGTAAGGCGAATAGCACAGACCGAGACAATGAAGTCCTTGAATGTAGCAAGGGCGGAGAGTATGAATGCTCTCGGTGTACAATATACCAAAACTTGGTCTATATCCGGTAATAATACCAGGCAGAGTCACCAGGTGATGGATGGTATCACTTTGGATCAAGGGGAATTATTCATTGTTAATGGATACAAGATGTCCGAGCCGATGGATGAGTCATACGGAGCAGATGCAGCAGAGGTGATAAATTGTGCCTGTTCGCTGATATACCTTCCGAAGAATCCTGTCATATAACACTTCTTTTGTTCTCCTTTTTGGGGGATAGGGTGCAAAATGTGTCCTATTCCCTTTTTTTATGTTCTACAGAGTGAACAACCCTCACATTATTAACTATTTATGAACGAAATTTGTAATGAACAATAAAAAAATACTATGCCAGAGAATAGAGAATATAAGAGTTTACTTATACGCGAACTCAAATCAGAGAAGAGGGGTGAGAGTCTGTACATCAAGGGGTATGGAGCATACTTCGGAAATGAAGACTCGTATGGGGATATTATACAGGCTGGAGCCTTCGCAGCATTCCTTCAGATGGATGATGCCAAGAGGATAAAGCTCTGTTGGCAACACGATCTATCAGAGGTGATAGGAGTTATCACCGAGATGAGGGAGGATGAGAAGGGATTATACTTCGAGGCGAAGATCAGCGACACTACCAGAGGTAGGGATGCTGCAGCACTCCTGGAGGATGGTGCTATTGATGAGTTCTCAATAGGCTACCGAGTCATTGATGCAGAACCGATAGAAGGAAATAAGAGATTGCTCAAGTCTATCTATCTGTATGAAATTAGTCTGGTATCAAGGGCAGCCAATCCAAAGGCGAAACTTTTAGAAAAAGAGAAAAAAGAAGAAAATCAAAATAACATTATTAACCACAATCAAAATCATAGGACTATGGATGAATTGATGAAAAAACTGCAAGAGGACTTGGCAAAAGAGACTGCAGCAAGAGAAGACTTGGAGAAGAAACTTCAGGAGATGAAAGAGGGGAAAGAAGATGCAGAGAAGATGCAGACTTCTATCGATAACCTTGACAACTCAATCAAAGATCTTGAGGCGAAGATCGAGGAGATGAAGAAAAAAGAGAAAGAAGTAAAAGACTTCGCAACTGCTCTTGATGCTGCTTTGATCGAGAGTAAATCGGACATTGAAGCAATGATGAAGAAAAACGATGGTTGCATTTCTTTGAAATTCGCTACCACAGATGTTACTAACCACTCATTCGGTGTTCAGCAGGCACAAGGTGTAGATGCTGCACCTATTCTACCTTATGCCTTCTTGACCAACCTTCCTCGCGTTCAGAGGACAGGAACAAAGGTCGCTTGGCTCGAAGGTAATGATGTAGATAAGACCGGGTATATCTCGGAGATCGCATCAGGTACTGAGAGTACATATGCCGTTACCGAAAAGCAGAGAAACTTTGCTAAAATCGGCACTTTCTTGAAGATCTCAAGCGAGTTACAATCTTTCCTTCCCCTTGTTGCAGACTGGGCTAAAAACTACGCATATAGCAAACTACAAGCAAAGGCTGATAACCTTGTATTCACCGGTGTCGGTGCAGATGGTACAAAACCTTCGGAGGTGTATGGTATCAAAGGCAATGCTACTGCATTCGCAGCTCTTGGTACCTACAACAATGCCAATGTAGCAGATGTTATTCTTGATGCAGTTAGCCAGGCTGCTAAAAATGGTTACATCGCAAACCTTGCATTTGTATCATACAAACAACTTGCTGCCCTTCGAGGATTGAAAGATACTGCTGGTAACTACATCTACAACCAGGCAAATGGTATGCTTGGCCAGGTGAAAGTTGTGCCTTCAGTTACTCTTGCTGATACAGAGGTGCTTGTGCTTGACTCATCTTGCGTAACTCTATATGAGGGCAACCAATACGAACTTGAGGTGTCACGCATCGCAGCAGAAGATGCTTGGGGTGTATATCTCCGCAAGTCTATTCAGGTAGTTATCGGTGCAGCAGCGAAGAAAGGTGTGATCTATGTTGCTGATGTTGCTACTGCTATCGGTGCTATTACTGCCTAACCATCAAGATAAAGAGCAATGGAAAAGGTAGTGCTTGAGAATAAGGAGGATGTCATCCCTGCCGAAAAAAAGCAGGGAAAGGCTCCCTCTCCGATTGCCACCATTAAGGTAGTCAAGGCGCACGATGGTCTGGCAGAAGGAGCAGAGTTAAAGAAACCTCGCAAGGTGGCCGAGATGATGGTTGCTAAAGGTTATTGGGAAATCGTTAAATAATTGTAGAGATGACTTACAAACAGATAGGTAGTATAGATGCTCTGAGGGCTGATGCCTTCAAAGTATGGGCAAAGATAGATGAGGGTAATGAGGATGTCATTAATGTGGCTCTTCGGGATGCAGCACTCCGCATCCAAGAATATACGAATATAGCGTTGATCCCTTGTACTATCCGGCAGATAGCACCCTTGGATGCTATCCGTCTGATGCTGCCTATCGGTGAGGTTGTCTCGGTGACAGATAGCAAGGGTAATGAGTGTGATTTTTCTTTTTCAGGGTTTGCCCTTGATTTTACTTATTCCGGATATATCGGTAAGGTGGCCATTGAATATACCACCATTCCGGATGCAGCACAGATAGAGAGGATGCTGATTCCCATCTGGGAGTTGGCACTCGCTATCTATGATGGAAATACTGAAGAGCAGAATAGAGTTATTAACCGATTACCACTTGAACTATGCTAACCACCAGGACATATAATGAGAGGGTGTCCCTCTATCGTGGGGCGATGGCTCCGGATGCCTATGGAACGATGAAGGCAGACAAGCCGGAGCAATATGCTACCAGGTGGGCAAAGGTGGAGTCCTTGAGTGATGCAAGGAAGATGTACTACAATGCTCCGGCATCCATTGAATCGTATGAGTTCACGATGCGTTATGTGGCCGAAAGACCACGATTTATTAAGTGGAAAGACCAGATGATGGTGGTGGAGAGTGCCACAGATGTAGATAACAAGCATAAGATTATGCGAATAGTAGCAACCAAACGATGAGTGATTATCTGTACATAGATGAGGAGTCAGTGAAGAACTTAACCAAAAGGATGGGTGTCCTGGATAAGAGAGTGAGAGAGGCATCCACCGAAGGACTCATCAAGTTTGGGATGCAGATCATAGCGAAAGCACAGGAGAAACTGAAGGAGAATGGGAGCATAGCAACAGCATTTCTTCGTAATTCCGGAAAAGTTCTTAAAAAGAGTGATGATAGTGTAGAGGCAGGATTTGATTGTCACTATGCTGGTGCTGTTGAATATGGCCGTAAGGCTGGAGGGATGCCTCCGGTGAAGATGATAAAACAATGGCTGAAGAAGAAACGAATCGGCAAGGAAGAAGATCGAGATAGCATTGCTTGGGCAATAGCGAAGGAGATAGCAGATAATGGCACCGAGGCTCATCCCTTCCTTGAACCAGCATACGAAGAGCATAGAGCCAAGATTCAAGAATTTATGCAAGAAGTGATAAACAAGGAAATAGAGAAACTTTAACAGATATGTATATAAGCAGTAAGGCAGATGTGAGAAAAGCGATTGTAGCGAAGATTTTAGGGCTACAATTCACTATTGGGGGTAATCTATTCCCAAGGGTAGAGATTGCCGAGGCTTATGAGAATGAGATCCAGGATAAGGGGGATGATGTGCGAGAGGTGTCCATCTACCTGGAGATAATAGGCAACGCATCCTATGAGGAGGTGGCAACCATAGCGGACACCATCTCATCTGCTATATGTGGGTGCGATACCTTGCAGATGGAGAGGTGGAGAGCAGCAGAGATAACTCTTGTGCAGTCAAGTGATATGACCGAATCGGGAGAGGCTGACTTACTCATCCATAGGATAAGAAATAATTATAGAATATTAACCACATTAAAATAGATTGATTATGGCAATAGCAGGAAAAGACAGAAGGGTGTACTTGGTGAATAGCGACACCAATACAGTAGTAAAGGGTGAGCAGAATTATTCTCTTACTATCAATAATGCACTTATTGATACCTCGGACAAGGATTCAGACTGGGATACAAAACTATCATCAACCAAGAGTTGGAGTCTATCGGTGACCGCCAACGCAGACACTACAGATGCCTCACAAATAGCATTCCTTGATAGTGCTATGGAAGGAGATGAGATTGAAGTACTTATTGGCTCCACTGCCGATGGATTCAAAGGTAAAGGATTTGTTGAGAGTGCTTCCGAATCATCGGAGAGAGGTGGTGTTGTATCTCGTGACTTCTCTATACAGGGTAATGGTGCATTAAACAAAGTAACTGCGTAATGATTAATCCAAGGCAAACAATCAACATCAATGGGGGGGAGGAGGTTTTATTATTCCTCCCTTCTATGTTTTTAATCGCAAAGCAGAGGAAACTCTCCCTTGAGGTGAGAGATGCAAACGATAAAATGGAGGTGAGGGACTTGTATATCCGGATAATCTATCTGGCATACTTGGTGAGCTGGGATAAGAAGGTCTATGATGGGAGAGAGAAGGGAGAGCCACCTTTGCGTATTGAGGACTTTGACATATGGGCGTATCAAAATGGAGAGAGATTCGGTGAGTTAGGTACATTGATCGTGGAGTTCCTTACCGGCAAGACACCATCGGAGATACTCCAAGCGAAAGGTGCCGAGAGTAAAAAAAAAAGGTAAAAAAGCAGAAGATAGACTTTTCCAAGGACTTTCAGGATATGCTTGAGTTCCTTGTTGGAGAGTGTGGAAAAACTGAATATCAAGCCTATTATGAGGTAACATATAGCGAGTATCTATTGCTCATGAAAGCATTTCAGTTAAGGGAACATCGGGAATGGGAGAGAACCAGGATGTTAGCATACAACCATTACCTCCTCACTCCCACCAAGGGTGCGAAGGTGCGAAATATCCGCAAGTGGTATCCACTACCTACCGATGAGTTAGTGCAAGAGCAGATAAATAAACATAGGACATATGATGTAGTTACCAAGAGAGAGAAGGAGCAGATTTTGAAACTTTTTAAGAAAGCATAGAGATGGGAGTATTAGGAGAATTATGGGTCAAACTCGGCCTTAAGAACGAGGAGTTCAAGGCCGGTATAGATGAGGCAAAAGGCAAGACCGAAACATTCGGAGAGGATGTCAAGAAGGTATCTACTGCGGTCAAGGCAGCCTGGGCAGCAGTAGGTGCTGCTGTTATCAAGTTGGGAACGGATATGGTAAAACAAACCCAGGTTATCGGTGATAAATGGGGTGTGTTTACTGCCGGACTGACTGCAGCATATAACGAGTTTGTTTCTCGCATCGGAAGTGGTGCCGGATGGGATAATCTTATAGCGGATATGAGAGAGGCATCAAGGGTGGCAAAGGAGGTGCAGATGTCCCTTGATGAATTGTTTGAGAGGAATAACTCTCTATCTATCCAGGAGGCAAAAAAGCAGACCGAGATAGAGAAGTACAAGCAGCAGATGCGTGATGTATCTCTGACTGATGAGCAGAGAATTGCAGCAGGAGAGAGAGCAATGGCTCTTGAACAAGAATTGTTGCAGATGCGTAAGGATGTTGCCAAACAAGAGGCTGATGCTTACAAGCAGATTCTGCAACAACGCACCAAGATGACTGATGCAGACCTTGAGTATTTCCTGGAGAACTATAATGGCAATAGAGAACAGATACAACAAGCCATAGCCTATAGGGATACACTCGCATCACTTAATAGGGAGATAGAGAATGCAAGGGTGTTTGAGTCACAATCCACAGGAGAAGCAAGGCGAGGATGGAAAGAGAAGGCAGAGTTATTAGAGCAGAATAGAGCAGAGTTAACTGCGACTACTAATGAAGAGTTGAAAGCCATTGCTGACCTTGCCACCAAGTATGACCTCGGTAATGATGAGATGGTGCAGAACTATGTCAATGCTCTTGTGAAGATGGAGAATGCGGGTGCGCAGTATTACCGAGAAACAACAAGGATGGTAACGATGCTCTCATCTCTCAAACAAGGAATGGGAACTACGGGAGGTACTGCGGTTGCGACTGCGGGTAGAGAGGCACTTGCTCCTCTATCACCTCTCCAGGGGTTATCTATGCCTGGTGTCAGTACCGAGGGAGTAGATCATATTGCAGAAACTGCAAAACATATCCGCAAACAAAAGGATGTTGCACTTGCCGAGTTGGAAGATTTCAACCGAAGGATGGAGGAGTCTGTGATGGAAACAGCAATGTACTCGGATATGTTCAATAATGCCATTGTTAGTGGTGTCGTTGATTCATTGAGTTACCTTGCCGAGTCAATAGCGGAAGGTGAGGAGATTAATGCCGGTGCTATGGTGGCTGCTCTACTCACTCCTCTTGCAGATATGGCAATCTCTGCCGGTACACTTGTTTTATCCACAGGTGTTGCCGTAGAGGGTGTCAAGGATGCTCTTACAAGTCTTAACCCTTATGTGGCTATTGCAGCAGGTGCTGCTCTTGTGGCAATAGGTGTGGCTGCAAAGGCAGGACTTGGTGCTATTGCCAAGAATGGTGGTAGTAAGTCACAATCTTATTCTTTTGCCGGAGGTGGTAGTATGGGTGGTGCGTATGGTGTGGATATGACCACGCAATCGCAGACTCAAGAGGTGCAAGTGACCGGAGTTATCAAGGGGCAAGACATCTATCTTGCAAATGAGAATTATAAGAAAAATAAGAGGAGATAATTATGGCATACGGAAGATGGTTATATAAGGAGATTGAAACAAAGCAAGGTTCTATTTCCCTGGCAATATACAAGAAGAATTACACCGGCAATGCAATAGAGATTGATGCCCTTGTTGCGGATAGTATTGTCATATCAATAGATGGAGATGGGATTACTGCACCTATCATCGGCAGTTCATTATCCTTTTCTATTGTTGATACCGGACAGATTGATACATCGGAGTTTTTTACTCCCGATGCAACGATGTATAGGGTAGACCTCTCCAGAGATGGTACACTTGAGTGGAGTGGTTACCTTACATCAGATAGTTACCAAGAGAATTTGGCATATATGAACACCATCAATCTTATAGCAAGGGATAACCTCGGAAGGTTAGAGGAGTTCCAATTTTTGAAGTCCAAAGGACTGCAGAATATGGAAACCTTTATTGGTGAATTGCTCTCGGAAGTAGGATGCCCTCAATATATTAATTGGGATGTCCGCAAGGTATCTATTGCCAAGGGTAAAGGTATAAGCGAGGTAACCGACTGCGATGATATATGGGTGAATACCGAGTTATTCGTGGAGAAGAATTACAAGGAGATCGTGGAGATGATACTCACCGGATTAGGTTGCCAGATGCGTTATAATGGGTATAACAACCTTATCATTACATCTCTATCGGATATACCTTCTTTCCCTACACAGAGTGCAATTTTCATTAATAAGAGTGGATTCAAGGAGATACTACCCGCTTGGAAGGATGTAACAATTAACCAGGATTATGGACTGATAGAAGATTTCTTTGATGGGTACTTAACCAAGGAGCAGATTGGCAGCGGTCTAACCTTTATCCCTAATGTGCAGCTGCCGGATAAGTGGACAAACAATTCTAAATTATCTAATCTGCTTTTCGCTAATCCATATGAGTGGGCGGAAGGTATAGAGGATGGAGCAGAGGGTTCAATGTTTCCTGCTCTATCCAATGCGGGTGCTGCTATATGGAAGAAAAAATTAAAAAGTTCTTCTGCTCCAATGGAAGTTAAGATGTATCTTAATAACACCTTGAGGAGGTTGAGAAATAGTACATATAAGGGCATAGGTAATCTATTCTGCGGTTCGGATGATACGAAAGACCACATCCTCGAATATGAATTGAGATATCAATTTCTTGTATCTTTTGTAGATTCTACCGGCAAGGAGAGGTTTATGACAAGATACGGATGGGCGGATATAGAAGATGATACCAATGCGTTTTTAGAGTCATTATTCGCACGAGTAAACTTCACAACAAGTCCTTGTAAATGGGATGATGAAGGTACCTGGGATCAAGAGCAAGAGGTGACAATCTCCATCAATAATCTAACTGAAGATGGTGAGTTGAGAATCTACATTGGTAATGTTTATTGGGGAGAGAAAAACGAGGTTCCGGACAATGTATTCTTTGGTAAGATTCGTGACATCCGCATCGCATATAAGTTGGATAATGGGGAGATAGCATCCAGACTGCAAGTCAGCGACAAACATAACATTAATGGCAGAGTGGAGTTAGAGATAGGACAAGTTCCGGTTGGCAAAGGTGATTATTTTGCGTATGCCGGAGGTTTCTTTGACTCCAACGGACTACCACTAACCAACTTCAAGAGGTACTATGATGATATCAATAACTACATCTTGATGGAGTTGGTCGCAAGGGAGCATATACACTTCAATAAGGACAACTATATGGCTCTATCTGGTGATATGATATCCGATAGTCCATTCTCCTTCAGGAATAACATCATCTATAAGGGTGAGAGGTATGCACTTATCTCTGCATCATTAGCAGTCATCAGTAACACCTTGTCGGTGACTAATATGCTACAAGTGACCGATTATGAGGTGGCAGAACTGACCACGATCAATTCCCCATTGGAGAGCAGTTCCGGTACCAAGGTGGGGAGTGGTAGTCGGCAAGTGATACAATTCTCCAACGATGCGGGTAATGCCAAAAGGCTCTATGAGCTTGACTTCGCAATGGATAGTGATGACATAGATAATGCCTATGCCATTGTTGATACCGATAGGTGGCAAGAGGCCAAGAGGGTCAAGGTGTCCGAGTTGGGTGGACTCTTTAACAAGGCATTTGAGGTTGTGACAGATGATGCAGGTAATGTGACTGCGGTCATTGCCAAGGCTAATCTCGGAGCAAGGGGAGGCATAGCAGCGAGATATCAAGGTGATTGGGGAGATACACCTGTTACCCCTACTATCAACAGCCTATCGGACATCAATGATGTCACTATCACCTCTCCCACCAATGGACAAGTCTTGACCTATAGGGATGGTGTATGGGTCAATGAGGCAGTGCAAGGTGGTGGAGATATGAGTGGGTATCTGCCTTTGAGTGGGGGTGAAATTAAAGCTGGCGACAATCAAACACCACTGATAATTGATAATACCAATACTACTTTAACGCAAGTGAGAATCCAGACCAATGGTGCAAATAAAGCCAATATCGGGTGGAGTGGTAATAGTGGATTCACTGGGTATAGATTAGGAGTATTTTTGCATAGTGTAGTTGCCACCTCATCTATAGGAATCAAGGACGATGGTACACCATATTACAACAATAATACCATTATACACTCTGGTAATATAGGGAGTTATGCACCTATATACAATGCTAACGGCAATGTCCTAATAGGTACTCCAACGGATAATGGATACAAGTTGGATGTAAATGGCACTATGGGTGTTCTTGGCCCTATAACAATTACAGGGACGACTTCAACACAAGCAATTCTTAACTTCTCAAGAACAAACGCAAACTATATTGTCGCCCCAAGTGGTTCAGCGGTCAATATCAATGTGAACGGTCAAGCAACCATTGGAACTGCTCAATTAAGAATAACATCTTCTGCTGTTTTAAGGGGGGCTAATGTAGATGTTAATTTAGGCACACAGAACACTCCTTGGTCTAATATCTATGGTGTGAATGGAAACTTTAGTGGCAATGTCGGTATAGGCACTACATCACCTCTTACTAAATTAGATGTAGATGGGGACCAAGCGAGGATTACCTCCTATGGTACGCTATTCCGAGACACCGATAAGCCAAATGGGTATAATCCTACCTATATGTCGGAGATATACCAATGGCAAGATACTATATATTTTACCCGTAACAATCCTACAACGGGGTCATTTCTTAAATCAGTTGCATCCATCAATCTTGCAACAGGTAGCATATCTTCATCGGGTGCATCTTTTGGTGGAAATGTCTATCTACGAGATACTACTGGCTCTGCATCAGAATCATATAAGTTGTGGTTTATCAGAAGGACAACTACTGATGACTATTGGGATTATGGCATCTACGCCCAAACCACCAAAGGATTGACATTCTTTCAGTCTAATCAAGGTGTAAACACTGATATTGCTTGGTTGGATGGCAATGGTAACCTCTACGTCACAGGTGGTATCGCCGCCCGTTATGCCTCCGATATCCGATTGAAAGAGGATGTTAAGACCATTACCACCGAGGTAGCATTGGCTACCATTATGGCACTCAATCCTATCACTTTCCGTTGGAACGCAAAGGCAACCGAGTTATGTAGTTGGCTCAATGGTGAGAGTCAGGGATTTATTGCACAAGACTATGAGGCTCTTATCCCTAATAGTGGTAGTGAGATGTGGGGAGAGTATAGGGGTATAGACTACAATAGGGCTATTCCTTATATCGTGGCTATGGCACAGAACCACGAAACAAGGATTAAACAACTTGAAGAAGAATTGGATAAATTAAAAAGAGAGTATTATGGCAATCGTTAATGGAGTGGTGCAGAATGAGGTAACAGATACAGACATCGCACAAATCTTGGAATATGGCTCTTATGACCTTAAGGCTTGTTATGACAATGGCAAGATAGTGGTAAACTCTTGGAACAAGCCTATGAGGGCAACATTTGACTTTGGTGAAAATTCCGATATGACCATATCCGACAACCAGAGGAGGTCTGCCGATTGGGGATGGGGAGGTATGATAACAAGCGGTCTTGTCAATGCAATCAAGAATAAAGCATCGGGGGGAGGACAATGGAACATTGCCATACAACAAGGTAGCAATGCAGGGTATTCATACCGCTACCTTGACTTGCTTGGATATAACAAGAACTCGGACACCCCTTGTAAGTTATCCCTTGCTAATGCCACCAATGGAGAGGTGTTAAACTCACAACCTCTCCGAATGATTATGGCAGACTTTTACACCGAGATACAACCTTACATCCATCTATGGGGATGTATGCCGAGTGGATTGGATAGGAAGAAAATAGGATTAGGTTTTTACCTTGATTACTACAATGATGCAAACGCAGATAAGTATGCGTATATGCTATGTGCAGCATCGGGTACGCAGTTTACTTTTGATACGATTGGAGAAAATGATGAGGTTAAGGACTTTGCCATATCAGCAGACTTCATCACATCAAGGCTCCCCTATTCTACAGGTACATACAAGATAATCCCATTTATTATCCCAGATACTTCTGGGTTGTCAATCCAGAGCAACCAAGCATTGAGATTAGGAGATTATAATGGCAATGTGTTTACTTTCCACCAAGCACCATTAGAGGTCTACATCAAGGCACAAGCTACCCCTATTGACCAAGTTAATTATGGCGGTCTTGTTAGCAAGAATGTGTCATTTTCGGGCAATCGTATCTCGGTGCTATCAATGGTAATCAATATTACCAATGATGGCAGTAGTAGTCAGTCAGTGACCATCACTGCAAAACCAGATAGTGCATATATTGTCGGGTCTATGAGTGGATCATTTGCCACAAAAACAATCACCATAGGGGCATATAGTAGTGTAAATGTGGAGATGGTAACATCAGCACCCTCTTGGGAAACATATAATAAAAATACAATGGTGGATATAACCATCACAGTTGGCTCTACATCTAAAGAGGTGGACAATGTGCAGTTGTACTCACCCAAAGATGAATAACAACCTTATTAAAACTAATATTATGATAGTAGGTAAAAATTCAACAGTAAAAGGATTCTTCCTTTTCTTGATGGCACTTGTAGCAATTCTTGTGCTTGTGAAACTATGTGTAGCAGGTGATGTGTTCAATATCATCCTGGCGGTGGCTAATGTAGTACTCAATGCTATTGCAATAGTGCTACTATACAAGATGTGGAGTGAGTGATATAAAGGGGTGGTAATACACCCCATTATACCTTTCATAGTGTACATATTTGCACTATATTTGTAATGGTTATTTCAATAAAAACTTTAATAAAAAAAGAAGATGAAAAAAGTAAACTTCAACGAAATTGAGATTGAAAACATTGATGGCTCTGTGGCCAAACTAAACATCCGTAAGGACTTTGCTAATGCTCTCTATTCACAAGGTAAGACTTTGGATGTGGTAGAACTCGCAAGGAAAATTTGGCACTCAGAGAAAGAGGCTAAATATATTGATGAAAAAACAGGCAAAGAGGAAATTAGAGTTGTAGCTAAGCATACCGAACTGACCGATGAGGAAGTAAAAATTGTAGAGGACAATGTAAAACAATTCTACCCCTCATATATCGTACAGACAGCAATTATTAACGCAATAAAATAAAGGAATATGGGAAAATTGGACCTAATCAAGAAAGAGTATAAGTGCAGAGAGATGATGCTCTCAAATGGGCTAAAATGCACTATTAATGTTATCACTATTAATTCCGAAAATAAGGTACAGAGATTGGAGGGTGGCTCTGTCTTTAAGGAGAACGAGGAGACAACAATGATGCCTATGGACAAGAACTTTACATTCTCATGCACCAGAATGGATAACGGGCAATTCAAAAAGAATGTAAACGGATGGATAGATGGTGATTTTGCCACTATATTGGATGAGATCGTGAGAACAATAGAGGCAGAGATTGTGTAACTAATGGGAGGGTGTTAGCACTCTCCCTAAATACTTTATAGGGATATGGATTGGGGTAGTATTGTAAGCATTATAGCAACATTTATCTTTTCCGGAGGTGTCATCGGATGGGTCACACTTCGTGAGAAGAAAAGACAAGAGGGCGAAAAAACGGCCCAGGCTCACGAACAAACAAGGCAAGAAGAGGTTGAAACGGATATTAAGAAGTTTGAATACCTCTCCAAGAGGGTAGAGTTTGCAGAGCAGCACATAGTGACTCTGCATAAGAAGATGATTGGGATGCAGCAGATGTTAAACTCCCTAATGTATCGTGTCACCTTTGCCGAAACTCACATCTGCCTAAAGGAAGATTGTCCCCAGAGGGAGCCAAAGAAGGGTACTTACAAGTATAAAGTGGAGGAGAAGAAAGATGCAGATAACTAAAAACTTTACACTATCGGAGTTTATAGATAGTGATACTGCTGAAAGATTGGGGATAGATAATACTCCATCAGAACAGGCTGTGGAGAATATCACCCTCTTATGCACCAAGTTACTCCAACCATTAAGGAGTTTATATGGCAAACCGATGATCGTTGAAAGCGGTTTTCGCGTCAAAGAGCTCAATGATCTTCTCCCCGACTCTTCTCCTACCTCGGATCATATGAATGGCCTGGCTGCAGACATCAAATGTGAGAATCCCAAAGCATTACTATCGTGTCTATTATCTTCTGGCCTGATATTCGACCAAGCGATATTATACCCCACATTCTTACACTTATCATATAGACCTACCAGAAGTAGGCAGCAAGTAATAAGGAAATGAAAGAGAAGAGATTACATGCTATAATAGAACTCATCGGCTGGGTAGCGGTATTTATAATCGTTATCTGTATTCTATATTCGTGTGGCCCTTGCAAGAGGTGTCCCGTAGTAGGACAGAGAGATAGCATCTATGTAGAGAGGGTGGATAGTGTCTTTGTGAGAGATACTATCATCAAGGTGCAGATGAGGGATAGTGTGGTATACGCAGTAGCGGACTCTGCCTCTCACCTGGAGACAGATGTAGCCACTTCTGATGCCTGGATCGAGAACAATAAACTCCACCATAGACTTACAAATAAAAAAGACCTCGTGCCGATAAAAGTGCAGATGCCGATGGCTATAAGTCACGAAAGAGTGTATTTTCAGAAGATTGTACCTCAAAAGGTCGCATTTCTAACACAGATGCAGTCATTTTGGATTGTTCTCGGCAAAATATTTGCTTTCACAATCCTCGGAGGACTGCTGTTATGGCTAATTAAACGGAGAGTATGAAAGGGTTGGAAGATAGATTACAGATTGGATGCGTGAGGTGGTTTTCACTCGCGTATGGGTCTTATGCCAGACTTCTGCATCACTCACCCAACGGAGGACATCGCAATGTTTTGGAGGCTGCGAAGTTCAAACAGATGGGAGTGAGAGCAGGATTCCCCGATCTCTGCCTTCTGGTGCCGAGAAAAGGTTATCACGCACTCTTTATTGAAATGAAGACAAGAGCGGGTAAGCAATCGGAGCATCAGAAAGAATATCACGCAGAACTTGAAAGACAAGGTTACAAATATGCCATCTGTCGAAGTGTGGAGGACTTCATAAAGATGGTCGAAGAATATATGGAAGAATAATCATTGCAATGAGGGGAGAAGTGAGATGCCCGAAGTTCTCACACAAAAAACACAAAAAATGGAAACTGAACACAATGACAAAGGTAAAATCAATACCGCCCTAACCCTGGGTGGCATTGGCTTGGGATTAGGAGTATTAAATAATCCTTTATTTAGAGGTTTTGTTGGAGGAGGCTGTAATAATCCAGGATGTGATGGACAGCCTACAATCTACACCCTTCAAGAGAAGGAGTGCCAGGATAATCTTGAACTCACAAAAGCTCTGTATGAAAACCGTCTTCGTGACATCTCAGAACTCAATGCGTTTAGAGAGAAAGATGTGAATGAAAAATTCAATCTTTACACAACCTTGATGAACCGCATCAATCGCCTTGAGACTAACGAGGCAGTAATGGCAGCCGTTGAACCTTATCGCACCAAACTAATCTATGATAAGATTGATTTGGAGTCTGAGAGAAGGTGCTGTGCAGACAATAAGATTGTAGATTATCTCAATGGTAATTTCCAACCCTTGTATGTTGCTGATATGACACCAGCAGCTACATCAACCAAGAGGACAACTGATAATCCTCTATGTGGCTGTTGCGGTACTCGCAAATTCTAATTGATAAATGGGGCAGTCACTCCGGCTGCCCTTTTTTATTAACCTTAAAAAATGATTAAAATGTTCGATATAAATAATGATCCTTTGTTGGGAGCATACAAACAAAACCAATCTCAAATCATTGAAGAATACCGCAGAAAGGTGGAAACACAATCATCAAGTCGCACCCCACTATGGGATAAAATAGATGGAGAGATTGCACCCTTGTCTGAAGATCAAAAAGTAAGGGTAATGAATGATAACGAATACCTATCATTACAAGAGCAATTACAGGTATTAGTTAGTGAGCAGATTTTACACCTCATTAAACCTCACATAGAGGCTACTGACAGGGGTAAAGAGTTGCTTGGGAAAATATATGATTGTGTTCAAGTAGCGAAGAAGAAGGTTATCCAGGAAACAAACAAGGAGATGGAGATGTTCCGCTTATGGCAGGACTATTCAAAGAAACATCCGGAGGCTACTTATGCGGAATTTCTCAAATCAGTTAAAAAGAAATAGAGTATGGAAGAATTACTAAAAAACATTAAGACCTGGGTAGAGATGAAGATTGATGCCCTTGCTGCAGGTAATCCGCAGATGGCTATTTTTGCCCCAAGGATAAAGAAAGGTATCTACAATCTTATAAAGCAGAATATCGGCAAAATAGAGCCTATTATGCCCTTTCTAACTGATGAAGATGGAAATATAGACATCGGAGATATGAGGAGTGAGGTGATAGACATTTTTGAGGGTATGCCATCAGGGGAGTACCAGATGGGAGCCTTCCGGATAGTGACCGATAAGGCAAGTGTTAAGATTGAGGTGCCGGATGGAGTGTTATGGCAAATCCTTTTAGGTGATATAAAATCTGTGAAATTCGGCACAAAAGATGTTGAAGATTTGATTGATTTATTTCAAAAATAAGGAGGTGTAAAATGATGAACATATATGAGATGCTGAAAAGTTACTATGAAAGGAGTAATGATAGGGAAAAACTATGGGGCAGTATAGAGGAGATGGCAGAGGTATTGGATGCAATGAAAGAGAAACATCCTGATAAGTATTGGCACTTGATGCGAGAAATACACGAGGTATGGAATGGGGCGCACTATGATACCGCTTTCGCCATGTATGAGGTGAGCAAGATGTATCACCTGGAGGATGAACGAGAGGTGAGGGGCGAGTATTGGAGCAAGAAGATGACTGATGATGTATTGAGGCAATACCGCAGTCGCGTTCCCAGCACTTACAATGAGTGTGACTTCTATGTCGCTCTTAATGCAAGTTATCACGATCTTGTGAACAGCAAGAGAAAGAGATTTCCCGACAAGTACGAAAATGAGATTATAGAGGATGCTATCGCCTTTTGGTTTAACGATGATGATATGCCAGATGGCAAGGTATGGTGGTACTTCAATAAGTAGGACACCGCACTCTGCGACCACTCCGCGCCTTTGTTATGAGGGTGCGGAGTTTTTCTTTTATATTGTGGCAGAAAAGTAAACAAAGAAAATAAAGAGTAAAAAGAAACTAATTGTAAATCAGATATATGCTTTTTTATGATTCGCTTTAAAAAAATATTAAAAAATATAAAAAAATTTGAAAAAAAGTTCCATAAATCAAAAAGATGTGTTATCTTTGTATCAACAAACAAAAGGAAACATCAACACTTAATAATTGGAGGACAAAAAAATGAGAGCAAATGAAATTCAATGGAACAGATTAGACAACTTCGTGTTTAACGCAAATACATATGGGCATAGGCAGCACTACAAATATCTAATGAGACTTGGAAGATGTTTGCCGAACACCAAAGCCCAGGCAGAGTATTTTATTTCCAAAGGCATTCACATTGATGTTCTAAATAATATGGATGTAGAGATAATAGAGGGTATCCTTAATGAAGTAGGATTTACCGGTGATTACAGATATACTAAAAAATAAAAATTGGGTGCGATTAGTTAATCAAAGCGACTTACATAGAGCTTATGCCCAGAAATTTAACCTAAAATACTAATAATATGAGATATAGAATTATAGAGATCACAAGCACCCTCTACCAAGTCGAGGACACCGCATCAGGTATTATCTGCCAATTCCACAAGGGCAGATTTAATGAAACTCAAAGATTCGCATCACTCCCAAGTAATACAGATGCAAACACATTAGCAAGGCTAATGAGAGAGATGGGGGATTATTTAGCAATTAACTATAGAGATATAGTCTTATGAGTAGAGGAGGTGCAAGACCTGGATCAGGTCGCAAGGCAAAGCCTGAGAGCAAGGCGGTGAAAATCCGGATACCTTTATATATATATGAGAGGTTGCCGAAGAATAAGAGCGAATATATTACCTCTCTTCTGGAGAGGGAGATGAAGAAATAAAAAAAAGGCAGTTGGAGGACTGCCCTTTTTCAACACAAAAAATTGGAAGTAAACAACAATGATCGTTGTTGATTACAGGTGCAAAGATAGTAAAAATTTGTTATTTTTGCAGTGTGAAACCGCGCAGAAAAATCACTTTTTTTTGCAAAAGGTTTCAAATATGGCACAAAAATCTTGAAACTTTTTTGTAACCTGTTATTAATCAACATTATAAACCTTTAAGATGAGTAGTTTCCTAAACTTTAAATACAGGTTCGAGTCCTGTTGGGGCTACAAATTTCTAAATGAATGAATTGGGATAATACCATCTCCGACTTTCGTTCATACCTCCGACTCGAGAGGTCCATGTCGGAGAATACAATCAATTCTTATCTTTCTGACCTGAAGAAACTTAAGTTGTTCCTATCCGAAAGGGGAGGATCTGATGTACCCGATTCTGATGCCATAACTTCAGAGGATTTGTCCCAATTTGTAGAGAGCCAGCAGTCATTGGGCATATCAAAGAGATCTCAAGCCAGGATGGTGAGTGCGATGAGGACTTTCTACAAATTCCTTGAGTTGGAGGGAGTGGTGAAAAAGAATCCCACAGACAGGATTGGTACACCCAAAATATCGAGATATATTCCGGTAGTCCTCTCTGTAGATGAGGTAGATAGGATAATATCCTCTGTGGATCTGTCTGACCCTTTGGGCCATCGCAATAAGGCCATTTTGGAGACCCTTTACTCTTGTGGTCTTAGGGTGAGTGAGCTGGTGGAACTCAAGATTTCAGACCTTTTTATGGATGAGTCGTTTATTAGGGTAGTGGGTAAGGGGAACAAGCAGAGACTTGTACCTATTGGGGAGCTGGCAAAGGATGCTATAGTACACTATTTAAAGCAGTCCAGAAGAGCTTTTTCTCAGGAGGATATACTCTTTCTGAATAGAAGGGGCAAGAAGTTGAGCAGGGTGATGGTTTTCAATATCGTCAAAGTGCACGCCGAGAAGGCGGGGGTTGTAAAAAATATATCACCCCACACATTCAGACACTCTTTTGCCTCCCATATGGTGGAAAATGGTGCAGATCTGAGGGTAGTGCAGCAGATGCTTGGGCACGAAAGTATCCTTACTACCGAAATCTATACACATATTGATACGCAGAAGTGGGAAGAGGAGATTCTCTGTCATCACCCCAGAGGGTAACTTTTGCACCATGGGGAGAGGCCGCACTCTTCGCATTTTGGCTTTTTGGATGTACAGATGTATCTTCCATGAAGAATAAGCCAATGATGTGATATTGCACGGAGGTGTTCGGGGATGTTTTTTGTCAGATCCTCTTCCACTTTCTCTACACTTTCCCCTTTTGATAGTCCCAGTCTCCGGGAGATTCTGAATACGTGTGTGTCAACAGCGATAACGGGCTTGTCATACACGATTGAAGCAATAACATTGGCTGTCTTGCGTCCTACTCCTGGGAGTCTTTGTAAGGCGTCCAGGTCGGATGGGACTGTGCTTCCGAATTCTTGAACCAGCATCCGTGCCATCCCTATCAGGTGTTTTGCCTTGTTGTTTGGGTAGGATATGGATTTGATGTAGGAGAATACCTCTTCAAATGTAGCCTCAGAGAGGGTCTGAGGGGTTGGAAACCTGCTAAAGAGTGGAGGTGTGACAATATTGACCCTTTTGTCGGTGCATTGGGCAGAGAGGATTACAGCCACCAGAAGTTCATAAGGGTTGGTGTAGTTGAGTTCCGATTCTGCTTTGGGGACATTTTCCCCGAACCACTCAAGGATTCCGCTGTATCTCTCTTTTGTGGTCATTATCCCAATAATGAAAAGTCAATTTCAATGGCATCTTCATACTCCGAACACTGCATGTTGTCGCAGATGAGGGTTCTGGCAGGGTATCTGTTGTGGACCTCTTTGTTGTGGGTTATGAGGATAACTGCAGGCTTCTGATTGCGGTTGATGGACAAAAGGAGCTCCATAATTCCGTATGTGGTCTCCTGATCAAGATTGCCTGTAGGCTCGTCTGCAAGTATCACTTTGGGGTTGTTAAGAAGGGCTCTGGCAATGGCTACGCGCTGCTGCTCTCCACCGGATAGCTGGTGAGGCATCTTATGGGATTTGTAGAGCATCCCTACATCTGAGAGGACACCATTGATTTTGGTCTCCATAGCCTTTTTGTCCTTCCATCCTGTGGCTTTAAGGACAAATTCCAGATTGGCATATACACTGCGATCCATCAGCAATTGGAAATCCTGGAAAACAACACCGACACTCCTTCTAAGGTAAGGGATTTGTCTTTTTTTCAGTTTGCGCAGGTTGAAGCCGCAAATGGATGCTTCCCCCTTTTTGATGGGGATTTCACCTATCAGGGAGCTGATGATGGAGGTCTTGCCGCTCCCTACCTTTCCGAGCAGGTATACAAATTCACCTTCGCGGATGGAAAAAGAGACATCCTTGAGGATAAGATTTGAGCCGTTGACGATATCTACACCCTTGTATTCTATGATGTTGGGAGTGTTTTCGGTAATAGTGTTTTCCATAACGCAAAAATAATAAAAAATGGTATTTTTATTGCTATTTTTGTGAGTTAAAAATATAGAACAAAATAGTGGTTATGAATAAGTGCAGGTTCATATTCTGTGTTACATGCATTGTACTGTTTCCTTGTTTGCTTGGTGCCCAAGGGTATGCATATAAGAGTATCAGGGGAGAAGTGGAGCGGGTACGTGATCTTTTTGTTAATGATATGCATCAGGCTGTCCAGAATGAGGTGGCTCTACTTTTGTCCAAGGATCTGAAGGGTGTATCTCCACAGCTCCTTGCTGAATTGGAGTCGTATGGTGTCATTTCGGGAATTTGTCTGAAGCATAGTAATATTGACGGACTTGTGTCTGGCTTCCAGTCCCGATATCCCAATTCTCCCAGACTTGCCCCCATTAAATTCCATCAGTCTGTATACTATTTTGATGAGGGTAATTATGCAAAATCCCTTTCAATAATAAATGGGATAGAGAACAAGTATCTGAGCAAGCAGCAAAGATGGACATATATGTTCAATAAGGCATACAGCAATATGAGGGTAGGTAACAACAATGAAGCCAAGGCGGGTTTCAGGCAGATTCTCTCCCTCGGAGATACTCCGTATAAGGCCCCTTCCCACTACTATCTGGGTTATCTGAACTATATATCGGGAGATTTTGAAAAGGCTTTGCGCGAATTCAAGGTGCTTGAGAACAATAATGATTATTCTTTGTTGTCGAAATACTATATGGCTGAGTCTTACTTCATGATGAAGGAATACGGAAAGGCAATAGAGGTTGGAGAGGAGATCTATCAGAAGTTGGAAGGGGATTTCAAAATGAAGTGTGTCCGTATCCTCTCACAGTCGTATTACGAACTGAATGACAGCAGACAGGCCAAAAGATATCTTGAAATGTATTCGGCAGAGAGTGACAGGATGTCAAGAAAAGATAACTATTATTCCGGCGTAGTATCCTACTCCCTCGGATCTTATTATGCAGCTATTGATGCCTTTGTGAAGGTGGTGGGGCTGAAGGACTCATTGGCACAGAATGGATTTCTCTATTTGGGTAACAGTTATCTCGGTGTCAAGAATAAGCTGAATGCGATGGGGGCATTCAAGGAGGCGGCCACAATGGAGTATGACAGAACCATTCAAGAGGAGGCATCTTTCCTTTATGCCAAGTTGGCCTTTGATCTGAATTCAGACATAGAGCCATTTAACGCCTATATAGAGAAATATCCATCTACCCAAAAAGGTGATGAAATTTACAGTTATATAGCTGCTTCATATCTTCAGAGCAAGAATTTCAAGGATGCTGTCTCAGCTTTAGGCAATGTCAGAAAAATGACTCCTGAGATGGTTCATAACCTTCAGAAGGCGGCATTCTTCAGAGGGATGCAACTCATGAGTGTGAGGTCGTACAGATCGGCAATTGAAAATTTTGATTTATCTGTAGCAAATGGACTCTACAATGCGAGTCTTACCTCTTTGGCTAAATTCTGGAAGGGGGAAGCATTGTATAGGGTGAATGATTTCGATGGTGCACTGACCATTACATCTCCTTTGGTTCAGAGCCAGCATTTTGCCAGTACAGATGAGTATCCGATGGCACTTATGAATATGGGTTATTCTCACTTTATGCTTGGGAACTATTCTGCTGCAAAGGTATGGTTTGAAAAATATCTGCAGCTTCCGGCTCATAAGAAAATAGCATTTGTGGAGGCAAAAACCAGACTTGCCGACTGCTGGTATATGGAGAAGAATTATGAGGAATCTTCCGTATTGTATCAGGATGTGGCCACAAGGACTTTCAGTAAAGATGATATCTATGCTACATATATGGGGGCGTTGTCATATGGACTTGTCGGTCAGCCTCAAAAGAAGATATCAATGCTGAAAGATATAATAGATAAAAAGTCTACTTCATCTTACTACCATAAATCTCTTTACGAATTGGGGAGAACCTATGTCCAGGAGGAGGCTAACGATGATGCTATTGAGTGCTTCAATGCATTGTTGCAGGACAAGAGCGACAGTACCTACCGGACCAAGTCGATGCTGGAGTTGGGAATGATACACTCAAATCTCTCGAAGTATGACATGGCCCTCAATTACTTTACTGCAATTGTGGAGAAATATCCCCTTTCTGAGGATGTTATGAGTGCGTTGGCTGGCATTGAGAGTGTGTACCAGTTGCTCAATAAGCCGGATAAATATCTTGCATATCTGGATAAGGTGGGGATGTCTTCTGTCAAGAGTGCAGATGAGAAAGAGCAGATGCTGTTCAACGGGGCGGAGCAATTGTTCCTCGCAGAGAGATATTCTGAGGCATTGGGGTCACTTGAATCTTTTATAGAAAAGTATCCCGAAGGGGCCAAGACACCGCAGGCCTATTTTTATCTTGCTGAGGCATACAGGAAAACAGGAAAGCCCGAATTTGCATCAGATGCGTACCTTAAAGTCATGAATACGGGAGAGGGGGCATTTGTGGAGCTTGCAACATTGTATTACGGGCAGCTTCAACTCGAACTTGAGGAGTATGGAAAAGCGGCTTATGCATTTGAGAGTCTGGAGACTATCTCAAAACTGGAGAACAATAAAAAAGAGGCAGCTGTCGGTAAGATGAGGGGATATTATGGCGCCAGGAACTTTGAGAAGTGTATTGCCGCGGCAGATGTGGTGCTGGCTTCTGGTTTTGCAGATGTAGGGATACAGCGTGAGGCGGAGTACAAAAAGGCCAAATCGTATTATTCGCTTGGCCAGAGGGGTGAGGCTATACTCCTCTTTGGAAAACTGGCCAAGGATTATACCTCTGCAGAGGGGGCAGAAAGTGCCTATCTGCTGATACAGAATGCATATGATGAGGGCGATTTTGCCAAGGTGGAAAATCTGGTGTATGCCTTCTCCGATGCGGGGACTTCCCATATGTACTGGCTCGCGAAGAGTTTCATCGTCCTTGGGGACTCTTTTGCAGAGAGGGACGAGTGGGAACAGGCCAAAGCGACATTTGAGAGTGTGAAAGAGGGGTATAAACCTGAAAAAGACTATGATGATGTATTGGAACAAGTGGAAATGAGATTGTTAAAACTTAATGAAAATGGGCAATAAAAATATATTACTGGCGTTGGTCCTCCTCTTCAATGGTGTTTTTTTGGTATTTGGCCAGGAGAACATCAAGTCCACTGTGACTGTTACCAGAGAGTATGATAATAAAATTGAGGGGGTGGTGAAATCTGATTTTAAAACTTCATACTCCGATACTCTGCAAAAGTTTAAACTGAACTTTGACTACTCTGCGTTTGACAGGCCATATAAGGATCTTTATGAGTTTTCCCCTGTAGATGGGATACAATTACCGGCCAAAGGGGTAGTGCGCTATCCTGTCCTGTATTTCAAGGGGGCTCTTGGCTACCCTCTCATGCCAGAGGCCGATCTTTATGTGCAGCCCAGTCTTGGGAGGAAAAATACTTTGGTCCTTTATGCCAATCATCACTCTTTATGGGGAAATAAGGGGTATGATACCCCGGTAAATGAGAGTGTTACTACAGGCGGACTCGGGTATGCATACCATTGGAAAACTGGTGAGGCTAGGTTGAATGGATACTATAGCCACAATTTTCATGAGTATAAGGAGTCAGAATTTTACAGTTATGATCCTCAGATGACCCAGAATATAGGTGGTAATCTCTCTGTGAAATCTTTTAATTCAACCCCCGGTGCTTTACAATATGATTTCAATCTCTCAGGTGTTGCTACCAATATAAGAAATTATGCTCGGGAGGTATTCTTTGATGGTTCTCTCGATTTGGGCTTCAGATTGGCAGGAAAGCATAGGATGTTTCTGAATATCGGTTTTGAAAACAGTACATACAACAACAAATATGTGGATGGTACTGCACTGAAGGGTAATGGTGGGTTGATATCTGTAGAGCCCCAGTATGCATACTCTTTCGGAAGATTGAGTCTGGCAGTAGGAATAGGGCTTGCGGCGATATATGGTGATCCTCTCGGTGTGGATGGGAATGGAGATTGTGCAAATGTCTATCCAAAGGTGAGGGTTGCATATGAAGCTGTCAAAGGTTCTTTGTGGCTGAAGGCTATGGTGGATGGTGGTAATACCTTTATGAGTTTTACAGAGCTCTTGAGGATGAATCCATGGTTGACCCCAGTATCCATAAGCAACTCTTCTGTTCTGGTAAGGACTCAGGTGGCTTTGGAGGGTGCGGTGAAGGATATATTCGGATATACTTT
This sequence comes from Bacteroidales bacterium, assembly GCA_017630155.1. Taxonomy (GTDB): domain Bacteria; phylum Bacteroidota; class Bacteroidia; order Bacteroidales; family UBA932; genus CAAGNP01. Next base: position 148,390 of record JAGBVU010000001.1, read on the forward strand.
GAGTGGTATATACCAGAGACGTGCGACTGTATACTCTTTTTATGGAACATCAGGACGTCAGGCAAGGGCTACGGCCAATAATGTGAATGAGCTGGGTGCTGATGCCCAAATCTCTGTAAATACCAAATCCTTAGACTTTGACCTTAGCGCCTCATACAGAAATTATGGCGGGGAGATTATCTATATGACTCCAGCATGGAAAGTGAATGGTGTTCTGGAGTATAACTATATGGAGCGGATATATGCAGAGGTGGGTGCCAGGTTCTTTAGCAGTATGGATGGTAAGGGTGTCAGATACGATGGATTCGTAGATTTGTATGCCGATTTGAAGTATGTTGTCAACTCCAAATTTACTGTATTTCTCAAAGGTGGGAACCTGTTGAACAACCAGATTTTTTATCTTCAGGATTATGTCGAACCGGGGGTAAATTTTGCGCTTGGATTGTTTATTAAATTGTGATTTTTTATTATCTTTGTTGTTTGTAAATAACGAGATAATAGAAGATGATTGAGAATGAAAATAGAGCAGCAGAGAATCAGTACTCTGCTGACAGTATCCAGGTCCTGGAGGGGCTTGAAGCCGTAAGAAAACGTCCTTCGATGTATATCGGAGACATTGGCTCCAGAGGTTTGCACCATCTTGTCTATGAGGTGGTGGATAACTCTATCGACGAGGCTCTTGCAGGTTATTGTAAAGTCATCAATGTAACTATCAATCCCGATAACTCTATCACCGTAGCAGATGATGGTCGTGGTATCCCTACAGGTATGCACGAAAAGGAGGGGAGATCAGCATTGGAGGTAGTGTTGACTGTATTGCACGCTGGTGGTAAATTCAGTAAGGACAGCTATAAGGTGTCAGGTGGTCTTCACGGTGTGGGTGTATCGTGTGTAAATGCACTTTCTACATATCTTAAAGCAGAGATTCACAGAGAGGGTAAAATCTTCGTTCAGGAGTTTTCAAGAGGTGTTCCAAAAGCACCAGTACAAGTGGTGGGTGAGTCTGATAAAACCGGTACCATCATTACATTCAAACCAGATGGGGAAATCTTTACAACCACTACCGAATACAGTTATTCTGTTCTGTCTGCCAGACTTAGAGAGTTGGCTTACTTGAACAAAGGTGTCAAACTGACATTGAGAGATACCCGTTCATATATGATGGAGCCTGTTTCTGAAGATGGTGCAGAGGGTGTGCAGACTCCAGCAGAGAAATACGAGGAGTATTACTCAGAAAAGGGTCTGATGGAGTTTGTTACCTATCTTGACGGTTCAAATGAGAAACTTACAGAAGCACCTATATACCTTGAGACAGATAAGGGCGGGATTCCTATTGAGATTGCCATGCAATACAATAACGGTTTCAGAGAGAATATCCACTCATATGTAAACAATATCAATACTGTAGAGGGTGGTACTCATCTTACCGGTTTTAAGAGGGGTTTGACCACCACTTTGAAAGCGTATGCCGAGAAAAATGGTATGCTGGCAAAACTCAAATTTGATCTTGATGCATCTGACTTCCGAGAAGGTCTTACTGCTGTAATCTCTGTAAAGGTAGCTGAACCACAATTTGAGGGTCAGACCAAGACCAAACTTGGTAACAGTGAGGTGGATGCTGCTGTTTCCCAAGCTACAAAAGGGGCATTGGAGACATATCTTGAGGAGAATCCAAAAGATGCGAAGAGCATTGTAGAGAAAGTTATCCTGGCAGCTACAGCCCGTCATGCGGCACGTAAGGCAAGAGATCTTGTACAAAGAAAAACCGTGATGTCGGGAGCCGGCCTTCCAGGTAAATTGGCAGACTGTTCTGACAGGGATCCAGCAAAATGTGAATTGTTCCTTGTGGAGGGTGACTCTGCGGGCGGTACAGCGAAGACTGGACGCGACAGAACATTCCAGGCTATCCTCCCTCTAAGAGGTAAGATTCTTAACGTGGAGAAAGCTATGGAGCACAGAATATGGGAGAGTGAATCTATCCGTAATATCTATACCGCTTTGGGTGTTACCATCGGTACAGAAGAGGATTCTAAAGCGCTTAACATATCAAAACTCCGTTACCACAAGATTATCATCATGACCGATGCCGATGTGGATGGAAGCCACATTACCACACTTATCCTTACATTCTTCTTCAGATATATGCAGGAGTTGATTCAAAAGGGATATGTCTATATCGCCACACCTCCTCTATATCGTGTCAAGAGAGGCAAAGATGAGATTTATTGCTGGACAGAAGAAGAAAGAAAGGCAGCTATCGCAGAGCTTGGCAAAGGAAACGAGAAGAGTGTCAATGTGCAGCGATACAAAGGTCTTGGTGAGATGAATGCAGACCAGCTTAAGGATACCACTATGGATCCCGACAGGCGACTTCTCAGACAAGTTACCATAGAGAATGCAGCAGAAGCTGATAGGGTATTCTCAATGCTTATGGGTGATGATGTACCACCAAGAAGGGAGTTTATTGAGGCGAATGCTAAATATGCAAATATTGATGCGTAAAGCACATAAAAAGGGTGATTTCTGCGTTACGCTCGTGCTCTAAATCCTCACATACGGCAGTATGCTCCGGTTTTTAGCACTTCGCAAGCCTTGAAATCCCACCTTTTTATGCACTTTGAATATATGGAAAGGGTGATTTCTGCGTTACGCTAGTGTAATAAAACAAAAAAGTCCTCATTGATTTGAGGACTTTTTTATGCATTGTTGTTTTGTTTCTAGAATCCGAGGTTTGCTTCGTTGAGGATTTTAGTGAAGTGTGCAAGATGCTCTTCAAGTGCGTAACCCCAATATTTCCAAGAGTGGGTAGCTTTGCTTAGATGTTCTACATGAGGAATTTTAAGCTCTTCACATTTGTCTGCAAATTCCTTGGTGCACACTGCGTAAAAGTCTTCATAGCCACAGCTCACGATAAGTACTTTTTCAAGTGCCATAGGGTATGTATCGACGTACTCCTGAAGACGGTATACAGCAGACTCTTCATTGTAGCGGGTGTTTTCTGGTGTATATTCTCCAAGAACTTTGGATACCCATTTGTCAATGAGGTTGGTAGCATTGATGTTCAGTACACCACTCATACTTCCAGCACTTCTGTAGTTCTCTGGATGGTCAAGGTACAGGTTCATCGCTCCGTGGCCACCCATACTCAAACCTGTAATAAAAGTATATTCAGGGTCAAGTTCATATTTGCTTTTCATAAGGGGCCATAGATCCTCATCCCAGAATTTTCTGTATTGCATCCCATTTGGATCTGTGCTGTTTACATACCAGCTGTTGTAGAATCCGTCGGGGGTTATGATTCTGAATCCAGTCCTGTCGCTTATCTCCTGAAGGTCAAATTTGTCGCTCCAGTTCTTGTAGCAGCCAGACCATCCATGAAGTAGGAATAGGGTGGGAGTCTTCTCAAACTTGGCAGGTGTATTAGGGGTGAAGACAAGACAGGTGTCATCGCAGTGCAGATTGTCTGAAGATATTATTACTGTCTCAACGCCCACTTTATTGGTGTTGCAAGCAGCCAGGGCGAATAATAGAGAGAATAAGATGATAGTTTTTCTCATTTTTCTTTGTTTTTATTTATCTTTACAAAATTAGTAAAAATGGCATTATGGACGGAATAAAAATTCTTAAAAACAGGAAAATATATATATCATTTGTAGTCGTACTTGTGATTACAGTCCTCTTTTCTCCCATAAGAGGACGCTTCAATCTCCATTATCAGATAGGCAAGCCTTGGGTATATGAGACATTTATAGCACCTATAGATTTTCCTATACTCAAGACTGACGAAGAACTTCTGGAGGAGAGGAGGGAAAAGGCCTCTCTGGTGGTGAAGTACTACAATTTCAATGACAATATTGAGAGTATCCAGAGTACTAAACTTGCAGAGGCTTTTACCGGCACGGCCCTGTCTTCAGAGTATCTGGCAGGTCTGTACCATCACTTTGCATCACTTTATGGGAGGGGAATCATCTCAGAATATGCAAATGAGGTGGGTGACAAGGGGATGATCATCATAGAGAAGAACAAAAGGGCAGTTCAGGTTCCTGGAAAAGAGGTTTTTGATGTGGAATACGCTTTTGAGTTTCTAAAATACAGAATGTCTATGGATTTCCCTGTAGTTGACAATGACTCACTTTTCAATGCATACAGAGTACAGGAATATATTGTTCCGAACCTGATTTATGACGAGAAAAAGACAGAGCAGCTTAATCTGCAGGCAATCAATTATATATCTCCAACAAAGGGTATGGTGTATACAGGGGAGATAATAGTCTCAGAGGGGGAGATAGTGACAGCTGAAGTGTACCAGCTGCTTGAGTCTTACAAGCAGGAGTTTGAGAATTCCATTGGCCGATCGAGCCATTTGGGCGGTTTGGTTTTGGGGCGTTTCATAGTTTTTGCCATGGTCCTTGCAATGCTTTTTGCAACAATATATTTTACCAATATATGGGTTTTCAAAGGGTTTAACAGGTACGCTTTCATATTGCTTCTTTTTGCTTTGGTGATATTTATAACCACCATTGTTATGGAGAGCAATGTGCTTATATTGTATATGGTTCCTTATTCGGTGTTTGCGATGTATCTGCTTGCATTCTACAAAAACTCCTTTGCTTTCCCGATGTATGTGCTGATATTGCTCCCTTTGCTCCTCATCTCATCTGATGGGATGGAGCTTTATTTTATGAACTTGGCGGCAGGTACTGTACTTTTTGTCTCACAAAAGCATTTCAGCAAGGGATGGCTCCAATTTCTCAATGCTATCTTTATCTTCATAGGGCTTGTGGTCATTTATGTGGCTTTCAGACTATTAAGCAATGGAACATTGTCATCATTTGACCCGGGTATTTTGTTCTATCTGGGTGTAAACTCCTTCTTGGTAGTATTTGCTTATCCTCTTGTATTCCTTTTCGAGAAGATTTTCAAATTTGTATCCATATCTACCCTCAAGGATTTGTCAGATACCAATTCCAAATTGCTCCAGCAGCTATCGGAGGTGGCGCCAGGATCGTTCCAGCACTCACTTCAGGTGGCAAATCTGGCAGCTGCAGCTGTGCGTGAGATCGGTGGAAATGATGTATTGGCAAGGGTGGGGGCTCTATACCATGATATAGGTAAGATAAAGAATCCTCAGTGCTTCGTTGAGAATCAAGCACCAGGAATCAATTATCATAAGGGGTTGACTCCGATGGAGAGTGCCAAGCAGATAATAAGGCACGTGGATGATGGTGTGGAACTTGCCAAGAAAGCAAATCTTCCGGAGGTGGTGATTGAATTCATCAGGACTCACCACGCCAAGAGCCAGACATTGTATTTTTATAATGTGTATTGCAATAATGGTGGTAATCCTGAAGAGAAAGAGCCATTTACCTATCACGGCAACTACCCCCATACCAAGGAGCAGGTTGTGGTCCTTATGGCTGATGCAGTGGAGGCTGCATCGAGGTCGCTTCAGGAGTATACAGAAGAGAGTATATCTGCACTTGTAGAGAAAATTATAGCTGCCAGATTGGCTGAAGATCAGCTTGTGGAGGCAGAGATCTCTATTAAAGAGATTAATACAGTGAAAGAGATGTTTAAGGCACAACTTATGCAGATGTATCATGCAAGGATAGCATATCCTGAGAGAAATAAATAGATTTTGTTATCTTTGCAGCCTGAAATAACCTGGGGATGTTTTGGATTTGACAGCATAAGACATCGGAAGGTAAGCACGTCGAGCGTCGTAGCCTTGCTCGCTAATCTCAGACTACAAGCCTATAAATGGCAACGAATCTTATGCACTCGCTGCGTAGTCTGCAAAGCACACTACCTTAATCCTCGCCGCCAAGGCTGCGGCGACGACGAGTATCCCGCCGGACTTTAAGTCTGCTATGGCCGGCACTAGGGGTATCATCCAAGCGGAATGCGGATACTGATTTCTCTAAGGTATCCTAAGACTCAGAGGATAAGGGTAAGGTAGTTTGTCCTTTAGCAGCCTTGCCCCGACAACCACTAAAGGAATAAGCGTGTAGAAAGCCTTTGGGTGCTATGTTTGGACGGCGGTTCGAGCCCGCCCATCTCCACAAAAAAAGCTCAGCCGTTCGGCTGGGCTTTTTTTGTGGAGATAAGTTTACCCCCTCCGTCACTGCGTGACACCTCCCCGCAGGGGAGATACGCGACTACCGTTGGCGCTTTATGCTTCGCATACGCCAACCCGTCGCGGCCGTCTGACGACGGCTTGTTATCGTGGAGATATGTCTACCCCCCTCCGTCACTTCATTCGTTTCTGAGACCTCACTCTCTGTGACCTCTTCAAGCCAGTGGCGGGGCAATTCCAATTTACATAAGGAACTCCATCAATTCGCTTGGCGTGATGCATTCGAATCGGGCATCCGGATATGCCGCTTTGAATTGCGATGGTGCACCCACTCGTTTGCCAACCTTTCTCTTTATTTCAAATCCGGTCATTACACCATCCTCTATTTCGATCAGGTCAACTTCTTTCTTCTGCTGGGTTCTCCAGAAGTAATGTTGTATGAATGTCCGTCCTGCATATTCGTTTCTCTTGAGACGCTCTGCAATTACGAAGTTCTCCCACATATGACCAAGTTCTTCAGGAGACCTGAGGGATACCGGTGCCATGTTTCCGATGACACCATTGCGGATACCCATATCCCAGAAGTATAGTTTGCGGGCAAATTTCAGCTCGTTGCGCTGGTTCTTGGCATATGATGGGAGTGTAAAAATTATATAACTCCTTTCTAGGATCTCTATATACCGTTCTACTGTCTTAGCATCTATGCCTACCAGTCCGGCAAGTTCAGTCGCTGAGACAGTGGAACCAATCTGGAATGCAAGTGCCTGAACAAGTTTGACGAGCTTATCCGGCTTGGCGATATTGTTTTCCTCCATGACATCTTTATAGAGATAGCTGTCTATGAGTTCCTTGAGAACTTCTTTTTCATCGCCAATAGAGGTTACGACTTCGGGATAATAGCCATAGATAAGTCTGTGGTCAATCATTCTTGATTCTTCCAAAACGCTTGTGTCATCTGCCATTTCTTTGAATGACAGAGGGTAGAGTTTGAACTCTCGCTTTCTTCCGGTTAAGGACTCGTTTACTGCCTCAGCCAGCTTGAAGGCGGAGCTACCTGTTACTATGATTTTAACATCCTTGAACTTCTCTGCCACGATCTTGAGCATATTACCAATGTTCTCAATCTTCTGTGCCTCGTCAACAAATAGGAAGTTATTGTTTCCAATAAGAATCTTCATCTTGGCCTCATCGACATTTACAAACATAGTCTGCACATCGGTGTTGTCACCGTTGATTTCCAGGACTTTTGCATCTTTCGGAATTATAACATTTGCAAGAGTTGATTTACCTACTTGGCGCGGTCCCATTATGGTTACTACTTTTTTCTTTGCAAGGGCATTGGTTATCCTCTCCTCTATGGCTCTTGTGATCATGGCGTCTGTATTTTGTGTTCAGTGCAAATATAGATAAATTCCGTAAATATTAAAAGATTTACGGAATAGATTCCTTAAAAATTATAATATTTGCGGAATTTGGTCTAGCCGAGTCATGTGAAGACGTGCCGTTTGAAGTCTTAATCGGGAATAGGATAGATGGCATCCCTCCGAAATACATTCTAATGTTATAGGCCACTCCGCACCAGAGGTGCTTTAAAAAAAGAAGAGGTGTGTTTGCAACCTGCTTGCAAATTGAAAACACACTTCTGATACCTCTCTGCCCATTAATGGCAAGTCTTCTGACGGCTTTGCCGGCTGAAGTCTTGCCGGGCGTTTATATTTGCATTTTATACTCCAGCAGCCTTAACAAGAAAGAGCAACAGCAGCAAAGAGAGTAATATAGTCACACCTAACAGGTATAAGGACAATACAAACAAAGACTTGAGTATACATTTTATCCACCCGCTACCCGAATAAACCGTATGGGATGCAATTATGAAATAAACGAACAGGAACGCCATATACCCCTTAAGCAGCAGCGTTGACGGGATAAAACTTGCAAATGAGAGCAACAGCAGAACCACAAGCAGAGCAATGAACAATACCGCGCAGAAATGTAGCGAGAATACAAAATGTGACATATAGTTCATATTCTTTTTCCTGTATATCACTTTAAGTATAAAGGCCATAAACGGAATGGTAAGGAGTATGATGAGCGGGAGCCAGCTCTTTACCAAAGACAAGAACTCATCAAAATAACTTCTCTTTATTGCATTTTCATTGTCAATCTTGGTATACCGCTTTTTCGGGGTCACTTTATAAAAATAGGCCATTGTTGCTGTTTCCAACTCTCTCTTTATCTCCGCAATTTCTGCACTATCCAAAGAATATGAAGTGGCAGACATATCAAGTGTTTTTGTAATGGCAGCTATACCGGCATAATCAGCACCTCTATTAAAATCCTTTTTATCAACCCCTGCCTTCTCAAACATATAAGATGGAACCGTCATATCCCCTTTTACAACAATTCTGTCCCTTAAGAACACCACAGGGAGAGAAAGAAGAATTGTATCGTGCCCAGTCTGCTCATCATCGTATGTGTAAATTGCATTCATACGCATATCCTCACCCATCTTCATCACGCCCCGGGCAAGAGAAGACTCATTCTCCTCTTTGGCCTCCTCCGGCATTTGTGGCATCACTGGTATTTCCAACTTTTCCACTGAAGTCAATTTCTTCACACTATGTTTTCCCGACAACCTCTTCTTTATTGTAAAAATATCGGGATAATCCTCCAACATATAAGGGTTTCCAATAAAAAAGATTGTTGTGTCCTTCCCCGAAAAATACAGGGAATCCAACTTCACATTCTCCTCCACATATCCCGGAATATTAGCCTGGGTAAACTGCTCATCAACCACCCGTTCCCCCATAAAGATTACTATAGTAAAGAATATCACCAATATGAACATATTGAGCTTCATAGGGTGCATATAAGAAACTATCTTCCCTGCATTGAACTCATTGGTAAGGAACCCAGGACGGCGGAACAGCTGCCATACAGTAACCGGTATCTTATAATCAAACTGATACACATTCTCAAAATATTGCCACACATATTTCCAGAAAGGTTGGCTGTTATCGTGAGCAAACTGCCCGCAATTATGGCAATACATCCCCTCCAACTTGGTCCCACAATTCTGGCAATGCACATACGGAGGGGTATACTTCCTTCTGGTACGCTGCAACCTCTTAAGCTCAATCATCCTGTGTACCCTCTCCTTACGATTTGCAAGCCTATCTTTCCAAGCGTGGTATATATCTTTAACCTTTTTCATATTCACTGTAACTTACCGGCTGGTTTTTATTGTTCAAAAGTAAAGATTTTTTCTCTATTTTATTCCTTCTGCAAAGTGTCAGCCGGATCAAGCGTGGCAGCCCTCCAATACTGGAATGCCACAATTGCAATGGTAATGGTCTGGATTGCTATGAAGGCCCCTATGAAAAGTAAGGCTGAAACACCTGTCCTCTCTGCAAAGTTCTGCTGCCATTGGGTTACTGCGTACCAGGCAACCGGTACTGCAATTATAAAGGATACCGTTACAAGCGTGAAATATTTACGCAATCCTCCAACAACCAAGCCTGATATCTCTGCTCCATATACTTTCCTTACTGCAATATCCCTTTTGCGGTACTGCACATCTAGCAATACTTGTCCAAATACACCTATAAGAGAGAGAGCCGCTGCAAGTAGGGTAAATAGTGAAATTATTTTCCCCTGTTTTACTTCAGGTTCATATAGGATACCCAGAATCTCATCGTAATGTTTCACCTCAAACAGATATTCAGAATCCATCTCCTTCAAGACGGAATATACTTTCTCAAGTGCTTCTGTTTTGCTGAATCCGCTGTGAAGCCTGATATATGTATAGTCCAATGCGGCATATCCGTCGGGAAGAACAATATATAAAAGTGGTGCAGACTCATTCCTCATAGAATTTACCCTTACCGGTCCACTCTGCCCTATAATTGTCTCCTCTATTGCCCCGCCCAGGTCCTTCACTTTCTGATTCATTATGGCATAGTGTTGTGTGCCGTGTGTGTCGGATTCCAGAAAATTTCTTCCGTCAACCACTGGGATTCCCAATACGTCCAAAAAATTGTATGAACAATAAAGGGTAAAGGTTCTCACATCTTCGCCGCGCAGATTCAGAGTAGTTACTCCATATACATCCTCTCCTCCAACCAGATCAGATGCGTATGCCACATCCTCCACCTCCGGTAACGAGCACAGTCTTTCCCTCAGCCAATCCTCTTTTTCCAGATAATGCTTCTGTGAAATCCTCGTTACCAGCACCTGTTCCCTGTCAAAACCCAAATCGTGCTCCATCATAAACTTATTCTGCTTATAGACCTGTGCCACAAATACCAGCAGTGCAAATGAGATTACATACTGCAATACCATCATTATGGTCCTGAATCTTCTTCCCGACAGTGAAAATGCAAAATTCCCTTTCAGAGCAAATGCAGGTGGCAGTGAGGTAACATATAAACTTGGGTATATCCCTGCAGCAAAGCCTGTGCAAACTGCAATTCCTGCAGAAAGCAATAACAACGGAAGCTGCCCTGCAAATGTGAAATATGATTCAGACAGGCCTTGAGAATATAGCCACTCTGTAACAGGAGCAATAATGCAAAGTGATATTGCAAATGCCGAAAGGCAGAATACTACAGCCTCCACAATCAGTCCCCTGCGCAACTGGAACTGGGAACTGCCGAGCACTTTCTGTGTATTTATTGTTTTTACCCTTATTGGGGCCAGAGCGGTAAAGAATGTAGAGTAATTTATTCCACCTATGAGCATTACCAGAGCTGAGATACATATCAGTAGCCACATCTGCCCTTTACTGCCGTTACGGTATATGGCGCTCCCTTCATCCTCAAAATAAATATCCTCTATTGGGGTAAGTTCTATATCAGTAAGCCAATCCTTGTTTTCTCCGTAATCAAAATTGCTGTTAAAATTATCTTCTACAAGAGTCTTGTTCTCCGGTGAATCCAAAAGAATCCAGCAAGCGAAATTTGCACCGCCATAATTTCCCTGTTGCATTGTACCTATATGCCTGTAGATACAGTTACGCATCTGGGAGTTTGCAGGAAAGTCCCTGTATACTACCCCAACTACCATTTCTCGGGCGTTGGCATCGCTGAATCCAAACATCCGGTCATTGGTAATCACTTTTCCGTAAGCAGATCCATCCCCATACAGTCTCTTTGCCAATGATTCCGGAATTGCAATATTGGAATAGCTCTCAAGATTCTTTGCACTCCCTTCAATAATTTCAGTTCCAAAAATCTCAAAAATTCCAGGATAGCACACATCCCATGCCGATTTAAACGCAAACGGTTCAAGATTATTTCCCCTCTGGGCATAGAAAACCCCCTCCTCAATAAATGGACAACTGATAGTGGCAGTTTGGATATGGGGTGAAGAACCAATAATATCATCTACATATCCTCTTGGCAAGATGTTGCGGAACACATCATCATTTCCTATTCCAACCTTATCTACTCTATATATTCTTCCAGATGTAGGGTGCATCTTATCAAAACTCTGCTGGTATCCCACTTGGAGCATCAATGCCATGAATGCTGTAAAAGCAAGTACAAGGCCTGTGAAGTTCATCACCATTGCCAGGGTATATTTCTTAAGTATAGCAAGGAAATTTTTCATAAGTGTAAAGTTACTTTACAATTTTACATAATTTATCTATTCTGAATAGATACGATGACAAAAACGTGCCAAAATAAGTATCATTCTTATTCTCAGTAAATTACTTTTTTTATAGAAGAAAAAATTGTAAAGTTTCCTTACACTTTACAAAATGTGTAAAGTCAAGAAACTGGGAATTTTGTTGGATTATATACGATTTTACAGTTTGAGTCTTGAAAAGACATTGAAGAACTCTCAACAGTGTTGAGACAAATTCAACCCACTCATTTTGCTACGGAGAGCTGGAGAAATTTACCCTTTTTTTGTGTGATATGTTGTTTCGCTAAGTGATTGGGAACAGTGATGATTTGTAATTTACTGATTTCTAGGCAATTGTCTTTTGGGGATGTGCTTATGCCCCAGTTGAAAGTGGGGGTTGGGCGCAATGTTGTTATGTAATGTGCAGAGATACAGTGGTTTAACTTTTGTCGGTGTGCTCAATGACTTGGAAAAATCAAAATGGTAAATATTCGTTATTTTATTTTGACTCGTTGTCAAGTATCTATCATTGATAGGCTCCTATTTTAGCGGTTGCAGTGGCATAAATTCCTTAAATCTTGAAAGATTTGCGGAGTTGACTCTGTAAAATTATAATATTTACATATTTGGGCTTTTTAGAGCCGTTTCAAAGAGGATGAATTTATGGGATTCACCTCTGTTTTTTCCATTTGTAAAACCAGATGATTGAGGCTATGGAGGCGCAGGCTGTGATGGGGTAGGAGATGGTGGCGGGGATGTTGAAGCCTTCGGGTGCCATCAGTATATAGCATAGTGTCACAGCTGTCATCAGTATGGCGGGGATCAGGGTTATGAAGTAGTTCTTCTTCCTGTTCACGAGGTATACTGTGATGGCCCAAAGGGTAAAGACTGCAAGTGTCTGATTGCACCAGGCGAAGTAGCGCCAAATTATTTTGAATCCCTCTGCGTTGGTCAGGCTGAAGATGAGGACACCCATTGTCAGGACAAACAGAGGGATACAGATCATCAATCTTTTGCGGATACTTTTTTGCTCCACTTTCAGCATATCTGCTGTAATCATACGGGCAGAGCGGAGTGCTGTGTCGCCACTTGTTATAGGGGCTGCAACGATTCCCATAATCGCAACTATACCACCTATTGTTCCAAGCCATTCATGCGATATTCTTGTAGCCACCATTGCTCCACTATATGGAGTCCCTGTGGCTGCATCGACTGTTCCATATTCACCGTAGAACCAAGTGGCAGCTGCTGCCCAGATGAGAGCAACGATACCTTCTGTCACCATTGCTCCATAGAATACAGGGCGGGCATACTTCTCATTCTTCATGCAACGCGCCATCATCGGGGATTGGGTTGCGTGAAAGCCGCTGATAGCTCCGCAGGCGATACTGATAAACATCATCGGGAATATTGGATTGGAGTCGTATTTTGTCCCAAAGCCATTCCAGATTTCCGGCAATGACGGCCATTTGACGAACATGACAAACAGGATTCCGAATGCCATGAAGAGTAGTGCAATGGCAAACAGAGGGTATATTTTTCCAATAATTTTATCAATTGGAAGGAGGGTAGCCAGCAAATAATAGAGGAAAATGACGCCCATCCAAAAAATGGCATTCAGATGCTTGGGAGTCATAGCAGCAAGAAGTTCAGCTGGACCGGATACAAACACAGCCCCTACCAGAATCATAAGAATCAGGATGAATACGATCATTGCCTTTTTGGTATTCTCCCCGAGATACATTCCGATGATCTCAGGAAGATTGGCTCCACGGGTTCTTAAGGAGATTGCCCCGGAAAAGAAGTCGTGAACAGCTCCGGCGAATATTGTTCCAAAGACAATCCACAGGTAAGAAGCTGTTCCGAATTGTGCCCCCATAATCGCACCAAAGATGGGTCCGAGGCCCGCAATGTTGAGGAATTGGATCATAAAGAGCTTCCAGGTAGGCATTGGAATGTAGTCTACACCATCTGCCATCTCCAATGCAGGTGTCTTCTTGTCAGGATCTGGGGAAAAAACATTTGTGACATACCTTCCGTATATGAAATATCCTAATACAAGGAGAGTAATAGCCAATATAAATGTTATCATATCTTTAATTTATAACTACCACACCAGTGGAATCAGGCGGTATTTTGTGTGTTGTTTGTATTCTGTGTAGCCTGGAAGGTTGTCTTCCAGGATTTTCTCTTCGTGGTGAATCCTGATGATGATGAGTGGGACATATAGGAGCATGATGAAGAGGGAGTATAGTGATCCCAGGATAAGTGGCATGCTGAGGAAGAGTAGGGTGGTAGCGGTGTACATCGGATGGCGTACTATTCCATACAGTCCGGTGTCAATGACTCTCTGGCCCTCTTGCACTTCGATGGTCCTGGACAGATATTCGTTTTCCCTCATCACTTCGGCATATAAGAGATAGGAGATGAGGAATACCCCGGTGGCACACCATGTTACCCATTGGGGCAATATTGGCCAATGGTATCTCCAGTTTAGTCCGGCAACTGCAAATGAGGCTATAAAGAGTATTCCGCTTGCAGCGACCACGCCCTTTTGTTCTTTCTGTTTCTCTTTGGCGTTTAGCCTTTTGCGGAGAAGGTCCGGGCTTTTGGACAGCATGACTGACCCTGCGATGAATATGGGGATGAAGAGGGTCCCCATAAATATCCAGCCTTGCTGGAATCCGAATGATCCGGCAGGTAAAAAGATCAATGCCCCAACCGCTATGACCCCTCCCAGAAATTTAGCCAATGCTTGTGTAAGGAGTTTTGACATGGCTGTTTAATTTTTCATTACCCTTCCGGTGTGTTTTAACGCATTGGTGTCAAGGGTGTGGCCATCCATAACCTGGGTGCCGTTGATGTAGACTTTCTCTATGCCGAATGGGTGTCCCTGGTCAGACTGGCCGTCACGCAAAGCGGCCTCATTGAAAATTGTGATGTCTGCATAGTATCCCGGTTTGATGTATCCCCTCTCTGATATGGAGAAACGGTCAGCTACACCCCCTGTCATCTTTCTGATGGTATTGGGCATGGTGTCGCCACTGCCTGTCAGAGAGAGTTTGAGGAATTTGGGGAAGCAGTCGTATATGGCTGGGTTCTGTACGCCATAGTCTTCTACCCAGGCATCTGTCATATATAGTGAGAGCTCGTCTTTTGAGAGTTCGCTCAGTATCTCCGGGGTGCTGTAAGGTCCCATGTTTACCCTCCCTTTGAAGTTGCTCATCTCGCATAGGTCCAGGTATGCATCAAGACACGATTTGCCCATCTCTTTGGCGATCTGGGCCACGCTCTTCCCTTCGTACTGTTCATGTCCCGGCCCTATGTAGGCTATCTGAATGTCATCCCATCCGAATCCGAGCAGCAGGATAGTGGCATCGATAAGAATATTGAGTTTTAGTTTGTTGAACCAGTGACGTTTCTGTTTTGGTGTCAAGGCCTGGTACCAGCCGGGGAGAACTACGGTAATAACAGATACCCCCAGCATTTCACTATAGATGTCAAATCCCACTTTGACACCCTCTTTCTCAAGGTTATGGATAATCTGGAGAAGCTCGTCTTTGCATTTGAAAGATTTTCTCCCCACGAAGATGGCATGTGAATAGTGCAGCTTAAGTTTTGTGCCGCGGGCTATCTCCACCAGTTCATCAAGTGCACGAAGCAGATGGGGCCTTCCAAGGAGGGGGTAGGTCATGGATACTGCTGAGCAAGCTCTCGGGTGGACAGTAAGGGGACGGTCATATTTTTCGCACAGCTTCGCAACATCTTTAAGCTCATCTATATCTGCATAAATTCCGGGTTCATACATGAGTCCGAGGGAGAGTCCGCACGCGCCATCCTTCAGGGCCTGTTCCAATAATTCAAGCATCCTTTCCCTTTCATCAGATGTCAATGGACGGTTTTCGTAGCCGGCAACACTTGTTCTTGCGGTGCAATGGCCGGCAAGCAGGGCCAGATTGCAAGGCATATTGCCGTCTACGGCATCAAAGTATTCACGTGTGGTAGGGTAGATGCCGGTGGTTCCGCTGAATCCGAAGAGGCCTGCCCCCATTTTATCGGCATATGGTGACTCCTTATCGAAGCCCACTGCAGATATGCCGCAGTTGCCGGATATGAATGATGTTATACCCTGACGGATGAAGGGCTCGAAATATTTTAAGGTGTCGTTTTTTATTGCAAACCAATCGTTGTGGGAGTGTGCATCGATGAATCCGGATGAGACTGACAGCCCATCAAGATCGACAACTTCCCACCTCTCTTGTGCAGCGATTTCACGCTCCACCTTCACTATTTTCTCTCCATCGATTAATATGTCTGCTCTGAATGCTGCAGAGCCGGTGCCGTCGTAAATCAGCCCGTTTTTCAGTAGTTTCATGCGTCAGGTTATTAGTATTCCAAACGCAATATAAAGATTTTTTTTGAATTATTGCGGGGCTTTTCTGGCTTTTAGCATTGCTTCAGTGTGATTGCCGGGAGTCTTGAGTTTATGATTTGTCTCTATTTCCTCGCCAGCCCATTCTGTGGAGTTGGAGTGCTGCCCCTATTTTGAACATAGTTTTTATGGTGATAGAGAGGATTTCGTAGGCCTGGTCTGAACAGGGTTCGAAATCCTCCTCCATTATTATGGATATTGCTTTTTCAGCACAGGTGATTATTGTATCACGCAGGAATTGCTCCTCAGAGGAGCCGAGAGGGAGTGCGAGGATATCGGCCATTATCTTATCATCCATATCGTCCCACTGTTCTGCACCATACAGATGTTTGTAAGGGGTGAATCGGTTGACTTGCCAGTCTGTTCCCCACCATTGGGCCACAGCCATTCCTATGAAAGCTGCCCAACCTATAGCGGCATTGGGGTAGTCATCTATCTGAGCGACGGCATCTGCCATATATTGCTCTGCGTAATCATCCCATTTCCCCATTATCTCTTCGACTTCTGGCAATAGGGAACCAAGTGCCCCTGCACCCTGGCATACTTTGAGCAGCTCCAGCTGCAATCTCCCTTCAAAATTGATCTCCATCTCTGTAAATGTATCAGGGGGCAAATTTAGGGGAATTTCCTTAACTCTTATACTCGAAATGCCACTTGGGATGCACATCTCCGGGAAATATGTCATTTGTCTGAATCTTGGGTTGTAGAACAAATTATTGGATTTCCTTACTAAATTCCGTAATATTGTATCAAATAAATTTTGTCAGTTATGAAAAGACGTGAGATGATCAAAAAGACAGGGGCAGCCCTGTTGGGCGCATCGGTAGCAGGGCTGCCGGCGTTTGCTTCGGATAAAGGAAATGATAACCGTACTGCATCCACCAAAAAGAAAGTGGTGGTGTTGGGCGCACATCCTGATGATCCTGAATCGTGCGCGGGTGGTACTATGGTAATGATGAGAAAGGCTGGCTATGAGGTAGTCAGCATGTATATGACCAAGGGTGAAGCCGGTATCAAGGGCAAGTCTCATGACGAGGCGGCAACCATCAGGAAGGCAGAGGCTGAAAACGCTTGTAAAGTGATGGGGGTGAGGCCTGTATTCCTTACACAGATAGATGGAAGTTCAGAGATAAATAAGGAACGCTATGCCGAGGTGAAGGAGGCCTTGGCTGCAGAGAATCCTGATATTGTCATTACCCACTGGCCAATAGACTCCCATCCTGACCATAGGGTGTGTGCATCTTTGGCATACGATGCTTGGAGAAGACTTGGATATACATTTGAGCTGTACTACTTCGAGGCGATGACCGGCCTTCAGTCGCAAGGTTTCCATCCTACAGATTATGTGGATATTACCGAAGCGGCTGCTACCAAACGTGAGGCCTGTTTCTGTCACGTGAGCCAGGATCCTGAAGGATGGGTGGATGACTGGCACGGCGGGATGTCAAAATTCCGCGGAAGGGAATTCGGTGTGGAACATGCAGAAGCATTTTTCCACCTGTGCAGATACAAGAGCGACTTGCTCTGATACTTTGGAAAAGAAAGTCCTGTTTTCGTATGAGAACAGGACTTTTTGATTGACTATTTCTTCAGGAAGCAAGTCTTGAGGACTATGCTGCTCCCTTCGATCTTGCAGTCAACCTCTTCCGGATTTTCGGTAAGTCGTATGCTCCTTACTTTAGTTCCGCGTTTGATTACCATAGAAGAACCTTTCACCTTAAGGTCTTTGATTACAGTCACTGCATCGCCGTCGAAAAGTTCTGCACCATTTGAATCTCTTGGGACATCTGCTGTCTCCTCGCTCTCTTCTCCGATATTGAACTCGTGGGTACAATCAGGGCACACATAAAGTGAGCCGTCGAAATAAGTGTATTCACCGCCACACTTGGGGCATTTTGGGCTATCTGTCATAGTCGTGTTGTATTGTTATTGGTGCAAAGATAAATAATCTGTATATTTGTTTCCACTATGCATGAGAAGATTCTATATACAGGGCTGAATTATCCGCAGGTGAAGGAATTCTGCGGGGATATGGTGTTGGCCCCTTATTTCTGTATGGGATTCTCGATGCTTTCACTTATGACCCTGGAGGGTTTTGTGAATGTCAATGAAGGGGATACCATCTGTCGTGATGAGAAGGGTAATTTTTATGTAGAAACATTATAAAATGAGATAGTTATGAGAAAGTCAATTTTCTTTGTCATTGCACTTTGTGCAATGTTTTTTGCCTCTGTGAATGGTGCCTCTGCGCAAAATCAGGAGTCGCGTGAGATGGAGGTGGGTACCCCAATGCCGGAGTTTGTCCTTAATTCAGATGTGTACGGGGAGCTCTCCTCTGCAGATTTGAAAGGTGAGGTGGTGCTGATGACCTTCTTTGCCACCTGGTGCGGACCTTGCCAGAAGGAGTTGGCTGCGGTGCAGGAGAAACTGTGGCCTGTGTACAAGAACAAGAAGGGTTTTCGCCTGGTGGTAGTAGGGCGTGAGCATACAGATGAGCAGTTGAAAGATTATAATGAGATAAAGAAGTTCTCATTCCCGATGTACCCCGATCCTAAACGCGAGGTTTATTCGAAGTTCGCGGACATAACTATTCCACGTGCCTATCTGTTCGGTAAGGACGGAAAGCTTATCCATGCTTCTAAAGGATTTGAAGAGGGTGATATGGAGAAGGTTATGAAGATGATAGAGAAGGCATTGTAGAGAATATTTGGAATTTTTCGGAAATTTTGGAAGTATTTTGGTGCTTCCGGAGTTATAAAATTAAAAATGGAATTATATGAGATCCTTTATTATTAAAGTGTCAAGGGCCATTCTGGCTCTTTTCGGAGTAACAATATTTACTGCATGTCCAGCTGTAATGTATGCTACGCCTTATGCAGATTATGAAATAAAAGGTAAGGTGGTGGATGAGATTACCAAAGAGCCTGTAAAGGGTGTCAGGGTGATAAGGTCAAAGGCATATCCCTCTGAAGGTCAGATCATGGTTGATGAGAATGATAAAGATATACTCTATACCAGTGACGGAACATTTATATTTTCCGGCAGAGAATATACTTTTGGAGGTTACTCCCATATAAAGGTAGAGGATATTGACTCTTTGGAAAATGGATTGTATGAGAGTAAAGAAGTCCTTGTAGAGCACACTCAAGCCAAAAGGCCCAAACCAGATGGGTGGTTTCAAGGTTTTTATCAGGCAGATAATGTCATGGTGGAGCTTACCCCTAAAAAGTCTGAATAGTGAAGATGGGTCATATCTCCATAAAGCAACGTCTGACTCTGGAACTTAACAGACAGTGGGTCAAGGATCTGGAACAGAAACACCCTTTGACTCAGCTCTTTTGGGAGTCAACCCTGAGGTGCAATATGAATTGCCGCCACTGCGGAAGTGACTGTAGGGTCTCATCTATCCATCCCGATATGCCTTTTGCAGACTTCAGAAAAGTATTGCTTCGGATAAAAGAGAGATATGATTCCCATAAAATAATGGTGATTGTCTCAGGTGGGGAGCCTCTGATGAGGGACGACATCCTCAAGTGTGGTCGTGAGATATATGACCTGGAATTTCCTTGGGGGATGGTATCCAACGGTCGGTTGATGACCCCTAGAAAGATAGATCAGGTATTGGGCGCAGGCGCACACTCTCTAACCATAAGTCTGGATGGATTTGAGGCGGATCACAACTGGATGAGAGGGTCTGGTGATGGATTTGCCTATGCATCCAAAGCTGTGGAGATACTGGCCAAGGAGCCTACCATCAAATTTGATGTAGTTACTTGTGTTAATAGGAGGAATTACAGCTCTCTTGAACAGTTCAAGGAGTATCTTATAAGCCTGGGTCTTAAAAAGTGGCGTATCTTTACAGTTTTCCCTATGGGAAGAGCAGCACATGATTCTGAACTACAGCTGGATAAGGAGCAGTTTCGCGGTCTGATGGAGTTTATAAAAAAGACCAGAAAGGAGGGGAGAATTTCGGTGAATTATGCCTGTGAGGGATTTCTCAGGGAATATGAAGGAGATGTAAGAGATCATCTTTTCGGGTGTCAGGCAGGCCTTTCCATTGCATCGGTGCTGATTGACGGCTCAATATCTGCCTGCGGAAGTATTAGGTCTGACTTTCATCAGGGGAACATATATAAAGACGATTTTATAGATGTGTGGGAGAACCGTTTCCAGCTATACAGGGATCGTAGCTGGATGAAAAAGGATCAGTGTGGAGAGTGCAAATGGTTCCGTTATTGCCAGGGTGGAGGAATGCATCTGAGGGATGCCAATGGTGACTTGATTTTGTGCCACCTGGATAAATTGAAGTAGTATGAAAAAATGGATTGAAGCGATGCGGTTGAGGACCCTCCCGGTGAGTATTTCGGGGGTGCTTGTCGCTATGGGTTGTATGCTTCTGTGCGGATTGTTCTCGATGGTACCGGCACTTTTGTGCCTTATCTTCGCAGTACTTGCCCAGATAGCCTCAAATTTTGCAAACGAGTATTTTGATTATAAAAATGGACTCGACCGAAAAGGGAGAGAGGGGTTCCGTCGCGGTGTGACCGAAGGTGACATTACACCGGATGCCATGAGGCGGGCCACATTCATCACTTTGGCCTTGGCTGCGGCAGTAGGGTGTGCGATGCTTCTATATGGACCCTGGTGGCTAATTCTTGTCGGCATCTCGGTGGGTATTTTCGCACTTGCCTATAGCGCTGGTCCGTATCCTCTTTCGCACCATGGATTGGGTGACGTGGCGGTTATAATTTTCTTTGGTATTGTACCCGTAACACTTACCTGCTATCTTCAGGCGGGTGGATGGTATGGATGGCAAATATCTCTCCCGGCATCCGTCGCAGTAGGATTGATGGCTGCCAATGTGCTCATAGTTAATAATTACCGGGATATGGAGGATGATGCATCTGTCAATAAAAGGACTACTGTGGTGATTTTCGGACGTAAGGCGATGGCATGGTTCTACCTTTTGGCGGGGAATCTGGCTATGGTAGTGATGCTCCCTTTATGGAAGGAACTTTCCTTCTGGTCTGTATTGCCCCTCGTGGTATATCTTGTTTCCCATCTTCAGACATGGCACCAGATGGTAAGACGCAGAGGCTCAGCCCTCAATCCGGTGCTTGGTAGGACTGCAATAAATCTTCTTGTCTTCTCTTTGCTGCTGATAGTCGCAGCCGGACTTTCGATGGTTGCTTAGGATCTCTTTTTGATCACATAGACATAAATGAGCAGAATCACATTCATCATCAGAGCATAGATGATGGCGGGGATCGCCATCTCTCCGCTGTTGAAGATGAATGGTGATGAGGCTATTGCAATGGCTTGAGCAGCATTTTGCATACCCACTTCAATAACTATTGTCCTGCGGACTGCAGTGCTGAATTTGCCCACTCTGGATAGGGTAGAGCTACATAACATGGCAGCCAGGATAAGTGCTGTGATGGCGAGGCCGAGAAGTGTAAAGTTGGCGATAATCTCTTCGGTATACTGAAGGAAAAAGACGAAAGCGAGGAGCATAAGTGCAGGGAAAGCCCCTTTGCTCAAAGTCTTGTTTACTTTAGCAGCTTTTTCAGGGGCAATGTGCCTGAAGATAATACCTGCCAATAGGGGGGCGAAGAGCAATACCAGATTCTGCACTATCAGTTTCCCTACCGGGAGGACAATTTGGGTACCAGTCTGTTCAGAGACAAAATTGGAAACAAACTCCATAATGACTGGTATGGTGAAGAGGGTGATTACGCTGCTGAGTGCTGTAAGTGTGACTGAGAGTGCTACATCACCTTTTGCCAACATAGAGAATACATTTGAAGAGCTCCCTCCAGGGCAGCATGCGATAAGAACAAGCCCTGTAAAGTATACAGCAGGGAGTTTGAGAGCCCATGCTATGCAAAATGCAATGAGGGGGAGGATGATGAGTTGGCCGATCATTCCGAAGAGGACCGCCTTTGGGTTGCGGGCTACATCGGTGAATGATTTGCGGTTAAGGTCTGTGCCGAGTAGAAACATCAGGATGATGAGAATCGGCATTACTATCCAAATGGTATTCATATTCTCAATTTTTAGGGGTGCAAAAGTAATAAAATATGGTCATATTGCTACCATTGGATTGCAGTCTTGATAATTTGAGTAACTTTGCAAAATTGGAAATTATTTTTTTTGACCTACCTATGTTACAAGTTTACAAGAGAATGCAGAAAATGAGGGAGAAATATGTGGATACCCTCGCAAAACTATATGAGTATGCCACTACGGTATATTCAAAAAAACAATACACACAGTGGTACGATACCAAAGAGGGTGGCTACACTTATGCCTCACTTAAGGATAAGTCAGATGCCTTGTCAAAAACCTTGACACAATATGGTATCGGTGCTGGTGATAAGGTGGCTATCCTATCCCAAAGTATGCCAAACTGGTCGGTAGCTTTCTTCAGTCTTGCACCTTTCGGGAGAATAGTTATCCCTATCCTTCCCGACAGTTCACAGAATGAGGTTACCAATATTATCAACCACTCTGAAACTAAAGCGATATTTGTCTCACAGAAACTGGCAGGCAAAGTGTCACAGGAGGTAAAGGACAAAATGGTCCTTGTTATCGATATGGATACTCTCGAGATTGTGAAGGCCGATGATGAACACTTTACCTGTGATGGAAAGACCTCTGTGCCAACACCTGAAGATATCGCTACCATTATCTATACATCCGGTACTACCGGCAGTGCAAAAGGTGTGGTGCTCAGTCACAGAAATCTATCTTCCAATGTGATTACCTGCTACCACTCTTGCAAGAGGACCTCAAAAGACAGATGGCTATCCGTTCTCCCTATGGCTCATACTCTTGAGATGACCCTTAGTATGCTCTACCCGATGTATTGCGGTGCTACTGTGTACTATCTGCCTAAACCACCTGTGGCGACATTGCTCCTTAAAGCCCTGAAGATAGTGAAACCTACCACTATGCTTACTGTACCTATGATTATTGAGAAGGTCTACAAGGGTAGTGTCCTTCCTACAATAAAGAATAGCCGTACACTTACCTGGATGAATGAACATATGAATGGTCTGATGTGCAGGATAATCGGTATGAAACTCAAAGCCACTTTTGGTGGGCACATCTCTTTCTATGGTATCGGTGGTGCAAAACTTGATCCTGAGGTGGAGAAATTCCTCCTTAAAGCCAAGTTCCCTTATGCTATCGGTTATGGTCTTACCGAGACCTCTCCTCTCCTTGGCTACTCTATGCACGGGTGGAGAAGCGTAGGCTCATTTGGATATCCTGTATACAATGTCAAACTAAAACTTCACAATGTAGACCCTGCAACAGGTGAAGGTGAAGTGGTGGCACAGGGCCCCAATGTGATGCTTGGCTACTATAAGGATCCTGTAAGGACCAAGAGTGTCTTTACTGAAGATGGCTGGTTCCGTACAAGTGACATCGCTGTTCAGGATGAGAAGGGGCGTTTCTATATCAAAGGACGTAACAACAATATGATCCTCGGTCCATCGGGCGAGAATATCTACCCTGAGGAGATTGAAAATGTAGTAAACAATGTTGAGGGGGTGAGCGAATCAATCATTGTAGAGAGAAATGGCCGCCTTGTGGCACTTGTACAGCCAAGCGAAGATTTCATCAAGTGGGACAATGAGAGTGAGGACAAACTTTACGAAAAGCTTGATAACTGGAAAGAGAAGATTCTCAACTTTACCAACAAGAATGTGAACAAGTCTTCACAGGTGAGCTCTGTAGAGGTTATGAAAGAGCCTTTTGAGAAGACAGCCACACAGAAGATCAGAAGATTCAAATACAAAGAGTCTGCTCCTACTGTTGAGGAGAAGAATAAGCAAGAGAAGAAGTAGACGATTATTTTCAGCGTAAGGACGTAAGGAGTAGGGCTCTACTCCTTACGCTGTATAAAGACAATTCGTTATTTTTTCTGGCTGAATAGCCATTCCATAAAATCTGGATAATTGAATGCGGGGTTCCAACTATTGTGGGTACACCCCGCAAATTCTATATACTCCACATCACCCCCCATTGCGCGGAGCGCCTTGTATGCCTCGCGTGACCCCTCTGTAGTGACAGCCTTATCTGCATCACCATGGAATAGCCTGAAACTTACATTTTTGGCACTGACTAGTCTTTTGGGATTTACAGAGCCGCAGATGGGAATTGCTGCAGCAAAGGTGTCAGGGAAACGGCACACCATGTCAAATGTGGCCATACCACCCATAGATAATCCGATTATGTAAACCTTGCGGCTGTCCACAGATGGTAGTGCTATGTATGAGTCAATAAGCTCCTTGAGTGTCTGCATTATAGGGGCTATCGGGGGATTCTCAGGCATCCCGTCAGGCTTTAGTGTCTCCAGTGGTTTGATGTATGCCCCAGGTACCCCTTCCGGGCATTGGGGAAATATTACATACGCCGGGTATTTCTCTCTGTACACAGGATTAAGGAACATCTCCCCTCCGTGTAGAAGCTGAGCCTTATTGTCGTTTCCTCTCTCACCAGATCCGTGGAGGAAGATGACCAATGGGTATTTTTTCCCTTTCTTTATATTCTCAGGGGTGAGATAGCGGTATAGGAGTGTGTCTGAAGTGGTAGGTGAGGTGAATTTGCCCCTCTGGTAGCTCTCCTCCCCCCAAAGTGTGGAGGCGGATAAAAGAATTGCGATAAGCAGAGTGATCCTTTTCATAAATATTCTCTTTTGATTGCTATACAAAATTAAATAACTTTGTAGAATATCTATAAAATCTGTGATATGAAAAGAGTTTTATCCATCCTGTTTTTTGCTTGCCTGACATTCTTGGCAACTGCTCAGATTAACGAGATTCCACGCTGTACCCCTGAAGAGCAAGGTGTCCCCTCCAAGGCCCTTATCGAACTTTTTGATTCGCTTCACGCAATGCCAGGGACAGATATCCACAGTATGATAGTGATGCGTCACGGGAAGGTGGTTGGGGAGTTTTATCCTGCACCTTTTGGGCCTGAATATCAGCATACTCAGTATTCAAGTTCGAAAACACTTGTAAGTATGGCAGTGGGTATCGCCATAGATGAGAACAGACTTCGTCTGGAAGATAGGGTGGCTACATTTTTTATAGAATATCTGCCAGAGACTATCTCAGACCGACTTGCAGAAATGACAGTGAGGGATCTCCTTACTATGACATCAGGTATCAAACCAGATTGGGCGATGCGGAGCCGCGGCACAGAGTGGATCAGAACATTCCTTTCCAAAGAGGTCATTAATGAGCCAGGTGAGGTCTTTGCATATGACTCGATGGTTACGTATATGCTTTCGGCGATAGTTCAGAAGGTGACAGGCAAAAAAACACTTGACTATCTTAAGGAAAAACTTTTCAGCCATATGAATATCACCAAGGTAAACTGGGAGGAGAGCCCTGAAGGTGTCAATACAGGGGGCTGGGGTCTCCATATCCAGAGTGAATCTCTGGCCAAAGTGGGACAGATGTGGCTGCAGGGTGGCGTATGGGAAGGTAAACAGTTGATTTCCAAAGAGTGGATTGAGCAGATGAGTGCCAGACAGGCAGATGGTGGAGACTACGGTTATGGTTTCCAGACCTGGCAGTGTGCTTATCCTTCGGCTGTCCGTGCTGATGGTGCGTTGGGACAATATGTTATAGTGGTTCCAGAGAAAGATGTGGTTATAGTATTGACAGAGGCTTCGTTTACAAATGGCAAACCACAGAGGGGTCTTATTTGGAATAAATTCCTCCCGGCGCTCTCTGATGAACCTCTCCCTGCAAGTGCCGATTATGATCTTCTTAAGAAAAAGGTGTCGTCATACCAGTTGGAGCTTCCAGTAGGGAAACAGACTAATGATGCACTTTTGAGAAAGGTGGCAGGGAAGAAGATTTCAGTTCCTGCTAACCGATACGGCTGGAAAGAGATCTATCTGGCACAAAGTTTCGTCGGAATGATGATGACTATCGTCAAGGAGGATGGTACTCGCTATACCCAGCCTCTCGGTTACAACAAGTGGCTGAGGGAGAAGATAGCAGGTCTTCCACCATACTCAATCAACCCTATAGACTGGCACGTAGGACTTGGAGGTCCATTCTACGCTTCTGGTGCATACGGTTGGGAGAAGAACTGTTTTAATGTCAATATTCACTATGTGAATTGGGTATCTTCACTATATATGTCTTGGGATCTGTCCAAAGTGAAAAAGGGAAAAGTGACTTTAACTATTTCCAATAACTACCTCAAAAACAAGGTCGAGACCTTTGATTGTACCATCGAATAGATGTATATCTTTAATCCCGAACACGACCTCTGTCTGGCAAATGGGGATCCCCATTTTGTCCCCCCTGAGAGTGCTCTTGCCTTTGGCAGGGACTGCGCTGATCTGACCCGATGGATGGAAGGGCTCGATTCCGCTGCTGATGATGATGCATCCGGAGTCCCTCATAAGATAGTTCCATGGGGCTGGAATTATGTGTTACGCAAGCGTTTGCGTAGGGAGGGGTATCCTGAGAAGCTGCTGCCAGGTGATGAGCAGATAGAGACCATTGCGAAGCTCTCCGACAGGAGATTTGCCCTTGATGCATTGGAATATATCCATACCCATTGCTCCCCTGAGGCTGATGCCCCAATGACCCATCCCGATTATCGCACTGCTGCTACCTCTGTAGGGAAGGTGAAGGAGTTTGTTGCGAAGCACCGCAATGTGGTACTAAAGGCCCCAGTTTCGGGGAGTGGAAAAGGGATCCGCTGGGTAGCAGACACCCTTTCGCACAGTGACGAGGGGTGGTGCAGAAATCTCATTCTCAAGCATGGATGTGTCATAGTTGAGCAGAGATTGACCCCCTTGGTGGAGTTCGCAATGCTTTACAGAGTTACTGCTGATGATGTGTATTTCTGCGGTTATTCATTGTTCTATACCGAAAATGGTGCTTATCGGGGCAATATTCTGGCCTCAGATGGATTTATTGAGAGGCGGCTCTCAGAAATGATCCCGTTGTGTCAGTTGCATGAGGTGTGCGAAGGGTTGAGGCAGTTTCTTAAAGAGAGGGCTTGCGGGAGATATGAGGGCTTTGTCGGAGTAGATCAGTTCTTCAGTCAAGAGCAAGGGTTCAATCCGGTGGTGGAGATAAATATGAGGATGACTATGGGGTTGCTGGCCCGAAATATTTACGACAGGTTCAGAGAGGAGCTATCTCTGGGTGATGGGACCCACCACTTTGAGATAGTCCGTGAGAGGGGACCTGCTGGCGGAAAATATTCCTATAGGATTGTCATCTAGAATCCTGCGTTCATTTTTGGAGATTTTCGTGCGCAGCAGCACTTTTTTTTAATCCCCGCGTCCATTTTTGCCCAAAATCGTACGCGGAAAACTATGAAGCAGAAAGTTGGTTTATGGAATACAAAGTTATAAATATTGGTGACACTATTGAACTGGGATACTCTCCCGATTCAGGTGTGAAGATTATCTATGTGGATGGACTTCCATTTAAAGATTTTATAGGGGATGGTGTGTTGAGGCCCTATGAGGACTGGCGTCTCACTCCTCAGGAGAGGGCGAGGGATCTTGCCTCGAGACTGAGTGTGGAGGAGATTGCAGGATTGATGCTCTATAGCCCTCAGAATCATCTTGATACTCCGGATATAACAGATGCGCAGAGGCACTTCCTTTTGGAGGACAATGTCCGTCACGTACTTGTCTCAAGGGTGGATTCCCCTTCGGTGGCTGCAAAATGGAATAATAGTGTTCAGGCTCTGGTAGAGGGGCGAACTCACGGGATTCCGGCCAATAATTCATCAGATCCGAGACATCTTGCTACCCCTGATGCGGAGTTTGCTGCGGGTGCAAGTGGGAAAAGGTCGCTTTGGAGCAATCTCCTGGGGCTCGCTGCCACATTTGACCCTGAGCAGGTGGAGGAGTTTGGCAGGATAGCTGCGAGGGAATACAGATTACAGGGTATTGCGACAGCCTTATCACCGCAGGCAGATTTGGGCACAGATCCACGCTGGTACCGATATAGCAGCACTTTCGGTTGCGATCCCAAATTGGTGGCGGATCTTACCAGAGCATATGCTGATGGGTTCCAATCACCTGATGGCAATGGATGGAGCAGGAAAAGTGTAAATACGATGGCCAAACACTGGCCTGGAGGTGGCTGTGGAGAAGGGGGGCGTGATGCCCATTATGGAAATGGAAAATATGCTGTATATCCGGGTGGGTGTTATGAACTGCATAAAATCCCTTTTGTGAATGGTGCTTTCGATCTCAGGAGGGGGACAGGCGCCTCTTCTGCAGTGATGCCTTATTATACCATACCTTTCGGGCAAACACCTGAGGATGTGGCCAATGGATACAATAGCGATGTGCTGTTGCGTCAACTTCGTCAGGAGGCAGGATTTGAAGGTGTTATATGTACAGACTGGCTGGTGACCCACGATAGTGAGGATCCGGGTGTGCACTCAGGTAAACCCTGGGGTGTGGAGAATTTGAGTGTGGCAGAGCGGCACTATAAGGCACTGATGGCTGGGGTGGATCAGTTTGGTGGAAACAATGAGATGGCTCCGGTACTAGAGGCATACAAAATGGGGGTTAGTGAGCACGGCGAAGAGTGGATGAGGAGACGGTTTGAGGAGTCAGCATACAGACTTCTGCTCAATATGTTCAGGGTAGGTCTTTTTGAGAATCCATATATAGATGTGTCTGAGGCAGAGAGGGTAGTGGGATGCCCTGAGTTTATGGCCAAAGGGTATGCCCAGCAGCTCAGGAGCATTGTCCTTTTGAAAAATAAGGGTGGTGTGTTACCCTTGAAAAAGGGATTGAGGTTATATATCCCCAAACGCAAAATCCCTGGAGGTCCCAACTATTGGAGGCAAATATTGGAAGAGAGGGTGTTTGATCCAGTGCCGGCACAGGTGGTGGAGAGAGATTTTGCCATTGCTTCATCTCCGGATGATGCTGACGCAGCAGTGGTGTTCATAGAGTCTCCACATAGCTATTTGATGGGTTATGACAATGGGTATATCCCCATCTCTTTGCAGTATGAAGATTACACCGCCACAGATGCAAGGGAGCATAGCATAGCAGGAGAGAGAAGTTATCGTGGAAAGTCGGCCAGAACTATCAATAAATGCGATATGGAGATGGTTCATCAGGTGCGGGAGGTGATGGGTGATAAACCTGTGATAGTGGTGGTAAATATGCTGAATCCTATGGTGATGAAGGAGATAGAGCCTTATGCCGATGGGGTGATAGTGGGGTTTGATGTGCAGGGTCAGGCAATAATGGATATAATTTCCGGCAGAGAGGCTCCTTCGGGACTTCTGCCGTTCCAACTCCCGAAAGATATGTCTGCAGTGGAGCTCCATTGTGAGGACAAACCTCACGATATGACCTGCTATTGCGATACAGAGGGGAATGTGTATGACTTCGCCTTCGGACTGGACTGGGATGGGAAGATTTATGATGAGAGAGTGGAGAGATGGGGAGGTGTGGGGAGTTCTAAAAATCTTTAGTTTTGTTGTATAAATGACGGAAATATTTATTAACTTTATACCGTTATAATTTTATAAACCCATTTACTATGAAAAAGTTATTTGTAGTAGTGCTAATGTTCCTCCTTACATTCGGAGTTGCCCACGCACAATTGGGTAATTTGGGTAACAAACTGAAAAAAGGTATCAATGCACTAACAGAGGAGGTGAACAAGTCATCTTCCTCTCAGAGTCAAAGCTCAGCTCAGACTCCTCCAGCGCAGAAACCTGCCACTACTCAAACTTATCAGTCCCCACAGCCCGCTCCATCTGCTCCAGCAGGTGCACCTGTGAGTCTTGATGAGTTTACACCTGCAAACATCCCGGCAAACGCCCTCTATGTGACTATATACAGAGGCTCAGCAAGGGGTACAGGTGCTAAAGAATCTCCTCTTAAGGATGTACAAAGGGCCATAGACCTTGCACCCAATGGTGGTGTGGTATGTATCGCAGAGGGTAATTATCTTGGTAATTTGGATCGTGGTTGGATCGAAATCAAGGGTAAGTATGTATCCCTTGTAGGTGGATTCAATTCCGATTTTACTGAGAGAGATCCGCAGAAGTACATCACCCGTATCCAGCCTACCACACAGCAGAGAGGTACCATCGGTATGGGACTTCTGATGCTTGAGTGCACCTCAAATATGGCTGCTACTATGGTTATTGACGGTATCTCCTTTGACCTTGGCAACTATCTTGAATATTGCCCTGCAGATCCGACAGATCCACGTTGGGGTTGTCCTGAAGGTTGCGAGACAGGTCGTGTGAAGCCAATCAGTGAACCACCCAACTCAGCAATCCGCTCTATCGGTGGTAACTTCTCAGGTAACCTTGCGATAAGAAACTGTATGTTCCTGAACTCTTCGTTCTATGGTATCCTCCTTATGCATAAAGGTGGTAACTGGCAAATTTACAACAATGTGTTTGTAAGCAATATCTACGCGAGCTGCGAAGTTAATGGTGCCCTTAACCAGACCACAAATGCACACAAGTCAACAGTAGATTTCCATCATAATACTGTTCTATTCTCTTGGTGCGCTACCAAAGAGATGGAGGATATGGGATACGGTTACCGTATGCGCAACGGTGTGGACCATGATGTTCACCACAACATTTTCGGATGCTCAAACTTGAGTGCTATCGACAATGCTTGGGACGACTCTACACTGCCTGCAGACAAACGTAAGATCACCTCTGCTTGGGATAACCTGTTCTTTATGAACAAAGGTGATATCACTATCCCTGGAACAAGCGGTGGCCAATGGCTCTTTGTCCCTGCAAAACGTTTTGATGAGGTTATGTCTCTTGTCAAATATGAAAACAACAGGGAGTTGCCTGGTACAAGCAATTTCAAAGAGCTTATCGACCAGCCTTATCTGAAGGGTTTTGCAAATCTGAAGGTTATGACCACTTCAAGTTATGATCCAAATTCTGCAGCTAATCTTTATCGTGAAGCCCACGGTCTGAACAAACAGGGTACTTCCACTACTAGAGTTTCTATGTATGGTAACAGATACAGCTTCGATAAAGCACTGGTTTTCTTCGGAGCGGAAGAGGGTTACGGTGCTCAGAAATTCAAATAGAAGTACATCTAAAAATTAAAATAAGGCAGCATCTTTATACGATGCTGCTTTTTTTTACCACTTTGAAAAAAAGTAGTTAACTTAGAGGATTAAATCCAATTCAATATTAAAGTTTATGGCATTCATTAGAAAAGAGAATAAGTATGATTGGGACTTCGAGATAATCGGAGGCTGCTCACGTGTTAAAATAACCAAAGGTGAAGATATCGCCCATTTGCATGAACTTGATCCTAAGATGTGGACAGTTTTATCATGTCCTGTAAAAGGTCTGGAGATCGATGAGAAGAGTCTTGTATATATGGACGCGGATGGTGATGGAAAGATTCGTGTACAGGATGTGATAAGTACAGCAAAATGGGTTGTGGATGCTGTAAATAATCCGGATTTGCTCCTCAAAGGGGAAGATGGTTTTGATGTGGATAATTTCTCTAAAGAGAGCGAACTTGGAAAAAATCTCTCTGTATGTGCAGGGAGAATACTTGAAAGCCTTGGCAAACAGGGTGGGAGAATCTCCATCTCAGATGTTTCAGATATCTCTGCCATTTTTGCCAAGACCACATTCAATGGAGACGGTGTCATAATTGATGCTTCCGCAGATGATCCTGACCAAAAAGCTGTCATTGCCTCTGCAGTTGCTGTATCTGGTGGAGTAATGGACAGAAGTGGAGTTATGGGTGTCAATGGTGAGATAATTGAAAATTTCTACAAGTCACTTTCAGATTATGCGGCCTGGCAGACAGCCAAAGTCGAGGCTCCCTACGGTGATAAGACCGACAAAGCTGTGGAGCTCTACAATGCCCTGGATGCTAAGGTGAAAGATTACTTTATGCGTTCTAAACTTGCCGCATTCTCTCCTGACAGCACTTCTACCCTTGATGTTCAGAATTCAAGGATTGAAGCCATAAGTGCAGATAACCTTACCGGCAAGACTGATGAGATTGCTACATATCCATTGGCAAGGATTACCGGTGAAGATACATTGGATTTGAGGGCTGCCATCAATCCTGTATGGGCAGCACAGTTTGCGGCTCTTAAAGAGATAGTGATGGATCCCAAGAAAAAGGAGCTTACTGAGGCAGAATGGTGTGAAATAGGTGCCAAATTTGCGGCATACGAAGCTTGGAAGGGGTCAAAGGTAGGGGCAGAGGTGGAGTCTTTGGGCTTGGAGACCATCCAAAAATATCTTGAACAGAACCATAAAGATGCACTTCTGGCCATTGTAGCCAAGGATGCGGCACTTAAGGGTGATGTGGATAATATTGCAGTGATGGATAAGTTCCTTCATGTATACAGGGATTTCTACAGATTGCTCAAGAATTTTATCACCTTCCACGATTTCTATGACAAATGCAAGGAGACCAAAGCAATATTCCAGTCAGGCAGACTTATCATAGACCAGAGGGAGTGCCTCTTCTGTATGAAGGTGGATGATATGGGCAAGCATTCAGCAGCGGCCCCATCCAGCGGTATGTATCTTGTCTATTGTGACTGCACTGCCAAAGGTGTAGCCGGCAAATTGCAGATTATGGCAGCTATCACCGTAGGAGATATTGGAGATGTGGTAGTGGGTAAAAATGCTATCTACTATGACAATAAAGGTGTAGAGTACGATGCTGTCATCACAAAAGTGATAGACAATCCTATCAGTATGTCACAGGCATTCTGGTCTCCATATAGAAGAATTGCAAGCACCGTTGAGGGCTTCATTGCCAAAAATGCTGCAGATAAGGATGCCAAGATTATGAAGGATGTTACTACATCCATCAATAATGCCCCCAAGGCTGCTGCAGATCCAAAGGCTGCCGCAGCGACTGCTGCACCATTTGACATTGGTAAGTTTGCCGGTATCTTTGCTGCCTTAGGTATGGCTGTCGGCATGATTGGTTCGGCTTTGGCAAGTCTTGTAAAAGGTCTTGTGGCGTTGAGCTGGTGGCAGGTGATCCTTACATTCGTGGGGTGTTTGCTTGTAATCTCGGGCCCTGCTATGGTGATGGCATGGATGAAGCTTCGCCGTCGCAATATTGCTCCACTTTTGAACGCTAATGGTTGGGCAATGAATGCCTCTACCCGTATCAGTATTCCATTTGGTGAAACCCTTACAAATATTGCCAAATTCCCAACTTTGAACCTGAAAGATCCATATGCCAAGAAGGGTATTCCAGCTTGGAAAAAATGGGTGATATCACTCTCTTCTCTAGTGGTTGTTTTGGTGGTATTGTGGATTTGTAACCTCTTTGCATGGGCAAAACTTCCATCTCCACTCCCTTGTTTCAATAAAGAAGAGGTAGTGGTTGTTGAGGAGACCGTGGAAGAGGTTGTTGCTGAGGAATCACCTGTTGTTGTTGAGTAATATGAGAAGGGTCTTTGCAATTCTGACACTTGTAGTGTCGTCTGTGTGTGCCCTAGCTCAGTCGCAGGTGGTGCAGCCCGATTATGATACATATTTCCACCCTTACAGGTTAAGGGTGGATCTCACTTTTGCCGGAGATGCTTCGTATCAGAATATTTTTCTTGATGGTATGGCCAGAGAGTGTGACTGGAGCGGATCAAAGGTAAATCTTATAGATACTTTCCGTTACGGCGAATACAGACTTGAGGTTCATACACCTGATGGAAAGGAGATATATTCAAGAGGGTTCAATACCCTGTTTCAGGAGTGGAGAACTACTGCTGAAGCCAGAACCACCCCTCAGGCATTTGCCAGTTCTTATGTTATACCGTATCCTAAAGATAAATTCCTTTTTAAAGTGTTTGAAAGGTCAAGGGAAACAGGTCTCTATGGGGAGATTTTTTCTATTGAAGTGGATCCATCTGACAAGCTGATAAGCCGAGAGGTCCCAAATGATTTCAAAGTGGACAAGATTCTCTATAATGGTGATCCTGCCAATAAAGTAGACCTGCTTTTTATAGCAGAGGGGTATACTGCACAAGAGATGGATAAATTCAGGGCAGATGCACAGAGATTTGCTGACTACATGTTTACTATGGATCCTTATACCCGCCACAAAGGGGATTTCAATATATGGATTCTGGAGTCTGTGTCAGAGGAGAGTGGTACAGACATTCCTCACAAGGATATATGGAAAAGGACTGTGGTAAGCTCCAATTTCTACACATTCCGTAGTGACAGGTACCTTACAGCCCAAAACCATAAACTTGTAAGTCAGGTGGCATCCAACGCCCCGTATGATGCCCTTTATGTGTTAGTTAACAATAAAGAGTATGGTGGAGGTGGTATCTATAACTTCTATGGATTGAGTGCGAGTGACTGTATCTATGCAGAACCAGTTTTTGTTCACGAATTCGGACACAGTTTTGCTGGTCTTGGTGATGAATATTATGACTCAAGCACCTCTTATGAGGATTTCTACAATATCAAAATTGAACCTTGGGAGCCTAATATTACCACTCAGGTTGATTTTGACAGCAAATGGAAGGATATGATGGAGAGTGGAGCGGAGGTTGGTCTCTATGAAGGTGGTGGCTATATGGCAAAAGGTATTTTCAGACCAGTTCCAGATTGCAGGATGAAGACAAATACTGCTCCTGGATTCTGTCCTGTATGTCAAAGGGCCATAGAGAGGATGATTGGTTACTATACCAGGTAGTCAGATGCATTCTGCTGAGATAGAGATAACTGCTGATGGTTCGGCGACCCTTTTCGTAAGGGAGATGGACGAACATTACCACTCAGTCAAAGGGGCTCTTACCGAGTCGAACCATATATTCAGAGATTCAGCATTTTTATACCGTGCCGATGGTTCACCTATGAGATTATTGGAGGTGGGCTTCGGCACAGGTCTTAATGCTGCTGTTACAGCTATGGTGGCAGATGCCGAGCACCCTGTTCACTATATTTCACTCGAGAAATATCCTGTTTCCACCGAGATGTTGCGCAAACTCCAATATGGAGAACTCGTAAATGGTGAACTGCTTGATAGAATTCACGCAGCTTTCTGGAATGTCCCAGTGGAGATTACCCCTTGGTTTACCCTTGAAAAGAGGCATTGCGATTATACCATAGATCTATTGCCCGAAGGGATAGATGTGGTCTATTTTGATGCATTTGCCCCAGAGAAGCAGCCCGATATGTGGACAGAGGAGGCGTTCCAGCGCCTTGTGCAAGTGATGAATCCCGGTGCAGTTCTCACTACATATTGTTCAAAAGGGGTAATAAGAAGACGACTCGAAAGCCTGGGCCTTCGAGTCGAACGTATTCCCGGTCCTCCGGGGGGTAAAAGGGAGATTCTCAGGGCTACTCGCTTATAGTAAGTTTCTCACCCTCAGATTTGGCAATAACTACCGCAGCACACATATCTCCATATGAGTTGGTGGCGGTACGAGGCATATCGCAGAGTTGCTCAACAGCAAGTACAAGTCCGATACCCTCGAGTGGAAGGCCTGCTACAGAGAGTGCTACAGAGAGCATTACAAGTCCTGCCATAGGGATGCTGGCTGCACCGATTGCAGAAAATAGTACTGTTGCTACAATTATCAATTGCTCCATTATCGACAGATCCACTCCGTATACCTGTGCGATGAATATTACAGCTACACATTCATATAGTGCTGTGCCATTCATATTGATGGTGGCGCCAAGGGGGAGAGTGAAGCTGGCTATTTTGTTGGAGATTCCGCATTTCTCTTGTGAGTCCCTCATGGAGATAGGGAGTGCTGCACCTGATGAGCAGGTCGAGAATGCAGTAAGGATAGCTGTAGACATCTTCTTCATATGTTTCCATGGGTTCTCCTTGCCGATGAAATGGACTGTAGCGGGTAGGATGATGAAGAACTGAATCATACAACCTATCCATACGATTAGGACGAACATTCCAAGGCTTTGGGCGATCTCTACCAGTTTGGCTGTGTCACCGGCCTGCTCGGCAATCATCTTGGAAACTATGGCAAAAACTCCGATAGGGGCAAGCTTGATAACGGCCAGAGTAATCTTCATAATTACGTCAAATACCGCCTGGAATACATCCACAATCATATTTCTTGACTTCTCCTCCACTTTGGTCACAAAGAAACCGAAGAGGATGGCGAAGAAGATGATTGCAAGAAGATCACCCTCTGTAAGGGATCTGAAGATATTGTCAGGAACAATAGTAATAAGCCTTTCCCCGAGTGAAATCTTATTGGCAGATGCTGCTTGAGCTGCTCCGTTGGCTTGGTCAATAAGGGTGGACCCTACACCAGGTTCCAGAATGTTCACAAAGAGCATCCCGATAAATGCCGCTATAAGGGTAGTGATGATGTAGAAGCTGAAGGTTTTGCCGGCGATTCTTCCCAAACCACCGCTGTTACCCATGCCTGCAACTCCCACCACCATAGATGAAAATACTATAGGAACGACAATCATCTTTAGGAAGCGGAGGAATATTACCCCTGCCCAACTGATATATTTTACATACTCATGGCCAAAGATTCCGAATATGACACCCAGAACTAGTGCCATCAGAATCTGCATAGGTAATGCTATTTTTATCTTTTTCATACTGGATATCTGTTATTTATAGTAAAGTTCTCTTATACAGCCGTCAGCGAGTGCCTCAAGTGATGAGATGGCCATTTCTGGATCGAGTCCTGTATTTGCGTAAGCGATAGGAATTTCTGTACAAGCTCCTACGATTGGGAGTTTCTCAATGGCCCAAAGTTGTTCTATTATTCCTCTGAATTTTTCCCCAGCTTCTTTATGTTTGCCGGCTTTTACCATATCGGTAACATCGTGAATCTCCACTTGGAGCTCTTCTGATGCCACTCTGAAATTGTATCCGCTATCTTGAGCATGCTTCTGATACAGACCGGTCCTCATAGTGCCGAGAGTGGCTGTAAGCCATGCACCTTTTGGAGAGATGGTTGATGATTTGAGTATGGTCTCATCGACGATGTGGACGATAGGTTTCTCTATTTCATCCCTCATCCCATCAATGAAATAGTGGGCTGTGTTACAAGTGGCGCAAAGGATATCAGCTCCCCAACCGATGAGGGTTTTAAGCCCATCTTTCAGGTATTCAGTGGGATCCGGCCCTTTCCCAAGCAAAAATGTTGTACGGTCAGGTGTGATTGTATTTGAGTAGACGATCATTCTAGGGTGCTCTTGATCGCAGCTCGCAGGGGTTTTTTCAGCGAGAACTCTGAGGAAATCTGCTGTGGCAGCAGGTCCCATACCCCCTAAAACTCCTAAAGTTTTGTCTGGTCTCATATGTATAGTTTGATTATTTGAATAAGCCCTTCAAACAAGGTTACGATACCAATAGCCATAATGATGGTACCTGCAATCCAGTTCGTCACAAGCAGTTGTTTGAGTCTGAACTTGTTTCTGAACATATTTATCACTGTTGACAATGTGAACCACCATCCGAGAGTACCTATAAATACACCCAAAAGTGCTGGGGCAAGGACAAGCCCGAATTCGTAGCTTCCAGAGTCAATGCCGATAAATGCAAACATCCCTATGATAAGGAAGATGGCACCTGGATTGGTAATTGTCATTATGAATGAGGATGCAAAATCCTGAATGTACTGATGGTTACCCTCTTGAACCCTTTTGATTTGTTTGATGGGGTTAGTGATGAAAATTTTCAATCCGAAACCGGCAACAATGGCGCCACCAAATAGCATTACCCACTCGCGGTATGTGGTGAGAAAGTCATTGACAAATGCAAGGCCCAAAAGGGCGATTGCAGAGAATATGATATCGGAAATTGCAGCCCCCATGCCGGTAGCGAACCCTGACCATTTTCCTTTGCTCAGTGTCCTTTGGATACAGAGAATACCGATAGGTCCCAATGGGATAGATGCTCCCAATCCAACTATTATCCCTTTTATTAGTTCTTCAATCATAAATTGTCACCATAATAAAGACAAAGATATAATAAAAAATGAAGATTTAGTATATTTGTAGGCGTTAAAAGGTTCCCTTATGAAATCGAGAAAGAGTGTTCACATATATATATTGGGGTGGATTCTTATTTCCTCCCTGCTGCTGTCATTACCTTTTCTGGTAGACCATCTTGGCTTTCTGGCTCTATTCGGGATGGTGCCTCTATTTTTTATTGAGGATATATGCAGAAAGCATGATGTCAAGGGGGCTACATGGTATTACTATCTGCTGTTTGTGGTCTGGAATACCATTACCACTTATTGGGTTTCATATGCGACACTTCCAGGGGGGATTGCAGCTATCCTTCTGAATGCCTTCCAGATGTCGCTAGTGTTCTGGTTCTACAGATTGTTCAAGAGGCAGATTCTCAAGAGAGACGGCGCTTCCAAGGAGAGTTTTATACCCTACCTCTTTTTTATTGTAACATGGCTCGGTTGGGAGCACTACTATTTTGATGCGGAGGTATCCTGGCCCTGGCTTGTTCTCGGTAATGCTTTTGCAGGTTCGATAAAGTCTGTACAGTGGTATGAATATACCGGTACTCTCGGCGGCAGTCTATGGATTCTCCTCTCAAATGTCCTTCTATACAGGATTATAGTTAAAGAGGCAGGGAGGGATAAAGATGCTGGGGAGAGCAAATATCAGCGCAGGCAGCGATATGCTTTGTATGGGGGTTATGCTTCCCTGATCATACTCCCTTTTGTTATCTCATTTGTGATGTTCTCATCTTATGAGGAGAAAAAGGACCCTTGTGAGTTTGTTCTTCTTCAGCCAAATATTGAACCATATCAGGATAAGTTCAACACACTAACCAGAGATGAACAGGATGATATCCTTTTCCGCCTTGCTGAGAGAGGTGTTACCCCTCAGACATCTTTTGTGGTAGCCCCGGAGACATTTACCTGGTTTATTAATGAAGATGCTCCGTATACATGTCCCACTATAAGGAGAATGGGGGCATTTGTAAAAAAATATCCACAGACAAATTTTATCACAGGTGCAGTAACTATGCGTCAATATGTCACCCGTAATGCCCCTTCCCTGACAGCCAAAAAGGGGAGAGGATACTGGTATGACACTTTCAATGCATCTGTGATGATGGATTCTACCGGGCAATGTGATTTCTTCCATAAATCGAAACTTGTTGTGCTTACGGAGTTTATCCCTTATCCGAAACTGCTTGCTCCTATAAATAAACTAGCTATCGAGCTTGGTGGAGCTACAGGTAGTTACGGTACTCAGCCGGAAATCACTATCTTTGAGGGGTCAGACGGCACCAAGATAGGTACCGCCATCTGCTATGAATCGGTATATGGAGATTATTATCGTGACTATATTCTTAAGGGGGCACAGGTAATGTCCATAATTACCAATGATGGCTGGTGGAGCAATACCCCAGGTTACAGGCAGCACCTAAGATATGCCTCATTGCGTGCTATTGAGACACGTCGTTCCATCGCTCGCAGTGCAAATACAGGAATCTCGGCATTCATCAACCAGAGAGGGGAGAGGGTGGCAGAACTTGGTTGGTGGCACGAAGATTGCTTGACAGGGAGTATCAATCTCAACAATGAACTGACATTTTTTGTCCGTCACGGAGATTTCATAGGAAGAATATCGACATTTATGTTTACGCTACTCGCACTTCTCTACTTTACCATCGCCGTTACCAAGAGGGCGAAAAAGAAATAGCATCCATTTCTTTTAGGCTCCCTCAGCAAAGGTGCTCGCTCCGATTACTCCGAGCTACTCATTTCGCTCACATCGACTTGACAGACAACTCTTCCTTTTAGTCCGACTGCGTCGGCCTAACGACATCAGACAAAGTCTGTCATTGGCTTCGCGACACGTCGATTTACCGCTCATTCGCTTAACGCTCTCCGTAAAGTGCGCTCGCATCCTCTTTGCTGAGGGTAAAGAGATCAGACACCGCTCATAGAGAAATGTACGGGATTTGGGCACGGAAAGTGGTGTTTTGGTGCCCAAAGTGCTGTGAAAATGCAAAACGGGCACGGAATACTGAGTTTCCGTGCCCATTTTATGGATGTGATCCTGCACGCTAGGGTCGCAGGATGATAAAGTTATTCAGAACATCTGTCAAGCAGATAGAGGATTGATTTGAATTCAAGTCCGCTGTGGTATGAGAGACCAATCTCG
The DNA here is from genome assembly GCA_017630155.1 of Bacteroidales bacterium. GTDB lineage: Bacteria > Bacteroidota > Bacteroidia > Bacteroidales > UBA932 > CAAGNP01. The sequence continues at coordinate 188,667 of JAGBVU010000001.1, forward strand.
CAGGTGCGGCTGGTGGCGTAACCAGATTCGCAGCCGTAGACTTGCTCCTTGAGGTATCTCAAGCCATGTTTGTTCAATTCAGGGAGAAGGAAACCTCTGTCCCCGGCAAAACCGCAGCAATTGCTATCTACTACTGTTACTTCTGACACACAGGCTCTGGCAATATTGGCAAGTGTCTGGTCTACACCAAGTTTCTTAGCAGAGCATACGGCAAAGATTGCCACCTTTTCATCCACTTTGTTTATTTTAAGACGAGGCAGCAGATACTTTTCTGCAAACTCTGCTGGCTCATACAGTTTGAGTGGTCCTCCATCCATATTGGCGTGCATGGTATAGAGGCATGGGCTCATATCGCAAAGTACTGGATATTTTCCCCCGTTTGATGCCTCAAGTAGGGCTGCTTCTAGTTCGTCTGAGAGTTTCTTGCCTGCATCTACAAACCCTTTTGAAGAGAAAGCCATACCGCAGCAGAGTTTGTCAAGGTTCTTGGGATAGATGATGTTGTATCCGGCCTTGGTAAGGAGTCTCTTGGTCAGTTCAGTAAGTTCCACCTCGTGGCTGTAGCTCTTCGCTGTACCCATGGTGCGGGTAATGCAGGATGGGAAGTATACGATGTTATTGCTCTCATCGTCGCTTATTTTGGTTACAGGTTTGGAGAATGTGGAGTGTCTGTTCCCTTTAGGGAATGGTTCGGTCCATAGAGGGATAGCTCCGAAGGTGATGGTGCGAAGCCCACGGGCAATGGCTCCAAAGAGGCGCTTGCCTAAAATGAGCCTGATATAATAAAGGATATTCATCCCGAATCTACCGAAGCAGGTGATACCCTTGATGTGGTTTGCAAGGAACATTGCGACAGATTCACTTCGCTTGCTGTGCCCGGCATCGCGGAGCACCTTAACCATTTTGCCTGTATCTACTTTTACCGGGCAGCGCATAGCGCAAAGGCTATCTGTAGCACAAGTATCCAAGCCATAATATTGGTAGTTCTTCTGAAGTTCAGCAGCACGGTGAGGTTCCTGTCCAGAGTTCTTGAGACTCTTGATCTCCCTGTAGACAGCTACTCTCTGACGTGGAGAAAGGGTTAGTCCCTCTGCCACACATTTGCTCTCACAGAAACCGCACTCCATACATTTGTCCACAAGCTCGTGGGTGGCAGGATTGGGTTTTAGATTGGATACGTGAATCTTCGGGTCTTCATTGAGTATTACCCCTGGATTAAGGATCCCTTTGGGGTCAAAGATCTCTTTTACCTCTTTCATTATGGCGTATGCCTCGTCTCCCCACTCTTTCCTTACATATGGAGCGATATTCCTACCGGTTCCGTGTTCAGCCTTCATAGAGCTGTCATATTTATCTACAACCACTTCGGCAATCTCATCCATAAATTTGTGGAAACGTTCAACTTCAGATGGGGTCTGGAAGTCCTGATTGAACATGAAGTGGAGGTTGCCGGCCAGAGCGTGGCCGAAAATGCCGGCATCATCGTAGTGATTGCGGTGAAGTACCTCGCGAAGGTCAGCTACCGCTTTGGCAAGTGAGTCAACAGGGAAGCATACATCTTCAATAACGGCTGTAGTGCCTGTTTTCCTCAGACCAGCCACTGTGGGTAGTGCTTCCTGGCGTATCTTCCAGAATGCTGCGATCTCTTTGAGATCTCTGGTGAAGATAAAGGGTAGGGTAGTCTCGATATGTTTGATGCTCTCTGTAATCTCATCCACATTCCTGGTGAGTTCCTCCTCCGTTTGGGTGTGTGTCTCAACAAGAAGTGCGCAGCATCCCTCTGGGAGACCTTTGATGAATGGTGGTACTCCTGGGGCAGATTCTACAGATTTGAGTGACTGTCTGTCAAGTAGCTCCACTGCTGCTACCGGTTCGTGACGGAGAACCTGCACAGCTTCGCATGCTATCTGTATAGATGGGAATATGATTAGCGATGTTGCTTTGAATTGGGGGTTGATAACAGTGTTCAGTGTTACATCCGAAAGGAATGCAAGGGTACCTTCAGAACCTACTATTATGTGCTTGATGATATCTATGCCGTCAGAATAGTCCACAAAGGTGTTGAGTCCATAGCCTGAGGTGTTTTTTATGCTGTGTTTCTTGACAATCTTCTCTTTTAGTGCAGGGTTGGCTGATATCTTCCGAGATATGTTCTCCAACTTGTCAAGCATATCCTTATGGGTCTTTTTGAAACTCATTACCGACTCCTTGTCCCCTGTGTCGAGGATAGTACCATCGGCAAGGATAATTCTAGCATCTGCTATAGTTCTGTATGAGTTTTCATGGGTGCCGCAACTCATACCGCTGGCATTATTTGATATAATGCCACCAATCATTGCAGAGTCTGTAGATGCCGGGTCGGGCCCAATCTTGCGTCCGTATTTGGCCAGATACTGGTTTGCACGTATCCCTCTGATTCCCACCTGGAGCCTTATTTGCTTAGCATCATTGAGTATCTGGTATTTGTCCCATCCGTGGGATACAAGAACAAGTACAGAATCGCCGATAGCCTGTCCGGAGAGCGATGTGCCTGCAGCCCTGAAGGTGACAGCTATGTCCAATGCACCTGCTGCAGCCAATACTGCTACAATATCCTCCTCCTTTCTCGCTTTAACTACCACTTTAGGAAGTATCCTGTAGAATGATGCATCTGTGCCGAAAGCAAGCAGACTCAATTCATCGTGAAGGATTCTATCGCTTGGGATAACTTTGCTTATCCTCTCTACAAACTTTTTGTAAACCCCATTAATCATATAGCAAATAAGTTAAAATTTCTTGTAACATTTTAGGTGTGATATCCTTGGCTAGAGTGCACTTCTGTTCATCAAGAAGATAGATGGCTGGGACTGCTGCCAGATTGTATTTGGCAAACATATCTCCAGTATCCTTCTTGTCGATAAGGTTGGTCCATTCGTATCCTTTCTCTGAAATATATTTCAACCAATCTTTTCTTTTAGCTTTATAGCTTCCGGTATAGATGGCCATAATTTCAACCCCAAGTGGGGCAAACTCCTCCTGAATCTTCTGCATCTGTCCTGCAACAGCCTCGCACAGTGCACAATCCATATTATAGAAATAGAGTACTGTGAATTTGGCCTTGCCATCATATATGGAGAATGGGCTCTTGTCTGGCAAGCTCAAGTGCAGGTTCTCAGTGGGTTTTCCAAGCTGATTGCGGTAGAAGAGTTTCACAGCCATTTTTGTCTGTCCGATAAAGGCATCAGAAGAAGCAAACTCTATTCCGAGAGGTTCTCTCCCTTTTGCATCCTTTTTCTCTGAGAAATTGGCATCTTTCCACATCTGTGGCATCTGGCAAATGTATTTGAGCCCTATGTATGCTGCCCCTTTCTGCATATCGTATTCCTCGTGCTTTTTGAGATACTGATATGAGTTGTAGAAGACCTCCTGGAATACAGAAGTGTCGCTTTTTGTTTTTTGGTAGAGGTCATCTATGGTGCTTACTACAAGTGTAGTATCAATATCCTGTGTCTGGTCATAGGGGAGGAGTGAGCTGAATAGCTGATCCAGGAACAATCCCAGCTCGGTGGGTTTGTTGTAGTCCATCGTTATAAGCTGCTCAAGTGCGTTGGGGTCCAGTTTTCTCCCCAGTATTATGTTGTCCCTGTCCAGTAGAACCATCTGAGGGGTGGATATTACCCCATATTTTTTATGGAATTCTGAACTGAAATCGGGATCCCATACATCATAGATAGTGACATTGTCAGATACGGGGAATTTGGCGTTCACCTTTTTTACATATGAGCACCATCTGTCTCTCTGGTCCTGTGTATATACACGGTATAGTGATAGTGTGCCATAATTGTAATTTTTCAGGAACTTCATCAGATGGGGGATGTACATATTGCAAGTGTTGCACTGGTCATCGTAAAAGAATACCACCTTGTATCTTGACTCTGTTTTTCTCAGAGAAATCTCTCTGCCCAGTGAGTCGGGGAGGATGAGTTCAGGAGCCATAAGTCCAATCATAGACTGGCGGTTGAACTCTGCAAACATCTTCACCATCAGATAACCCTCCTCATCCGGCCATATGAGCTTTTTGTTGAGAAAGTAATTGTCTGCGATATATAGTGCAATCTCCTCATAACCCATATATTTGGATTGCTGGTAATAATCAAAGATATAGGAGGCTATGAGGGCCTGCTCCTGAGGGTCTGTCCCCGATGCAATAAGCTGGTCAGCTTTGCTTTTTATCAGAGATATCTCCTGTCCGTCAAACATCTTCATTATTAGGTGGACGGTCTCTTTGTCCATCTGTGATGCGGTGGTATCCTGAGCCGGTACCTCCTGTGCAAAAGATGGGAGAGTGAGGATGGTTAGAAGCAGTATCAGTATGTATCTTTCTAAAATTTTCATAACTAATTGTTTAAGTATTTGTAAATGTCGGCACCTGGTGACATGAACTCGCTGGGATCTCCTCCATTGAGAACTATGTCCCTCACAATGGTAGATGATACGAATGAGTTCTCATTAGAAGCGTTTAAGAAGACTGTGGAGATCTCAGGACAGAGTCTTTTATTGGCCTGAGCAATCACAGATTCCATCTCAAAGTCGGCTGTCGTACGGACCCCGCGAATGATGAACCTGGCATTAGCCTTTCTGCAGGCATCTACAGTGAGCCCTGTATATGATATTACTTCAATATTTGAGCCATTAGCTTTAAGATCGGCAATGGATTCCTCTATTATCGCCAATCTCCCTTCAGTGGAGAGCAGACCTTTCTTGGAAGAGTTGTAGCCTACTGCAATTATGACTTTATCAAAAAGCTCCAAAGAGGCGAGGACTACATCCTTATGTCCTATAGTGAAAGGATCAAATGACCCTGGAAATAGTGCAATTCTCATTTTGTAGGTTTTAACCTACAAATATAAAAAAATCCTACCACTTGATAGGATTTTGTTTTTTATTAATAAGAATATTGTTTGCTTGTGAAAAGTGCCTGCAACCAAAGAATGCCCCGCGTGCGAGGGGTGATGGGTGAGCTGCTTCCAGAACGTGGTGTCTGGAGTGGTCGATGAGATCTCTCTTGCTTCTGGCATAATTGCCCCATAGGAGAAATATCACACCCTCTTTGTGGTCCGAAAGTGCTTTGATCACTGCATCTGTAAAGTTCGTCCATCCTATTTTGCTGTGGGATGTGGGCTCTGATGCACGGACTGTCAGCACAGCGTTTAGAAGGAATACCCCTTGTTCAGCCCAATGGATTAGAGAGCCGTCCCTCCCGGCTGTGGATATCCCAGTGTCGCTCTCTATCTCTTTGTATATGTTCTGCAGAGATGGAGGAAGCTTGATTCCGTGTGGTACAGAGAAAGATAGCCCCTCTGCCTGCCTTGGACCGTGGTATGGGTCTTGTCCCAGGATTACTACCCTTACCTGGTCAAATGGGGTGAGATCAAAGGCCCTAAAAATCTTAGGCCCTGGGGGATAGATCACCTTTCCCTCACTTTTTTCCTTATGTAGGAAATCGACAAGATCCCTGAAATAGGGCTTGTCGAACTCCTCCTTAAGGACATTTTTCCAGGATTCATGAATCTTTACATCCATCTGAGCTGATTTTAGAAAATGGTTTCCAGGACCTCTGAAATATTGTTCACGTAGATGAAATTGAGACCTTTTATATACATCTCTTTAATCTCATTGATGTCTTTCTCATTCTCTTTTGAGAGGATGATGGTGTCAATTCCTGCACGTTTGGCTGCAAGGATTTTCTCTTTTATCCCTCCCACAGGGAGCACTTTGCCCCTGAGGGTCATCTCACCAGTCATCGCAATCTTTGATTTTACCATCTTGCCCATATAGGCAGATGCCATCGCGCTCACCATTGTGATACCTGCTGATGGACCATCTTTGGGGATTGCACCTTCAGGGACGTGGATATGGATATCGCGCTTCATTATATCTTCAGTGGTAAGATTGAGCAGCTCAGGATGGGCTTTGATGTACTGGAATGCAATAGTGGTTGATTCTTTCATTACATCACCCAGATTACCTGTCATGGTGAGGTTGCCCTTACCCTCGCTCAGACTGCACTCTACGAAGAGGATCTCTCCACCCATCTCTGTCCAGGCAAGACCTGTAACTACCCCAGGAGCCTCATTGCCTTTCTGCATATCGTGTGAATTGGTGGGGATTCCAAGTATCTCGCGCACTTTTTCAGGGGTGATCGATACCTGTGTCTCCTCTTCAATAGCAATCTTTTTGGCAGATACGCGAGCAAGTTTGGCAATCTGCTTGTCAAGCCCCCTAACACCGGATTCGCGGGTGTATTCGTCAATGACCTTGTTGATGGCAGCTTTGTTGATCTTGAATTGAGATTTTTTAAGACCATGTGCTTCCAATTGTTTCGGCACAAGATATCCCTGGGCAATGCTTACCTTCTCCTCTGCAAGATAGCCGTTTACAGGGATCATCTCCATCCTGTCTTTTAGGGCAGGGTGGATGGTGCTTATATTGTTGGCAGTGGTGATGAAGAGCACCTTTGACAAATCGTAGTCGATGTCAAGATAGTTGTCGTGGAATGTGTTGTTCTGCTCGGGGTCAAGCACCTCCAGCAAAGCATATGCTGGATCCCCTTTGAAATCTTTGCTGATCTTGTCTATCTCATCCAGAACAATCACGGGGTTTGATGAACCGGCCTTTTTGATGTTCTGTATGATACGTCCTGGCATTGCACCTATATATGTCTTCCTATGCCCCCTTATTTCGGATTCGTCGTGCAGACCACCAAGTGAAATGCGGCCATATTTCCTGCCAAGTGCCCTGGCAATGGATTTGCCAAGAGATGTTTTACCTACACCCGGAGGGCCGTACAGACAAAGGATAGGGGATTTCATGTCACCTTTGAGTTTTAGCACAGCCAGATATTCTATGATACGTTCCTTGACACTGTCCAGTCCGAAGTGATCCTTGTCAAGAACCTTCTGGGCATGTGCCAGGTCAAGATTGTCCTGAGTCAGTTCATCCCAAGGGAGATCTACAAGAAGTTTTACATACTGGTATTGGACATTATAATCTGGAGAGTTGACATTTGTCCTTTCAAGCTTCCTCAGTTCAGATTCAAATGCATCAGCAGCGTGTTGTGGCCACTTTTTACCTTCTGCTTTGAGCCTCAATTCGTTGATGTCAGAACCCTCAGAATCTATCCCAAGCTCCTCCTGGATCGTTTTGAGCTGATTGTTCAGGTAGTACTCCCTCTGCTGCTGATCCATCTCTGTGCGTACTTTCTGCTGAATATCATTTTTCAGTGTAAGGATATCCATCTGCCTGTTGAGAATCTCCAGCAGTTTCATTGCCCTTACTTTCACGTGACTCTCCTTGAGAAGTCCCATTTTTTCAAAGACATCGTCTATGTCCATACTTGAGGCAATAAAATTGGTCAGGAACTCGTAACCTTCGAGGTTTTTGATGGCAAATCCGGCCTCCTGTGGAAGATGTGGCGAGGATTTGATGATCTGCATAGCCAGATCTTTGATGTTTTCTGCCACAGCCTCCATCTCCTTATCATTTTTCTTTGCCAAAATGTCATTGAGATAGTTGACCTTGGCAAACAGATATGGCTCAGATGCTGTCTGCTCCACTATCTTGAATCTCTTTACACCTTGTATTATTGCTGTGATGCTGCCATCGGGCATCTCTATGATTTTGAGGATTCTGCCCAATGTTCCTATATCGAAAAGATCGATTATTGCGGGGTGTTCCACCTCGTTGTCAATCTGTGCTACTGCCCCCAGAATCTTTCCGGACTTGTATGCATCCCTTACCAATTTTATAGACTTCTCTCTCCCTACAGCAATGGGAATAACGGTCGCAGGGAAAAGTACTGCATTTCTCAGTGTAAGTATAGGAAGTACTTCGGGAAGTTCCTTTTCATCAAGGTTCTGGATAGAATCCATATTTACTACGGGAAGAATGTTTACATCTCCAACACCGGCATCAAACAAAAGGTTATCTTTCTTCATAAAATATGTATAGTGACATTATGTCAGTTAAAATCTGTATTAAACCAATAAATTTAGGTAGAGGCTAATAGGTCAATCATTATGCCAAACTTTTTGCCCAAAAAAAAGATATAATGTTTTGCAAACTAAAAAATATTAAATACTTTTGCAGACCCAAAAAAGATATAACGTTTAATAAAGAGAGATTATGACTAAAGCTGATATCGTAAACGAGGTTGCCAAAGCAACTGGTATGGAGAAAATCGCTGTTCAGAATGTTGTTGAGGCATTTATGGAGAGCGTTAAAAATTCACTGGCAAAAGATGAAGATGTATTCCTTCGCGGTTTCGGAAGTTTCATCACTAAAAAACGTGCTCAAAAAACTGCACGCAATATATCTCAAGGTAAAACAATCGTTATCCCTGAGCACTACATCCCTGCATTCAAACCTGCAAAGGTGTTTATGAATAAGGTAAAAACCAACGTAAAAGTTAAATAATATCAGTTATGCCAAGCGGAAAAAAAAGAAAAAGACATAAAATGTCTACGCACAAACGTAAAAAACGTTTGCGCAAGAACAGACATAAGAAGAAATAGTTAATAGACTAATCTTAATGTCACAACATATAATCTAAAGTAGTTTGTATTAGCTACTTTAGATTATTGTTTTAGGAGGTATCTAAATGGAGAAAGATCTGATAATAGATGTTAATTCGACAGAGATTACAATCGCTTTGTTGGAAGACCATCGACTGGTGGAGTTAAATAAGGAGAAGAATGAAGGCCGCAGTTTTACTGTGGGTGATGTTCATTTGGGTAAGGTGAAGAAACTTATTCCATCCCTTAATGCCGCTTTTGTAGATATCGGAGATAAAAAGGATGCCTTTGTACACTATCTGGATCTCGGTTTGAATTTCACTGCTTTCGATACTTTCGCTAAGCAGTTGAATCCAAACAGGGATTTTTCTACATTTTACAGGAGCATTGATATACACAATATCCTGGAAAAGGAGGGCAAGATCGAGAATGTCCTCAAACCTGGTCAGCCCATTATTGTTCAAATAGTGAAAGAGCCAATATCGACAAAGGGCTCAAGGCTGACATCTGAAATTTCCATAGCGGGCCGCAATATGGTCCTCCTGCCATTTGGCGATAAGGTAAACATCTCACAGAAAATAACAGAGAAGGCGGAGAAACAACGTCTTGAGAGGCTAATGTACAGCATTTTGCCCCCAAGCTATGGTGTGATTATCCGTACAGCTGCTGAAGGGAAAAAGGCTGCTGTCCTCGATCTTGAGCTTAAGATGCTTATTAACAAATGGGAGGAGTCGTGGAAGAAAATAGCTTCACAGAAAACCCCTCAGCTCCTTTTCAGGGAGAGCAGCAAGACAACCACTGTGCTCAGGGATCTCCTCAATGATTCCTTCTCTAATATTGTGGTCAATGATGAACAGATATACAACGATATAAAGGAGTATGTCTCAATGATCTCGCCAGAGTTTGAGAAGATTGTCAAGCTTTATAAAGGTGATGCCCCCATTTTTGACCACTACGATGTTACAAGACAGATAAAATCTGCCTTCGGTAAGGTTGTCCCCATCAAGCAGGGTGCCTATCTTGTTATTGAACATACTGAGGCACTGCATGTTATTGATGTCAATAGCGGTACACGTGTAAAGACTGGTAAAGATCAGGAACAGAACGCATTTGATGTAAACTGCAATGCTGCAGAGGAGGTGGCCAGACAGATTAAGCTCAGAGATATGGGTGGAATCGTGATCGTTGACTTCATTGATATGGATTCAGGCGAGCACAGAAATCAGTTGCTCAAACATATGCAGGAACTTATGCAGAGTGATAGGGCACGCCACAATATTCTTCCTCTTACCAAATTCGGTCTGATGCAGATTACCAGACAGAGGACAAAACCTGCTACAGAACTTGATACGCAGGAGACTTGCCCTTGTTGTGGTGGTACCGGAAAGATTTCATCAAGCATCCTGGTGGATGAGACCATTGAACGTCAGATCTCATATCTTGTTCAGGAGAAGCATATAAAGTCTTTCACTCTGATAGTAAATCCTCTGGTGGAGGCATACATAACTAAAGGTATCTTCAACTCTATCGAGAAGAGATGGGAGAAGAAGTATAAATGTTCTATAAAGATAGAAGCAAATGCAAATCTCCCCCTTCTATCTTTTGAGTTTCTTGATAAGAAAGGGGAGAAAATATCACTTGACTAAAGATTCTTAAACTAGAATCTGGAGTTGCTTTCCATCTTATTTTTTATTTTTTCAGTAGAGAGGTTCCCTACACTCCCTTCGTGTGTATGGAGGAGAGGGGATAGGTTCTCATCCTTTTTGAATGTGCCATCTTTCACTTCAAGTCCCACTTGTTTGTACGCATCCCTAAATGGAACACCATCCAAAGCAAGTCTGTTGACCCTTTCCACAGTAAAAAGGTAGTCATATTTTGGGTCATCAAGGATATTCTCGTTTATTCTGATATTGTCAAGCATAAGGAGGGTCATTGAGATACACTTCCTGATCTCCTCTATGGCAGGGAATGCTATGTCCTTAAGGAGTTGTAAATCACGATGATATCCGTGAGGGAGATTTGTGCATAGCATATTAAGTTCATTTGGAATGCTTTGTAGCCTGTTTGATTTGCCTCTAATTATTTCCCATACATCCGGATTCTTCTTGTGGGGCATAATGCTTGAACCGGTAGTCAGTTCGTCAGGGAATGATATGAAGCCATAGTTGCTGCACATATATTCACAGCAGTCTGCAGCAAGTTTATTCAGTGTTGATGCTATAGAGGCAATGGCATTTGCTACCGCTTTTTCGGACTTTCCTCTGCTCATCTGCGCTGCGATAGAGTTGTAATTCAGTGTCTTGAACCCAAGAAGTTCTGTGGTCATCTCTCTGTCCAGAGGGAATGAGTTGCCGTAACCAGCTGCAGATCCAAGTGGGTTCTGGTTTACTATATCGTATGCTGCCCTAAGCATAATCATATCATCAGCAAGTGTCTCTGCGTATGCTCCGAACCACATTCCGAAGGATGAAGGCATTGCTACCTGGCCGTGTGTGTATCCTGGCAACAGTGTGCATTTGTGCTCTTCACTCAACGACTGGAGTTTGTCAAATAGCCTGAGTACATCTTCTTTTATATTGAGAAGCTCTTCTCTGAAATAGAGTTTGATGTCTACAAGGACCTGATCATTGCGTGAGCGCCCTGAATGGATTTTTTTACCCAGTTCACCCAATTTTCTGGTAAGGAGCATCTCTACCTGTGAATGGATATCTTCTATACCCTCTTCTATCTCAAAGTTGCCGTTGATTATATCATTGTATATATCATCAAGGGCAGCAGAGAGTACTTTTTCCTCTTCCACCTCCAGCAACCCTATGGTGCTGAGCATCTTGATGTGAGCCTTGGATCCTGTTACGTCGTGTTTAGCTATTTTTAGATCCAGTATATTGTCGTTTCCTACAGTGAAATCTTCGACTGCCTTGGAAGCCTGTACCCCTTTGCTCCAAAGGGTTTCGTACGATTTAGTATTTCCCATTTCTGATTAAGTCTCCTAATGTGTTGATATAACTTGTGTATCCTCTGATACCCTCTTCAATCTCCTTTATATAAATGTATTCGTCTGCCTGATGAGATCTTGCAGAGTCTCCCGGCCCCATCTTGACAGCAGGGATGTTTATCTTCATCCAATCTGATGTAGTAGGGGAGATAAACTTCTCTATGCTGTTTATTTCCAGTGCCTCCAGCAGAATATGTCCTTGTGGTGTGGCCGAACTTCTATTGGTCAATTTTCTTGGTGTCAGTTCACTCTCAGTTATGCTCTGCAACATTTCCCATATTTCTGCCGATGAGTATTGCTCGGTGGTGCGTATATCCACTACAAATGTACAGGTGTCAGGAATAACGTTGTGCTGAGTCCCTGCATTGATTTGAGTTACCGACAATTTTATATCCCCCATAGATGGGGATCTTTTGTCAAATTTGAAGTTCTGCAGTCTGTTTATATCCCTTATGGCAATGTCAATGGCATTTATCCCCTCATTTCTGGCTGCGTGTCCACTTTTTCCTGAGGCTTTCCCATCCAGGACAAGCAGCCCCCTCTCTCCAATTGCCCCTTTCATCATTGTTGGCTCTCCGATTATTGCAAAGTCGTAATTTTCAGAGATGTAGCCAGATAATGAGGCAATTCCACCCTCGCCTGAGCACTCCTCTTCTGCAGAAAGGATAAGACCTAAACTGAATGGCAAATCCTCTTTGCTAAAGTGTTTGAATGTGTACAACATCGCAGTGACACTCCCTCCGGCATCATTGCTCCCAAGGCCAAATATCGTATCTGATGTGTGTGGGGGATTAAATGGATCAAAGGTGTATTTTGGAGATGGTTTTACAGTATCAATATGCGAGTTCAGCAAAATTGATGGTGCCCCCTCTATATTGCACCCTTTGTGGAGAATAATATTGTTCCCGACCCTTTTGTACTCCAGAGCTTCTTCTTCGAGCCATCTGCATATGTAGTCGGCCACTTTCTCCTCTTCGCGGGAGAAAGATGGGATAGAGACCATATTTTTCAGCAGATCAAACGACATGTTATTTAAGTAGTGTTCCCAGTTGGATGTTGAGATTGCTGGCGTGTTTGATCTCCACTTCGGTTACACCATTTTTGATGGCGTTGAAGGCGTTGTCAAGTTTAGGGATCATACCTTTGGAGATTATCCCGTCTGCTTTCAGTTTTTGGAAGTGGTCGTATGTAATGAGTGAAATTACAGATTCATCGTTGTCCGGATCTGAAAGGACACCGTTTTTCTCGAAGCAGTATACAAGTTTTGTGGTGTAGTGCTTTGACATTGCGATGGCAATGCTTGAGGCAATAGTGTCTGCGTTTGTGTTTAGCAGAGCACCGTTTTCATCGTGGGTGATGGCGCAGATTACAGGGGTGATTCCCATACTCAGTAGAGAGAAAAGGAATCTGTCGTTGATTTTAAGTGGGTTCACATCGCCAACATATCCAAAGTCGATAGGGTAGGGAGCCCTTTTTGTGGCAGGGATAATGTTCGCATCTGCACCTGAAAGTCCTATAGCATTGCATCCGTCCTTTTGGAATCCGGCTACAATCTCTTTATTGATAAGACCTGCGTATACCATAGTAACCAACTTGAGTGTCTCATAGTCAGTTATCCTTCTCCCTTCGTGCATTTTGGCCTCTATACCCATTTTGGCGGACATCTCAGTGGCCAATTTTCCACCTCCGTGTATCAGGATTTTAGGACCTTCAATCTTTACGAAGTCTGCGATGAATTTTTCAAGCAGGTAGGGTACATCTATAATGTTACCACCTATTTTTAGAACTGTAAGTTGATTCATATCTGTGTTTTAAAGGGATGAAAGGATCTCTTTTAGTACTGTCTGTGCAGAAACTACCCTGTTGGCAGCTTCTGGAATGACGATTGAATTTGGACTTTCGATTACAGCATCGCTTACAATCATATTTCTCCTTACAGGGAGGCAGTGCATGAAGTAGGCATTGTTGGTAAGTGCCATTTTTGCCTCATCCACCATCCAGTCCATATCTTTACACAGTACCTGGCCATAGTTTGGATCCTGGTATGCAGACCAGTTCTTGGCATATATGAAATCTGCGCCCTCAAATGCCTTTTTCTGGTCATATTCAACCTTGGCACGTCCAACGAATTCGTCAGCGAGCTCATATCCTTTTGGATGGGTAATTACAAACTCGTAGTCAGTTGCATTCATCCACTCAGCAAATGAGTTTGGTACAGCCTGTGGCAATGCTTTTGGATGTGGAGCCCAAGTCAATACCACTTTAGGCCTTTCTGTTTTTTTGTACTCCTCAATGGTAATCAGGTCTGCAAAGCTCTGCAATGGGTGCCTTGTGGCTGCCTCCATGCTGAAAACAGGCTTCCCTGAGTATTGGATGAACTGGTTGAGAATCTTTTCGGTATAGTCATCCTCCTTACTTTCGAAGCGGGCAAATGATCTTACCCCAATCACATCGCAATACGATCCAATTACAGGGATGGCCTCAAGAATATGCTCAGGCTTGTCTCCATCCATCACCACTCCGCGCTCAATCTCCAATTTCCAGGCTCCGCTGTTGATGTCCAATACTATAACATTCATCCCAAGATTAAGGGCTGCTTTCTGTGTGCTCAGCCTTGTCCTCAAACTTGAGTTGAAGAATATCATCAAAAGTGTCTTGTTCTTCCCAAGGTGCTGGTCAGCATAAAGGTTCTCCTTTACGAATTTTGCTTTTGCCAATGCTTCGTGAAGATCGCCAATATCTTGAACTTTAGTGAAATTTCTCATTATGCAGTGAGTTTTTTAATGGCATCAATAAATTTATCAGCTGTCTGTTTGTCAATAGTAAGTGGAGGTAATAGCCTTATAACATTGGCACCGGCACCACCGGTGAACATATGCTCTTCAAACAGCAGTTTATCCCTTAGGGTCTCGTATCCTGGATTGAGCTCCATCCCAATCATCAGGCCTTTGCCTCTAACCTCTTTGAAAATTGGCATTTTGGATAGCTCTGCAATGAGATATTCGCCAATAGCTTGTGAGTTCTCTACCAACTTTTCCTCCTCTATTACCTTTAGTACTGCCAATGCAGCTGTGCAAGCTAGATGATTGCCACCGAAAGTGGTTCCAAGCATTCCGTAGGATGGCTTGATGTGTGGTGCTACCAGGACTCCCCCGATAGGGAAACCGTTGCCCATCCCTTTAGCGGTGGTGATGATGTCTGGTACCACACCAGAGTGCTGGTGTGCGAAGAATTTTCCTGTTCTGCCGTAGCCTGACTGTACCTCATCCAATATTAGCAATGCAGTGTGCTTTTTGCAAAGCGATGATACCTCCTGAAGGAATTGTGCTTCAGGTTCATAAATACCTGCTACCCCTTGGATTCCCTCTATTATTACACCAGCATATTCCCCTGTTGAGAGGCATTTGTCCACTGCTGCGATATCATTCAAAGGGACAAATGTGATGTGATCTGTAAGGTTGAATGGTGCCCTGATTTTGGGATTGTCAGTAGCTGCTACTGCTCCGAATGTCCTTCCGTGGAAGGCTTTTTCCATGGCAATGAATTTTCTCTTTCCTGTGTGGAAAGATGCGAGTTTCAGCGCATTTTCATTGGCCTCTGCCCCTGAGTTGCATAGGAAAAGTGCGAAATCTTCATATCCGCTGACCCTTCCAAATGTGGAAGCGAGCTCTCTCTGAAGAGAGTTCTGCACGGCATTTGAATAGAAACCAAGCTTGTTCAATTGCTCCTGGAGCATATTTACATAAGTCTCATGGCAGTGACCTATCGATATAACTGCGTGACCTCCATAGAGATCTGTATACTCGACTCCATCCTTATCCCATATTTTGAGACCCTTAGCCTTTACTGGCTCTATCGGCCACAATTTGTATACGTCAAAAAGTTCCATAATTAGAAGGCGTTCGCTTTGAGTTTGAGACCTGTGCTTTCAGGGAGCCCAAACATAAGGTTCATATTCTGCACAGCTTGTCCTGACGCACCTTTTACCAGATTGTCGATGATTGAGGTTATGTGGATGTAGCCATTGTGCATCTCTACGTGCAGGAGTGCCTTATTGGTGTTGACCACTTCTTTAAGGCTGATACCCTCATTGCTCACCTTTACAAATTCAGCACCCTGGTAGAACTCTTTGTAGAGCTGGGTAGCCTCCTCTTTTGTAAGGGAGCATTTGGTGTAAAGGCTGCCGAAGATACCTCGGGTAAAATCTCCCCTCATAGGGACAAAGTTAATTTGTGGTATCTCTCCCCCTTGCAAAGAAGAAAGTGTCATCCCTATTTCTGCCAAGTGCTGGTGAGTAAATGATTTGTATACCGAAATGTTTGAATTTCTGTATGAAAAATGTGAAGGCTCTGCCAATTTTTTGCCGGCACCTGTTGACCCGGTGATGGCGTGGATATGAATTTCATCTCTGATTAACCCTTTGGCAGCAAGTGGAATAAGTGCCAGTTGGATGCAAGTGGCGAAGCAGCCCGGGTTAGCGAGATAATTGCATTTGGTGATCTCATCCTTGCGAAGCTCTGCAAGACCATAGACAAAGTCCTTTCCTTCGTAGGAGCTCTCTACCCTGAAGTCGTTTCCAAGGTCGATGATTTTGCACCCTTGAGGGATGTTGTTGGAGGTGATGAACTCCCTCGAGAGTCCATGCCCGAGGCAAAGGAATATTACATCAGGGGTATCACTCTCTTCAAGGGAAGAGGTGCATACCAGGTCTGTATCCCCGAGAAGGTCTCTATGGATGGAGTCAACTCTTGTTCCTGCCGATGTGGTGCTCAAAACCGATACCACCTCTGCGTAGGGGTGATTGAGCAGAAGCCTCAGAAGCTCCCCTCCGGTATAACCTGTACCACCGGCAATCGCCACTTTTATCTTATTCATTGTCTTTATTGTCTTGTAGAGAGTAGAAAATTTTCAATGGATTGGCCAAAACTTTGGTGAATCCTACGATGTCCCTTCCTGAGAAAGATTTGTTCTTCTCACCGTAGTCGCCGAATTTTGAACTCATCATATCATATTTGCTCTCGCAGCCCAAAACTGAGAAATGGTAAGGCATAAGTTGAACCTGCACGGTACCTGTTACTGTGTTTTGTGTGCTCTCAAGGAAAGCTTCGATATCTCTTGAAAGTGGCTCAAGATATTGGGCCTCGTGCATAAGCTGTCCATAGTAGTTCGAAAGCTGGTCTTTCCAGTTAAGCTGATTCTTGGTGAGGACGTGTTTCTCGAGAAGGTGGTGAGCTTTGATGATGATAAGAGGTGCAGCTGCCTCAAAACCTACTCTTCCTTTGATACCGATGATGGTGTCACCGACGTGAGTATCACGGCCGATAGCATATGGCTCTGCAATCTCTTTTAGTTTGTAGATGGCCTGAACAGGAGACATCTCTTCGCCGTTCACTGAGCATAGCTCACCTTTTTTGAAGCCAAGGGTCACAATCTCGCTCCCATCTTTCACCTTTTGTGATGGATATGCCTCTTCAGGAAGGTAGCCAGATGAAGAGAGTGTTTCTACTCCACCGATGCTGGTTCCCCATACACCTTGGTTGATAGAGTATTTTGATTTCTCCCATGAGAAGTTGAAACCATGTTTTACAAGGTAATCAATCTCCTCCTTGCGGCTGATCTCAAGTTCGCGGATAGGGGCAAGAATCTCTACCTCAGGGGCCATGATCTCGAATACGATGTCAAAACGCACCTGGTCGTTTCCGGCACCTGTGCTGCCGTGAGCCACATATTCTGCGCCAATTTTCTTAACGGTATTAAGAACCTCCAATGCCTGGAATACCCTTTCTGAACTTACAGATAGAGGGTATGTATTGTTCTTTAGAACATTGCCATAGATAAGATATTTTAGGCCCTTATTATAATAGGTATCCACTGCATCCACAGTTGTGTGGCTTGCTGCCCCTAAAGTAAGTGCTCTCTCTTCAATCCTTGCAGCTTCCTCTTTGGAGAACCCTCCAGTGTTAACCAATACTGTATGGACTTCAAGTCCTTTCTCATTTTTTAGATACGGAACGCAGAATGAGGTGTCTAAACCACCACTGAATGCTAAAACGACTTTTTTCATTGTTTTTTCTATTTATATTTTTCTTATTTTTCTTCTCGTCTGGATCATAGAGTAGACCTGTGCACAAGCACATCCTGTAGTTGTTCCTTTCCAGGATGTCAAAATTCTTGCACCCTTGGCAACCTGCCCAAAACTCAGCATCGTCAGTAAGCTCTGAAAATGGAACTGGTCTGAAACCCATTTCAGAGTTGATTTTCATAACAGCTGCCCCTGTGGTAATGCTGAATATCTTGGCATCGGGATATTTCCTTCGGGAGAGGTTGAATACCTCTCTCTTTATCCTTTTTGCCAAACCTGTATTTCTGTATTTGTGAGCCACAATCAAACCTGAGTTGGCCACAAACAGTGTATGGCTCCAAGTTTCAATGTAAGCGAATCCAGCAAGTTCTCCTGTGTCAGTCAGTGCTATCACAGCTTTGCCGTATTTCATCTTCTGGGCAATGTACTCAGGGGTTCTTTTGGCAATGCCAGTGCCTCTCTCCTGTGCAGAGACATAAACTAAATCACATATTTCTTGTGCGTACTTAATGTGGCTTTCGTCTGCCACATACACATTTATTTTCATATAGGGTTAAAAGATGTTTTGAGTAAAATGAAATTAAGATATAGTATCGTATATAGAATAATGGGGGAGAGACCCCTATCGTCGGATACGAGACTGTGATGTAGATACTATTTTAACTCCTGTTTTCATTTCGGCTGCAAATATAGTATATTTTCAAATATATGTGTTATCTTTGGGGAAAATTCTGGGGCTTTGGCAAGAAAGAAGAAAAATAAGAAGATACTCACACCTGATTTTCTCCGAAAGGACAAAACCAGATACCTTAGATTGTACGGAAAGACCATCCGCTTCAATAGGATGGAACTCGAGTATATTGATGAGTATTGCAAGAAGTATAATGTGCACTCCAAGGCCGCATTTTTTAGAGATTGTATCATCGGAACAGTGATGAAAGAACTCGATCAAAATTATCCTCGTCTATTCTAGCGAGTTAGCAAAAATTGGCAAAAAAAGTGTAAAAAAAATTTGGTGGTTTCCTCCAAACCGCATATCTTTGCGGTCCCTTTTGAGAGGAACACCTCCGAAGCGGAAAAGTTGATTGAAATAATGAAGAACAAGTACAATTTATAAGTACCAAGAAAAGAGTACAAGCGTTAATTTCTTTAGAGAAATTTATAGTACAAGAGGGTTCAGGACAAGCTAGAAATTTATATAAAAAAA
>JAGBVU010000013.1 GCA_017630155.1 Bacteroidales bacterium
AACTAACTAACTAACCGACTGTCACCTCAAATATTCATAAATCTGAATTCTCTTCTTACGGATCTTATCCCTTTTCACTTCGATAAGCCTCCGGTACTCAGATATCATATCCTGATCCTCCCCATCACACTCCATATCATATATAATAGAATCCAGTCTGTCTATATCATCATTGAGTTCCTCTATCTGATCTTCCAGATCGTCAACAATATCATCTACACTAATTCTTCTGTGCCTATCCACCACTGGGATAGGGGCCTCACTGGCCAGATACCTGGCAACACCTACAAGATCTACATTTCCCTCTGAGTCCCTCACCTTTGGCAACTTAGATGAAGGAGGATCATTGATCACTTCGCAGGATTCAGGCTCGCAATAAGCAGATTCAAAAAGTCCGGAACCGAAAGTATCCCTTTCCCTTTTTCTCCTCCTTCTTTCGACAATGGAGGCTATTATCTTGGGTGAAAAAAACATAAGCAATAGCCATAACACACCAAACACAGTCAAACCTATGCTTGCCCAAAATGTATAAGTACATGGAGGGTATTCCAAACCGATCATCAGGATAATGTAAAATATTGCCAAGTAAATAAGTATAACACCCATGATTAAAAATATTTTGATTTTTCTTCAGATTTGACGCCATAAATTATTGCTAAAACAGGGACTAAAATCATAATGAATATAACAACGCACCCTATAAAAAATGCGTCCGGAGCTTCATTAGGGCCTACCATTAACCCATAAATTGCGATAATCAAAAATATAATACCCATAATTAATTTAATTTCCTGCAGATACACCTGCGATTATAAAAATAAATAAACCGATAACAGCGAACATGATTGCTTTGTTTTTTAGTTTTACGACACAAAATTACACCCCCATTTTGACAACTTTTGTCAAAGAATAATTATATTTGTAAAAATTTCAAAAACTATGGATCAGCCGAAAATCGAAAGGATTCTCAGACTCATCAAACTGATGACAGGGAACATCAATTACACGATAGAAGAGCTTGCCGACAAACTTGACACATCATACCGCTCCATCTACCGCTACATCGACACATTCAAAAATGCCGGATTCGTGGTCCACAAACTCGATGGAGGTGTCTACAAACTCGGCAAGGAGAGCCGTCACTTCAAGGATATATCCCAGCTGATCCATTTCACCGAGGAGGAGGCCTATATCTTTAACCAGATGCTCGAAGGGCTGGATGAAAACAATACTCTCAAGACCAATCTCCGTCACAAACTCTCCAGCGTCTACGACTGCACCTCCATGGCCAAAAGCACCATCAGTCAGAAAAATGCCACCAATATCAACCATCTACGTGAAGCCATTCAGGATGGGAAACAGGTTATTCTCAAGGAGTATTCATCATCCCACGGCTCCGATATCCGTGACCGCCACGTGGAGCCCTTTGCCTTTACCACAAACTATATCCAGGTATGGTGCTATGATCCACAAGACAAAGCAAACAAACTTTTCAAGACCTCCCGCATCGGCTCAGTCGAGATTCTCCCCGATGGGTGGGTTCACACCGAGGAGCACAGTCAGGGCTATGTGGACATTTTCCGTATCAATGGAAACAGCCAATATCCCATCACACTCAAACTGGGAATCCTCTCCCACAACCTTCTTCTGGAGGAGTACCCCCTCGCTGAGCAACACCTCACTAAGATAGATGACACCCATTGGGTCCTCAAGACCAATGTCTGCAGCTATACCGGAGTAGGGCGCTTCGTCATCGGACTTGCCCAGGACATAGATATAATAGACTCCCCAGGACTAGAAAAATATGTGCAGGATTATGCCGTCAGGTGGCTCACCAAATAGTTCTATTTAAAGGTCTTATAAGACAATATATGAGCAGTTACACCTGCGGCAATGGCGATGAACATCAGGCGGAGAGCCCAATGTTCTGCTACAAAGATGGCACAATACAAAAGTGTAATCCATAGGGTGGTAATGGCCACCACTTTTATCCTGAGAGGGATGGCCTTATGTACCATAAAGTTCTGGATGTAAGGTCCCAGTTTGGGGTGGTTCATCAACCACTTGTATAGCCCTTTATTTCCACGGAGAAAGAGAGCTGCCGCCAAAAGTAGGAGCGGTGTAGTGGGAAGAACAGGAAGAAATGCACCCAGAACACCAAGTCCGAGTGAGACAAGCCCTAATATTGTAAGAATCCATCTCATAGCGAGGGGCAAAAATAGCAGTTTTGGAGGAATTTTAGTAGATTTGTGGATATGAAAAAAAGATTTATCACACTACTGCTAGGGTGGCTGATGGCCACTGTCATTGCGCTGGGAGCAAAAGGTTCTGAAACTCAGGATTATAAGCACAATATTGATGGCATTGAGCGGACTTATCGCCTCTATATTCCCCAGAACATTGCACCGGGGGCGCCACTGATTTTTGTACTCCACGGATATGGGGCTACCATTGATCATATAAAAGACAAAGGGTTCAATGAAGCTGCTGACCGCCACGGATTTGCAGTGTGTTACCCTCAGGGTTCAAAGGACGGCAGGGGGAATCCTTGCTGGAATGTGGGGTACCCTTTCCAGGAAGATATGAAGGTGGATGATGTGGAATATCTCTGCAGACTGGCCCGCATCCTCCAGAAGGAGCACAATCTGAGCAAAAACAACACATTTCTCACCGGCATGTCCAACGGAGGTGAGATGTGCTACCTCCTCGCATACAGAGGGCAGAAGACATTCAGAGCAGTGGCCCCGATTGCAGGGCTCACAATGACATGGATGGCAGAGGAATACACCCGCACACGTCCGATTCCCATCTTTGAACTGCATGGCACTCAGGACAGGGTATCGGAGTGGGGAGGAGATCCGGAGAATAAAGGTGGCTGGGGTGCATACCTCCCTGTTCCGGATGCAGTGGATTATTGGGTGAAGCGCAACGGCTGCACTACCGAATCCACCGACACCATCCCTCCAAGAGGGGAGAAATCCCACCTCACCATTGCCCACAGGTATACAGATGCCAAAAGTGGCTGCGATGTATGGCTTTATGAAATAGTAGATGCAGGACACTCCTGGTTTACAGAGGATTTCGACACCGCAGAGGAGATTTGGAAGTTTTTCAGCAAGTATCTAATTTTACAAAAATAAAATCAAACTTAAATTACTATGGCACAAGAACAAAGGACAATGTCGCGTCGCGAGGCGATAAGGCATATAGGTTTTGGTACATTGATGTTGGCTGGAGGCTTCACTTTGGCTACAGGATGCAAAGGGAAAAACAGCGATAAACCAGGGAAATATGTGATGGCAATGAGGAAAGACAATGTCACAGGTAGGGAGGTATCTCTTTTGGGTTACGGCTGTATGAGGTTCCCAACTTTTGAGACAGATGAGCTGGACAACAGGGGTAGAAAGATTAAGGCGATCGACATGAAGAAGTCACAGGAGATTATCGACTATGCAATAGCAAACGGTATCAACCACTTCGATACAGCCTGGAACTACCACAATGAGAAGTCGGCTGTAGCCATCGGCCAGATGCTGAAAAAATACCCACGCGAGAACTTCACCCTCGCCAACAAGATGCCCGGTTGGCTGATTACCGGACCTGAAAAGGCACAGGAGCTCTTCGACGAGCAGCTCAGAAGATGTGACGTGGAGTATTTCGATTACTATTTGTGCCACGCAATCTCTGAAAAAGAGGGTTACGACAAACCTTACGAGGAGTTTGGCGGTTATGATGTTCTGGCCAAAGAGAAGGAGAAAGGGAGAATTAAAAGACTTGGCTTCTCATTCCACGGTGACAAGGAGCTGTTCACATATCTTCTGAACAAACGTCCATGGGACTTCGTATTGCTCCAGATCAACTATATCGACTGGGTGGACCAGGAGGCTGAGTTCTTCTACAATGAGCTTGTAAAGAGAGGTATCCAATGTATGGTTATGGAGCCTCTTAAAGGTGGAGCACTTGCCAGCCTCACACCTGATGCAAATGAGATCCTTTTGGATTATGCACCGGACAAATCTGTAGCTTCCTGGGCATTCCGCTATGTGGGCTCACTACCAAATGTCCTCACCGTCCTCAGTGGTATGACAAAGATGGAGCACTTGAAGGACAACCTGGCCACATTTACCAATTTCCAGCCCCTCACAGAGGAGGAGAGAGGTGTACTTGACAAAGCCATTGCTGAGTACAGAAGATACAAACAGATCGGCTGTACAGCCTGCAAGTATTGTATGCCTTGCAAATATGGTGTAGATATCCCTGCAGTATTCGAAGCATACAACAAATGTGTGAAAGAGAGCAATATTCCAGATATGGAGGGGCCAAGGGATGCCAAGTTCAACAAGAAAAAACGTGCATTCCTGGCTACATACTACAACACTGTTCCAGAGGGTGCCAGGGCTGAGAGATGTATCTCATGTGGTGAATGTCAGACACTTTGTCCACAGAAGCTCAATGTCCCTGAACTCATCTTCAAGATGAAAAACATGGTTAAAGAACTCGAAAAATAGATATTGCATGAAAAAGTTGTTGATCATCGTGCTCACAATGATGTGGGCAACAGGTCTCCATGCACAGGCTCCCAAAACCTGGTTTGATGGAGATGCCTATTTCACCGAATCTTTCCCGGGAGGCGGTATACTCTATTACACCGGCACATCTGCCGACAAGGAGTACGATTTCTCATTTGGGCTTGAGCCGATAATCGACGGCAGTTTCAAGCTTGTCAAATGCACCGACACCGATAAGATTCCATTTAGGGCAGAGTGGGGGACAAGTGTCAGAAGATATGTCCAAGGCTCCATTGATGTATATCTCATTGAGGGTCCATCAGGGGAGATAGTATGGACACTTCAACGCACTACCCAGACCCATCAGAACGCCCTGGCCAACCAACTGTGGATCAAGGACAGGCCATTGGACCAGCTCCTCTCTTCCACAGTCCTGAACACCCACTATCTATCCGAGTTCTCAAAGACCGAACTCCGCTCACTTGCAGAGTTCATCAGCCAGAAACAATACACCAACCCTATAGAGAAGATAAACCTATCTCTTATCAATAGCGAACTTGGGGTACCCGATTATGACAGATACTATGTAGGTGATATACAGATGATAGAGGATGCCTCACGCTCCAGGGTATATCATGTGGACAGCGCCATCTCTTTCCTCAAGGCACTCAAGAGCGGTGCCACTATCTGCATCAAGCCAAACACCGTCATCAATCTCACCGATGCCCTCAATACATCCGAGAACTTCAAAGGTATGGACTATGACTGGGTAGATGATATGTGGGAATATGATGGGGATGGAAAAATCATAAGCGAAGCTGTCTTTAACGGCCGCCAGCTCACCATCAGAAATATCCATAACCTCACCATCATCGGTGACTACAATACCCATATCCTTGTGGACCCTGCATATGCATATGTCCTCAATTTTGTCAACTGCAACAATCTCAAGATCGAGAACCTCACTATGGGGCACACAGTGGAGGGGTACTGCACAGGTGGTGTGGTAGGACTTCAGGGGTGCAATAAAGTGAGTATCTCATACAGCGACCTCTATGGTTGCGGAGCATACGGTATCGTAGCGGAGAAGAGCTCCGGGATAGAGATGTACCACAGCATCATCCACGACTGCTCATACGGGATAATGCAACTCTTCGATGTGAAGGATGCTTACTTCAGTTCCTGCGATTTCGTCCGCAACAGGGAGTACCTGATGCTGGAGGTGGACTCGCAGTGCAGGGAGATAGAGTTCAGCGACTGCCGCTTCGCACAGAACCAGGGTGAACTCTTTCCGGCAGAAGGGAGGATAAAATTTGAGAATTGCGTCATTTACCATCCCGAGGGGGGACAATTGCACTCAGGGGAATTCCACGACAAAAGCCTGATACAGATGGACGAATCTACCGAGGTCAAAATCACCAATATGCCACTTGGCAAACGACCGGTAGGTCCAGATACCAAATTTATGAAATAAGGGAGCTATGAAAAAGATATTATTGACAATACTGGCCATCTGTGCCATCTCAAGGGTAGATGCACAGGTCATTTCTACAGGCAACCACTGGTTTGACGGGAGCAAACTCTATACCTCCCAGGTTCTGGACAATGGGGAGATCTACTCCTCAGGGATGAGTCAGGAGGGGGAAGTTTACTGCTTCAAACTCCGCAAACTTGATTATGCCCCCGGTGAATATATGCTTATCCCCGCCAATGTGCAGGATGATGCCCCTTTCCGCGCCCAGTACGGATGGAGGGTCCAATATATCCGCCAGAGCGGAATGAACTTTCTGGCAGTGAGAAACAGGCAGGATGTCATTGTATGGACACTTGTCCTCACCCCATCATCCAATCTGGAAGAGGAGCTTGCAAGTGAGAGGTTTGCCGAAAGCCAGCCTGTGGACGAGATGCTCACCGATTACCTTATGAACACCACATATCTTGCCCGATTTGACAAGTATGAACTGCTGGAGATGTATGAAAAGCTCGAGGCTATGAAGAGCCATACCATAATCACCAAGACCAATATGAACCTTATTGCCAGCGAGATAGAGGTGGTAGAGAGTGAGAGGGAGCTACTGCTTGGCGACGTGGCCACTGAGGCTCAGCCGCTGGATGAATACTTCGCTCTGGTATCTGCCTACTTCAATATGAGGGAGGCAATGGAGTACATCAGTTTCATGGGGTATCCCACACCGGCCGTATATGGCACCTGGGGCGAATATGACAGGACATTTGTGGTCCTTCCGGGCAAAGAGGACACAGTGCTGGAGATATGGGACGTGGAGCTGAATGGCGAATTTGTGGTAATACCCTCAGGTGAAAAACCCATAATAAAAGCCAATCCAGGCCAACCACTATGCTTCAGTTACATGCCTCCAGAGGGGATGCCAGGCCTGATAGTAGTATGCCGCAAGGCAAATGGGGATATCGACACATGGGTCCCTGTATTCAGCGGCATGGACGGCTCACTGATGACTGATGACCAATTCGTTGACGGAACACCTGTAGGATAATAGCACTCATATGAAACACAACCATTTTTCCATCTTCTGCTGTATATTGGGATTGACATTTGTTATGGTCAGCACCAATGGATCAGCCCAGGTAACCTATAAGGACTACCTCAGGGCAGACAGCGTAATGACCTATTCGGATTATGTCTACTCTGCAGCTGTAGATCCCCACTGGTTAGGGGATTCCCACTATTTCTGGTACAAAAACCACGAAAAGGGTGGCGATCACTTCTATCTGGTGGACGCAGAGAAGGGGAAAAAGTACCAGGCCTCTGACAAACAGGGACTTGCCAACTATCTCCCCAAAAAAAGTGATGACTTGAAAGCCATGCTCCTTAGCGAAGAGAAAAGTGAGTCACGCAGGGGGCGCTGGCCAAACAGAAAAGAGGACGAACCGCTCATCTCTCCCGATGGAAAATGGAATGCATATATCAAGGGGTACAACCTCTATATCGCCCCTGCAGATGGTAAAAAGGGGGAGGGTGAGATTGTCCTTACACTTGACGGCAACGAGAAATTACGATACGACTGGAGATCTCTCATCTGGTCTCCGGATTCACGCAAAATAGCTACACTGAAGGTTAATGATGTGGAGAGGAGGCGTATTCCACTCATAGAGTCATCACCATCCACACAGAAGCAACCTATCCTACAGTGGAGGAATTACAATAAGCCAGGCGATGTACTCTCCACATCATTACCAGTACTTTTCGATGTGGAATCACATAAGCAGGTGCCTCTAAACACAGAGATGTACTCACACCAGTTCTCACTCTATCTGACAGGGTGGAGAGGAGACAGCAGAGGATTCACATTTGAGTTCAATGAACGTGGCCACCAGAGATATATTGTAGCTGAGGTCAATGCATCCACAGGTGAGATAACCCATCTTGCAGATGAAAGGGTAGAGACATTCTTCTACTATAACAACAGGTTCCGCCACGATATTAGTGATGGTAAAGAGATGCTCTGGATATCTGAGCGCGACGGATGGCGCCACATCTATATCCATGATAATAAGGGTGAAATCAAGAGACAGATTACAAAAGGGGAGTGGGTGGTCAGAAATGTCGATGTTGTCGATGAACAGAACAGAGTGATATATTTTACCGCATCAGGTCTTGTTCCCGGTGAGGACCCGTACAACATCCACTACTGCCGTATAAATTTTGACGGTGAAGGATTTGAAGACCTTACCCCCGAAAACGGTAACCATACTGTAAACTTCTCCAAAGACCGCAAATATTTCACAGATGTATATTCGCGCCCCGATTGTCCACCTGTAAGCCTTCTCAGACGCACCTCTGACGGCACTGTGGTGATGCAACTCGAGTCGTGCGATGTAAGCGACCTTCAGAAGCGGGGATGGGTGATGCCTGAGGTATTCTGTGCCAAAGGGCGTGACGGGAAGACCGATATCTGGGGCAATATACACCGCCCGTCAAACTTTGACCCTTCCAAATCTTACCCTGTGATAGAGATGATCTATGCAGGCCCTCACGACAGCCATGTCACCAAGAACTTCAAGCCTGCCGACCACCTCATCACCAAAGTGGCTGAACTCGGCTTCATAGTGGTCTCTATCGACGGAATGGGTACATCAAACCGCTCAAAGGCTTTCCACGACGTATGCTGGAAGAATCTTAAAGATGCAGGATTCCCTGACAGGATAGCGTGGATCAGGGCATTGGCCGAAAAATACCCTTATATCGATCTGGAAAGGGTAGGTATCTACGGCTGGTCTGCCGGAGGGCAGAACGCTATGGCAGCACTCCTGTTCCACAACGATTTCTACAAGGTGGCAGTAGCTTTCTGCGGATGCCACGACAACCGTATGGACAAGATATGGTGGAACGAACAATGGATGGGCTACCCGCTCGATGAGTCCTACAGTGCATCATCCAATGTGGACAATGCCCACCTTCTCAAAGGGAAACTGCTCCTTATCAATGGTGAACTTGATGACAATGTGGACCCCACATCCACACTTCAGGTGGTGGATGCCCTTATGAAGGCCAACAAGAATTTTGAGCAACTATATCTGCCTGGCAAAGGGCATAGCCTTGGCGGGAGATTTGAGATGCACAAAATGTACGACCATTTCGTCCGCTATCTGCTGGGCCAGCCGGTACCTGAATGGGAATAGGGAGCGTGGTGATACCTGCTACTGGGCAGAAGAGGTGAGGACCTCCTCATACATATAGTAATGGCACTCGTCCATGCCGAGCTTCTTATATACCTGTTGTGCTGAGTAGTTGGTCTTGTCCACATAGAGTCTGACCTGGGAGATATTCTGCTCCTGGGCCATCTCTTTTATCTTCTCATACATAGCTCTGTATGCACCTTTTCCTCTGTATTCAGGCTTTACATAGACACTCTGGATCCACCAGTACCACTGGTTGTTCCAGTCGCTCCACTCTCTGGTGAGCATCAGGCTGCTGATGGCATCCCCATTGGCCCTGCACACAAGATATGTCCCTTTGGCCACATCGTTGACAGCTGCAGTCACACCCTGAAGAACCCTCTCTTTATCAAGCACAGTCCCTTCGGACTCAAGTGCCATATCTACCTGAAATTGTGCGATTGACTCAATATCGGCAACATTGCCCACCGATACCTCATATTTGATTTTTTCTGTTGTATTCATAGCTATATTTTTTACTATGCAAAGTTAACCAAAACTCTTGGAGTTGATAGCCAATATGACTACTTTTGCCACAAATGGAGATCTATATGGATAGAGAGAAGGAGATAAGAAATGTTACCCTATGGGGATCGGTGGTTAACCTTATACTTACCACAATCAAAATCATAGCCGGCTTTCTGGGCCGCAGCGGTGCTATGGTGGCCGATGGAGTCCACTCATTCTCCGACCTGCTCACCGATTTCGTAGTCATCGCATTTACCCGCGTATCATCCAAAGGGCATGACAGAAGTCACTCATTCGGGCACGGCAAATTTGAAACCATGGCCACCCTGGTGGTAGGGCTTGTCCTCATCGCTGTAGGTGCAAACCTTATGGCAAACGGCGTAGAGAGCATTGTGGATGCTATAAAGGGGGAGATTATCCCCAGACCGAGATACATTGCCCTTATAGCGGCAGCCATCTCTATCATTTCAAAGGAGATAATGTACCACATCACTGTGAAGGTAGGAAAGAGGACCGGCAGCCAGGCTGTAATTGCCAATGCATGGCACCACAGGAGCGACGCATTATCATCTATCGGCTCGTTCTTCGGAATCGGAGGGGCTATTCTGCTTGGGGAGAAATGGACCATACTCGATCCTATAGCGGGGTGCTGCATAAGTATTGCCATCATTGTCGTGGCCATAAAAATATGTATACCAAGCCTTGCTGAGCTGCTTGATGCATCACTCCCTGAAGATGTGGAGAACGAGATTATCTCCAACACACTCTCTGTAAAGGGGGTAAATGATGTTCACGGACTCAAGACCCGCAGAAGCGGCATCTCGTTTATAATCGTGGCCCATATAGTTGTGAATCCGACACTCTCCTTAGTGGAGGCCCATGACATCTCTACAGATGTGGAAAATGCACTGAAAAGGAGATTTGGCGACCAGACCCAGATCAGTATCCACGTGGAGCCCGATATCAATGCACAGTAATTATTTCTGAAATCTTATCAAGCAAGGCCAGATCGGCGGGGAGCCACCTGACTGAGCGGAGTGTATCTGCAGTGAGCCAGGCAGAGGCCTCGTGTTCATTGAGGTGAAGCGATTCTGACAGTAGAGAGCATACGAAGCAGTGCATTGTGAGGTGAAAAGTGGGGTAGTCCCACTCAATGGTATCAAGCAGCTCTCCTACAGATATATCGGCATTGAGTTCCTCCAATATCTCCCGCATGAGGGCATCTTGGGGTGATTCACCCTCCTCAATCTTCCCTCCAGGGAACTCCCACCAATCTTTCCATTCGCCATATCCCCTCTGGGTAGCAAAGACCTCATGGTCCCTGACAATTATTGCCGCTACAACCTCTATCCTTTTCATATTGTCTTACTGCTGACTATTTTTCAAACTGCTCCAGCAGCCAGTCGAGGAATGGGCGGAGTGCCTCTGCTGCAGGTTCCGCTGTCTGGATAGAGAGGGTGATGTCTGAGCCCATGCCGCGGAGGATATCAAACTGGTGATCTTCATTTTTGTCCATCCCCTCGATAGCAGACCAGCATTTGGCAAATGTGACGCGGTCCATATCCCTCTGTGCATCAGTAGGTAGGGCCTCAAGCATAGTGCTCGCACACTCAGACATAGCTCTAAGTTTGAGGAGGAATGGTCTGAGGTCTGCATAGAAGAGGGAATCACACCTCTTCTGGGATTTCTCCATCTGCGCAATGATATCACATGCACCGATGATGCGGGCAAACTCCCTCTGGAGAGGCTGAATAGGGGCAGTGGCGGGGTTATGGTTGTAGGCCTCCTTGAACTCACCGATAAGCTTTGCAAGGGGTGATTGGGCATCGAAATAGCGAAGATAGGGGACAAGTGCCTCCAGTGCATCTGCTCGCTCATTTCCCACTACTGCAGGGAGTGATGCCCTCCAGCTCGCCATATTGTCAAATGTCTCCATATTCCATGAATAATCGGCTACGCTAAACAGAGGGATCTGCGACAACTCACCCTGCTGCATAGGGTTGATGATGAGGGTTCTGAGGGGGAGATCCGATTCGAGGCGAGACTGCGAGTCAATGTGCTTCTCATCTGAGAAATTGGTATAGGTATCGGCTATGAAAATCTTGGTGACATCCACATCGTTGCAAGGGTAGTTCCACCACCATGCCACTTCGTGGCCGAGGTAATCCTCGAGAAGCTTCACATCCCTGGTATTGGGGACTGACCACACTTTTTCACCTGTGGTATAGATATTTACCCTCTCAGGCACAGGGGTGAGTGAGCTCCAGAATCTCTCTGCCTGCTCAGGTTTCACCCAGCTGTAAGCATAGAGCTGAGGGACATATTGGAGTGGCTTCACTGTGTCTGCAGGGGCTGCTCCAGGGGTGTTCCAACGATCCTCCAGAAGGTGTTGCAATGCATTAAGCCTCTCTGCCCCCTGACGGAGGATATTGTCATCACTTGGGACACCCACATCGTCTACAAATACACCAAACTGGCGTACCCCAAGCTCATACATATGCTCAAATTTTGACATTATACGGTCAAGAACATCGGTGCTGGCAGGGTCTGTAAAGCTCTGGCCAGGGTGGATGGACCAGATGAAATTGACCTTGCACTGGTGTGCCACCTGGGCCAACTGCTTCATCATATCCTGAGTCATGAGGCCGAAGCGTCGCTCCCTGTCATTGATTTTGGTGGGGTATGGCTGGTCCCAGTAACGCGAGTGGTAAGGGTCACTCTTGGCACCATACATATAGGTATTGAGTTTGTAGCGGGCCATAAAGCGGAAGAGGTCCTCTGTCACCTCCATACTATACGGAACTCCGTAGTACCCCTCTATAACCCCACGGTTCTGCACATCTGCATAGTCATAAAATGCAACGCAAGGGAGATCCTCTGTACCTCTGTCAAGCATTTGCTCCAGGGTAGCAAGACCATAGAATACAGCATCTGTATTCTCACCGAGGATCACCAACTGGGCCTTCCCTTGAGAAGAGGTGAGGCTCACCACATGGCGGTCATACTTGGGTTGGGAGAATACATCCCTTTTTATCTTCAGTGCAGTGCTCTTGCGATCTGCCGCACCTGCTGATCCATTGATTCCCAAATAAATGGCAGAGTTGCTTTTTTGTGGCTTCTGCACAAAATCTGCCTTTAACCCATGCTCCTGCAGAATCTGCACCACTCTGTCGCGGGTATATCTGTCGATTCCATCCTCTGCCACCACACTCACCGCAGGGGTAAATGAGGCACTCCCCTTCAGAGCTATC
This sequence comes from Bacteroidales bacterium, assembly GCA_017630155.1. Taxonomy (GTDB): domain Bacteria; phylum Bacteroidota; class Bacteroidia; order Bacteroidales; family UBA932; genus CAAGNP01. Next base: position 12,923 of record JAGBVU010000013.1, read on the forward strand.
TGCTCCTGAGGGATAGGGTAGATGGTGTATAAATTCTGTGCAAAAAGGGCTCCTCCCAAAAGGAGAGAGGCGATAATGAGAATTAATGGTCTGTATTTCATAGTCAGATTGGTTTTCATCTCTACAATAATACAAAGTTATTGCATTTTTTCATCAATGGGAGGAAAATTTTCATTACATTTGTCTTGCTGTTAGGGGTGCTGAGCACTTGAAGCTTGGCTGAGATTATACCCTATGAACCTGATATGTTTAATAACAGCGCAGGGAAACGGTATTTATTTTCAGGATTGTAATATGTTTATGATAGCCGTATTCCCATTTGGGAGTACGGCTTTTTTTATTTGGTAAAAGTTATGGGATACAAAAGTTTTGACTCATACGTGGCAATAACAGCATATAAAAAATAGTATAAATATGATCAATAAAGATAGACTGAAGGAGAATTTCCGTGCCGTAAGGGGACACTCTCCACTTGTGCACAACATCACCAACTATGTGGCTATGAATTTCAGTGCCAATGCATTGCTTGCGGCAGGAGCATCACCAGTAATGGCCCATGCAGCCGATGAGGTGGCAGATATGGCCCTTATCGCCGGTGCACTGGTAATCAATATCGGCACACTGGATGCCAGATGGGTGGAATCTATGCTTAAAGCTGGTAAGGCCAAAGGTAAAGCCGGTGGAGTTGTTGTCCTCGACCCTGTTGGGGCAGGAGCCACACCCTACAGGACAGAAACTGCCTGGAAAATAATAGAGGAGTGCCACCCTGGGATAATCCGTGGCAATGCATCGGAGATTATGGCCCTCATAAATGCAGACATCAGGAGCAAGGGTGTTGACAGCAGCTGCAGCTCCGATGATGCGGTAGAATCTGCCAAAAAGCTTGCGCTCCGCACCGGTGCTGTAGTGGTCATCAGCGGCGAGACCGACTATGTGACAGACGGAGAGAGGGTGGAGACGATTGTCAACGGATCACCAATGATGCCGCGCGTGACCGCGATGGGGTGCACAGCATCATCCATGGTGGGGGCATTTGCAGCGGTCAACCCGGATCTTTTTGAGGCATCCCTCCATGCTATGGCACTTATGGGGGTAGCAGGGGAGATCGCTTCCAGAAATTCGGCAGGCCCCGGGACACTTCTGACCCACTTCGTCGACACATTATACAATATCACTGAAGATGAACTTGCACAAACAGTAAGGCAATGAGAAAAGATATAGACCTATCACTTTATCTCGTGACAGACAGGGATCTGTCGCTGGGGAGAACTCTTGAGGAGGTGGTAACAGAGGCTGTGGCCGGAGGTGTCACCATCGTACAGCTGCGGGAGAAGGGGGCCTCTACAGGAGAATTTGTCGAATTGGCCCGAAGGCTGATGGGGGTGCTCAAACCTATTGGTATCCCCCTTATAATCAATGACAGAGTGGATGTGGCTCTGGCAGTCGATGCGGATGGTGTGCACATAGGGCAGAGCGATATGACCTATGCAGATGCACGCAGGCTTCTTGGCCCGGAGAAGATCATCGGTCTCTCAGTGGAGAGTTTTGAAGATATAGAGGCTGCCAATGCCCTGGATGTGGATTATATTGGGATATCACCCGTATATGGTACCCCGACCAAAAAGGATACAGCCGAGCCTTTCGGCCTGGAAGGGCTCCGTAAAGGGGTGGAGATCTCTGCACACCCTACTGTCGCTATAGGGGGGATGAACAGCGCTACCATCGGGGATGTGATGGAGGCTGGGGCTGATGGAGTAGCTGTGGTGTCTGCCATTTGTTCTGCAGAAAATATCGCTGAGGCCACTTCCAACCTGAAGGCCATTGTCGGGAGACATTCCAAAAAATTATGGAGCCGGTATATATGGCACAAATCCCTGAAAATATACAATGCCATACTCGAGCTCCCATTTCTGAAAGAGCTCTCAGAAGGGAGGCTCAGCAATGATATTTTCGGACGCTATATTGCTCAGGATGAGATATATCTTAAAAATTATTATCACCAGATGTTCATGCTGGCAGACCTGATGAGTGATCCGAAGCAGAAGGAACTCTTTGCCTCTTTTGCACGAAGCGGGATGGAGGGGGAGAAGGCGATGCACGATATGCTGATAGGGCGTTTTGGGGTGGATACTGATATCATTGCATCCAAAGTGACCTCCGACTACAACGAACACATCTGCGAAGGGATTGCCACTGGCAACCCTTGCATTGCTCTGGCTGCCGTATTGCCCTGTATGTGGATTTACAACCAGGTAGGGCTCCATATCCTCAGCCATGCCAGACTTGAGGGCAACCCCTACAGGGAGTGGATTATGGAATATGGTCAGGACGAGTTTACTGAGGGGGTCAATCAAGCTCTGGATCTGATAGATGCGTGGGCACCCGAGGCAGATGAAGATACCCTGAAGAAGATGGAGTATTACTACCTTAAAGCTGCCCTCTACGAATACGCCTTCTGGGATTATGGTTACTATAGCGACACCAAGTCATACGACTATACAGAATCGCTGGAGGGGTGGATATAACCTTATAAAACCTTAAACAATATGAAAAAGAAATATTACAGAGTGCTAACCATCGCCGGAAGCGATTCGGGTGGTGGTGCAGGAATTCAGGCAGACATCAAGGCGATCAGCGCCATGGGGTGCTATGCAGCTTCAGCCATCACAGCCATCACAGTACAGAACACCCTGGGGGTGGAGGCAGTACATCCCGTCCCATTGGATATCCTTAGAGGGCAGATAGATGCGGTCCTCTCGGATATAGGGACAGATGCAATAAAGATAGGGATGCTGCACTCCTCCGAGGTAGTTTGCCTGGTGGCAGAGATGATAGAGAAATACGGCATCAAAAATGTCGTACTGGATCCCGTGATGGTATCCACATCCGGTCACAGACTTATAGAGGAAGATGCAGTAGAGACCATCAAGAGGAGATTGATGCCCCTTGCCAGAGTGATTACGCCGAACATACCTGAAGCTGAGATTCTTGCCGGATGCCCGATAACAGGAGAGGGGGATTTTGACAGGGTAGCCCGAAAACTCTCCGGAGGTGGTAAAGTGTCGGTACTTCTGAAGGCTGGGCACCTCAGTGAAGAGAGGCTGGTGGACTACTTCTACAATGCAGAGGATGGGACCATGACCAGATTGGCATCAAGGCGTGTGGAGACCCAAAATACACACGGCACAGGGTGTACCCTCTCTTCGGCATTAGCAGCAGCTCTTGCCAGGGGAGAGGATCTGACAAGCGCGGCAATATCTGCCAAAGGGTATATTGAGCAGGCCATTATCTCTGGAGCAGAATATGAGATCGGTGGTGGACACGGACCAGTGAACCATTTTTTCGGTCCGATAAAAATGGCTGCAAATGAATCTTAAAGGGTACCAACTCCAATTTATAACCCATTCCACTGAGCGGTATTCTAACATAGACTCCGCCCGTATGGCACTCGAGGGGGGGTGCAGATGGATTCAGCTCCGGATGAAGGGGGCAGAGGATACTCTATTGGAGGAGACCGCACTGGTCATACAGAGGATGTGTCAGGAATATGGAGCCACTTTCATCATTGATGACAAAGTGGAACTTGCCCTGAAGATAAAGGCAGACGGGGTCCATCTTGGGAAGAGTGATATGCCTGTCGATCAGGCCAGGAGGCTTCTTGGTGGAGATTTCATCATAGGGGCCACTGTCAATTCTTTTGAAGATGTATTGCACCATTTGCAGGGTGACTCTCCCGATTACTTCGGGTGCGGGCCATATAGATTTACCTCTACCAAAGAGAGACTCGCACCTATATTGGGAGTAGCAGGGTATCAGTCCATTGTCCGTCAAATGAGAGAGAACAATATCGGGATTCCGATGGTAGCAATAGGGGGTATCTGTAAAGATGATATCTGTCAGCTGATGGAGAGTGGGGTAGATGGTATTGCCCTTAGCGGATCTGTCTTACGGGCCGGGGATCCTGTCGGGGAGATGCGCCGGATCATGGATATAATTAACAGAAACACACATTAATAGGATTATTATGATTGAAAGAAATGTATCAAAGGGTATAATTAGTACCTATTTCAACAAACTGGAAAGAAATCTGGACCTGGATGTGGCTATCGTGGGAGGTGGCCCTTCTGGTATAGTAGCTGCATACTATCTGGCAAAGGGTGGTTTGAAAGTGGCCCAATTTGACAGAAAATTGTCTCCCGGCGGGGGTATGTGGGGTGGTGCTATGATGTTTAATCAGATCGTAGTGCAGGAAGAGGCGATGCATATCATCAGGGATTTTGATATCAACTACGAGAAATACGATGAGAATCTTTATGTGATGGACTCGGTAGAGAGTACATCTGCATTGCTCTACAAAGCTGTTCACGCAGGTGCCACTATCTTTAACTGCTACTCTGTGGAGGATGTCATCTTCAAAAACAATGTTGTGAGTGGTGTGGTGGTCAACTGGACACCTGTACTAAGAGAAGGGATGCACGTGGATCCCCTTAACATCATGGCAAAATGTGTTATCGACGGCACCGGTCACGACAGCGAGATGTGCCGTACTGTAGCTCGTAAAAACGGTATTACACTTGCGACAGAGACAGGTGGTGTTATCGGGGAGAGGTCACTGGATGTGGTAGCTGGTGAGCAGGAGGTGGTCAACGGCACCAAGGAGATCTATCCCGGTCTGTATGTGTGCGGTATGGCAGCTTCTGCTGTAAGCGGTACCCCCAGGATGGGGCCAATTTTCGGAGGTATGCTCCTCTCTGGCAAAAAGGTGGCTGACCTGATTCTGGAAAAATTGGGAAAATGAAAATCATTGCCATAACTACTCCTAAGGTAACCTCTGATGATTTGCCCATCATCAGAGGTCTTATCGGCAAGGGGATAGATGTTATTCATCTGAGAAAGCCGGATTCCTGCATTGATGAGTGCAGGGATCTGTTGCTCAGGTTGACTGATAAGGAGAGGGGGAGGATCGTGATCCACGATTACCCCGAGTTGTATGATGAGTTCCAGCTGCTTGGGATTCATATCAATAAGAATGTTACATGTTTCACCTCAGGGTATTCTGGACTCAGAACCCGTTCGTGCCACTCTTTTGAGGAGGTCATGATGTATAAGGATGATTACGATTACCTGTTTCTCAGCCCCATCTTCAACAGCATTTCCAAACAGGGTTATCTCTCCGGATTCACGCACGACAAATTAGTCCGAGCTTCTGAAGAGGGGATTATCGACCGGAAAGTGGTCGCACTCGGCGGGGTCACTTTTGATAAAATAGAATATCTGAAAGGGCTGGGTTTTGGAGGCGCAGCCATGATCGGGGCTCTATATAATACCAGCCAGATCTGACCTGTTTCTGCAGGCTAGGGCAAAAGGATGATATCGCTATCCTTCCGTCACAGGGCAGGCCAATGCAAGCAGTTCGCTGAAGTCATCTATGAGCCAATCGGCAGGGGAGAGGCTTTCGCGTGAGCCGTTGCCATAGGTAACTCCGCAGGTCTTGGTCCCGGCATTGATACCCATCTGTATATCGAAGATGGTGTCACCCACCATTATTGCCTGATCGGGGGTGAAGCCGTATTTTTCCAGGGTCTTGAAGATCGCCTCGGGGTGAGGTTTCCCATTCTCTACGTCGCCGGCTCCGAGGATGTATGTGATGATCTCTGTGAGGCCGAGGTTCTTTACGAATTGCGATAGCGATGTCTGTCCGCGGCTGCTGGCGATAGTAAGTGTCAGGCCACGGGCTTTGAGTGCCTTAAGGGTCTCTATGACATGGGGATAGAGTTTTACTGCCCCATCTTTGTTGTGCACGTCGAAGAGTCTGCGGTAGGTGTCCGCATAGAGGTTGACATCTATATTGCATTCGGGGAAGAGGACAGGGGGGATCTCCACCAGTCTTAGTCCGATCATCGCCGCACACTCTGCATCGGTGCGTGTAGGGAGCCCCATCTCGCGGATGGTCTCGTGCATGGTCTTTATGATTACCGACGCTGTGTCTCCCAGTGTCCCGTCAAAATCTAGAATTATAATTTTAGTCTCTGCCATGGTGCAAAGGTATGCAGTTATTGGGTTAATTCATCATTGGCTCCCCTAATTTACGCAATAGTTTTCTGTCACGACGACCACTATTTCACTTCCCGCACCGACTTTTGGCGATTTCATGACGTGCGGGATGGATTTTCACTTCCCGCGCCGACTTCTGGCTATTTTCCTGCCACGCGCGAAAGGACTGTGCGCATGGATCCTTGCTAGAAAGGCGTCTGAGAAGGGATGGCGCGCACAGTCCGGACTTTCAGGGCGTGACTAAGCACATGTATCCACACCAGAAGGGCTTCTAAGACGGTATAGTGCGCACAGTCCTTTTGATATTGACAGCACATTAATCATCCCCGTCTTCCGGCTGCGGAGATCAGGTTCTTCAGGCGTTCGCTTCGCTCACTCCCACCACGCCTACGGCGCGGTCCCCCCGCTATCTAGCGCGGGTGCTAAGGCCTTCAGAACTTGATTCTCCGCAGCTTTGACATACTACAATAAGAAATGAATATAGATCTGTAATCTGGAAAAGGTAGGGAGCTAGAAAGTTGAGTGGAAGTAAAAAATAAAGAGGCTATTATTATTTATCAAATTTCTTAGCTATATTTTTAAATTTGAGAGCTTTGCATGATAACCAATCAAAAGCTTTATCCCATTGATCCTCGTTTGTTATATCGTAAGATTCATATGTCAAAGAAAATTTTTCTGTAGAAAGCACCTCCCAGAAAATCGGGCACAAAATCGTAGGTTTCCATGCCCAAACTACCGAAAAAACATATAACGGGCAAGAAAATCGGTCATCCCGTGCCCAAAGTGCCTTCCGAACGGTAAACGTGCAGGAAAAGCCGTGGTTCCATGCCCAAAGTTGATTATAAGATTATTAGATGACAGGTACATCTGACATATGCGCTTGGCAGGTGAATTACTGGAAAGGGTGAATAATTTTATGAAATAAATTAAGTAAATTTGAGGTATGATCAAGCGGCAATATTCATATTTCATTGCAGGAGCGATATGGGGCATCCCTGGGATCAATATTGCAGTCAAAGGATTCAGGGCCTATATGCTGATAGAGAGCAGCAATATCTGGTGGCTGGTGGGGATTACCATTGCTGTAGCGCTCTTCTTTTTCATTATCTTCCGCAAGGTCTCAAGGCGATACACTGAAAGGATCTCCACATTGCCCGAGAGGGTTATGATATGGCAGATATTTCCGCCTAAGGGTTGGATCCTGCTGCTGTTTATGATGGGGCTTGGGATTGCCCTTAAGTATATCCCTGGGATACCGATGGCATTTACCGCATCGTTCTATTCTGGACTTGGCCCCATGCTCGTTGTCGCAGCAGTGAGATTTATGGCTGCCGCCAGAGTTGCATAGCAGATTTTATTTCGTATATTTACATCACGAACAAATATAAAACTAAAGAATATGGAAAATAAAGAGAAAGTATTGGCAGCGATGAAACAGGCTGGTGAGCCCCTTAATGCAGGTAAAATAGCAGAGTTGAGCGGTCTTGACCGTAAAGATGTGGATAAAGCCATGAAGGTGCTCAAAGAGGAAGGGGCCATCGTGTCACCTGTCCGCTGCAAATGGGAACCTGCAAAGTAATCCATTAGCAATATCAGACAACAAGGGAGGCTCCCCTCAAAAGTCAGATTGGCTTAGAGGGGTGCCTCTTTTTTTGCACTTCGGCAAATCTGACCAATTTGTCGGAAGAAGTGAAAAATTCTTTTCATCTGGTTGCCATACTTTTGCAGCCGAAAAATTAATGTAGAAAAATATACATTTTAACTCATGGCAACACTTAAACCAAAAAAGACAAAAATCGAGGACACCGTGGTAGGTGCGTATCAGAAAGTAGAAGACACAGTAGTAGGAACTTATCAGAAAATCGAGAATGCTGTCGTAGGGACATACCAGAAAATCGAGGACAAGTTCGTGGAGAAATTCCTTGAAAATGATGAAGACCAAGAGAGTAATATTTAAAGAACCCCTTCATCATGTGTGCTTGATGTATGGACTAAAGCAGACCTTTGGAAGGATGCCGTTCCTCAATAAAAAGGTGCTCGAGATCAAGGGGGAGCTTGTGGCAATTGACAATATATTGCCACCGCCCCCAATGATGAGCCACCCCGACAGGAGAAACTCCACCAGAGGTGTGAGAAATATGGTAGGGGTCTCATATTGGAAGGACAAACTTTCTGTCGAGTACAGGGAGGATATGTGCACTCCGGAGGAGATTACTGCCTTTATCAATAGCCTTATCGAAGATTATCTCCATTTCAGACATCCATTTATGAAGACAATAGTCAAAGATGGCACTATCTATGAAGAGTCAACAGGCCATCAGATAGCTGAGATTATTTAAACTTATCGTCATCTCTGGACAAGGACTGGCGGTATTTTTTTGGTGAGACACCTTCAACCCTCTTAAAGTATTTTCCAAAGACTGATTGTGAAGGGAAATCCAGTTCGTCACTTATCTCCTGGATGGTCATTGATGTGGATGAAAGGCAGCTTTTGGCATACAAGACCACATGTTTCTCTATCCAGTCAAGGGCGGTCATGCCGGTCTCCTGTTTGAGCATAGTAGAAAGGTACTTGCTGGTCACACAAAGTTTGTCGGCGTAGAATCCGATGTCACGCTGAGTTTTGAAATTCTCTGCCACCAGTGACATGAATTTTTCACATTTTTCCTGTTGGATAGTCATAGCAGCCGGCTGGCTTTGCAGACCATGCATATAATACCCAAGACCGTAATAATAGGCTGAAAAGAGGTGTCTGATGATCTCCTCCCTATAAGGATTGTCTGGCTGCTTCATCAGACTTGAGACCTGCCTGTAAACAGATGTAAGGACATCTATGACCTCCACTGAGACGCTATAAAATTGGGTATCTTTGATAAAGAGCCTCTCCTGCAGACTGACAGGGAGATTCAGCGAATCTGTAAAGTCCTGGTTCATCACCATACCGAAACCGACAAACTCATCATCGACCTCGATAGACTCCACCACCTGACCGGGGAGGAACAGGGCCACAGCAGGGGCTTTGAGGGACCACATACGAAAATCCACCAGACAGGAAAACTGTCCGGAGGTGATCACAACCTGGGTCACTTTCTTTATTTTGTGAGGAAAGCGGAGCCCCTTCAGCAGACTCTCACTATCCAGCAGTTCGATATCTTCCAGCATAATATCGGATTTAAGCACAAATTTACCAAATCGGAAGAATTGGACAAATATTCCCGAAATTTATAGGAATTTTGGAAGAATCTTGAGGAAAAATTGACCAATATGACTGAAAATAAAGCACTTTTGCTATGAAAAAGAATAGGACGATTATGCTTGCATACACATATATTGATAAAGGAAGATTGTGAGACGTGCGGAAAATGCCATTTTATGAAAGGGAGGGATGCCGAAATGCTCTATGCCGACTATATCGAAGGGAAACGGAGCAATATTGATATTACAATGGATATCAGAGACCGCTCCATCAGACGGTAATCGGGTATAAAATAGCATACGGGCACAAAATATGACGATTCTGTGCCCAAACTGCCCAGTTTTACTCTTCCCTGCTGAATTTTTTGGTCACCAGCTTGTCAAATGCTGCCAGGAGTCCGGGGAGGACAAATATTATAAGCAATATGGCCGAGAATGCCCCCACGGAGATGCTGCCGAGGATCGATGAGATGGTAGGATCTGTCAGCAACAGAGACATTATATAAGGGCACAATATCAGTATCATCCCTGAAGTCATGATCGAATGAATAGAGTTCTTATATGCCTTCCGGAGTGATTTGTCGATAGGGAGTCCCATCCTTTTCTCCCTGTAGTAGTCGGTAAAGAGGATTGCATAGTCTATTGTAGCTCCCATCAGAATGCTCTGAGTCACCAGATAGGCCAGATAATTCAACGATTGTCCCCCAAATCCACCTACAAATACGCAGATATAGACGGCAGTCATAACAATCATCAGGAGGAATATTGGAATTGCCAGCGACTTGAAAGTCAAGGCAACAACCAGGAATATGACTGAAATTGTCAGCAATGTCACCTCCATCATCTCACGGGCAAACCCGTCGCTCATCTCCTTGTACATGACAGACTCACCTATGAGATACCATTCACCATCAAATGCCTCTTCGCACCTGTCATTAAGGCGTGAGATATAGTCAAAGGTCTGTGGCCCCTCCACCGGATAGTCAGATACGATGGTCGCTATCGAATATTTCTCCCCACGGAGATTGGCAAGCCCCTCGGTCATGGTCTGCTGCAAGGTGCGGATACCCTCTTTTGCAGAATCGTCAATAAAACGGCCATACATCGGGTCGGTGAGCAATGGACCGGTGATGAAATCTATGATACTTGACAAAGAGAGGGTAATGGTATCTGTATCACAAACAGTACTGCCATAATACATAAACAGCAGGTCCACATCGCTTTGGACCACCTCCATCCCCGCCTTGCGGAGTGCAGAGCCAATCTCCACCGGCGAAAATTTCTTCTCTGATGCCACCATATCCATAAGCTCTTCCAATGGGGTAGGCTCCACCACTGGCAGAGGGAGTTCCTCCTGCTTGGGCCCCTCTGGTACAACAGGCTGCTCCAGTGCAGCTGTCAAAATGAGGGTGTCCTGGGAAACAAGTGGTGCAGATATGGTATCTGCCGGCACCTCAATTGGTGACTCTATCAGTGCAATAGCCGGCTGACTGACCGAGGCCATTGCTGAATCTATCTGGTTTCTGACAGAGGTGAGTTCCCTTTTCTGATCGTCAGAGATCATCTTCGCATAGATATTGCGGCTGAGGATCTTGTCTGTGATATAGTGTACAAACTCCTCGGGGGTCATCAGAGATTTGGCACGTCCCGCCATTCTATAGATGGCAGAGGCCTGTCTGCGGTCAAATCCGAGGAAATCTGCCATCTCCTGGGATGTAAGGGGGCGGGTGGAGTTCTGCGCTGTAAATCTGGACTCTACGACTGCAGTTGTATGCTGGAGTGCCAGGGTATCTGCTGTTTGTGCCGGTACATCTGCAATTGCCTCTTCCGGCAATGGGAGATCTCCCCCTTCTTCGGCCAATACCTCTGCTTCAGTCTCTGCCACTGTCTCAGCCTCAGCCTCTGTCTCTGTCTCAGGCCCCGCCTCATCTGATGAGAACTTCTCCATTGCCTGCTGCATCATACTCTCCATATCGAACCCGCCAACCAGCTCTGCCGGGAGATTGGATACCAGACTCTCAATATCGGCAAAACTCATCCTCTCATCCCTTTGAGGATGGGTGGCAGCATAGTAGAGGATGCCCAGCATATCTGCATTGAAAAGGGTGGTGTCCACTGTTTCTGCCCCACCGGGGATCATGGATGAGAGTCCTCCGATATAGCCCATCAGCTCCTGCGGGGTCCGCTCCTTGAGAAGGGTAGAGGGGTAACTCATTGCCATTGCCACATTAGGGTCATCAGACAGGGAGTCAATAACGGGTATCACCCTCTCTTCCTCGTTGTTCCCGTACAGCAGCACTACCTGGTTCTGAGGGGGGAATTCTCTGGTGATATCAGTGGGCCAGGTGTTTGAGAATCCGATTTTTGTCTTTTGTGACATAAAATACGATGATGCAAACAGTACCACAAACACTATCACTATCAGCACACGGAAATTAACCTCAAACTTTGACAATTTGTATGTATGGAGCAGTGGTACCCTCTTCTCGGTCTTCTGGATAGCCTTGTCAAATGCAAGAACCAGGGCAGGGAGTACCAGATATATTGACACCAGGCTCAGGAAGACCCCTTTTGACAGGACAAGTCCCATATCCAGACCTATCTTGAAATCCATAAAGGCCAGCATCAGCATACAAAGAATCGTGGTCATCGAGCTGCCAAGGATAGTAGGGGTGGCATCAGCCAGGGCCCGGGTCATCGCAGCCACCTTTTCCGGGAAATCTCTTCTGGTCTGGCGGTAACGGTTCATCAGAATGATCGAATAGTCCATCGACAGAATCAGCTGAAGGATGGCAGCAATCGCATTGGTCACCATAGAGACACCGGGGAGAAATGCATTGGTCCCGATATTTATAGCCACTGCAATCCCTATCGCAATAAGGAAAAGGAGAACTTCCACTATCGACGAACACATTATGACCAGAATCGTGGTGAGAATGGTGACCCCTACAACTATGATGAAATTCATATTGTCAGGGAGGAGATTGGTTGACGCAGTCTCCACTACCGCAGCCTCCCCGTATCTTTGGCTGATCGATCCTGCCACCGCCCCCGGGTCGGTACCCGGGTCGAGGATGAGCTGGTATAAAGTGTAACTGTCACTTCTCCTTTGGCCCATTATGGCCAGAACCCCATCTGTTCCCGACAACTCCTCTGCCATGGAGTCTGTCACCGCCTCATTGGCAAACATGGCATTGACACCTGCACCATTCAAATCTATTCCGCTGAAGGCCTCTTTCATACGGTCCAGACCATGTTTCATCCTGGAATCGTCCGGGAGGTATGCCGTCATATCCGAGACGACATTTACCTTGGGAAAGAGGAAGATGCTCCCCACAAAAAGCGAGGCCATCAGAGCCAGCATCAAGTGTCTGTATTTGATAAGAATATGTGCAAAATGGTTCATAAATATCCTTTTCAAGTATTGTCCTGTGCATCGCGCAAATACAACTTGCAAATGTATAATATTTTGAAGAAATTTATGGTATCAACTTTTCAAGTTGCCGCCATAACAAAGTTTGCAGGGATATAGCCAACAGTGGCCGCTGGGTGAATTCGGAGCATATGTACCCATTTTTCAAGTCAGTATCTTTATACCTGTATCTTAAAATACTGGGTACAAATATTTTCGGACGGGCCAAGCGTAACAGATGTACAAACCAGTACCGGAAGCTACCATTTCGACACCATTTCCGATATGGAAGACAGCTACCTCATCTGTAAAACAAGTGCCGGGATTACAGGCTACATCCCTCTCAATACCGGATATATGGTAAAAAATGGGAACCAGTACACCATACACCTCAAATCCAAATCTGTAACAGTGACTGTAGGGAAGTAAGAAGGGTTCCCACCGGGGAAATTATACGATCTTGGCTATCTGGTCCTGGTATTTGTGTGAGATGGGGATGCTTTCATAACCCTCCTGATTGAGCTCCGCTACGATCAGGCCTGCCGGGTTCCTGTGGACAATCTTTATAAAAGCGGGATTGACGAAATAGGACCTGTGACACCTGATGAGTCCGTGCTGCTTCAGGTTCTCCTCCAGTGCCTTCATGGATGATCTAAGGACAAACTTCTGGGGTTTGCCTTTGTCAAGGTAGTGTATCTGGGCATAATTGTCCTCGGACTTGATGTAGAGTACAGCCTCGGGAGCTATGACAAAACGGAGTTTCTGGTATTCATCATAGAATCTTATCAGGGAACTGTTGTCACTATTTTGTGACAGCGAAGCGATCCTGCTCTTGGCCTCCAGTCCGGCCCATATGAAAAGATATGGATAGATACAGGTGGCAGCAGTTATCTTCAGCGCTTTTCCTACAAGTTCGTAATAGGGTGGGGCATTCTGCATCATCAATGAGAGATACATGGCCATAAAGAGCGATACAATCAGTACTTCTGCTATGCACCACAATCCATATTCTATGCGTGAGAGACTCCTGACCTTACATATGAAATAGAGCCAGCTTCTAGTGATGGACATCGATGTCAGCAGGATGCAAAACAACATTGTTACATTGAATGTAAATGATGAATTTTCCATCGTGAGCAGCGACTTTATCGCAAAAGGTTCGTAAAACACCACGAACAGCAGGAAAAATACCGGTAGTGCCACAGCGTGCAGAAGCATGCTGTGAGCCCCGGTAATCATAGTATTGTTTCTCTCCATTTTCACCAATTTTATTTAGGGACAAAAGTAAAAATTTTTATCAAATTCCCCTAAATAAGCTGTTTTCATCCCTAAATATACGTATTTACCACTATTATTCGTCTCTTTTCCACAATTTCTTCAGAATGGGATGGAGTCGCCATAACTTTGCCGCACAAAAGAACTAATGACAGCCATGATCACATGTATTGCTTTGACAATTATTGTTTATTGTATCAGAAAAATCAAGAACCTTTCAAATAACTCATAATAATGAATCCTATTTATAGAAAATTCCAGAAGATGAGGGAGAAGTACATTGACACCCTCGCAAAACTTTACGAATACTCTGCCACCGTATATCAGAAGGTACAGTTCACTCAGTGGTACGACACCAAAGAGGGTGGATATACATTCGGATCATTCAAGGAGAAAGCAGACAGCATATCGAAGATACTTACCCAATATGGTATAGGCTCGGGTGACAAAGTCGCAATCTTTTCGCAGAGCATGCCCAACTGGTCAGTAGCATTTTTCTCCACTGTGGCATTCGGGAGAATATCTATCCCCATCCTCCCTGACTGTTCAGAAAATGAGGTGACGAATATCATCAACCACTCAGAGAGCAAGGTGATTTTCGTCTCGAAGCGTCTTGCCTCCAGAATCAGCCCCCAGATAATGGAGAGGATGACCCTGGTGATCGAGCTTGACTCTTTTGATATCATCAAGGCAGATGATGAGAAGTTTACCTGCGATGGGCGCGCCTCAGTTCCCACTCCAGATGATATTGCTACCATAATCTACACCTCAGGAACCACAGGCAATGCCAAAGGGGTGGTTCTGAGCCACAGAAATCTCGCATCGAATGTCATCACCTGCTACCACTCCTGCAAAAGAACCACCAAGGACAGTCACCTCTCCATCCTCCCGTTGGCCCACGCACTGGAGATGACCCTCGGCATGCTCTATCCTATGTACACAGGTGTCACCGTATATTACCTTCCAAAGCCGCCTGTGGCATCTCTTATGCTGAAGGCGTTGAAGAAGGTGAGACCCACCACTATGCTTACCGTCCCGATGATCATCGAAAAGATCTACAAAGCGAGCATTCTCCCTACCATCCAGAAAAGCCGCACATTGTCGTGGATGAACGTCCATATGAACGGGCTGATGTGCAGGATTATCGGCATCAAACTCAAAAAGACCTTCGGTGGCCGTGTGACATTTTTCGGAATTGGGGGTGCCAAGCTTGATCCGGAGGTGGAGGCTTTCCTTCTCAAGGCCAAGTTCCCATATGCCATCGGATATGGTCTGACCGAGACAGCTCCCCTTATCGGCTATGCAATGCACGGATGGAGAGGTGTCGGCGTGATGGGCTACCCTGTATACAATGTGCAATTGAAGCTGCACAATGTGAATCCCGAGACTGGAGAGGGTGAGATCATCGCAAAGGGGCCCAATGTGATGTTGGGCTATTATAAGGATCCGGTACGTACAAAAAGTGTCTTCACCGAGGACGGCTGGTTCCGCACAAGTGATGTGGCGGTGCAGGACGAAAAGGGGAGGTTCTATATCAAGGGTCGCACCAGCAACATGATTCTCGGTCCGTCCGGAGAAAATATCTACCCCGAGGAGATTGAGAATGTACTTAACAATGTGGAGGGTGTCAGCGAATCGATCGTAGTCGAGCGCAACGGCAGGCTCATTGCACTTGTGCAGCCTATGGAGAATTTCATCGATTGGGACAATGAGAGCGAGGAGAAGATTTACCAGAAGCTGGATGAGTGGAAAAAGAAAATCCTCAGCATCACCAACCGCAATGTGAACAAATCCTCGCAGGTGAGCTCAGTGGAGGTTATGAAGGAGCCTTTCGAGAAGACCGCTACACAGAAGATACGCCGCTTCAGATACAAGGATTCCGCCCCTACAATTGAAGAGGAGAAGAGACAGTAAATGAAACAAGTCAACAGGTATTCTCTCTCTGAAGAGATTCTCAACACCATTACGCACGGCGTGGGGTTATTGATGGGGATTGCTGTATGCACGCTCTTCCTCATCAAGGGAGGTGACCAGGACTCCTGGATTGCCACTTTCAGCCTTATCCTCTATATGGCCGGTGTCTGCAGCTCGTATGCTGCATCGACCATATATCACTCCATTCCAGCTTCGCGGGTCCGTGGGAAGGCAACTGCCCGGAAATTTGACCATGCAGCCATCTACTGGCACATAGCAGGGAGTTACTCCCCCCTTACCCTCATTGCCATGCGGACAGGGGGGGAGGCTGAATGGGCGTGGGTGATATTCGGTTTCGTGTGGTTTTGTGCACTTTTGGGGACAGTACTGAGCTTCCGCAAGATGGAGGACCACAGCCATTTGGAGACAGCGTGCTATGTCCTGATGGGATTGACCATTCTAGTGGCTTTCAAGCCTTTCTATGACACCTGCGGACTTGAAGTGGTGCTATGGGTCGTAGGCGAGGGGATAGCTTATATCACCGGGGCCATTCTGTATAGCTTCAAAAATGTGCGGTACATCCACTCTCTATTCCATGTGTTTGTCATTTTGGGTGATGTATGCCATATGATAGCTACCTGGAAGGTGCTGCAGATGTTCTGAGAGATTTACCACACAAAAGGGAAAGTGTCCCTATATTGCCGAAAGTATTGAAGTCTATTGAGCCAGATAAAACTGGTTTATACGAGTAAAGGTATGCAATATTGGCCTAAATAGCAATTTAGATGGCCCTTCCCCGGCCAGGTCTGCAAAAAAGTGTCCGACCTGGCCTAAAATACAAAAACCAACACACTGAATAACTGACACTTATCCCAAAAGCAACCGGCCAGGTCTAACAAAAAAATGCAGACCTGGCCGAAAAACGAAACATCTAAAAGAGCAAAATCTAAATCCGGCACGGAAAGGGCCGAATCTGTGCCCAAACTGCCCACCGGACTTATTCTACCATATAAATGGGATGACCTTATATTTCACACGCATCTGATACTCCTTGTAACCATCAAGACCAGCCGCCAGAACCATCTCTTCATTCCTTATCCTCTTGGCAATCACAGGAAAATATCCAATCATAATGACAAATGATATTGGCGAACCGAGGACCAGTGGCATAGACAGGAACATAATTACTGTCGCCATATACATCGGATGACGGACCATACCATATAACCCGGTATCAATGACTTTCTGCCCCTTCTGCACCTCAATGGTACGTGACAGATAGGTATTCTCCCTGAGTACTTCCGCATAGAGCAGATATGCCCCCAGAAATACCACTGCAGCAGTCCACACTGCACAGTCTGGTACTACAAACCACCCGAAACGCCAGTTAAGTCCGGCTATGACAAAGGTAGCAACAAACAGCAGCCCACTCAGTGCCACTACGGTTCTTTGCTCACCTTCCTTCTCTTTTGCATCCAGTCTCTTGCGGAGCAAGTGTGGATTTCTGGCAATCAGAATGAGCCCTGCGATAAACATTGGGATAAAAAGGATACCCATCAGAAGCCACCCTTGCCAGTAAGAAAACGATCCCGCAGGGAGAAAAATCAGGGCCCCAACAAGAATAACCCCCGAAAGGAATTTTATCAATGATTGCGCAAGCAAATTTTTATTCATATTGCATTCTTATTATTCTTTCTGCCACCTGAGCAGGATGGTCAATCAGCAATTGTCCATGATTCATCCCCTTGAAAACTTCAACTGACGTATCTGGGTGCAATGCCATCAAATGCCTCACCTGAGGTTTGGCGACAAAAGCCTCCTTGGTTCCATACCAGTAATGGATATCGGCACCTGATATGCTTTCAAGTCTTGTGGTATAGACCGATGTGTATCCGTCCAGAACTGCCTTGCTACCTCCATATGGATAAACCTTCCTGCATTCATCAAGCAAGACATCAAAATAATGGGAATGGAATACCCACCTCCAGAATCGTGTCCAATGGTAGCAGCTCCACACATTGGCACACTGAAGATATTTCAATGGACCGACAAGCCAGCGGGGAAGCGGCAATAGGGGAGCAGCATCCAATATCGCATGTCTGACTGACACTTCATCTCTTTCAAGAATTCGTGACAGAATCTTCCCGCCAAGAGAGAGTCCATAAGCTATATCAAGATGACCTCCATGATACTTTTTGACATATTCAGATACCTGCCTGGCCTGGTCATCTATGGAAGTGAACTCTGTATGACGACCCAATGTAAACCCATCCACCTGAACGGCAATGATATAGAACCTCTTCTCCAGCATGCCGATAAGGGGGAGGAATATCTCGTATGATACTCCCAAGCCCGGAATAAGCATAAGAGTAGGAGAGGCTACATTACCAAAAATCTTGAAGTCCATGGAGTCCAATAAAACATTATTTATACGAGTAAAGTTATGCAATATTGATTTGAATTGCAAGACAGATGGCACCTCCCCGAGATAGCCCCCCTCCCGGCCAGGTCTGCAAAAAAGTGTCCGACCTGGCCGAAAACATAAAAACTAACACACTGAGTAACTAACACTTACCCCAAAAGCAACCGGCCAGGTCTAACAAAAAAATGCAGACCTGGCCGGGAACCTACCTCTCTAAACCATCAGATATTCTGAAGTTCCTGAATCTGTTTCAGAATCTCTGCCGATTTGGCGACAATCTTACGATTTATACGATAGCCTACGAATCCACCTATGATGACTCCTACCGCTGAACCGGTGAGAAATCCCACCTGCATCGGACTGGGCTCCATATTTGTAAGTACCTCATAGGCTAACCAGGATACCCACAAAAGGATCAATGGGAGTCCTATCTTTATCCACTCGTGATAATGTGTCTTTACTTTATTCAATTTCTCCGCTACACCCACCAGATTTCCCTGGGTAAAATCCATATTCTTCAATGTACATCTCTGCTTAATCGTAATCCATAAGCAGACTGCCAACATAATATCTGTAGCCACGATAAAGTATAACGAGAGCCCGAATTTATAAAATATCCATGTGCAATAGGGTACCGAAAGCATACCGACAAAGATGGTTGCCGCTATTATTCTCGTCATATCCGACCTCTTGGAGATCATCGAATTACGGATATGGGTGTCGCTGATAATAGTCTGTTTATCAAGTTTCTTCTTGAGAATCGCCACCTGTGAGCGCATCTCTTCAAGTTCCTGAGAGTATATATTATTTTCCATGTTCTGTACAATTTATTCGTTTGACATTTTTTTAAGCTGTTCCTTGATCCTGACAAGACGTACCGACACATTCTTGGCCGATATTCCGACAATTGCCCCAATCTCATCATAACTGAGGTTCTCCAGCCACAGAAGGACTATGGCACGGTCAAATGGTCCAAGTTTATTGATGCGATCCCGTAGCATTTGTACCTGCTTTGACTCATCGTCCGAGTCAGAGAACAGATTGATATCCATCGTCAGGGGAAGCGTCTCCACCATGCGACTCTTTTTTCTTTCAGATGATATGCAGGTATTCAGGCTGATACGATATATCCAGGTCCTGACATTGCTCTCACCCCTAAATTTTGGGAATCCCTTCCAGAGATTTATCAGAATCTCCTGAAAGAGATCTGCCACCTCATCGGGATTGTTTGAGAACATATAGCAGACAGTATATATCGTCCCTTTATGCTCCCTTACGGTTTGTGCGAATTCCAATTCCATATTTTTTTGATTCTTTTGTTTTGCACATTAGACGCCCGATTCAGCCATTTGCTACAAATCTGAGGCAAATATTTTTCACTTTCCCCTTTTGCTCATGCGATTGGCCACAAACATCAGGACGATGCTGAGAAGGAAAAGGGCCGCAGCAACATTATGGGTCAGCCCCCAACCCTTTGTATTGAATATGTAAAGGCAAGGGAGCAGGAAGAGTAGGATGGAGAGCAATATCAGGGGCGTATAATATTTTGACGAATATTGCGTTGCAATGTCCTCGCTGCCATCTTTTGGGCAGACATGGGAATTATCATTTGCCCACTGGCTTACTGCAGGGGCAATCAGCTCCATTGCCCTTTCATAGTCCTGCCCGGCCACATATATGGCAATGCCGGGGAGAGGGCCGTGCGCACCTGTCCTCTGGTCCGCCGTCTCATCGTGGAGACGGAACGCAATACCATTGACCTCCAATATATTTGCCACCACATTGGCCTCGACGCTGCCGTCGCATCTGTATAGCAGTTCCTCATTCATTTCCATTGATATTCATTTATTGCAACGCATTCCGGGCCCGGTGGACTAAAAAGCCTTCTACCTGGCCCATAAGCGAAACCATAACACCTTAATCAATAACAATTTGCATGCAAGCAAGTGGGCCCGATAGAAGCAAAAAAAATCCACCTGGCCCGAAAGCGACATGTCTGCTACTCCTTCATTGTCCTTCCTAATAATCCAACAGCCTTCCGTAATCATTCCAATCGCCGTAGAGCTTCCCTTGGCGGGTCTGCTCAATCAAGCGGGCAAGGGCCTTTTCATATGCCTCGGGGTGCCTTTTTTTGCTGAACGCCACATTGTACGCCCGAATCCGCTGATAGAGTGGGGGAAACTGGGTGAAATTGTCCCACACTCCCGCCTCTTTCAGCGCTGCAGCCACTTCCGGATCCACCTCGAAGCGGGCAATATCCATTTCGGGGAGGGCATTCCTCCCTGCCTGGGTCATCAGCCCCAGTTTCTCAAGCCTACGGCAACGCTCCTTGTTCAGCTCCGTCCAAGGGCTGTTCTTCCTCCTGGGGGAAAACCGCTGCATCGTGACCCCGTCAATCTTTTTCATCACGCTGTCAATCCACCCGAAGCACAATGCCTCCTCGACTGCATCCAGATAATAAAGGCAATTGTCATCGGCAGGTCTGCCCCGCTTTACCGGCACCCAGCATTCCGCCTGGCTCACCGCATTCCCCTGCAGCCACTCACGGAACTCCCCGCGGCTATTTATATTTAGGATATTGTGCATATTTATTAGAATTAATACAAAGTAAAGTATTTTATTTCACATAATTAACTTATTGGTCCCAATTCTGGTTCCTTATTCGGTTCCGGCCAGG
>JAGBVU010000014.1 GCA_017630155.1 Bacteroidales bacterium
ATATTGGCCATTGCGAAGATGGATAACTGCGTCGCATTCCAGTCCGGTTTTATCACGGTAGTGGTAGACTTTACCATTTAAAGCTTCTGCAAACACGCGCAGGTCTCTGACGCACATCGCCTCAAAGAAGAATCCCATTGTTTTGAAATCTAATACATGCAAAATTAATCAGTTATTTCAATTTTCGGTAATTTGGCGCAAATATGTTCGGTATTTTGGCATGATGCTATATTGGAAAGAGCTTATTAATTGTTTCTTTTACATGAGGTGTTGCGCGACAGCGGTATTTTTATCAAAAATTTATCGCATTAGCAGTATTTGATCTTGGTAATATCTATATTTGAAGACTGAAAACTGTTAATGAATTGTTACTATGATGGGTCTGCTTATTATTGAAAGCATTGTCATGTGCTTTGCGCTGCTGATTGTGTGTGTTGTAGGAATCGCAAACGGTCCTGCGGGACTAGTGGTTTTTTATGAGGATGATGTTCAACAAAGGGTCATTGAACTGGGTTATATGACCAGACAGCAGATTAAGAAGTCATTTAAAATAACTTCTTTAGCTCTCTTTGTTCCGATGTTTGTCTTTACCCCTCTTATGGTCTATGGCGTGAATGGTGCTGAAGGATTTTGGGAAGGATTTTGGCAGATGTCAGTGATTCTTGTGGCTTCCGGTTTATTTGACAGATTCTTTATCGACTGGTATTGGGTAGGAAAGACTAAAGCGTGGATAATACCAGGTACAGAAGATCTTCGACCTTATATACCGAAGAATGTAATCATCAGGAAATGGATAGCAACATTGGTGGCAAATCCTCTCATTGCTGCGGCTGTCGCAGGCTTGGTTTCATTATTTTGACAGAAGAGAATGAAATTATTCTCCCAGAAAAGTGCGATAGGGGAGATGTTGTAATTCCAATGGAAATAGCATATCTTTGCTAGATAAACTTTTTGAAAAATGAATTTAACCGGACTTCTTGTGGGACTTTCCACTTTCTTGATAATCGGGCTGTTCCACCCACTTGTGGTCAAGGCTGAATACTATATCGGTGTGAAGAGCTGGATATTGTTTGCTATTGCAGGGGTGGTTTTTGCGATTGGGTCTGTTCTGATCGATCATATGATATGTTCAATAATTATGGGTGTAGTAGCTTTCTCCTCATTCTGGAGCATACTGGAGGTTGTGCACCAGCGTGAGCGCGTACGCAAAGGATGGTTCCCCGAAGGACCCGGACATAAGAAGTAAATCTCATACCGTACGATTATGAAACTCTACAGATTTGTACTTGCTATAATTATAACAGTATCATTTGCTACAGCCACTTATGCCCAGGAGGATAAAGTGATCAAAGGCTTCTCGGGAGGTATGATGCTACATACAGGGTATCAATTTGGAGGGGACAATCCCTATAATCTCTCGATCAGCAGCCCCACTTTCGGTATCGGAGGATGTGCCAAACTTCACTTTACAGACCATTTCAGGGCGGGATTTGAAGGGTATTTTTCTACAGCGCCTATCCATAAAGGGGTCCAGAGCGGAAGCCATAACAAACTTTTCTGGACAGGTGTTCTGGCTGACTGGTTCTGGCAAGTAGGTAAATTGATACCATACGTAGGTATTACAGCAGGTGGTGGGATGGAGACATCCTTCTATATGTTTGAGGGGGATAAATACGACTGGGAGCTTGAACCAAAAGCAGTGCTGCACAAACAGCCAATCTTTGTTTTGGATCCATATATCGGGGTAGAATATGTCGTAGGAAAAGCACTCAGACTTACTTTGAAGGCAGACTGGCTTACGGCTTTCCATTCTGAGGGTTTTAACAGACCGATGGGACCACGAGTATATTTCGGTTTTATCTTTGCTCACTAAGCAGATAGTTGCACGTATACAGCCCCAAGTGCGAAAAATAGCATCTAACCCAGAATCCCTGAGCATTTAGCTATTCTGTAGCCCTCTTCATAGAGTGCTGATAGTTTGGTAGTATCTGTCTCCATTCTGCCCACCTCTACAGGCTTCTCGGGTGATATCACAATCACTTTTCCCTCTGCTTCAAGTTTGTCTATAAGATCAAGAGTTCTGTTGTATTTGGAATTTCGTTCGGCTATAGCCCTCTGTAAATGAGGATATTTACGATAAAATAATCTGGTGATAGGGTGAGAGGCCTCCTTCTTTCTGTATCCTCGCTGCCTGGTGAGGACTACTACCGCTTTTTCATATCCTTGGTTCAGAGCATACTCTATGGGGATGGAGTCTGCTATTCCTCCATCCAGCATAGGTATTCCGTCTACATAGGTGATTTGGCAGACATATGGGAGGCTGCTTGAGGCACGGACTATATCCATAACCCTCTCTGATGATTTTCTCTCCTCCAGATACTCCGCCTCTCCGGTGAGGCAGTTGGTGGTGACCATCACATACCGGTCACTATTTGCAAAGTATGTGTCGTAATCGTAGGGGATAATCTTGGTTGGGAACTCTTCAAAAAGGAGTTTGAAATCCATTATGCACCCCTGTGTAAAGAGATATTTCAGGCCTACGTAGTGGTGTTTTTCCATCAGGTCTATGTTGCTGGCCTTGGCACGTCCTCTCTGCCCGGACATATAGGAAAGCCCGTTGCAGGCACCCGCACTGACACCCACAGTAAATGGGAATCTGATGCCATGGTCCATGAAGTAGTCCAGAACACCGCAGGTGAAAACACCGCGAAGTCCACCCCCTTCAAGAATCAGTGCAGTGTGCGGGTCGATTGTCATATGTGGTTACAGCCTTGAGAGGAATTTCTCTACCTGGATAATGAAGCGGGTGTGAACTCCCCGTCCAATGGTGTTGCCTGCAGAGTCTGTGGCGCTTACATCAAATGTGAGTTTACGGCCATCTATCTCAGTAAGAATAGCTTTAGCGGTAATAGTCTCTCCGATTTTTGAAGCTTTTACGTGATCCACATTCATCTGTGTGCCCACAGTGGATTCACCTTCAGCAAGTGATTCCTGAACAAGTGTATAAGCGGCCTTCTCCATCAACGCTATCATCGATGGGGTAGAGAATACATCCAGGCCGCCAGAGCCAACTGCTGATGCGCAGTTGGCAGGCTCGACCTGTGTAGTGCAAGTATATTCTGTTCCTATTTTCATATTATCTGATATCCTCTACAGCGTTCATACCTACAGTGATAGCCTCTTCGTTCATAGGGATAAGGCCATGGTGACGTGGAGGAAGTGACTTTTTAAGACCTTTAAGTACATTTTCCATGGTCACGATAGGTTTCTTCTTAAGGAATGCTCCAAGAACTATCATGTTGTAAGCTTTGGCATTGCCAAGGTTTGCAGCCTCATCTACAGCAGCGATTTTGCAGATGGTAATATCGGTCCTTTCCGGATGGCGGGTGATGCCATTTGGGTCATAGATCAAAAGACCGCCAGGTTTTACCCTTGACTCGAATTTGTCCATGGACTGCTGGTTGAGGATAATGGCTGTGTCATATTTGCTCAGGATAGGTGAGCTGATCTTATTGTCACTAAGGATTACGCATACATTACAGGTACCGCCACGCATCTCAGGACCATATGAAGGCATCCAGGTAACCTCCTGATCTTGCATAATTCCACCGTAAGCGAGGATCTTACCCATAGAGAGGACACCCTGTCCTCCGAAGCCTGCGATAATTATTTCTTCTTTCATAACTTTCTAAATATTAATTGGATACCTACTATCTATCTTTCATGTCACCAAGTGGGTAGAATGGGAACATATTCTCTTCCATCCATTTGTTGGCTTTTACAGGGGTTGTCTTCCAACCTGAGTTGCAGGTGCTGACCACCTCCACAAATGAGGTACCTTTGTTCATCATTGAGTTCTCGAATGCTTTGCGGATAGCCTTTTTGGTCCTGCGTACAGAAGCTGGGTTCTGAACAGACTGACGGGTTACATAGCATGTACCCTCAAGCTGTGCGATAAGTTCTGTAATTTTCATAGGATAACCGTTGAGGTCCGCTCTACGACCATAAGGGGTGGTAGCTGTAACCTGGCCAAGTAGGGTAGTAGGTGCCATCTGACCGCCTGTCATACCGTAGATAGCGTTGTTGATGAAGATGACTACGATGTTCTCACCTCTGTTGCAGGCGTGCATGATCTCTGCAGTACCGATAGATGCCAAGTCGCCATCACCCTGATATGTGAATACATATTTGTCGGGCATAAGCCTTTTGGTAGCTGTAGCAAGTGCTGGTGCTCTACCGTGGGCAGCCTGTTGCCAGTCGATATCCAAATAGTTATATGCGAATACAGAGCAACCTACAGGTGAAACACCGATGGTTTTGTCCTGGATGCCCATCTCTTCGATAACTTCTGCAATCAATTTATGAACTACACCGTGCGAACAACCTGGGCAGTAGTGCAGTACGGCGTCTTTAAGAACTGGGGTTTTACCGTAAACCTTATTTTCGGGTTTGATAATGTCTTTGATATCCATAGTGCGCCTATTTATTAATTGATTTTACAAATGCTTCAAATACCTCCTCTGGGTCAGGAATCATACCGCCCTGACGTCCGTAGAAGTTTACAGGGACTCTACCGTTGGCGATGACCTTAAGGTCTGATACCATCTGCCCGGCATTGAGCTCTACAGACATAATACTCTTGAGTTGAGGGATAAGTGCCTCTACTGCTGCGGTAGGGTAAGGGAAGAGGGTGATAGGGCGGAGAAGACCCACTTTATAACCTTGTTCACGGGCATAGTCAACCACTGCCTCGCCGATACGTGACATACAGCCGAATGCTACGATAAGGTGTTCTGCATCTTCTGTTTTATATGTGCTGTATCTGGCTTCATTTGCCTCAATCTCAGCATATTTCTTCTGAAGGTGGATATTGTGTCTCTCCTGAACGTCTGCCTCAAGTGCAAGTGAAGTGATGGTATTGCCACCTCTATGGGCAGGTTTACCGATAGTTGCCCAAGAGTCACATAGGGCACGAATTTCCTCCTCTGTGCGGCGAGCTTTGGCTGGTCTTATCTCCACTTTCTCCATCATCTGACCGATAACGCCATCACCAAGTATCATAGCGGGGATACGGTATTTGAATGCCAATTCAAAACCCAGATCCACGAAATCGTACATATCCTGAGCTGAAGCAGGGGCAAGCACTATCATACGGTAGTCGCCGTGACCGCCAGCTTTGGTAGCCTGATAATAGTCACCCTGGCTTGGCTGGATGGTGCCAAGGCCAGGACCACCTCTCATAACGTTTACTACAAGACAAGGTAGCTCAGCACCAGCAAGGTAGCTCAGACCTTCGCACATAAGGCTGATACCTGGGCTACTTGAAGATGTCATCACTTTTTTGCCACAGCAAGCACCACCATATACCATATTGATAGATGAGGTCTCACTCTCTGCCTGAAGAACCACCATACCTGTAGTCTCCCAGGGTTTCTCTTTCATCAACGTCTCCATTACTTCTGATTGAGGCGTGATAGGGTAGCCGAAGTAACCGTCGCAACCACAGTTGATAGCTGCATAAGCGATGGCCTCATTTCCCTTCATTAGAACTTTTTCTGCCATATTGGTAAATTTTTAAATTTTTACTCTGTAAACTGTGATTACTGCGTCAGGACACACTGTCGCGCAGTTTGTACAACCGGTACAATTTTCAGGATTTTCCATGTAGAGGAAATTGTACCCTTTACTGTTAACCTCTTTGGAAAGTGCGATAGTTTGAGTAGGACAATTCACGACACAAACGCCACAGCCTTTGCATCTCTCGGTGTCAACTACTATTGCTCCTCGTAATGCCATAATTTATAATGTTTTAAAGTTATTTTTTAAATTTGAAAAAATCAAAACCATTGCCTACGCTCTCTATAATGAAGTCCCATCTGATAATGATACCTATGATGAGGATCACCACGAGAACCATAAAAACCTGTGCTGTGGGTGTCTGTTTGCCCCACCACTCTTTAAATTTCTCTATCATATATTATCTCTACTTTTCTATCCTTATTCTGGCATCTACTGCCACCACCTCCCTGCTGTTGCCTAATAGTGGGTTCAGGTCCATTTCAAATATTTCTGGTGCAGCATCACAAAGGGCAGAAACTCTCCTTATTGCCTCTGCGAACATGGTGATGTTTACCCCCTCCTGACCTCTGGTCCCCTCCAGCATCTTATAGCTGCGAAGCCCTCTGATCATCTCATCTGCCTCAATCTGTGATACCGGGGCCAATGAGTAACTGATATCTTTTAGTGTCTCTACAAATATTCCACCCAATCCGCATAGTACCAGATGGCCAAATACCCCTTCGCGTTTGGCTCCGATGAAAATCTGGGTACCGGAGAGCATCGGCTGCATGAGAATCGCTGTGGTCTGGGGGATCTGGATCATCCTTCTGAATTCTGCTAACAATGTCTCATCATCAGAAATATTCAGAGCTACGCCCCCGACATCTGATTTGTGGATAGGGCCTATTACTTTCATTACCAATGGATAACCTACTGTGCGAGCCCCTTGCAAGGCCTCCTCTTCTGTGGCGGCCACCACCTCTTTTGCCCTTGGAATGCCAGCTGCATCGAGGAGTATCTGCACCTTTTCAGGCTCCAGATAACCATTGGAAGCAGAATCAATAACCCCTCTGATGGTCTGTATATCCACCTGAGGAAGGGTAGAATCTTCGATGGCTGCAGGTTGGTTGACAATCTTGACGATGGCTCCCCCCAATGCCACTTCGTCAGGGAAGCTGATCCCTCCGTCACCCTGGAATTTGCGAATCTCCTCTGCGGAGTTTACGATAGAGGGGAGGACGGGATATATGGGTTTCTTGGAACTCTTTATCTTCTCGGTGAGCAAGTCGTACACATCAAATGTGGTGGTAAGGCCAGGATTGCCGAAGATGACGGTGATGCCATCCACGTCGAAATCATTCTCACAGGCATCAAGAATATGCCCCAATTGGGCGGCGGTCCCTGTTGCCAGAAAGTCAATAGGGTTGGCCACTGATGATCCTGGGTAGAGTTTGGAGAGGAGTTCATCAGCTTTGGGACCACTGAAAGTGGGAATCTCGATTCCATTGCCAGAAAGGATATCGGTCTGCATCACAGCAGGACCCCCTGCGTGTGTGACAATGGCAAACCTGTTCCCTTTAGGTGCCGGATACATAAGTGCAGATGCAACATTTACCAGCTCACCTCTGCTGTAGCAACGGATAATACCTGCCTTTCTGAACAATGCATCTACCGCTTTGTCAGGAGATGCCATTGCCCCTGTATGGGATGATGCTGCGCGGCTCCCAGCTTCGCTATAACCAGATTTGATGGCAGCAATTTTGGCACCCTTACGGATAAGTGAGGAGGCGTGCCTGTAGAGCTTCCAAGGATCGCTGATATTTTCGATGTAGAGCATGATTACAGGGGAACTTTTTCCCGGTTCATAGCTCTCATCCATATATTCAAGGGCCTCTTCCACACCTATCTGAGCGCAGTTTCCTACGGAGAATACCTGGCTGAAGGTGAGTCCGAGCTGCATGGCTGCCTCCAGGATAAAGACGATAGTGGCACCCGATCCTGAAATCAGAGCTGCACCCTGAGGGGTGAGTCTGGGGATAGGGTGGGTGAAGACTCCGGCATAATCTGGGGTCATAACCCCGATGCAGTTGGGACCTATGAGGCTTGTTCCAGTCTCATTGCACACCTGTGCAATCTTCTTCTCAATCTCCGCACCCTCCGGACTGTCCTCATGAAATCCTGCAGAGAGGATTATTATCGCCTTGCAAGATTTTTTGTAGCAAAGGGTCTCCACAGCCTCAAGGCACATTTTCGCCGGGATAGCCAAAATAGCACATTCAACTTCTGGGATATCCCCGATATTTCTGTAGGATTTGACCCCTTGGGCCGAATCGGCTTTGGGGTTAACGACAAACAAATCACCCGAATAGTGTGTGTCCAAAAGGTTTTTTAGGGTATTGCCACCCGGTTTGAGAGTGTCATCCGAACCACCGACCACAACGATGCTCTTGGGTGATATTAATTGTCTGTTTATCATTTTTTTAATTTTAATCACGCAAATATAATAAAAAGCGTCAATTTTTGCTATAGGTGTTAAGAAAATGATGAAAAAAGTTGGATTTGCTTAAAAATTGAAATTTTGAGATATAAGTTTTTTATTCTTTGTGATATTTTCTAACTTTGCTTTGATAAAATGTAAGATAATTATGGGATCACTATTGATTAAACAAGTAACCTTAAACGGGAAGAAACAGGATATCCTCATAGAGGGTAATCTTATCAGCAAAATAGCTGAAAATATTGATGTTGTGGCAGATGAGGTTATGTCTGGAGAGAATATGACCGCCATCCCCGGTCTATATAATATGCATACTCACAGCGCCATGACACTCATGAGGGGGTGTCTGGAGGATGCTCCACTATTTGAGTGGCTTGATGAGGTGTGGAGACTTGAAAAGCATATCGACCCGGAGGCAATATATTGGGGGACCAAACTTGCCTGTCTGGAGATGATAAAATGTGGTGTTACATGCTTCCTGGACCTCTACTGGTTCATAGATACAGCTGTAAAAGCAGTTGAGGAGACAGGTATGAGGGCAAACCTCTCATACACCATCCTTGGAGGTGGAGATGATGAGAAGGAGGCCCGTCAGGTGAGGGAGTGTCAGGAGATATACGAAAAATCAAAATCGTGGAGCGACAGGGTGCAGTTCTCTGTGGGTATCCACGCAGGATATACAGTGACAGAGGAGACTATGCTATGGGCTACCAACTTCGCAGTGGACCACGACCTTCTTATCCATACTCACCTCTCCGAGACAGAGAAGGAGAACAAGGATTCGCTTGAACTGTATGGAGTATCGCCGACCAAGAGATTCAAAAGACTCGGTATTTTGAGCGATAGGGTTATAGCTGCGCATGGAGTGTGGGTTGATGAAGAGGATATTGAGATATTGGGCAACAGAAAAGTGACAATAGTTCACAATGTGAACTCTAACCTCAAACTATCATCAGGCTATAAATTCAAATATAAAGAGCTCAAGAAGGCTGGAGCAAATGTGGTATTCGGTACAGATGGTACTGCATCATCAAACAATCTGGATGTTCTGGAGTCAATGAAGACATCAGCACTGCTTCAGAAAGCTTGGAGAAAGGATCCCGGTGCCATGCCTCTTCAGGAGATTATGGATATGGCTACCAAGGATTCGGCCAAAGCTCTCAGACTCAATTCCGGTGAGATTGCCGAAGGTAAACTTGCAGATATTGTCCTTGTAAACACCAAATCTGCAGCATTCACCCCTAATTATAACTTCCTTGCAAACCTTATCTACTCGGCCAACAGCTCTTGTGTTGATACTGTGATTTGTGATGGTAAGGTGATTATGAGGGGAAGGGTAGTTCCAGGTGAGGATGAGATATTGGAAAATGCGGCGAGAATGGCCGAAAAACTGGCTAAAAATCTATAAAACAGAAGAAATATGGACGAGAGACTTATACAGATAAACGAAGCGGTAGAGTATCTTAGAGGCCGATTTGGGGATGTAAAGCCTTTTGCTGGTATTGTCCTTGGAAGTGGCCTTGGTAAACTGGCTGACAGGATAGAGGATCCTATCACTATCAAATACAGCGAGATACCACATTTTGCTGTATCTACAGCTACAGGACATAAAGGAAACTTCATCCTCGGTAAGCTTGGTGGCAAATATGTATTGGCGATGCAGGGGCGTTTCCACTATTATGAGGGGTATTCGATGTATAAAGTGACACTTCCGATCAGGGTGATGGTGAAACTGGGCATTGAGTGCCTTTTCGTCTCAAATGCAGCAGGCGGTGTGAATTACGACTATAAGGTGGGGGATCTGATGGTTATCAAGGATCACCTTAATCTCCTTCCAAATCCACTTATCGGACCAAATCTTGACGAATTCGGACCAAGGTTCCCCGATATGACACGCCCATATGAGCCAAAACTTATAAAGATGGCCCATGAGATAGGGGATGAGTTCGGGATAGCACTTAAAGAGGGTGTATATCTGGCAAGTACAGGCCCTACATATGAGACCCCATCTGAATACAAATACTTCAGAACTATCGGTGCAGATGCTGTGGGTATGTCCACTATTCCTGAGGTGATTGTGGCAAGGCACTCCTCTGTACCTGTATTCGGTGTGTCGGTGATTACAAATGAGGCGCACGATGACTATGCTGATGACTATGTAAATGACGGTCAGGATGTGGTGGATGCTGCAAACGCAGCGGCCGATAAGATGACCACTATCTTTACCAAAATTATTGAGAGACTCTAGAGGTGGACAAGTTCTTCGAATACGACGCTGTTGAGTGGAATGGGGATAAAACGGGGGTGAAGATCATAGATCAGACATTGCTCCCGAAAGAGGAGAAATTCCTCATCCTCAGGACACCGGAACAGGTGTATGAGGCGATATATAAGCTGAGGGTGAGGGGTGCCCCTGCCATCGGGGTAGCGGCAGCCTTCGGCCTCTATGTATCCCTCCTCCCGGTAGAGGGTGAGATGGACCACTTCACAGCAGAGTTCAGGAGGATAAAGCAATACCTCTTCTCCTCCAGACCCACTGCGGTCAATCTGGGGTACGCCCTTGAGAGGATGGAGAGTTGCTTTAAGAAAAATATTGCCTTAGGGTTGGAGGGGATTAAAAAAGCCCTTCTGGCAGAGGCAGAGGCTATCAAGAATGAGGATGTGCAGATGTGCAGGGCGATAGCGGAGAATGGCCTCACTTTGATGAGACCAGGGGTGAGAATCATTACCCATTGCAACGCTGGACATCTGGCCGTATCCCGCTATGGGACAGCTTTGGGACCGATTCATCTGGCGCAGCAGAGGGGGTTAAACCCCAGAGTATGGGTAGATGAGACGAGACCACTTTTGCAGGGTGCAAGGCTCACTGCATACGAGATGGTGAAAAATGGGGTGGATGCAACCCTGATTTGTGACAATATGGCTGCAAGTGTTATGGCACGTGGAGAGGTGGATATGGTATTTGTAGGGTGCGACAGGGTGGCGGCCAATGGCGATACCGCCAATAAGATAGGGACAATGTCCCTTGCGGTGCTGGCGAAGCATTTCGGAGTACCATTTTATGTATTGGGACCGAGCAGTACGATAGACAGAAATTGTGCTACCGGTGCCGATATTGTGATAGAGGAGAGGGGTGCAAGCGAAGTTACAGACTTCGATATTAAGGTGTTCAATCCAGCCTTTGATGTGACTCCGGCAGAGCTTATTACCGGCATTGTCACAGAGAAGGGGATTTTTAGACCACCGTTTGGCTTTGGAATAGAAAAATAACATTATATGATTAAAAACCTGATATTTGATCTTGGTGGTGTGATAGTGCCGCTCAACAGGATAGCCTGTCTGAGGGCATTTGATGAGGTCGTGGGGTACAAGGACTTTGGAGAGGTGCTCAACAGCTATAGGCAGATTGGGTTCTTCGAGAAGTTTGAAAACGGAGAGATCTCGTCCAATAAGTTCCGCCAGATCATCAGAATCAATGCCTCACCCATCAAAGACGGGAAAAAGAGGGTGATAACAGACAGGGAGATCGATTACTCTCTCAATAGATTCTTGTGTGATATACCGCAGGACAAGATAGAGACGCTCCTCTTCTTTCAAGGGGACTACAGGATGTTTCTCCTCAGCAATACAAACCCTATAGGTATGGCGAGGGTGAGGGAGCTTTTCAAGGACAAAGGTTATAAGATTGAGGAGCTTTTTGAGATATTGTTCCTGTCCTATAAGATGAAATGCGGAAAGCCCGGGGACAAGATATTCAACGATATGGCCAAAAAGGCAAATATCAAACCCGAGGAGTCCCTTTTCATAGATGATTCACCTGCCAATATCGAGGCGGCGACCAGACTTGGGTATCATACCATCCTCTACAAACCTAAAGAGGATCTTTATAAAGTGGTGACCAGTAAATTAGAGGAGTTGGAGGAGCAAGGAAAATGATACAGTTTATAAGCCTTTCAAGCGGGAGCAACGGCAACTGCTACTATCTCGGAAATGAGGAAACTGCACTACTCATAGATGTGGGAATAGGTGGAAGGACCATTAAAAAGAGGCTGGAAGACAACGGTCTATCCATCTCCAAGGTGGAGATGATCCTCGTGACACACAATCATATAGATCATATCAAATATCTCGGATCGGTGGCTGAAAAGCTCTCTGTCCCTGTGTATGCTCCAGCAGGTATCCATCAGGCGTTGGATGTTCACCCTTGTACAAAAGGGATGATAAAGGGGTGCAGGAGGGTTATCAAAAAGGAGACATTCCATCAGAGCAAAGGGGTGAAATTTGTAGCATTTGATGTGCCCCACGATGCTGTGGAGACAGTTGGGTATTATATTGATTTCTTCGGAGAGAAATTTGTCTTTATGACAGACTTGGGGGATGTGCCTGAGGCAGCCATGGAGTATTGCCGTATGGCAGATCACCTGATTATAGAGTCCAACTTCGATCTTGATATGCTCATCAGGGGAAATTACGCTCCAGAGCTAAAGAAAAGGATATACGAGGGGAATGGACACCTTAGCAATGACCAATGTGCACATGCCCTTAAAATGGTGATGCACAAGGGGATGAAGTCTGTCTATCTGTGCCACTTGAGTGAAAATAATAATACTCCGAGTCTGGCATATGACTGTGCCAGTGAGGCCATAACCTCTATGGGTTATGAGATAGGGCGCGACACCAAACTATTCTGCCTTCCACGCAGGGAGCCATCACCTCTCTTTACTTTTGAAGAGAGATAGTGGCTGTAACGGGGTTGTGATCGCTGTCTCTGAACTCAAGGTTCAGTGTGCTAATATTATCTATACAGATATCTTCAGAGTGAAAGAAGTAGTCGATAAGAGTCCTGGTTGAGGACTCTTTGTCGTATGGCTTGTCTATATAGCGTGCAGTGTGTAGAGTGGGGTCATAGGTAAACTTACCTATCTTTTCGAGCTCTTCATATGGAAGTGGTTGCACTATGAAATTCTTGTCATTGAGCTCTTTGTCTGAAGGTGTGTACCCTTTGGGGTATTGGTTCCAGTCGCCACCTATTATGAAGCTGCCCCCTTTTTGGGCGTTGAGGAGGTGATTTATGTGTCTTATCTCCTGGATTCTCATCGTTCCGTCATCGTATGCTGAGCAATGGGTATTGCCTACTATCATCTTTCTACCGTCTGGGAGGGTGAAATCTATCTCCAGCAGACATTTCTTCAGATGGAACATCCTGGCAGGCCAGGGGTGTCTGGCCGGGTACTGGTGCCTGATGGCAGAATCTGCCTCAAATCTGCTCATTATGGCCACGCCGCTGTGGGCTTCACCTATAGGCTCTCTTACAGGTGTGGGGATGAACCACGATTTGAGGTTGGGGGCGAAATATATGTGGTACTCAGGAAATTCTTCCTGAAGTCGCTGTACCTCATTTGTGTGGTAGGTGCGGTGAGAATTCACATCCACCTCTTGAAGGAGGAGAATGTCGGGGTTCTGGGTGCGGATAGTCTCTATTATGTTGCGGAGATTGGTCTCTGTCCTCTCCCGAGTATCTCTCACATCCTTGCCTCCGTCCATAAAGAAGGACATATTATCACCAAGACCGGCATACCCAATATTCCAAGTCATAATCTTCAGACTGTCCGGTATATTCTTCTCTGCCGAAGGTCTCAGGGCAGGGTAGTGGATAGCCCTCTCCTGAGGTGCTGGCCTATACTCAAGAATGGCTGAAATTATCAGAAATGCCAAAAATGCCCCAGCAAGGAGCGCCAATATTATATATATTATCTTCATAAACCAAAGTTAAGCATTATTTCAATTGTTGGGAAGAAATCATAGGAGATTGGCACCATTTTGCGACATGTGTATCCTCCTGAAGAACAGAAGTTGTCAGTTTTTTGAAAAAAAAGTTTTCTTAGTGGTAAGTTTTTTGAAAATAAGGTAAATATCTGTGTAAAATGGGGGAGAGAACTGATTCCAGTCAAATTTTTTAGGGGAACAAATTTATGTGAAAAGAATATGATTTGCAACGTTGTATTTTATTTTTTTTTCGTATAATATTGCAATAGAAATCCCGGATAAGAAAGACTTTGAAAAATGTATGGTACAAAAGAGAGAAGTGCCATATAGGGGGGATTTACGCTTATTTTTCAGTAATGGTAACAAGTAAAACAGATAAGTTATGAGAGCAAGCCTAAGAGATGTTAAAGATGGAAGTACCTTTAATGGATATACCCTAACTAAGGAAACAGATGTTGTTTCAAGTACAGTTTTTCGTAAAACTTTTGAATGCGAAATCCAAGGGGAAGAGGGGATACTGATTATTTATGATAAGAACCTTACACCTCCTGATGTACTGGTTGAGGATGATGATGGTCACGATGTCCCATATGAGTACTTCGTATTGAAAAGCAAACAGGAATATTTCCTGCCTAAACTTATTGCAGATGGGGCCGATTCCGATTTTATGTGGCTTTTTTTTGAAAAAAAGGAAGGTATGACGCTTGCTGAGTATATTGCTCTAAACGTAGACAATACTAATACATTAAGATATAAAGAATATGTCTCAATGTGCTCATGGATAATGGTTTCATTATCCTATATGTGGAAAAGTGCTCCCCACTTGAGACTGCTTGTTACCCCTGACAATTTATATGTGACATATGATGAGGAGGATTGCCCGATCTTGACAATATGTAACTTGCATTCTGCGTTGTCACTTGAATATGGGTTGCTTGCCCCATACATAGGAGCTGACTCCAGGTATATAGCCCCTGAGTTTTTACAGAAAGTTTATAGTCAGTATTCATTTGTATACAACGCAGCTTTGCTTCTGCTCTTTTCTCTCAATGGGCTTCTCCCTGATGATGATATATTGAATGGACATTTGTATGATGACATAGCCATGGTTCAAATGCGAGCAGAGTATAATGTGAATAAACTGAAGAGTATTTCTGATATCAGAAAACAAGTACTGATGTGTGCGTTGAATCTGGATCCTGAAAAGAGACCTACTATAGATGCATTTATCGAAATGTGGGATAGTGAAAAAGTAATATCATACGGTGCAAATAGTGATGTCTTCGGTATGAATATGATGGAAGATATATTTGGAGCTGCAGGCAATGGTATCAATGGCAAGTTTGACGGGATGTTCACTAAATCCAGTGGAAAAGGGTTTAGTGAAGTTGGTGGAATGTCGGATTTAAAGAAGGTCCTCGAGGAAAAGTATATAAATCCTATCAAATATCCGGAGATAGCGAAGATCTACAACATGACTCCTCCTCACGGTATATTGCTATACGGGCCTCCTGGATGTGGAAAGTCTTTTATAGCCCAGAAACTATGTGAAGAATTGGAGTGCTTTTACATTAAAGTAAAGGCTTCAGATTTGGGCGGATCATTACACCGGGAAGGTGTGCTCAATATCGGTGCGTTGTTTGAAGCGGCTGAAAGGAAGGCAAAAGAAAGCAACTTGCCTGTGATGATAATAATGGATGAATGCGACGGTTTGTTGCAGCACAGAAATCAGGAGCTTTCTCCAGGTGCTGCCGCTGAAACTAATATGTTCCTCACTATGCTTGAGAATTGCGCAGAAAGAGGAGTACATGTAATATGCACCACAAATGACCCTTCAGGAATCGATTCTGCAGCCCTTAGGTCGGGAAGGATAGGGGAGCAGTACTTTGTCCCACTACCGGATAATGAGACTAAAAAGGATATTATGATTTTGAATCTTAACTCATTGCCGCACAAGGATATGAATCTTCCTGCCTTAATCGAAATGACCGACAGATTCACCTCATCTGATGTCGCTCAGGCTGTAGAGTTGGCAGCGTCGAAAGCTTTGTCAATGATGATAGAGAATCTGCCATCTAAAGATGTAGTTGAAATCGATCATGCCATGATGTCTTCAATAATATCAAATATGACATCATCTCTTACTTCTGAGGATATCGTGAAGCATGACAAAATCCACAAGCGCTACACTTCAGGCAAGAAAGAGACAAAACAGAGAATTGGTTTTAATATTTAAGCAATGCAATATGTCACGTTCAAGTACTTTGGCTTATTATCTTAGGCATGATGATTCGTATGATTTTGACCCCAAAGGGTGGCGCTCTGTAGAAAATCTGTGCGGTGATTTAGGGTTTTCTTTGGAAGAGTTGGTGGATATTGTGAAAAAAGATCAAAAAGGTAGATTCGAGTTTGATGAGCAGATGACGATGGTAAGGGCATTATATGGGCATTCTGTGGATGTTTATCCGGATCTGCAAGTGGGTATCCCTCCTGAAACTTTGTATCATGGGACATCTTTGGATAGATTGGATAATATTCTGAAAGAGGGGCTGAAGCCTATGCGCAGAAAGTTTGTCCATTTATCGGCAGATATTGATACTGCATTGAAAGTGGGGATGCGGCATGGTATACCGGTGGTGCTGAAATTGAATACCAGGTATATGGCCGAAAATGGCAATGCTTTTTACATGTCCAGGAGCAAAAAAAGTGAAATATGGGTGGTAGAATCGGTTTTACCTGAATTTTTAACATTGATTTAATTTTTGATACTTATGAAAGAGATTAGAAACCGAATTATTGGGGAAGTGATGTTAGAAGAACTCTTCTTTTCCCCCTTTTGCAGAAACTATTACTTTATGGATTATGCTGATTTAAGGTATGTCAGAAGAGACAATACGCTCCAAGTTACATATTCAGAACGTTTGAATATGGATAATAAGGAAGAATTTTATGATTGGCAAAAAAAGGTAGGGGAAATTCTGGATAATGTCTCATGCAGCAAATGCATAGTTCAAATATGTGAAAGCATAAATGAGAAAGGAGGCTTCAGTTTTTGTTATTATGCTCAAGGGATAGATGAAGTCATTTCGCGTACGATAAAGCACAAACGCTTTATGCCTTATATGTCAAACAAATTCAAAGGAATGAATATATTATCCATAGCTGTTTACATTTTCTCTGAGAAAAAAGAGGAAGATAGTATCATGGATAAAAAAATAGAAGAGATTTTGGGTATTTGCCATGAAATAAGATCTGCAAGTGTGGGAACCTTTGAGTTTCCAGAGTGTAATGCTGATGCAAGATTGGGCGCATATGCCAGACTGCTTTCTTTTTTGTCTGTAGATAATGACTCGGCAGAATATATAAAGGAACTTATTGAAGATGTTCTGCAGCTGGTTGAAGATGATTTGAATAAAGGGCACAAGATCGAAATTTCGACCCTTCAGGATTTCGTATTTGTATCAGAAAATCAGTGGAAGCATCTGGCCTCATATTTCCAGGGACCTGAACTTGAGAAGACACCACAAAAGTGTGAGAGAATACTGAGAAAGTTGAGGGGGGAGGGTGTGCTACCTTAGAGTGCTAATAATTGAATATCATTAAGTAGACTCTGCGTATGAACTTTAAATACTTGAATTATTTTCAATTAGAAGTATTCGAGACTCATATCCTAAATATCCGCTAACTTTGGACTATGAACCTCTGAAATTTATCGTATTCAGGGAGTGAATGTAATAGTATTGTGCAGATTAAACTGTTTTTACAACAACATCTTTTCTAATGTTTTCCAAATACGAAACAAGATAGGGTTCTATACTAAATGATTTCCGATACGAATACGCGCAAAATCCTTTACTCTTACCCTTACCCCCCGCTGGTAACGGTTTGAGGATACTCTCTCGCCTCTCCTTATTTGGTTTTTGGCTCTTATGATAAGTATATTGTCCTCCAGATTCAAAATTGATACCATCTAATATTTGTCTTAAGATACGGATAGCATAACGCACTTTAGTAGCCAAACTTTGAGCTCCGGAATCTTTCTTTTCGCCATCTTCATTATCTTTACCTCTAATATTATCAGATAGATATTTTAAATAATCCGCTGTTGGCCACTCCTCTATACGCTCGCCATTTTTTTTATAGCATTTATTAGCTTTATAAGTTGGGGCAGGCATACTTAACATATGATATTCCAAATCAAATTCTGCACATATTATAACTAAATCTATTCTAATTTGAGATTTAGGCATACCATAATGCCCCCTAAGTTTTCCTTTCAAAATTTTCTCTAAAAGAAGAATATCGCTCTTTATTGTATAATTTGTAGTACTTATATGTGCTAATTATTAAACTTTGAAACTTGAATGTTATTCGCAGTAAAAATATTTATTATCTCATCAATTTTTTCTTGGCAATCACCACCTTGTTCGGCATATCTCTTATATGAACACAATGCTGAAGATAACGCATCTACACACTCTGTATATAAATCTAGAGAGTCATAAACTTCTGCCAGATTATCATATAACTCAGCAATCATCTTAATATCCTCGTCGCAAGAAGCATCTTCTAATAAATGAAGTGCCTGCTTATAGGTCTCTGCAGCTTCAACAAACTTGCCGCCCCAGTTTTGGGCATGTCCTATGCAAGATAATGTCTCAACTAATTCAGTTTTCACACTATTGTGGTTCATTGTATCAAGATAACTATATATCTCTAGCAATTTATTGAACCATATTTCGGATTCACTATTGTGTCCGTCAATCAATAATTTAAGTGAACTATATTGAATTATTGTCGCCAATTTATTAATCGCATCATATCCTATTACTTTCCCGGATTCATAAGCATCAATGGCCATAGTGCTTACAATCAACCTTGACTCAATATCATCATGGGCATTATAATAGCCTTGTAAGTCTCCGAGAGCATCCACATATGTTGTTGAATATAATTGAGGATTCCAAGTTGAGAGCATTTCTGCTATCTGCACAATAGCCTTCAATTCAGACTCCTCATGCGCACTGTCATTTTCAAGTCTATATAATGATACTAATTTATTGCGCAATGCTAAAATTGACAAAGAATCTATATAATCAGATTCATTATGACTAGATTGATATAGCTTTAATGCTTCCTCATAACTTTCAATCAATTTATGTCTAGGATAATTATCAATTTCGGCAAGTCGAACAATTATATCTGCTATTTCTTTGTTATATGCCTTATTTAGTATAGCAACTTCTTTATATAAGCCCAATGCCTCTTGAAAAATTTTCTTAGATAAAACAAGTTCGTCTATGGCAAGATTTGTTTCCGCAATCTTTATTAAGATTGAAGCAACATTAGAAATGCCTTCTGCAGAGTAATGGCTAGCCTTTTTTGCATAATCTAAAGCCTCTGTATAAGAACTCAATGCATCAATATTATAACCCTTATCTTTTTGGGTATTTCCGATACCAACTAGAACTGCTGATATGTCTTTGAGATATTTGTCAGAATATTGATCATGCAGTTTTTTAAATAAAGTCAATGACTCATAATACAGTTCATTTGCCTTTTCGTATCGTTCATTGTAGTGATGATATGAGCCAACTATATATAAATTCCATGCGAGATCTGCAACTTCATCTGGCTCATTTGCTTCTGCCAGTTCTCTGTGAATAATTAAAGTTTTATCATATACTTTTTCAAGTTTTTCATATTGTTCCAAAATTTCAAGATATTGAGCATAACAAAGCAAAGCTGTCGCTAAATTTTTTTTATACTCGTTACTATTTTTCCTTATAATAGACTCGTAGATTTTTATTGATTCGAGAAATTCTTTTTCAGTATTACTATTAACAGTTGAAGAATGCATTACTGCCAGGTCTAGCCATCTTCTAGCTTCAAGATGTTTCATATTGGGGCATTTTGATATCTCTTCAATCGCTGATTTATAGAGAGTTTCAGCTTCATGCAAATTTCCAATATGTTTTTTGTATTCAGCCATACAAAACAATGCGTCCGCATATGGCAATACAAATTTACTAGATGAATCATTATCTGCAAGTTCCTTGTAAATCTCAACTATTACATCTACATACAACGCAACTTTATCGAATTGAGATGTATATAATAACCATTCTGTATATTTTGCTGCACATTCTGCATATTGTTCTCGTTTACCTCTATCGGACGTGATTAAATCCAGAGCCCTTTCATATATACAGTTCATGTGGTTCAACCAATCAACTGGTATTATGTTATGTTTTTTGTACTCATGGGATAGTCCATATTCAGATATAAATCCAGCACGCATAACTAATAATTCAGCATATGACAATGCGGATACTTCATTATTGTAATATTGGATAGTCTTGTCAAATAAAGTGCTACACTCTTTAATCCAATTAGAAGGTTTATGGTTTAATAAATCTACTAATTTTTCAATATACTCATTTAATTTTTTTTCAGAATTACCTCGAACTCTTTCACCGATTATGGCTTCAATCTTTCTAATGTACTCCTGATCAATTAATGTTCTTAATTCAGCTGGACTCAAATCTTCATTTTCATATTCCCTCAATTTATCATCAATATAACTAGACAGCATTTTGTCAAATACATAGACCGAGTCGTGGCTTTTTGACCTAATGTTACCCAACAAATATCCAACTTGTTTTTGCTTAAAATGCTCTTCAATATAATATGATAGAGTGGAATTTTGTGGTTCGACTAATAAGTAATAAGTCTTTCTTGTTGCACCTTTTCCTACAATAGTCTGCTTAATGATACTTTTCCTCTTATTGTCGCGTAACTTTTTATTATACTCCCAAAGCTTGTATGCCTTAGATTCCTTGAATTCTTTTTTATGTCTCTCAATTTCAAGCTTTACTGCAGTCTCATTCATACCTTTATCAATGGGATATTCAGGCATTTTAGGAGCTACCAATACCTCTGACTCAGTATATGCATTATTATCTATGTCGACTCCATCTATTATGTGGTAAAGTAAAGCAAACGTATTATCAACAAGATTTTTCAATTGTCCCGGTTCGTCTGTTGTTATGAGAGTCCTAATGTAGTCTAGATATTCTTTTTGACTTAGTTTCTCAATTACTTTGATACTACTTGGAGCTTTGCGGTAATAGTATCCATCTACTATCTCTTCGTGTTCAAAATGATGGACCATATCAAACTCAGCATATATAATTACCTTTTCAACTCCTTTGCTAAAATCGGAATTATACGAACCTCTTAATTTCTTCTGTAAAATATCAACCAATAACAATACATCATCGTATTGCCGCCCACTGCTACTAGTTTGATTATCATTCATTCCCATACTATAAGATAATAATCGATTATTATTCTTTGTGTACAATATTCAAAGTCAACATCTTTGCAAAAAAGAGAAACATCTTTTGGAGCAAATTTAATAAAAATAAAAATAACTGATATGGCATCTTATTATGTAATTAAAAGCTACGCAGCTAAGCAGAATTTTATCAGTCGGCATAGTTCCGAACTGATGTGGTCACAAGGCAATAGTAAAGCAGATGTGTACACAGAGGCAGACATTATCATCAAAAAAGATGACAAGCATCTATTTCAAGTAGAATTAATGGTTGATGTGAGTGCTATAGTTTCTATAACACAAAGAAATGTTTTTGATATACACATCATTTATACTTCTCTGGTATTTATTGATGAAACTGTAAGCGAGCAAGAAAGAGATAAAATACTGATGGTAGATGTTCCTAGTGCAGCATTTTCTAGTGTTCAGGAGATGATTAAACAAATGACAGAGAATGCAGGATACAACAGTTTATCTATAGACACTATTGACTTTGAACATAGATTTAGATGTAATCAACGTATTGTTAATGAGGAATAATAAAAAATATGGTGTTATGAAAAAGTTTATCGAATTGGCGATGATTATCGCTATTATGACAGCAGCAATGTCAAGTTGTGGTTCTATGGAATCAAAGCTGGGCGACGAAACAAAAACAATTAATCGCTACAACATCTGTTTGGTGCTTGATGGCACAGATCGCCTGACGAATGAGAATGGTGTCCCACAAATCAGCTCAAGTGAGGTTGTGGAGCTTGCCAAAATGCTTGCAAACAAAGGCGTTGGAAATCTCTACCTTAGCTATGTTGATGCAAATTGTGACAACAACAAGGTCGCCATTTTTGATTGGCACAAGAAGCGCCCAATTGAGCTAGGAGCGAAGCCTGGATATATGAAGATGTCGGAATATAGAGAAATAACAAAACAGTATCAAACAGACTCTCTTTCTTACTCCTCGAGTTTAGTAGATGCTATTGGGACTTTGTCTCGTGATTGCGAAAGGATATGCAATATTGCCTATTCGGACGAAGTCGCTAAACAAAAAAATGGTTCAGATGTAAATGGCGCCATCAATCAGGCAATCCGCCTGCTTCGCGCTAATGAGCAACAATCTGACTACTCATATATAATCCTCGTGTCTGATGGGTGTGATAATGTTGGGAAAGAACTGGCATTCTTCCCGCAGTCGACACAACTACTTCTCATCAATTCAAATGTTGCTAAGCACCAATATAACAACATTGTTGAGCGTGAATTTGTAACATTGAGTCAAGCATCAAACTACATATTTAATTTTAAGTAAAATAAATTTTAAAAATATACAGCTATGAACACTATGGTAAATACCCCGACTCGTCGTCCTTCCAGTCTCTTTGGTTATGAAAAGATTGTAAAAGACCGCAATACTCGTGTTTCAGAAGAAAATACCGCACGCGAAAAGGCTGAGCAGGAAGCATTACTCTCTGCAGAAGAGCAGAAGCGTCTTGCTCTCGAAGAAGAGATGACAACTGCACAGAAGTTCATTAACAATCTTTGCGAGAGCATCCAACGCAGTTATATTACTATGGTAGATGCAGGAAAGAAAATGCGTCGTAACCAGGATGAACTTGCAGAAAAGCAGAAGGAGGAGCTATTGTTTGACGAGACAATCGTCGAACGGTACAAATCTGTGGAAGTTGATGAATCTTTGTCCCGCAAGATGAGCCTTCGCCGTATTGCATACTATGCTTATCCTATACTCGACTGCTTCTTTGCATTCTTTGCACTGTTTCCTATCGTTACATCGAAGTTCGTAGATGTTGGTTCTGCCGTTGCAGTTGGCTTTGTCTCATCATTTGTTGTCGGATTTCTCATTAGTCTTCTTAGTCGCTGGGGATGCTCATCTATAGATGATAATGAGTCATCAGATTTTATGAGAGCTCTTAAAAAGTTAGCTATTGTCGGAGGAATGATATCTCTACCTATGATGTACATTATTAGTGAAATCTCATTCAATGGCGGTACCAATTGGACTTATTCGGGTGGTTTTGCGTTTATTTCATTGATCATACAGTTGCTGATTGTTACAGGATTCAAGAAGCAGTTGGAGGCACTTACATATTTTGACACTAAGAAAGAGAATGAAAAGGTGAAAGCTATCAAAGAAAGTGATGAGAATGCTATTCGTTCGGAGATTCAGGCATTAAAATCAAAGCAAGAGGGTATCATTTCGACCTTTAATTCGGAGTACAATTCATTTACAGAGTCATTCCGAAATCTTGTCATGGCAAGGGATGAATTTATGAGAAAATTTGGGCATGATGCAAAGTATTACCTTAATCAGATGGTAATATATATCGGTGATCTGATTTGCTTCCGACGTGAAGCTATTCCTCTTCACTATGAGGCAAATGGTGCTGTTGCAACTATTCCGTTAGTAGATTTTCCTCATGTAGCTGGCGGACGCGAGCTATTCATCAATAATGACTTCGTTTACTTGGATTACATGATGCAACAGACAGGAACGGGTATATCATTATCTGA
Organism: Bacteroidales bacterium; assembly: GCA_017630155.1. Lineage (GTDB taxonomy): Bacteria > Bacteroidota > Bacteroidia > Bacteroidales > UBA932 > CAAGNP01. Next base: position 23,685 of record JAGBVU010000014.1, read on the forward strand.
GACACTTCAAGCTATAGAGGAGCAGCGTAAAAATGCGCTGCCTCCTCTTGGCTCAAACACAATAGAGAATATAGAACCTGTCGAGGTAGAAGAAATTACCCCAAACGGAACAGATAATCCAAGTCCAGCCGAAGATAAGGTATCAGACACAGAATTATCAGACAATTCAGAAGACGATACTCCGAACGACGGAGGCGTAATATGGTAACACTATAAAAACGAAAGATCATGTCACAGGAACTTTATTATACAAGGGTTGCGACTGTTAGAGAAACGCAACAATTTCAGAGAAATTTTGGTCCAGTCATCGCTCAGGTGCTAAATTCTGCACCTGTGGAGGTGGTTACCGGAGTAAAGAAATGCTGTAAGCGAAAAAGAGTTAAAACAAAGTCTGTTCTAGCTCCTACAGAGTTGAATGTAATACAAACAGATTTTGAAAAGCATATTGCTGTTGCACAAGAGCAGAAACAGGTAGCTGAGACACAATTGAAAGTTGCAGCAATTGCCACCTTAGTAAAATCGCAGGAGAACCTTATGGTCTCGTCTCCATCGGTTGTGGCTGAGAGTATACAACGTATTATCGATGCTCCTACAGTTCAGGAGACTAATAAGGAGATCAAGGCTACATTCAAGGAAATTAAATCGCAGCATACTCAATCTTTTGCGGCAAATGTGTCTGTTGCAGTTAAAGAGTCTGCTATCGCCGTAGGATTCAGGGAAGTTAAAATCGTTCAGGAAAATCTTAATTTGACCCGCGTCATCGCTACGAACTCAAGCGGACAGAATCTGATAGCAGAGGTGGACACCAGCTCACAAGTGGATATTCGCACAGAACTTATTGGATACACCGATGGTAGCTGTGAGCGAGTTATTCGCGCGTTTGATGATGAACTGTCAGTTCGTGGTATAACAACAAAAGTAAAGAAACAGAAGGCAACAAATGGTGTTCCTCAAATGCCATATGCACAGAAGTTGGCAAAACCAAAGAAAATTGTTCGACGAACATTTGATGACGAAGCCGCTATTAACGAAAATGAAGCTCAAAGTGTAATAACCATAAAAAGATAAAGATATGAATACTGTTAAAAATATATTTAAACCATACGAAAGCGACGGCCGCTCTTCGATGATTCTCACAGGAAGATCTATATACGACTTTGAGTGCCGAGAGGACGGAAGCATTTGCACTCTCGTTCAACTGATGGCAGAATACGCCAAACGAATGCATATGGTTATGGTAAGGTACAGCCTGGCTTCAGGTATTGTGGTCCCATACAACATGTATGAGAAGGCTGATAGTGAAACTATTAAAAAGATTCTCTCTGCAAATGGAATCTCAAATACTAAGTGTGCTACGGGCAACTGTAACGCATCACAAGAGTTAGTGGATATACTTCGAGGCATATCTCGCTTGGCATCTGCACCTACAGCAAATAACTGGCAGGACGGAGAGACCATGAAATTCCTTTTCGTCTTTGAATTCACTTCTGACATTATGCCTAATGCAACAACGGCAAACCAGCTGGTTGCCCGTGAATTGATATACAATCTCGTATGTTCGAGACCATTCCTCGATAATGGAAATATGTTCATACTCTCTGATGTAACCGAGGGCAAGATCGACTCGCAGGTACAAGGACTTATCTATCATCTGTTTCTGCCTTATCCAAACTATGAGGAGAAACTAGAGTTTGTAAAAGGTCTGCATCGCCAGTATCCTAACGCTCAATACTCTCCAGAATTGGATGACCAACAGATTGCAAATCTCTCTAGCAGTACACCTAACAGAGGTTTAGATTTGGTATTTCGTGCTTCGCATATTTCAGGAGGCCCGATTGAAGTAAAGGGGCTGATTGAGCAAAAGTCAAAAGATGTTCAAGCAATTTCAGAAGAAACAATTTCAATGCTTGACACAACCCGCATCAAAGAAGTCGCTCTCAAGGGTGAAAATGTTCGTGTACCTATGGAATTTCTCCGTAAGCAAGCTAATGGTTTGCGCTCTCGCGACAAATCTATTCCTACTAACATTCTTCTGCTTGGAGCTCCGGGAACGGGCAAAACCGATATGGCAATACTCACCGCTCACTGGGCTGCAGTACCTATTTATCAGTTGAATAGTCCAAAGGCTGGTATCGTCGGTGAGACTGAACGCAGAGCAACTTTACAGACTCGCATCTTTGCCTCAACAACACCTAATATTGGGTTTATTGACGAAGTATCTGAGGCTATTCCTTCTCAAAGAACAAATAATTTAGATAGTGGTGCTTCGGATTCAGTAATGCAAGCAACATTAAGTATGCTGTCTGATAATACTCGAGAGGGAAATTCTTTACTAATCGCGACATCTAACTGTGGTAACAAAATGTGTGCTGCAATGCTTGATCGTTTTGTAATTGTACCAGTAATAATGCCTTCTATTGAGGATTTACCTGAGATTATTTGTTCTATATCTAAACAAGTAGCCAAAGTGACTTTAAATCCACAGGATAGTTTTATCCAGCAAGCTGCAAAAGTATTATACGACAAGCATCTTATGCCTCGCCGTATCCGTGCTGCACTGAAACTCGCTTGTCAGCAAGATGGTCTTACCTCCAAAGCTATCCTAGATGCGGCTAAAGACGCCAATCCTCTCGATGAGGCAAGTTGGCTAGCAGCGGTCTATGCAGATTTGGATGCAATCTCACATACTGTTTCAAAGCGATTGTTGCCTTGGTATGGTCGTGAAGATAATTATCCATTTCCAGATTACATAAAGCAAATTCTTGATGAGAATATGGAGGTAGATCCAGTAAAGTTGAACCAGGAACTCAACCGACTTAAACCGTATGTCAATGTTTAATAGTTAATGCTATGTCTCAGAGTTCAATAAACCGACGCTTTGCGATTTTGCACGAGATAGAGAAATATCTTACAGAAGCAGAGTCCAGCAAGGTTACTGCTTACAGCCATCTTGCGGGTAATGGTGCGACGGCAGCGCTCGAGGCAAAACTTTGTTCCTTATATGGAGCAAAGTACGCCTTGTGCGTATCTTCAGCCACTAATGGGTTGATGTATTTGTTGATGGCAGCGGGCTTGCGAAAAAGTGATATCTTGACCACACCATTAAGTTTTGGTGGTACGATAGCTGGGGCATTGGCATTGGATTGCAGATTTTACTTTGCTAAGATTAATGATTCTACACTCAATATAGATGTCGATTCGATTACAAATATATTGGATTCGATCCCAGGCATAAAAGCCATCGTTGCTACAGAGTTTGCAGGAAACAGCTACGATATGGAGGCTATGCATTACATATGCGAGCAACGAGGTATTTGGCACTTTGTAGACTCTGCACAGTCCCTTGGGTATAACTACGGTATCAGTAATATAGCAGACTACAATGATGCAATGGTTGTATCGTTTGGAACTGGCAAAACAGTATCTGCCGGAGGTGAAGGAGGAGCTATTATCACTAACAATCTGGAATTATATCAGAAGCTAATGTCTATCTGCCAACATCCCCATCGCCAGGAACGTGACTGCGGTATTGGATTATCTTCCGAGTTAGCACTGAACGGCAGAATACATCCAATAGCAGCAATCATTGCCAACGAAACTTTTGAAAGTGGATTGCAAGAGTTGATACAGAAGCGCAAGGTGATGATAGATGTGCTTAAACGCCTGTCAAGGTTGAAGTCCGTATCTTGTATCCTTAATCAAAATGGAGGAACATTTTATCATTCTCCATTTATCGTCGAAAATGAGTGCAACTTTAAGAAGGAGTTTGCAAACTCTCCACTTGCTGATGAATATTACTATACAAAAGCCTGTTTTGTTTCAATTCCTGAACAACTTTTGAGAATCGGAGAAGAATACAGAATTGGATTATATGACGAAGATAACCTAGAAAAAACGCTTAAACAACTATATCTACTTCACCCTAAAAACTAACGCAAATATGACACGCTATGAAGAACTAAAATCTAAGCAAAGGGCAGCCTTGATTGTAGTGCTTACGCTCGGTTTGGCGGCAGTACCAATCGCTCTTAACTGGAATAGTAATATATTCGATGGTACATCTTTTGATCAAGGGGCACTTCATATTGTGTGCAGGATTGTATCTTTCTTATTCTTGACCGCATTATTTGCTATACCAGCATTCTTTATTTATCTGATAACGCTTATTGTCACAAGCATTCAACTGTCTAATTTAAGATAACTATGCCTACATTTATTGCAAGTCGCATATCTGCGGACCATAATGTATTGTTTCCTGATCGTATCGATATAGAAGAGGATCGTATAGTATACTACAAAGGAGCCCTTATAGGCTACCAGTCGACGGTTATTCCCCGCACCAGCATCTCAAGTGTTCGAATAAATTCTAACATCTTGTTTGCTGATATTATTATTGAAAGTAGTGGAGGTCGCAGGATAGAAATTAATGGTTTGTCTAAACGAGAAGCCCGAGAGATATACAATCTCTTACAATAGGTATGAGGTTGTTTGCGCTATCTTAACAATGATCTTTGTAAATGTACAATTTAGAGGCAAATAATTACTAACTATACTTGGAATTTGCCAAATAAGAAATCACATATATTTTCATTCGATATTAACCTTTGGACATTTGGTTCTAATGACCTAAGGACATTAGAACTTTCTTTGTATTTATCATTACCATTATGTATAGACTTGTGATTTTTTAAATAACCACATTCAACCCATGGATAATCCGTCCCAAAAAGTACTTTTTGGGGGTACTTATCAATTAAATAATATATCATTTCATATGGGGTTGTATAATCTAATGGCAGTACATTACTATTATTTCTTTTGTTAATCAATGATTTGTGTAGAATAGGAATAGATGATATATCTATCCAAACATTCTCAAGGTAATATAACTGTTCTAGAAAGTCTTTGTTCATTCTCCCAGCGTGAGCAACACAAAACCTAATATGTCTTAACTTTTTGAACACTTCACACATATTATATGCATTGCTATAATCTTCAAAACCAGAATGAATCATAATAGGGAGACTCAATTTTTCAAAAAAGTCAAGAAGTATAGGTTCTTCAATGATTCGTGTAACATTTATATGATCGCAAGAGGTGTGAATTTTGATACCATAAATGTCATATTCATCCTTTAAGTTATTAATATGTTCTATTTGTCTATAATAATCTCCATACAAACTAAATATCACAAATGGTAATACTCTCTCCTCCCCATACATCTTTGACTCCATTAAAAGTCTTCTATTAGCCAAATAATATAGGCATGGTTCATATTTTATAATATTTTGTGAAAGCCTATTAACTTCCGGATATTCTTTTAAATCCTGATTATTTGGGAGTGGGAATGTGACAGAAATGTCAATATTCACACTATTCATTTTTGATATCAATTCTGGTATAGTACAGCAATATGGATAAGCTTCTAATAAATAGTGTGCAATGTTAATGCCTCCAGAATGAGTATGACAATCTATTGTTTTGCCTAATAAACTAACTCTGGTAATCATATACTTAATGTATCTTTAAATGTTACACAATAAGGGTCCTCAGCTAGATAGTTCTGTGAATATGCATATGCTCTAGCACGGCATCCTCCACATTGATACAAATATACGCAATGGGAACATTTACCTTGTAAATTTGTTCTATCATTGAGTTGTTTATATATGGGGGATGTATAAATAGATGATAAGCCATCGTCTAAATTTCCCATTGAAATTCTTAATCTCGCACATGGGTATACATTTCCAATGGTATCAATACAGACAGCAGAAACCCCTGCAGAACACCCCCCAATTATGTGAAAATTTAAGTAGTACTCATGATATTCTCGGCAGAAGCATATAGGATCATTGCAATATAAATTATTATCATCTAGATATTTCTTAACAGAGAGCATCTGATTATGATTTATTACCTCAATATTATGACCTCTACCACAAGGAGTGACTATTTCTACGGCATACATTACATTATACTCTCTAGCTATATTTCTTACATGCCTTAAATATTCTACATTTGCACTATGTATAGACATCATAATACATAATTTAGTATTATCTATCATCGCGGCCATCTGAACAAAACTGATTGTTTTTTCAAATGTAGCATGTCCTCTGATTGTATTATGTATTTCTAACGGACCATCAATGCTAATTTGTAATAGATTTACATTGTCAATTACTTCTTTTAGAACATCACTCTGAATAGTTCCATTTGTGGTAACAGCAATATACGGATAGCCTATTTGCCTAGCTACCATTATATAATCTAGTAATTTGCTCCTTAGCAAAAATGGTTCTCCGCCTGTAATTGTGAGGCAGGTTGCCCCCTGTTCATATAGTTGGCGTATATAATGCTCATATTTTGATAATGGCATTATAACTTGCTTTTCAAAATTCCCGTAGCAATGTTTACAGCTTAGATTGCAAGCTTGTAATACCTCTATTACGACTCTCTCAATTCTCACAAATCTCAATTAACATTTGTTCTTGTAATTCAGTCAAAAAATCAATAATAACTTTTGAAATTTCCTCATAGGAATTTTGGCTGTAATCTTCTATTTGTAATATCATATTAACCATATCGTCTATAGTATGATTACCATCGCACTTATCCCATATCATTGATTCCATTTCTTCAAGTACAATAACACAATGTTCTCCTTGTATTACCGTATTTTTATCTTCTTTTCTTTGTATTAATTTGACATTCTCAAAACGATGATATGTCATTTGTTTTGGCTTTGAAGCCAACATAACGGATCTTTGCATAAATAACTTCCTTTAATTTTGTATGCCATTCCTCGGCATCCCCCAGCACATGCTTGAAGATACTCACATTGATGACATTCTTCATTTAACAATGATATATCATTAATTTCAGTTAAGGTTGGGCTCTGCCATATCTCATCAATAGTGTTATGATAAATATTACCAATAGGCATATCCAATAATGCACAAGGCACAGCATCACCATTAGATTTAATGACAAGATAAAATTTGCCTACAACACAAGGACACACTAAATGATGAGTAATTGACATTAATGGGGAATCGAGAGCTATTTTAATTCCGTAATATTTCGCCCATTTCTCATAGTTCTCTAATATATACTTCCATTGTAGAGGAGACATAAATTTTAAACCACTATTAGAACCTCTCCCATCAGGAACAAATGGCATCAAACGCAATTTTCGCACTCCTAATTCTTTGGCTGTTTTAATATATAATTCTACATTGTCAACATTGTTTGCATGTAATACTGTTACGAGTGTAATACCCAGGTTACTAATTATAGCATTCTTAACATTATTATAGACTTTCTGATATATCCCCTTTCCTCTTACAATTGAAAATGTGTCTTCGTTATAACCATCGTAACTCACTCTAGTAGACACACTATATTGTTTCAAAATGTTAATATTATCCTGAGTCAAAAATGTTCCATTCGTAGCCATGCTGATATTAAGATTCCTACTATAAGCATATTCTAATATATCATATATTCTTGGATGCAGGAATGGTTCTCCTCCACTTATGTCTAAGCATATTATACCATGCTGGTGCATATAATCTATAATAAGCTTTATTGTATCAAATGATAATTCTTGTTTGTCGTTAATTGAAGAAGAATTAATACAATGAATACAATTAAGGTTACAGCGATTTGTTATCTCTATACCTATTACGGAAGGATATTTAAAAACATACATAGTCACAAGATTTTTCTATTATACAGTAGTCACCACTTTGTTTATATGCTTCTGCTCTGCATCCTCCATTGCAAGTATCTTTATAGGAGCATTTTTGACAATATGGCATATATACTCTCGGAGTTCTAAATGCATTCATTACTTTCGATGAATTCCATATATCATATAAAGAAGAATCTAAAATGCTACCACATGAAACTTTTTGATCTCCCAAGAAGTTTACACACGGATAAACATTGTAATCATAGCCAACAACACATGACAAAACCCCAGCAGAACACACCCTTTTCTCAAAAGGAACAGAATTCTCACCAAGCAGTGCTAACTTACCCAATTTATCTTTAAATTCCTTCAGGAGTATTTTATAAGTTTCTTCAGAGATAAACAGATTATTATTATCTAATGCATTCCCCATTGGATAAACTCTAGTAAGTTTTGCTCGTATACAATTTTTTAGGCAAAAATCAATAAACATATTAATTTCGCTAATATTCATAGGAGTCAATATATAACCAAGAACAACAGGGATTTGATATTTTTTGCAAGATTGTATCGCCTGCATTGTTTTGTCAAAAACGTGGTCTGCATTTTTATGCTTTGTTTCTGTAATATTAGTGAATCCGGATAATGTAATGTAAACAGACTTTATTCCATTACAACTTAATAACTCTGCTAGATTGTCATCAATATTTGAACCATTTGTTGTTAATGCCCAAGCGATATTAATTTTACCTATATATGAAACAATTTCGTTGAATCTGCAATGCATTGTAGGTTCCCCTCCAGAAATAGAAATAGAAAAAATACCATGTTTAACACATTCATTAAGCAAACGAATAATTGTGTCAAAATCCATATCGTTATAAACATCAAGGTGCCCATTACGGCAAAATGAGCAGTTGTAGTTACATCTACCAGTTATGTCAATTTCTAAATTCGTCGGAAAGTGCAACATAATATACTTTTCTATATTTTACATCCGTCAGAAGAAGTTATATCATCTTCAAATCTGAAAACGATATAACTTCTCTTATTGCTTGGAACATTTCCTGTCCATTGTAGAAATACCAAAGAACGGAAAGATTCAATTGCTATTGTTACTAATCATCATCAAAACCATTTATAGTATTAATAGCACATGCTGCATAAGTGATAATTTGTACTCTAAGGACTAATTTTTTCATAATAACACCTCCTTCTCTTATCGCTAATTAAATTTGCAAAATTTATTTACTTCCTTCGTTTGTTCAAGAGGACACCCTCCCATGCAACAGTCATACGCTTGTTTATTGCAACGGGGAATTTCACATATTTCTACTTGATTACCTATTATTGTAAACAACGTGTCTAAATCGCCATCTTCAATGTGCAAGTAACGCTGGGAAAAGTCATTATTGCAATACTTAATATCCCCTCGCACATCCACACACATTAAAGATGTCAAAGAAGGGCAAATTCCTTTTATGTTATCATATTCAACGCCCGCACATGTGAATTCTTGAAATATCTTCAAAGGATATCTGTTTTTTAATTCACTCACAAATTTGGCAATTTCCCAATATTTAGTCTTACTTATCTCTGACTTATATGAAATATTGAATATATAATCATTGTCTTCTAATAATTCGATGAAATCTTCTATATCCTCAGTTTCTGAAATTTTGAACAAGTATACTATTTGATTTCTATCTGTTTTCAACAAGTCATAGGTGTAATCCAATATCCCTATATAATTTAAATCCTCATCTATGCTTATCCTAATTTGCCCAACTAAGTCTTTAATTTCAATTAAAAAATCAAAATTCCTAATGTTGTAACAAGTAACAGATACTTGCAATTTCATTTGTCTAACCTGTTTAACAAAGCCACGTAATCTGTCGTTTCGCAGTATTTCTCCATCAATAACCAAGGATATGCATATGTCATTTGAGCCGCGGCTACTAAGTTTTTGAAGGACCATTTTCTCAATATATAAATCCATCATAATACCGTTGCGCTGATATACAATCTCTAGTATTGACAATTTACGATATAGTCTGTCTAACAAAATCCTATTAATTAGTAAATTGATATAAAATATTTTCCACAAAAGATATTATATATCGATTTAAATTAAACAATTACAGTTGTCTGACTGTCCTGTCAAAGAGCAAGCAGATCTTTAGCAAATATATAATAAATTGCCCAAATAATATCGATAGTTATAAAGTTTTTTTCATAAAGTAACACAATCAAACCAATTATCAGTAAATAAAATACACTTATTAAAGTTGTATTTTTAAACATGAAACTACTATGAGATTTAGAGTGTAATTTGTATGGAAAGTTCGCTAAGTTTAACTCTTTATAAAAATCGGCGGCAGGACGCAAGCAAAATGTGTGTATGTGTTGTTATTTTGGACTTCGCACATAAGTACGTCCTTGCTAGTGCATCGGCTTTGGCGATTGTGATGTTCTTACCTGTGTAGGTTTTGACAACCGTTGTGCCTGCAGAGTTCCAGAGCTTCCATGTGTAGGTGTACGCCGTGCCATCGGCATCCAACTCCTCGCCATTACGGTAGAGAATCGCCGTTGCATCAACATCGTTACCGTATATGGAACATAAAGGGATAATATAGATACGAAATAAGATACATCATATGGATTTAGTTAGTAAATAATAATTAACATTATATAGGATTAAGGTCTTATATTCTAGCATTTCGAGATCTTCTCAAGTAGTATCCATTTCTGCAAAGCAACCAATAGAAGGTAAACAAAAAGTGGGGTTCAAACCCCACTCTAACGACACCCCAAGCATTGCTTTTGGGTTTTATTGACCTATTTCTCTGAAATACATGCGCAAACGTATCTCTTAGAGCCTGCTTGTATATCAAAATTAATGACTCGGCCGATATTGAATTTGTGTGCTCCCGCAACAGCAGCACTAAAGTGTTGACCCTTTGAGTTTGAATTAATGATTCTAATAACAGAATACAGTTAAATGATGAAGGCTATTCTTTCAAGTCAAGAACAATAACAGTTACATTGTCTTTACCGCCTGCTTCTAAGGTCGTATCAATAAGTTTATCTACTCTTTTGTCCACTGATGTTGACTCACTAATGATTTCTATAGTTCTTGAGGAGGGAATCATATCATATAGACCATCACTACAAAGCAAAATGGTAGTCTCTGGCTTTAATATAATGGTGTGAGTTTGGATATATTTTGTGCCCCATTGAAGTATATCTTTGCCAACGCTTCTAGTAATAATGTTGCGTTGAGGATGCTTCATTGCTTGAAGTTCTGTTAGTTCTCCGGATTCTTCTAATGGACCGACTAAAGAATGGTCTGATGTAACCTTTGTAAAGATGCTGTTTTTTAGGACATATAATCTCGTATCTCCAATATGGCATACATCCATTTGTCCTGTTTCGAGGTTAATAAGTGCAGCTGTCAGTACACAACTCATTTGACTCAACCAAGGGTTATAATGTTGTGTACAGATAGAGTTATTGGCATAGATTACAGCTGCTTGCAGAATATCTAAGTTGTTGGTAGAACTATTGCATTGGCTAAAGTGTTCACAGATACATCGTGCTGCCAAATTACTTGCAATATCACCACCACCATTACCTCCAACACCATCAATAACTACTGCAAGGAGGTGAGTGCCATCCCAGATCTCTTTCAGTATAAATGTGTCTTCATTTTTGGATCTAATATTCCCAATATTTGTATCACCATAATAGATAGCTTTCATAATGTCACTCCTTACTCTTTATTTGGCAAATGATAAAAAAATAAGGGGCCCATTCCCGGGGCCCCCAATTTTCTGTCTAGTCGTAAAACTATATTATAGTTGAGGACCGGCTGCTACAAGAGCTTTACCAGCCTCATTGCCTTCGAATTTCTTGAAGTTCTTCACGAAGCGGCTTACAAGATCCTTAGCTTTCTCTTCCCACTCAGCTGGAGTAGCGTAAGTGTTGCGAGGGTCAAGGATATGGGTGTCAACCTCTGCAAGCTGTGTAGGAACTGCCAAGTTGAACATAGGGATGGTGATGGTCTCTGCTTTATCCATAGAACCGTCAAGGATTCTGTCGATGATAGCACGGGTATCTTTGATAGAGATACGTTTGCCGGTACCGTTCCAGCCTGTGTTTACAAGGTATGCAGTAGCACCCACTTTCTCCATTCTCTTCACAAGCTCCTCACCGTATTTGGTAGGGTGTAGTGAAAGGAATGCAGCACCGAAGCAAGCTGAGAAGGTAGGGGTTGGCTCAGTAATACCACGCTCAGTACCAGCAAGTTTTGCGGTGAAACCACTCAAGAAGTAGTATTTGGTCTGCTCAGGGGTAAGTTTTGATACTGGAGGAAGAACACCAAATGCATCAGCTGTCAAGAAGATAACCTTGGTAGCGTGACCTGCTTTAGATACAGGTTTAACGATGTTGTTGATGTGGTAGATAGGGTAAGATACGCGGGTGTTCTCAGTAACGCTCTTGTCACTGAAATCGATCTTGCCCTCTGCATCTACTGTTACGTTCTCAAGAAGAGCGTCTTTTTTGATGGCACCGTAGATATCTGGCTCGTTCTCTTTAGAGAGGTTAATAACTTTTGCGTAGCAACCGCCTTCGAAGTTGAATACACCGTCATCGTCCCAACCGTGCTCGTCGTCACCGATTAGCTGACGTTTAGGGTCTGTAGATAGGGTAGTTTTACCTGTACCTGAAAGACCGAAGAAGATAGCAGTGTCGCCGTCTTTGCCGGTGTTTGCAGAGCAGTGCATAGAAGCGATACCTTTAAGAGGAAGAAGATAGTTCATATAAGAGAACATACCTTTTTTCATCTCACCACCATACCAGGTGTTAAGGATAACCTGCATTTTCTCAGTAAGGTTGAATACTACAGCTGTCTCAGAGTTAAGGCCAAGCTCTTTGTAGTTCTCCACTTTGGCTTTAGAAGCGTTAAGTACTACGAAATCGGGCTCGCCATAGTTTGCAAGCTCTTCTTCAGTAGGGCGGATGAACATATTTTTAACGAAGTGAGCCTGCCAAGCAACCTCCATAATGAAGCGTACTTTAATTCTGGTGTTCTCGTTGGCACCACAGAAAGTATCCACTACATATAGTTTTTTGTTTGAAAGCTCGCTCTGAGCGATCTTCTTAAGTTCTGCCCAAGTCTCTTTGGTTACAGGCTTGTTGTCGTTCTTGTACTCCTCTGAAGTCCACCAGATAGTGTCTTTAGAAGTTTCGTCCATCACGAAGAATTTGTCTTTAGGTGAACGGCCTGTATAAACACCTGTCATCACGTTGACTGCGCCAAGTTCTGTAACTACGCCAGTTTCATAACCTGTAAGCTCAGGGTTAAGTTCGTCTTTGTAAAGGGTATCGTAGTCAGGGTTGTAAACTACCTCTGTAGCCCCTGTGATACCGTACTTGCTTAGATCAATTGTGTTCATAATCAAATATTTATTATTTATCTTCTTTATACTGTAATCAGTCAATATTGCACTGCAAAAATTTTGCCATATTTCGCTCCCGAAATTTGCCACGCAAATATATAATTTTTTAACTTTGTGGAGATAAAAAAGGGACGATTTTGGAGAAAATTTTAGAGAAATATTGGGGTTACACTTCTTTCAGACCCAAGCAGCGGGAGATTATAGATAGTGCATTGGCAGGAAGGGACACTTTGGCCATTCTGCCTACCGGAGGGGGCAAGTCGCTGTGCTTCCAGATTCCTTCATTGGCCAGACCCGGAATAGCCATTGTGGTGACGCCCCTTATCTCTCTGATGAAGGATCAGGTGCAGAACTTGAAAGCCAGGGGGATAAAGGCGCTGGCAATATACTCCGGGATGACTTTTCACGAGATAGATGTGGCTCTGGACAATGCCATCTATGGTGATTATAAATTCCTTTATGTCTCTCCGGAGAGGCTCAGAACCGATATTTTCCTCGCCAGAGTGGCTAAAATGGAGGTCAATTTCATAGTGGTAGATGAGGCCCACTGCATATCCCAATGGGGCTACGATTTCAGACCAGATTACCTTCTTATAAAAGAGCTTCGCAATGTGGTAGGGGGCAATATCCCATTCATTGCTCTCACTGCTACAGCAACAGAGAGGGTGGCAGAGGATATAATGGAGACTCTTCAGTTCAAAGAGAAGAATCTCCTCAGATCGAGCTTTGAACGCCCCAATCTGGCTTATATAGTGCGTGAGTGCGAGAACAAACTTGGCAATGTGGTGAAGGTTTGTGAGGATATCCCTGGAAGTGGAATAGTCTATGTGCGGGAGAGGAAAAAGGCGGAGGAGATAGCGGCTTTCCTCAAGACCCAGGGGGTGGATGCCGATTTTTACCACGCAGGGGTGGGTAAAGAGATGCGCTCTGAGAAGCAGGACAGGTGGAAAAAGGGGGATTTGAGGGTGATGGTGGCCACAAATGCATTCGGAATGGGTATAGATAAGCCTGATGTGAGGTTTGTATGCCATATTGATCTTCCGGAATCGCTCGAGTCCTATTTCCAGGAGGCAGGTAGAGCGGGTAGGGACGGGCTCTCATCCAAAGCTGTCCTTTTGTGGAACAATACCGATTTGGTGAGGCTTAAAAGGATTTTTCAGGTCTCATTCCCGCCACTTGAGTATATTGCCGATATCTATCAGAAGATGTTCATGTACCTCGGTATTGCTTACGGAGATGGGGAGGGGACTACCAGAAAGTTCAATCTTATAGATTTTGCAAAACATTTCAAGCTCCATTCGGCTACAGCCTACTATGCGATAAAATATATCGAATTGTCAGGGTACTGGAGTGTCACTGAGGAGATAGACAATCCAAGTAGAATAATGTTCTCTGTGAGCAGGGATGACCTCTATAGAATCCAGTTGTCTGACCCAGGAATGGACTCTTTCCTGAAGGCTCTGATGAGGATATATCCGGCTCTCTTCTCCCATCTTGTATCGATAGATGAGGAGTATATAGCCAAGGTGATACGACAGAGTGATAAGGAGGTAAAAAGGATGCTTGTAGAGCTCTCGAGGATGAGGGTAATAGATTATATACCCCAATCTCGTTCTCCTCTTATCTTTGTTAATAATGAGAGACTTACCCCAGATAATCTAAAGATATCCAAGAAGTATTATGAGGAGCGTAAGGAGAACTTCGGGAAGAGACTCAGAGCAGTGATAGACTATGTGTCCCATCCTGTAGATAAAGAAAATCCTCCATGCCGGAGCAGGAGGCTTCTCAAATATTTCGGACAGGCGGAGTCTTCCGACTGTGGTGTCTGCGATATCTGTAAATCAAGCAGTTAGTCAAGTTTTTTCAGTGCTTCATAGACCCTTTGTACAGGGAGGCCCACTACATTGAAGTATGAGCCTTGTATAGATGTGATCCCGACTGCACCAATCCACTCCTGGATAGCATAGCCACCGGCCTTGTCAAATGGGTGGTAATTCTCTATATAGTAGTAAATTTCTTCTTCGCTTAACTCTTTGAATGTTACTTCAGTAGATGTGGTGAATGTGTGTATGGCTTTAGATGTTCTGAGGGTTACTCCTGTTATCACTTCATGGGTGCATCCGGAGAGTGCTACAAGCATCTTGAAAGCATCATCTGCATCTTTTGGTTTCCCTAAAGGGTATTTGCCTGGACCGAAGACCATAGTATCTGCTGTGATGAGCACTTCGTCTTTCTCCAGTGGTCTTGTAAATGCGTGTGATTTCTTCAGGGATATGACGCGTGGTATCTCTGCGTATGGGGTGTCTGTAGGGTAGGTTTCGTCGTTGTCTGAAGGGAGTTCTACTGTGAATTCGAGCCCCAGGAGAGATAGCAGCTCCTTCCGTCTGGGGGAGGCTGATCCGAGGATTATTTTACGATTTTTAAGCATCTTTTTATGTGGTTTGGATGCCCGAACGGAGTCGGGCATGATGGGTGGGACTATCCAGATATGGCATCGGTCTGATAGAACCATTTGCCGTGGACTTTAAGGACCTGTTCGACCAGATCTCTTACACATCCTTTTCCTCCGGGAAATGCTGATATATAATCACATACTGACTTTACTTCAGGTACTGCATCAGATGGACATACAGCGAGTCCGCACACTTTCAGGATAGGAATGTCTGGGATATCGTCACCCATAAATGCTACCTCCTCAGGTTTGAGTCCGTATCTGCTGCAAAAGTCTTCAAAATCGGGTATTTTGTTCCTCGAGCTTTGGTAGAGGTCTTCATCCTTAACTCCCACAGGGACAAAGCGGTTTGATATACTTTTGGACTGACCTCCTGTGATGATGGCGACAGGGAATCCCTGGTTGATGGCGGTCCTCAGTCCGAAGCCGTCTTTGGCATTGAAGGTGCGGAGAAGGTCTCCGTCTGCAGTGGACTGGAATGTACCGTCTGTAAGGACCCCGTCCACATCAAATGCAAATGCTTTTATCTGGTGTAATTTGGTTTTATAGTTTGCCATATCATTTGTCTTTTTTTACTCTGTTGGGGATATTTTTGCTGATTGCTCTGTATATCTCTTCGTGTTCTTTCATGCCGAGGCTCTGTAGCATCTCCAGGTGTTTTTCCAGTGTTTTGTGGTCACCTCGGAGAGCTGGGCCGGTTTGCACCTGGTCCGGATGGAATATGCAGCACTTCCTCACAGCTTCAATGGCGGTGGGGATCAGGTAGGGGGCTTTGTCCCCAGCAAGTTCGAAAGCAAGGCTCAGTGCATAGTTGACAAAGTTCGATGCAAATACCGCTGCACAATGCATCTGGAGCCTTTTTGCAGAGTCACAGGAGAAGTGTTCGCACCTCAGGGAGAATGCTATCTCTTTCAATATTGCGCCTGTCTTCTCGTCCTGGTGCTCAATAAGGAGGGGTGCCTCCTTGAAATCGAGATTCTTGTTTTTGGATAGTGTCATCATAGGCCACAGCACTCCGCAAGGGATTCCTCTGCTGATAAGTGGCTCCAGGGCATCAATTGCGGTAGCTCCGGATGTGTGGAGTACTATTGGGACTCCTGATAGGGTGGAGTTTGCTGCTTCTGCTGCGAGTTTTGCAGCCATCTCATTGATGGCATTATCGGAGACTGCAAGTATGATTATCTCTGAATCAAGCAATTCTGCCAGATGGTCGGTGAATGTGGTATTGCCCCCTTCGTTATTGAGGATTGAGGCAAGTTTTTCCCCAGCATCCCTGCGGCGGCACCATATTCTGGTGATGGCGTGCCCTGCATCCCTGAGGGCAATGCCAAGGCGGAATGCCATATTCCCGGCTCCGGCAATAGATATTCTGAAGTGTCTGTTTCCCATCTTATTCCCTTAGGCATTGGGGGTATTTGGACCGAATCCCATAGGGGGAAGTATCATCTTCTGCTCAGGGAGCTTGATCTCGCCGAACTGGTTTTCGAACTTGGCAATATTGTCCTCCAGGGCTCTGGCAAGGCGTTTTGCATGCTCAGGGGTCATGATAATCCTGTTGGTGACAGATGGTTTGGGAATGCCCGGGAGAATTCTGGCAAAATCTATAATGAACTCACTGGTAGAGTGGGTGATAATGGCAAGATTGGCATAACTTCCTTTGGCTACCTCTTCCGGAAGATTGAGACTCAATTCTTTCCCTTGGGGATTTTTTTGGTTATTTTCCATAATATTTGAATGTTACTATGCACAAAGATACGAATAAAATGTCTAAATTTGCAGATTGCATAATAAAACGGAAACAAATATAGATTATAAATACTTTATGGAATTACCTGTAAAATACAACCCCCTCGAGGTAGAGGACAAGTGGTACGCCTATTGGTTGGAGAATAAATTTTTTCATTCGGAACCCGATGAAAGGGAGCCTTACACTATCGTAATCCCACCACCAAACGTGACAGGTGTGCTTCATATGGGGCATATGCTCAACAATACCATTCAGGACGTATTGGTCCGCCGTGCCAGAATGAACGGCAAGAATGCTTGCTGGGTGCCTGGAACAGACCACGCATCTATCGCTACAGAGGCTAAAGTGGTGGCCAAACTCAAGGAGCAGGGGATAGAGAAATCGTCACTTACCCGTGAAGAGTTCCTCAAACACGCTTGGGAGTGGAAAGAGAAGCATGGTGGTATTATTCTCGAGCAGCTTAAGAAGCTTGGTGCATCGTGTGATTGGGACAGAACCAAATTTACTATGGATGAGCCACTCAGCGAGGCGGTTATCAATACTTTCGTATATTTCTACAAAAAAGGTTACATCTATCGTGGTGTGAGGATGGTGAACTGGGATCCACAGTCTCTTACCGCAGTGAGTGATGAGGAGGTAATCCGTAAAGAGACCCAGTCTAAGCTCTACTATCTCAGATATTTCATCTCTGAGGATGGTAAACCTTCTGATAAATACATAGTTATCGCAACTACACGTCCAGAGACCATTATGGCGGATGCTGCTGTATGTATCAACCCTGAGGATGAGAGATACCACTATCTGAAAGGGAAGAAGGTGTTTGTTCCCCTTATCAATAAGGAGATTCCTATCATTGAGGACAGCTATGTGACTATGGACTTCGGTACAGGATGTCTTAAAGTGACCCCTGCACACGATATCAATGACTATGAACTCGGTATCAAACACAAACTTCCTGTAATCGATATCATCGATGAGCACGGATGTCTCAATGATAAAGCTCAGATCCTTATCGGTGAAGACAGATTTGTGGCACGTAAGAAGATTACAAAAATGCTTGATGAAGCAGGTCATCTGGAGAAAGAGGAGAACTACTTGTCTCAAGTGGGCTACTCAGAGAGGACAAATGCAGTTATCGAGCCAAGACTCTCTCTTCAATGGTTCCTTAAGATGGAGGATCTGGCAAAAGATGCTTTGGCTAAAGTGGAGAATGGAGAGATCAAGCTTATCCCTGACAAATTCAGAAATACATATCGTCACTGGATGGAGAATGTTCGTGACTGGTGTATCTCACGTCAGCTATGGTGGGGCCAGCAAATCCCTGCATACTACCTTCCAAATGGTGAATTTGTAGTGGAAGCTACCATCGAGGAGGCATTGGCTGCTGCCCAGAAGATCGATCCATCTGTGAAGATGGAGGATCTAAGAAGAGATGATGATGTACTTGATACATGGTTCTCATCATGGTTGTGGCCTGTATCTGTATTTGATGCATCAAAACCTGGTCATCCCGATAAGGCTCCAAACTCGGAACTTGCATACTATTATCCTACAAATGACCTTATTACAGCACCAGAGATCCTCTTCTTCTGGGTAGCACGTATGATTATGGCGGGTAATGAGTTCTGTCAGGATGTACCTTTCAGAAATGTATATTTGACCGGTATTGTAAGGGACAAGCTCGGCAGAAAGATGTCCAAATCGCTTGGCAACTCTCCTGACCCTATCAAACTTATGGAGCAGTTCGGTGCTGACGGTGTGAGACTTGGTATGCTTTTGTGCAGCTCTGCAGGTAATGATATTCTCTTTGATGAGTCACAAGTGGAGCAGGGTAGAAACTTCTGTAATAAGATATGGAATGCTTACCGCCTGATCAGAGGTTGGGAGGTGAGTGCAGATGTGGCTCAGAGTGAGCACTCAAAACTGGCTGCAGAGTGGTTTGAAAACAAACTTTCACAGACCATCGAGACTGTAGATGAGCACTTCTCTAAATTCAGACTTTCAGATGCCCTTATGACACTTTATAAGTTCTTCTGGGACGATTTCTGTGCATGGTATCTTGAAGTAATCAAGCCTGAATATGGCAAACCTATCGATAAGGTGACATACGATGCCACTATCGTATTCTTTGAGAAGCTTTTGAGACTTCTTCATCCTATCATGCCTTTCATCACAGAAGAGCTATGGCAGAATATCGAGGAGAGAAAAGAGGGCGAGACCATTATGCTTCAGCCTATGCCTAAGGCAGGTGAGTACAGTGTGGAGACTATCCACGCATTTGAGCAGGGTGTGGGTGCTATCGCTTCTATAAGAAATATCCGCCAGTCCAAAGGTCTTTCACCAAAAGAGGCCCTTACTCTTCAGATTAAGGGTGCTTTCCCTGAGAAGATCGTCTCTGTGGTGAAGAGAATGGCAAACCTTTCAGAGGTAACCATCGTTGAAAATATCGACAATAGCGCCAGTGGTGCAGCATTTATGGTGGATACTATAGAGTTCTTTGTACCATTGACAGGTATGGTGAACGCTGAGGAGGAGATCGCCAAGATGGAGGCAGAGATCGCCCACTTGACCAAATTCCTAAAAGGTGTAGAGGCTAAGCTTTCAAACGAGAGGTTTGTTCAGAATGCCCCCGAAGCTGTAGTCGCTATGGAGAGGAAGAAACAGAGCGATGCTACCACTAAAATTGAGAATTTGAGGAATAGTATAGCTAACCTTAAGAAATAGAGTATGTTGTACCAGTCAGAGATGGAACTTGAGGTCCGTTACTATGAGACCGATCAGATGGGGATAGTCCACCACTCAAACTATATCCGTTATTTTGAGTGTGGTAGGGGGAAGATGATGGATGATTTGGGTCTCCCGGTCTCCAAGTTTGAGGAGTATGGGTTTGTGATGCCTGTAAGTTCTGTCTCGTGCAAGTACAAAACACCGGCAAAACTCGGAGATAAATTGAGGATTGTGTCCCGTGTGGAGAAGGAACCAATGGCCAGAGTGGAGGTTTTTACCCAGATTTTTAATCAGAATGGGGACCTTATTTGTGAGGGCGAGGTGGTTCTGGGATTTCTCAACAAAGATACACGCCGTCCGACCAGAGCTCCGCAGGAATTTGTGGATGCTTTTAAAAAGGCTATCGTAAATAATTAAGAATTAATAAATTTAACTAAACTGTTATATATGGTAACATTATTGTTTCTAGGATCTATCGGCATGACTGAGATCATCGTTATTGCGCTTATCGTACTACTTTTCTTCGGTGGAAAGAAAATTCCAGAGCTTATGAAGGGTATTGGTAAAGGTGTCAAGAGTTTCAAGGATGGGATGAAGGATGTTCAGGACGAACTTGATCTTGATAAAGAGACAAAAGAGATCAACGATACTCTTAATTCTGATAAGAAATAGGGGGCGTGACTCAGGAGATGACTTTTTGGGAGCATTTGGACGAGCTGCGGAAGGTAATTTTCCGTGGGCTCGGTCTTATATTGCTCTTTATGGTAGTTATCTTTATAGGGAAGGATTTCGTCTTCAATGATGTGATTCTTGCACCTATCGGGGGTGATTTTGCCCTGTACAGGTGGTTCAACGCTTTATTTGCACTAATAGGGCTCAATCCATTGGACGAATTTTCCCTTGAACTTATCAATATCGATCTTGCCGCGCAGTTCTTTATACATATAAAGGTGTCATTTTATCTCGCCTTTGTAGTAGCATTTCCCTTTATAATATATCTTATTTGGGGATTTATAAGTCCAGCCCTCTATTCAAATGAGAAGGGTGTCATAAAGACTGCATTCGGATTTGCATCACTCCTTTTCTATTCGGGTGTGGCAGTAGGGTATTTCTTCGTATTTCCTTTGACCTTGAGGTTCCTGGGGACCTATCAGGTGAGTGCGGATGTTCCCAACCAGATCTCATTGAACTCGTATATATCTATGTTTGTGAGGCTTATACTAGTGATGGGGGTTGTCTTTGAAATGCCGGCTCTGGCAGCTATCCTTTCAAGGCTTGGTGTGATACATAGGGGATTGCTCCGCAAATACCGCAAGCACGCAGTGGTGGTGCTTATGGTGCTTGCAGCTGTGATTACCCCTTCGGGAGATGCATTTACCCTCTTTATGGTGGCACTTCCGCTATATATGCTCTATGAGCTCTCGATAATGATGTGTAAAGAAAAAGTGGAGGTGGAAGAATGATATCAATCAACGATCTGACCGTCTCTTTTGGCGGTTTTACCCTGCTCGACAGTATTAATTTCCATATAAGTGACGGGGAACATATTGCCCTTGTGGGGAAAAATGGTGCAGGAAAATCTACTATTCTCAAACTTATAATGGGGGTGGAGTCCCCTACATCCGGCAAAATACTCAAGCCTCAAGATATTACTATAGGGTATCTTCCCCAGATTATGGAGTATTCGAAGGAGAGGAGTGTTATAGATGAGGCGATGACCGCATTTGCAGACATGTTTGCGATGCAGGACAGGATGGAGCAGATTAATGTGGAGCTGGCTACCAGAACAGACTATGAATCTGCAGGGTACCATAAACTTATAGAGGAGCTCAACGATATAAACGACAGGCTTGCATTTGCGCAATCCGACTCACCCAGACTTCAGGCAGAGAAGACCCTTGTAGGTCTTGGCTTCAAAAAAGAGGAGCTGGATAGGAAGAGGGGGACATTTTCTCAGGGGTGGAATATGCGTGTAGAGCTGGCAAAAGTCCTTTTGAAAAGACCTAAGGTGATTATGCTTGATGAGCCTACTAACCACCTTGATATAGAGTCTATCCAGTGGCTTGAAGATTACCTGACTTCGTACTCAGGGACACTGCTGCTGATATCCCACGACAGGAGATTTCTTGACAGGGTAACCAACAGGACCGTAGAGATAATGCTTGGTAAAATCCACGATTATAAGGTTCCGTACAGTAAGTTCAAAGAGCTCCGTGCAGAGAGGATGGCCCAGCAGAGGGCTGCGTACGAGAATCAGCAGAGGATGATCGAGAAGACAGAGGAGTTTATTGAGAAATTCAGATATAAACCCACTAAATCCAATCAGGTCCAGTCCCGTATCAAGCAGCTTGACAAACTGGAGAGGATAGAGGTGGAGGTGGAGGACAACTCTGCCCTCAGTGTGAAATTCCCACCTGCTCCCAGATCGGGAGATGTGGTTCTGAAGGTTAGAGATATGGCTGCAGGGTATGAGAATGGTCGTAAGGTGGTCTTCAAGGATGCCGATATGACTATTATGAGGGGTGAAAAAGTGGCCTTTGTGGGTCGTAACGGTGAGGGTAAGTCGACTATGATGAAGATTATTACTTCGGAACTTTATCCTCTGGATGGTGAGGCGGCTCTCGGATATAATGTGGCATTGGGATACTATGCGCAGAATCAGGAGGATATCCTCGATAAGAATGATACAGTGTTCGATACTTTGGATAAGGTAGCAGTGGGGGATATAAGACTGAAACTGAGGGATATTCTGGGTGCATTCCTTTTCAGAGGTGAAGATATAGAGAAGAAAGTGGCTGTCCTTAGCGGAGGAGAGAGATCACGTCTGGCTATGGCCAAACTAATCCTCAAACCCTACAATCTGCTCGCCCTTGACGAGCCTACCAACCATATGGATATCAGGTCAAAGGATATTTTGAAACAGGCTCTTGTCAAGTATGACGGTACGCTTGTCATCGTATCCCACGACAGGGATTTCCTTGATGGTCTGGTGGATAAGGTGTATGAGTTCAGGGATGGAAAGATAAAAGAGCATCTGGGAGGTATTTCTGCCTTCTTGGAGAGGAGGAAGATAGAGAACCTGTCAGAGCTTGAAATGCCTGTGCAAGAGGCAAAAAAAGAGGTTCCTGCCCCCAAAAAGGGTGTGGAGGTTGCCCCTGTAGAGGAGAAGGGTGCAAAACTCTCATACGAGGAGCAGAAGGAGCTCAGACGCAAGCAGAAGCAAGTGGAGATATGCGAGAAGAAAATTAAGACTCTTGAGGAGAAGATGAAAGAGATAGAGGGGCAACTGGCTATGCCTGAAGCGGGGACAGATATAGATACCCTTACCAGGCAGTATCTGGAGTTAAAGAGGGAGCTGGATGCCCGAATGGAGGAGTGGATGCTGCTCTCGGAGTAAAGAGATGCCCGAACGTGGTCGGGCATGACGTAGGGTGATGCGCCCGAACGGAGATGAAATGTCACTCCCGATGAGATTGGGGGTCTAAATACTAAAATTATGGAAGATAAATTGAATTACCTATTTGGGATGCACCCTGTGATGGAGGCTGTGCGTGCCGGTAAAAATATCGATAAGGTGATGCTCAAACAGGGGCTTGATTCCCCTCAGTTTAGGGATCTGATGGAGCTTTTGAAGGAGAAAGGTGTGCAGGCCCAGTTCGTCCCAGCAGAGCGTCTCAATAAAATTTGCAAGGGTAATCATCAGGGCGTAATTGCTTTATTTTCAAAGATTGATTACACTCCATTTGAAGAGATGGTAGATATAGCTTTGATGCAGAATTCTGCACCTGTTTTCATTATGCTTGATGGTGTGAGTGATGTTCGTAACCTCGGAGCCATAGCACGTACTGCAGAGTGTGCAGGAGCTTCGGGTATCATTGTTCCTGCTAAAGGTGGCGCAGCTATCACCTCTGAAGGTATCAAGGCATCTGCCGGTGCATTGCTCCGTATCAATGTGGCCAAGACCCAGAATCTCCGTCTCCCTGCAATGTATCTTAAGGAGCAGGGATTTCAGATCGTAGGGGCCACTGAGAAGAGTGATAAGGATATATATGGTGTAGATTTTACCAAACCCACAGCTATAGTTATGGGCTCGGAGGGTAAAGGTATCTCAGATTCTATGCTGGCTCTATGTGATGACAAAGCAAAGATTCCTATGGCGGGGGAGATCAGTTCTCTCAATGTCTCAGTGGCTACTGCAGTGTGCCTGTATGAGGCGGTACGCCAAAGGGGAGGGAAACTTTAGTAAATTTTTATAAATACTTTGGTGAAGGATGCAACAAACTTGCATCCTTTTTCGTTATATTTATGGAGGCAAAATGGAAATGACAAGAGAAGAGTTAAATATATTTTACCAAAGGTACAGAGTGCGTCTGTTTAATGTCTCCTATAGAATATTAGGTGATAGGATGGATGCAGAGGAGGTGATGCAGGATGTTATGATAAAGTATTTGAAATCAGAGATATCTCTTGAGTTACCTAAAGAAGAGGCTTGGTTGGTAAAGAGTGTGGTGAGGGGGGCGATAGACCGTCTCAGAAAGAGAAAAAGGGAAGAGTTATTCCTTCAGGAGTACAGATCTGATGCAGAGGATTTGAAGGTGGAGGAGTTGGATCGCCAGATGTGGGGAGCACTTTCCCAAAGTGATTCGGAACTGGTCAGCAGGGTCAGGAAAGGGGTGGAGTCTCTCCCGGACGGGTATAGGGCCATTTTATTACTGCTCCTTTTTGAAGGGTATGATTATCAGGAGGTGGCAGAGATTCTGGATGTGACAGAGTCGACTGTGAGGTCGCAGTATATGAGGGGGAGAAAGAGGTTGTTGGAGATTCTAAAGGAGATGCCAGGACAGACTCTGGTATGACAGTAGATAAAAAGTTATAAAGAAAAGATATGGACGAATTGAAGAACATAATTGCACAGCAGAGAGCCGAACTTGACTCAGAACTCCCTTTGGAGGGTGATTTTGAGAGATTTATGGCCAAATGGGATGAGGAAGAATCTGATAGCAGTAAGCCAAATGTGGTATGGTGGAGAAGCAGGGCATTTGTAAGTGTTGCCGCTTCTGTGGCTGTGGTTCTGGCTCTGGGGTTCTCTATCGATTATTTCTCTCCCCAGAAGCAGATTGTGAGGACATATACACATTACTGCAATGAAGTGGCAGCAATATCAGCGCAGATGCAGATTATGGTCACTTATGATAAGATAGAAGAGTTGAATAGTATAATTGAAAATATTGATTATGAGTCTGTTCCGTTAATGTCTATATTGCCGGACGAGATGAGTGACAGAGAAAAGCTTAAAGTAGTCAGAGAGCACTACAGGCAGAAGATGGATGGACTGAAGAATTTTAAAGTATTATTGACAGAAACAAAAATTAATGAAGAGTTATGAAAAGATTATTTGTAATGTTGGTCGCTATGGCGATCTTTTCGGTGAGCCTGTTGGCTGGTAATGTAACCAAAGATGTGAAGGTAGATTCTTTTAATAAACTTGATGTATCATATTGTTTTGATGTGACAGTGGAGAAGTCTGCAAGGGAGTACCTTACAATTACCATAGATAAGGAGTATGAACAATATCTTGTTGTGGATGTGAGAAATGGGGTTCTTCATATTGGTATCGATACAGAGAGGATTCCTAATGGGTTGTTGAGAAATAATGGAGGCAAAACTTTTGTGGCTAAGGTGGGTGTAAGCGACCTTACTGGTATTGAGATGTCAGGTGCCACATCATTCTATTCAGATGATAAGTTTGATGTAAGCAGATTTGTGGCAAGGCTAAGTGGTGCGAGCAAGGTGGAAAAGCTAGTGGTTGATGCAGTGACTGGGTATTTTGGGGTGAGCGGTTCATCAAAACTGAATCTCAGAGGTGAGATTCACGAGTGCACAGTGAATACAAGCAGTGCATCAAAACTTAATATGGATGTGGTCTCAAGGGATGTGGAACTGGATCTGTCAGGCTCATCAAAAGCCTCTGTAGCAGGTAAGTATGGGGAGTTGGATGTAGATGTATCCGGTGCTTCCAACTGTACCCTTGAGGGTAGAGTCGAAGCTCTGAAGATAGAGGGATCTGGTGCCAGCAAGATAAATGGCGAGCAAATGGTGGCAAAAAACTGTGAAGTGGACCTTTCGGGGGCATCATCTGCGAGTGTGAATGTGGAGAGATATCTGGAGGTGGATTTGTCAGGTGCATCAAGACTCACATACAACAGGGATGTGGAGAGACTGGATGTAGACGATATATCAGGTGCTTCATCTTTGAAAAAGAGATAGAATTTGTTAACTTTGTAGGATAACTGACAAATTTTAAAATCTTAATATATGGATAAATTACATCAAGAAGCCTTTGTGCTTGATTCTCACTGCGATACTCCCAGTATGCTTTTGGAAAATGTCGATCTTGGACAGCGTCTGGACAGATGTCATGTGGACTTCCAGAGGATGAAGGAAGGTGGGGTAGACGGTTCATTCTTCGCCATCTATACATCAAATAGCCTGACCCCTGATGCCGCTACCAGAAGGGCATTGGAATTGATTTCACGAACATATGATGCTGTAGACCAGAATAGGGATAAGGTAGCTTTCGCTTTCTCTGTGGAAGAGGCTCTTGAAAATAAGAAAAAAGGTCTTATTTCTATCTTCTTGGGTATGGAGAATGGTCTTCCTATCCAGAAAGATCTACATATGTTGAGACTTTTCTACCGTTTCGGTATCAGATATATGACACTGACACACGCAGGTAACAACGAAATTTGTGACTCTTGCGGTCCTAAAGAGAAAAGATGGGGTGGTGTATCTCCTTTCGGACAGGAGGTTATCGCAGAGATGAACCGCCTGGGTATGATAATCGACGTGTCACATATCTCTGATGATGCATTCTACGATGTAATCAAATACTCAAAAGCCCCTGTTGCAGCTACACACTCTTGTTGTAGAGCACTTTGTGGACATAGACGCAATATGACAGATGATATGATCAAGGCCCTCGCAGAGAATGATGGTGTGATCCAAATCAATTTCTATCCTGCATTTATCGATGATTCATTCGCTTCTGACGAATTCAGCGAGTTGGCAGATGATTTCGATGCCAAACAGTTTGCATCACGTATGGAGCCCGATAATGATGAAAAGAGGGCGGCATATCACGAGGTAGAGAAGAAATTGGCGAACTTCCCAGCACCATCATACAAGAGAGTAGTAGATCATATCGATCACGTAGTCAAGCTTGTAGGTGCAAAACACGTAGGTTTGGGCTCAGATTTCGATGGTATCGAAACACCTCCTGAGGGTGTAAGGGATATCAGCAAATTCCCTCTCTTTACAGAAGAACTTAAGGCCAGAGGCTACTCTGATGAAGATATCAAAGGTATTCTTGGAGGTAACTTCCTCAGGGTGATGAAGAGAGTGGAAGAGGTGGCTGCACAGCTGCAGAAATAGCGGTTGGAGGTAAAATAAAAGAGGTATTCCAAACAGGGATACCTCTTTTTGTATAAAGATGCCCGACCGGAGTCGGGCATGATTGTCGTTATTTCAGCCAGCCGGCCTCTTTGGCGATGGCGTCAACTTTCTGGACATTGGTCCAGCGGTCGTAATCTGTACGGTTGGCGAAGATCAGGATAAGGAGATCTGAAGCAGGGTAGCGGCCAGCGTAGATCTGGTAACCGCCGTTATCACCTGTATGGTAGATTCTCTCTGTGAATTCAGGGTCATTCTCGATGAACCAGCCGTATCCGTAGTGGGTGTGTGGACGGTTCTGGTATGAGCTGAATTTAGAGCCAGATACTTGAATTTTAGGTGTGTGTGCGTTCTTGATGCTCTCAGCAGAAGCCACTACAGCATTGCGAAGCGCTTTTTCCCACTGTACGAACTGGTGGGTAGAGGTGTAGATACCACCATCGGCCTTAGTGGCGAAGAAGGTCTCCTGTCCGTAGTCGTACTCTTTCCAGTTACCGATCACAGGTGCAGACTCCTGTTGTTTTTTAGCTGCAGCCTGAGCTTCAGGGGTACGGTCTGAATCTGTATTAGAAGCAGACTCTTTCTCCTCTACAGGGATATATGCGTGCGACATATTGGGGATGTTCTTGTCAGGAGAGAAGTAAACTGTCTGGTCCATACCTGCTGGGGTGAAGATATTCTCCTTCATGTATTGCTCGAAGCTCTGACCTGTAACTCTCTGAATGATAATGTAGCAAAGCTGGAAAGTGGGGTTCATGTATTGGTACTCTGTACCTGGTGTGAAGTGGAGTTTGTTAAGGGTCTCCATATATTTGTAGCACTGCTCGTCAGTAGCGTAAAGGACGAAATTGCGGTCCTCTCTTGGGCGGTAGTCACCGATACCTGATGTATGCGAAAGGAGGTGTGCAATGGTAATGTCGTTGAAGAAATCTGCCTGGAATTCAGGGAAATATTTCTTTACGGGATCCTGGAGGGAGATTTTACCCTGCTCTGCAAGCTGAAGCATAGCCACAGCTGTGAACTGTTTTGATACAGATGCAATGTTGAAGAAGGTGTTTCCGTCGATTTTAGCACCTGTTTCGAGGTCTGCGATACCGAAACCTTTGTCATATACTATTTCGTCCCCTTTAAGGATAAGGACAGCTGCACCCGGCTCATCTGCTGGGTATAGTTCCTGGAACATAGTATCCAGTTTTGCGATCGCAGCTTTCTCTTTTTGTGACTGATTACAGCAAGATGTCATAATCAAAGCAGTTAAGATAGTTAAAAAAGCGATTTTTCTCATATTTTAAGGTATTTAATGTGATTCGAGGTACAATCTGAGGAGATTGAGTGCATTTGAGGCAAAACGGTCTATATTTACCTCTCTGCTGCTGTTGAACGCTACATTTTTCGATACAACATCCACTTTCCCTGTCTCCCTGTCTCGGAATGCCACTGCAAGCCACGCTGTACCCACCGGTTTTTCGGGGCTGCCTCCGCCGGGACCGGCAATTCCGGAGGTGGCTACAGCAAAATCGGTATTCATCACACGGTTTACACCGAGGGCCATGGCCTCTACACACTCCTGGCTCACCGCACCATGCTGTGCAATAATCTCGTGGGGGACACCGAGAACATTCTCCTTGACAGAGTTGTCATAAGAGGTAACTGAACCCCAGAAATACTGCGATGCACCAGCTACAGATGTGAGGAGGGAGGCTATTTTTCCACCGGTGCAGGACTCTGCTGCACTAAGTGTCATCCCTTTGTTTTTCAAATGCTTGCCTATTACTATTTGAAGTGTGTCTTCTCCTTCTCCGTAGATGGCATCACCTATGATTTCCCTAAGCTTTGAGAACTCCTCATCTATCCTTCTGATCTGTTCTTCCTTGACGCCACCATATGTGGACAAGCGCAGTCTGACACCTACAATAGGGTTAGGGAGATATGCAAGTTTGATATCTTTGGGCAATGCATCTTCCCAAGGTTCGATCTGCTTGGCAAGGGTAGATTCAGGAATACCAAATGTGACAAGTGTTTTGTGGTGGATATCAGCGAGTTGGTGATGCTGTTTGATGTCGTTTAGGATGTCAGGCAAGAGCCCGATGGCTTCAAAGGGGACACCCGGAAGTGAGTAAAGCGTAGGGGTGTGGCTGTATTTTTCAGCTGGAAATCTGAATACAATACAAGGGGCTGTGCCGAGCTTGTTGGGGATAACAATGCTTCCGGAAGGGACAGATGCTTGTGCTCTGTTTAGGTCGGAAAGCTCTATTCCTCTGCGTGTTACGATATTTTTGATTATCTCAAACTGAGCATCATCCTGATAGAACTCAGTGGTGCCGTAGAGCTCTGCCAGGGCACTCTTGGTGATGTCGTCTTTAGTAGGGCCAAGGCCACCCGTAACTATGACTATGTCGTTTTGGGAGAGGGCCTGGTCAAGGTTTGAAATAATCTCGGACCTTTCGTCTCCAAAAGAGTTCATATATCTCACTTTCACACCGATAGAGTTAAGGGCTCTGGAGATGTGAGATGAGTTGGTATCAACAATCTGACCTATCAGGATTTCATCCCCGATAGTACATATAGCTGCAGTTAACATTTTGATTTAGATTGTTTTACTATGTATTTAAGCATTTTCTTGACAGTGGCAGGGCCATTGTAGATAAAGCCTGTGTAGATCTGGATAAGTGATGCACCGGCCTCAAGCATCTCATATGCCTGCTCCGGAGTAGAGATGCCGCCCACTGCGATAATAGGGAGATTGCCCTCTGTTTTCTTATGGATATACTTGACCATTTCAAGGCTTTTCTTGTAAAGTGGAGCACCGCTCAGACCGCCTTCTCCTATAAAGTCAATTCTCTCTTTATCAGTCTTTAACCCCTCTCTACTTCTAGTAGTATTTGTAGCGACTATTCCGTCTATTCCTGATATAAGGATGAGGTCAATTATCTCGTCAAGCTGCTCTTTTGTGATATCTGGCGATACCTTAAATAATATAGGGCGGTAGTCATCATTGTAGCGGCGGTGGGTGAGAAGTCTGTCTATAATGTCAGAGAGAGACTCCACATCTTGAAGTTTGTCAAGATCCTTGACATTTGGGCACGATACGTTAAGGACAAAATAGTCCACGAAATCGTATAGAAGCGAGAAGCACTTTTCGTAATCCTTACCGGCATCCTCGTTGGACGTTTTCTTCCCTTTGGAGATATTTCCACCTATTACCACCTTGGGTTTCACCTTGTTAAGTCTATCAACAGTGTATTTTACACCGTGATTGTTGATACCCATACGGTTAATGATCGCATTGTCCTGAACAAGCCTGAAGATGCGTGGCTTGGGGTTGCCTGGCTGTGCTTCAGGTGTGACTGAACCCACCTCCACAAATCCGAAGCCGAATTTGGCTATCTCATTGTAGTAGTCGCCATTTTTGTCAAATCCTGCAGCAAAACCGATGGGGTTTTTGAATTTCACACCGAAAACCTCCCTCTCCAGAGAAG
Source organism: Bacteroidales bacterium (assembly GCA_017630155.1). GTDB lineage: Bacteria > Bacteroidota > Bacteroidia > Bacteroidales > UBA932 > CAAGNP01. The sequence goes on from JAGBVU010000014.1 coordinate 54,700, forward strand.
GGTGGTTGTATGAATATAACCATTTGAGAATCAATCCTGAAAATGGTATGTATTTAACTATTGCTAGAAATTTCATCACCAGTATATGTATGGTCTCTGGTGAGAAAAGGAAAAGGATGGGTTTGATTAGTTTGTACATAGCTTATCTTTATATGAAACAAAGATAATAACTATATTATTTGGAAGGGTAAAAATCTTGAAAACTTCCGTCAGAATAGTATACGGTAATCCTTTTGGCTATTTTAGTATCACCCTTAGCCTCCAGTGCTAAAGTAGGGGTATCTGGTTCCAGTTCTGACTCAAAAGGGATCTGTTCATCAGAATAGGGGGTGGTGTCATCCTTGTACATCTTCCCTTTTCCTGTAATCAGCCAAGTGGCATCTATCTGTGGGTATCGGGTGAGGAAGTTGTTGATGAACTCGTAGCTCGGTTTGTTTCTTCCGGAGAGCAGGTGGGAGATACCTGAGCGCTGGATGCCCAAAGTGTCCGCAAGTCGGGCCGGAGAGAGCTGTTCCACCTCCAAAAATTGCTGTAAACGCCTATTCATATATGTAAACTTTTATTTTTACAAATGTAAGCATAAAATTGTTTACATCATACACCTGTTTACTGGTAACATCTGTAAACAGTGAGGGGATCCTGGGAAATATGATATGTTCCATTATTTTAGGTAAAGTCATTAACTAATTGGTTTAGATTTGACTATATTATGATAATCCCATCTGCCGTTTGTCTGCCTGGTAAAAATTGCCCCAATTTTCACATCTAACCTCTATTCAAGTGCAAGTTGTAAAGCATAAAACACTGAGTTATAGAAAAATAAATGTTGTAAAATCTTAACATAAGCAAATCTTATAGATATATTTTAGCTCTGTCTCACTGTTCGGGTTGGATGGCTAAAACTTGATTACAAGTGTATTTTGTATGTGTTTAATTATGTGATTAACATTTGTAAACAAAAATTGAAATTTGAACGATTTTGAGTTCAGACATATATTCGGTACTTTTGCACCGGAAAATCGATTGTAGGGCTTAAAATTGCGTTTTAATGAATCAACCTAAAATACGAATTCAGGAGTTTGCATATGATCTCCCAGATGAGAGAATAGCCAAGTACCCCCTGAGCAAAAGAGACAATTCAAAACTTCTTATATATAATAAAGGTATAATCTCTCAAGAGAAATTTACATCTATCCCCTCTTTCATACCTGAAGGGTCGCTTATGATCTTCAATAATACGAAGGTAGTTCCCGCCCGACTCTTTTTCAAAAAGGAAACAGGTGCTTTAATTGAAATTTTCTGCCTTGAACCAGCTAACCCTTCTGACTACGCTGTCTCATTTTCGTGTGTTGAAGAGTGTGCCTGGAAGACTATAATAGGTAATGTGAAGAAATGGAAAGGTGGATTTCTTTCATTTTATCTCCCTGAAGATGCAAATGAGGAGCTTAAAGCACTTGATTTGAGAGCAGAACTTATTGAAAAACAAGATAATAGCTATATTGTAAGATTCTTCTGGAAGGGCGGACTCCCATTTTCTAAGGTTCTGGAGATGTGTGGACAGGTCCCCATTCCACCTTATCTTAACAGGGAAACAGAGGCGATAGACCTGGAAAGATATCAGACTCTCTATGCAAAATTTCGCGGATCTGTGGCCGCTCCTACGGCAGGACTCCATTTTACAGAGGATGTTTTGTCTGAAATAAAGGCAAAAGGTGTTGATACTGAGGAGCTTTGCTTGCATGTTGGGGCAGGAACATTTTTGCCTGTAAAAAGTGAGTATATCGAGGATCATATAATGCATTCGGAGCCATTTTCGGTCACAAAGGCTCTCTTGGAGAAGTTATACTCACTTCCTGATGGCGCCAAAGTGGTATCCGTAGGTACTACCTCTACAAGATCTCTTGAGTCCATATATTATGCGGGTTGCCAGTGTGTGAAAGATGGTGTCGAGAAGTGGGTTCCAAGGGCTGTGGGACAGTGGGATCCTTATCAGGATAATGGTGATATTCCCCTTAAAGATTCTATTAAAGCATTGATAGATTATATGTCTCTCAATGATTTGAATATCTTGAATTTAAGGACACAAATAATTATAGTCCCTTCTTACAAGTTCAAGGTGGTGGATATACTTGTTACCAACTTCCATCAGCCCCAAAGCACCCTGCTTCTTCTCATCTCAGCTTTTGTGGGCGGGGATGACTGGAAGAGAATTTATGGCTATGCGCTGGATAATGGCTTCCGCTTTTTGAGTTACGGAGACAGCTCCATCTTGGTAAGGTAGATTTTTTTTCTTACATTTGTCTGATTTGTAACATTAAAGCTACATTTTTATGAAACAATTTAAGTTTCTGTTTGGTTTTGCCCTGGTGATTTTTGCTCTTGCTGTATCATTTGGGCACCTCTCTATTCCCAAATCGGAGGGGAAAGATTCTGACAGTTTTTCTGCTCAAAGGGCATCTGAATATATAAAGGTAATCTCATCTGAACCACACTCTGTGGAGCATCCACAAGCAAGAGAAAAAGTTCGCAATTATTTGTATGATAAGTTGGTACAATTGGGAGGAAGTCCTGAAATCCATGAATTTGATTCAGTGAAGTTCAGATATGGTGGCTACTTTGATATTGGTAATGTGTATTGTCAGTTTGACCCTGTTTCGGGTCCGGCTGAGTCTTATGTGATGCTTGTAGCCCACTTTGATTCGAGGTTCAGGCAGAGCAAACGACAGAAGACAGTGTACTCTTGTGGTGCCGGTGATGATGCTTATGGTGTAGGGTCGATTTTGGAGCTCCTGACCCAGTCATTGGAGTATAGGAAAGAGTGGAAACAAGGTGTTAAAATCCTCTTTACTGACTCTGAAGAGAACCATCTTGACGGGATGAAAAGGGCCTATTCGGAGCGTAAGGATATCTTCGAAAATGTAGGTTTTATTGTCAATCTTGAGTCACGTGGAATGGATGGTCCGGCACTCCTTTTCGAGACCTCGAACAATAACGAAAAAGTGCTCGATCTATACTCTGAAGCAGAGTATCCATATGGCTATTCACTGACCACTGTTGTATACAGATTTCTCCCAAATTTTACAGATTTTACAGTGGTGAAAGATGATATTCCTGGGATCAATTTTTCGTCGATTGATGATATAAATGCTTATCACGTGGACGATGATAATTTTGACAATATAAATCTTTCTACAATACAACATTATGGAGCACAAATTGAACCTATTCTTGAAGAGTATTTGACCTCTTCTGAATACCTCCGTAAGGATGCTCTCAAGGGGGATGAGGATATGGTTTTCTTCACAGTTCCGGTGTTGGGTCTTTTCAGTTTCACAAAGCCTCAATTTACATTGTTCTGCTCTGTGATTTTTGCTCTTTTCTGTCTGGCTCTGGTATTCAATATTTCTGCCAGGAAGGCCACATTCGAAGGGGTATTGGTTAAGGCGCTTGTCCTCCTGCTTTTCTCCATTGTGGTCCTTGGTATCGGGGAGGGTATTGCTGTTCTGGTGGCCAAGGTGGCGGGTACGCCATTCAATATCACCAACACTCCATACGTTCCCTACAGTTCAGTGGTGGCAAATGTTTCACTGATTGCCCTTATATTGGTTTATCTTAAAGTGTTCCTGGCCAGAAGGAAAAGGTCCAGGATGTTCAATATCGAGACTTTGTTGGCTGCGTCGCTCCTGATGGTGATATTCTCTGTGGTCCTCTATTTTGCAGTGGGTGAGAATTTCTTCTTCTCAGTCCCGGCTCTACTGGTGTCGCTGGCATTGATTTTCAATATGTTTGTTTTTATGAATGTATTGGCTTTGCCTATATTGCTTGTTGCGGCATTGCTTGGTGGATCGTTCCTGTATGCTCTATCTGTGGCGCTGACCATAGGGGCTCTGGGTTTGATAATGTTTATTGCATTTTTCTATATAATAATCATTGTAGGGATGTTTGAGTGTTATATGTCCCAAAAACGTTTGTAAATCGGCTAAAAATACGGTAAAATGGATAAATTCGGAGATATCAGGCCTTATACTGACCAGGAGGCCAGAGAAGCGTTCAAAAGGATGGCATCTGATCCCCATATTGAACCTATTGCCCAATATATTAAACCCGGACTCCCTGCCGATGCTGTCAGGGGGCTGCTGGTCTCTTTGACCAGTGTGTGGGATTTTCAGCACAAGGTGATGTATGATGTGATGAAAAGCATTATCGGCAAGACCACTGCCGGAGTTACCTATACCGGGATTGAAAATCTCAAGGATGGGAAGACCCATCTTCTCATATCCAACCACAGGGATATAATATTGGACCCCGCGATAATTCAGGTGCTTCTTTATGAAAATAAAGTCCATACTACTGAAATTGCAGTTGGTGACAACTTGATATCAAGTCAGTTCATCGAAGATATCACCCGCTCGAACGGTATGATTAAGGTGGTGCGCGGAGGGACCCCGAGGGAGATTTATTCAAGCTCCTGCCATCTGTCGGAGTATCTCCGTTCTAAAATTGCAGCAGGCGAATGTTCGGCATGGATTGCGCAGCGCAATGGGCGTACCAAGGATGGAAAGGATGAGACAAGCCAGGGGCTTGTGAAGATGCTCCAGATGAGCGGAAGTGGTGATTTTGCAGCCGATTTTGAGGAGTTGAACATTGTCCCTATTGCCATCTCTTACCAGTATGAGCCTTGCGATTTTCTTAAGGCAAGAGAGCTCTATATCTCCAGAAGGCAGCAGTATGTCAAGCAGCCTGGGGAGGATCTTCAGAGTATGCTGACAGGGCTTACCCAGTACAAAGGTGGAGTCCATTATTACTTCGCTCCATCGCTCTCGCGGGAGGTTATTGAAGGGTGTGCTGCGCTTGATAAAAATGAGAGGTACAAGGCTATTGCAGCTGCGATTGACAAGGAAATTTTGTCAAATTATAAATTGTGGAATAACAATTACATAGCATGTGATATTTTATATGGTACTTCAAATTATGAAGAGCACTATTCGCAGAGTGAAAAAGAGGCATTTATCGCGTATATGGAGGGGGGAATTTCGAAGATTCTGGAGAAGGAAAATGATATAGATCCGGTAGAATTGAGGGAGATTTTCCTCGGTATTTATGCCAATCCTGTAAAGACAAAAATTTAAAAAAATCCTTTTTGAAGAGCTGATGGTCGGCGCTGCAGTTTTTTGATAAAACTTGTGGCGCCGACTTTTTTTCCGTTTGTGCTCAATTTCTTTTCCTAAATTTGCTTAAAATCTGGTTTTTATTTATTATATTTGCCAAAATAAACGAAACAAAATCAAACTATATATTTATTTCGATGAAAAAAGGAATCACTCTTGAAGAGGCCGTTGCTAAGATTCAGGACGGTATGACTCTTATGGTGGGCGGTTTTTTGGCCGTTGGTGCACCTACACAAATCATTGATGCTCTTGTCGAGAAAGGAGTTAAAGATCTGACAATCATCTGTAATGACACCGCTTTCCCTGACAAATCTATCGGTAAGCTTATCGTTAACCATCAGGTGAAAAAACTTTACGTATCCCACATCGGTACAAACCCTGAGACTGCAAACCAGATGAATGCAGGCGAATTGGAAATCGAGTTCTGTCCACAAGGTACTTTGGCTGAAAGGATCAGAGCTAAAGGTGCCGGTCTTGGCGGAGTTCTTACAGCTACAGGTCTTGGTACAATTATCGAGAAAGGCAAAGAAAAAGTAACTGTTGACGGTAAGGAGTATCTTCTTGAGAAACCTCTTGGTGCTGATGTTGCTCTTCTAGGTGCATCTATCGCAGATGAATCGGGCAACCTTATCTACAAAGGCACCACTCAAAACTTCAACCCTACAATGGCTACAGCTGCTGACCTCGTGATCGTAGAGGCCGAAGAGGTGGTTAAAACTGGTGAATTGAGCCCTGAATCTATCCATACTTCAGGTGTTTATGTTGATTATATTTACAAAAAACAATAATTATTACTATGGCAAACAAATCTATTATCAGACTTCGCATGAGCAGCCACGATGCTCACTATGGCGGAAATCTTGTTGACGGCGCTAGAATGCTTCAACTTTTCGGTGACGTAGCTACTGAACTTCTTATCCAGCGCGATGGTGATGAAGGTCTTTTCAAAGCTTATGACAATGTAGAATTTATGGCTCCTGTATTTGCAGGTGACTATATCGAGGCTGAAGGCGAAATCGTTTCTGAAGGCAACACTTCACGCAAGATGGTTTTCGAAGCCCGCAAAGTTATCGTACCACGTCCAGATATCTCTGCTTCTGCTTGTGATGTTCTTGAGGAACCTATCGTAGTTTGTAGAGCAAGCGGTACTTGTGTAACCCCTAAAAACTGCCAAAGAAAATAATTTTTAGAATAGCGACTATATGGAAAAACTTATTATTACAGCCGCTATTTGCGGAGCAGAGGTAACCAAAGAGCAGAACCCTGCAGTTCCTTACACTGTAGAGGAGATCGTAAGAGAGGCAAAATCTGCAGTTGATGCAGGTGCAGCTATCGTTCACCTTCACGTTCGTGAGGATGATGGTACCCCTACCCAAAGCAAAGCACGTTTCAAAGAGTGCATCGACGCTATCTATGAGGCTTGCCCAGATGTAATCATTATCCCTTCAACAGGTGGTGCAGTGGGTATGAGCGCTGAAGAGCGTCTTCAACCTACCGAGCTTTTCCCTGAGATGGCAACCCTTGACTGCGGTACTTGCAACTTCGGTGATGAGGTATTTGAGAACACAATGCCTATGATGCGTGATTTCGGTAAGAGAATGATCGAGAACAATATCAAACCAGAATATGAGTGCTTTGAGATGGGTCACCTTGACACAGTTCTCAAAATGGCTAAAAAAGGTCAGGTTCCAGGTGCTCCTATGCAGTTCAACTTCGTTCTTGGCGTTCAGGGTTGTACCCCTGCAACTGTTCAGAATCTTGCATGGTTGGTAAACTCTATCCCTGCAGGTTCTACCTGGACAGCAACAGGTATCGGCCGCAACGCTTTCACACTTGCAGCACACGCTATTGCTATGGGTGGTAACGTTCGCGTAGGTTTCGAGGATAACCTAAACATCGAGAAAGGTGTTCTTGCTAAATCAAACGGCGAATTGGTAGCCAAAGTGGTAAGAATCGCCAAAGAGCTTGGTCGTGAGATCGCTACTTCAGCTGAGGCTCGCGAAATCCTTAACCTCCCTCCAAGAAAAAAATAATAAACAATAAAATAAAACAAATAATTTATCCCAATGAAAAAAGGTAACAAATACGGTGTTCACCGCGTGATTGAACCAGTTGGTGTTCTTCCACAACCAGCTAACAAAATTGACAACAACATGGACGAGATCTACGATAACGAGATCTTGATTGACGTTCAGACACTTAATATTGACTCTGCATCTTTCACTGATATCCACAACTATGCTAAACAACAGGCTGGTGAGGGTGCTACTGAAGAGCAAATCATGGAAGAGGTTAAGAAAGAGATGCTTCTTAACGTTGAATTGCAGGGTAAACACCGTAACCGTCGTACTGGTTCAGGTGGTATGCTTCTTGGTAAAGTTGAGAAAATCGGTGACGCTCTTAAAGGCAAAATCGATCTTCAGGAAGGTGACCGTATCGCTACACTTGTTTCTTTGTCACTTACTCCACTTAGAATTGATGAGATCATTGAGATCCGTCCAGATGTTGACCAGGTAGACATCAAAGGTAAAGCTATCCTTTTCGAAAGCGGTATCTATGCTAAGATTCCTGCTGACCTTCCAGAGAAACTTGCTCTTTCAGCTCTTGACGTAGCTGGTGCTCCTGCACAGACTGCAAAACTTTGCCAATATGGCCAGAATGTAGTTATCCTTGGTGCTGGTGGTAAATCAGGTATGCTTTGCTGCTATGAGGCTAAAAAACGTGTTGGTGTAACTGGTAAAGTTATCGGTTTGACTAACTCTCAGAGAAGTACCCAGCGTATCAAAGATCTTGGTTTCTGCGACGTAGTTGAAAGTATCGGCGGTATGACTCCTGTTCAGGTTAACGAACTTGTTTCAAACCTTACAGGTGGCAAAATGGCTGACGTTACCATCAACTGTGTAAACGTTCCAGATCAGGAGATGACAGCTGTTCTTTGTACTAAAGATGACGGCGTAGTTTACTTCTTCTCTATGGCTACAAGCTTCACAAAAGCTGCTCTTGGTGCTGAAGGTATCGGTTCAGACGTTAACATGATCATCGGTAACGGTTATACTAAAGGTCACGCTGAATTCACCCTTCAGGAGCTTAGAGAGTGTGAAGAACTAAGAAAAATCTTTACTGAACTATACGCATAATCAAGCATAATACATTATGTTGAAAGGCGGTTGCAGATACGGGACACACAGAGTTTTAAATCCGGCGGGGACTTTACCCCAGCCGGCTTTAAAGCTTGACAATACTATGGAGATCTACGACAATGAGATCCTCATCGATGTCAAGACCCTTAATATCGATTCAGCCAGCTATACACAGATTAAAAATGCATGCGGTGCAGATCCTGACAAGATGAAGCAGATGATTCTCTCTATCGTGGAAGAGAGGGGGAAGATGCAGAATCCAGTGACAGGATCGGGTGGTATGCTTATCGGTACGGTAAGGGAGATAGGACCAAAATTTCCCAATACCCATAAGATAAAGGTAGGAGATAAGGTGGCGACACTTGTGTCACTCTCTCTTACACCTCTTAAAATAAAAGAGATTAAAAATCTATCTCCGGACTCGGAGCAGGTCGATGTCGACGCACAAGCTATCTTGTTTGAAAGTGGCTTGTTTGCTGTTTTACCGGACGACATCCCAGAGAAGCTCGCTTTGGCGGCTCTCGATGTGGCCGGTGCCCCTGCACAGGTGGATCGTCTGGTTACCGAAGGTGAGATAGTGTGTATAATTGGTGGTGGCGGTAAATCGGGAATCCTGTGCTGCTATCAGGCCATGAAGAATGTTGGTCAGTACGGGAAGGTGATTGTGGTGGAATATTCACCTGTAAATGCCCAGAGAATCAAAGATATGGGGCTTGCTACAGATGTTATAGTAGCTGATGCCACCAACGTAATGGATGTATATCATAAGGTAATGGCCATTACTGGAGGCAGAGGTTGTGATGTGACCATCAACAATGTCAATGTTCCTTCGACAGAAATGACCTCGATTCTTGTGACCAAAGGGAGAGGATGTGTGTACTTCTTCTCTATGGCTACAAGTTTCACAAAAGCTGCACTTGGTGCAGAGGGTGTAGGTAAGGATATAAACCTTATCGTAGGTAATGGCTTTGCCAAGGGGCACGCTGACCTGACACTCGACATCATAAGAGAATCCAAGGATATTAGGGAACTCTTTGAAAAACTGTATGTATAAACAAATTAAATAATTGACTATGACTGAATCAAGACGTTACGAACTATTCCCAAATGTGACTGATGAGCAATGGAACAGCTGGGAGTGGCAAGTAAAAAACAGAATTGAGACTCTTGAGGATTTGAAGAAATATGTATCTCTTACTCCAGAAGAGGAAGAGGGCGTTAAAAAGACCCTTCAGACCCTTAGAATGGCGATCACACCTTATTATATAAGCTTGATCGATCCTAATAACCCTGACTGTCCTGTAAGAAAACAGGCTGTTCCTACAGGTAAAGAGACCTATCAGTCTCCTGCAGACCTTTTGGACCCTCTACACGAAGATGAGGACTCTCCAGTACCTGGTCTTACCCACAGATATCCAGACAGAGTATTGCTTCTTATCACCGATATGTGCTCTATGTACTGCCGTCACTGTACCAGAAGACGTTTTGCTGGTCAGAAAGATGGTGAAAGCGCTATCGAGAGAATCGACAGAGCAATCGAATATATCGCTAAAACTCCACAGGTTAGAGACGTTCTTCTTTCAGGTGGTGACTCACTTTGTGTTAGCGACGAGAGACTTGAGTACATCATCTCAAGAGTTAGAGCTATCCCTCACGTAGAGATCATCAGACTTGGTTCAAGAACTCCAGTGGTATGTCCTCAGCGTATTACCGACAACCTCGTAAATATGCTTAAGAAATACCATCCAGTATGGTTGAACACCCACTTTAACCACCCTCAGGAGGTAACCAAAGAGTCTATGGCTGCTTGTGCCAAACTTGCTGATGCAGGTATTCCTCTAGGTAACCAGACAGTTCTTCTAAGAGGTGTAAACGACTGTGTTAACACTATGAAGAAACTTATGCATGAGTTGGTTAAGATGAGAGTAAGACCTTACTACATCTACCAGTGTGACCTTTCTATGGGTATCGAGCACTTCAGAACTCCAGTATCTAAAGGTATCGAGATCATCGAAGGTCTAAGAGGTCATACTTCAGGTTATGCAGTTCCTACTTTCGTAGTGGATGCTCCAGGTGGTGGTGGTAAAACCCCTGTTATGCCTCAGTATGTTATCTCTCAAGCTCCTGGTAAAGTGGTTCTTAGAAACTTTGAAGGTGTTATTACCACTTATACCGAGCCAGCTGATTACGAACACAAGGAGTGCAATTGCAAATATTGCCAGGAGAACAAATCAAAATCTATCGAGGGTGTATCATCACTTCTTGAAGGTAGAGGTATGGCAATCGAGCCTTCTGTTCTAAGCAGAAAAGAGAGATCGAAGAAATAGCATAAAACAGCCTGTCTATGCCTTTCATCAATGAGATTCTCAAGTACGATAGCTTGTCTATCGTAGGCTTGGAGAAGAATGTAGGCAAGACAGAGTGTTTGAACTATATCCTGTACAGGTTACCGCTGCAGGAGAAGAGAGTGGCGGTAACCTCTATAGGTATAGATGGAGAGAATAAAGACCAGGTGACTTCTACCAAGAAACCTGAGATCTTTTTGAGGGAAGGGATGTATTTCTCCACAGCGGAGTCACACTATAAGGAGCGCAGGCTCGTGAGTGAACTGGTGGAGATTACAAATGAGAGAAGTTCTTTGGGAAGAATTGTTACAGCAAAGGTATCTGTGGGTGGCAAAGCCCTCATTTCTGGACCCTCTTCGGGTGTATCCCTGAGAAGATGGGTGGCAGGAATGGAGAAATTTGGTATAGACCTTACTATAATTGATGGTGCAATATCGAGACTCAGTTCAGCATCACCTGCTATCAGTAAGGCTATGATACTCTCGACAGGAGCAGCCTATTCGTCAAATATCCAGACACTTGTCCAAAAGACAAAATTTGTGGTGGAGATGATAGGGCTCCCAAAACTTGAGGACTGCACCAGAGATGCTTTATGCGATATTGAGAGTGGCGTATGGGGTGTCGATAGTGATGATAATATTATCGACTTCGGATTGACCTCCGCTTTGGCCATCAATTCACTTAAAGTGGATATAACCAAAGGTATGAGGATAATCTATACAGTGGGTGCATTGACAGATAAACTTATGAATCTTATAGCAGATTCGAAGAATGTCAAAAATGTAACCCTTGTGGTGAAGGACTTTACAAAGATCTTTGTAAGTGAGATGGCTTACAGGATTTTCTGTAATAGAGGTGGCAAGATTATGGTTCTGCAGAAGAGCAAGCTTATAGCTGTCTGCGTGAATCCTACCGCGCCGAACGGATATGTTCTGGATAGCGATATTTTATGTGGAAAACTTCAGGAGGCGTTGAAACTTCCTGTATATGATATAGTTAAGAATAAATATGACATTTAAGTCTGCGCTGGATATAGATTGTGGGTTAAGGTATATGTACGAGACTTTGGAGGTGATGTCACCATCAGGGAGGAAGATGCTTCTATCGGCCCCTATGATGACAGCCAAAGTGGAGACAGATGACTATTACGGCAGACTTAAGGAGGTACATAGTAAGGATTGTTCCAAAATCGCTGTGAAGCTGATGTGTCTCAAGGATATTGAGACCACGCTGAGCAGATTGGATGAGGGGGCGGTTCTGGATGATATAGAGTTCTTTGAAGTCAAATACCTGGCAATTGTCTCGACAGAGGTGCGTGCATTGCTTGAGGAGATAGAGTTGGAGGCGGTTAAGCTCCCTGTACTTGAAGATGTGGTGAAGGTGCTCGACCCTGATGGTCTGAATATCCCCTCGTTCTATGTTTATGATTCTTATTCTCCAGAACTTAGGGAGATAAGGAGACAGATGAGGGCATTGCAGGGCAATGGTGACGATATGACTGATGAGCAGAGGGGAGAACTTGCAGTTCTGTTGCAGCGCAATGCTGAGATTGAACTTAAGGTGAGAATGGAGTTGTCGCAGAGACTCAGAGGTAGAGCTGCAGATTTGAAATTGGCATTGTCCAACCTATCGTTCCTCGATATTCTGATTGCGAAAGCTCAGCAGATGAGAATGATGGGATTATGTTTCCCTAATATCAATGAGGGGGGAGATACAGCGTACTGCGGTATGTTCAATCCCGCTGTCAAGGAGGTGGTTGCGAAGCAGGGAAGGGAGTATATGCCGGTAGATATCTCTATCGAGAGGGAGCCGGTAACTATTATCGGAGCCAATATGGGTGGCAAGAGTGTTGTGCTCAAATCGCTTGCACTCAACCAATTGCTTGCTCAATTCGGATTTGGTGTTGCGGCGCGTGAGTGTCAGGTGAATTTGGTGGAGGAGGTGGCCCTGTGTATCGGGGATGAGCAGAGTATTGTAAGGGGTGTATCCTCATTTGCCGGGGAGATTCTTGCGATTGATGCTGTGATAAAGAAAATCAGAGGTGGAAAAGGGCTTCTAGCGTTGATAGACGAACCGGCAAGGACAACAAACCCTGTAGAGGGGACTGCGCTGGTAGAGGGGCTTCTGGAGGTGATTGGAAAGGTAAAAGGTGGTTTTGTGTTGACCACACATTACAATATAGGTAATGACAAAGTGAAGAGATATAGGGTGAAAGGGTTGAGAGATGGGGTGATGGACTATACCTTGGAGCAGACACAATGTGGGGATGTCCCGCAAGAGGCTATTGCGATAGCTCAGAGCCTTGGGATAGACCCAGAATGGATTGAATGCACAAAAAGAAATATAAATAACTAACAAACAATTATATGCAGAGTAAATTAGGACTAGATTTTAAAAAGGTTGAACATGCAAAGTCCCTTGCAAAGGATATTGCAAATGAGGTTCAGGCTTTTGTTGAGTCTAAAACAACTGTCGCAGTAGAGCGTACATTGTGTAGACTTATGGGAATTGATGGCGTAGATGAAAATCAGGTGCCACTTCCAAACGTTATCGTAGATGATCTCAAATCTAAAGGTGTTCTTGGAGAGGGTGTATTGTTCTACATAGCAAATGCTATGGTAAATACCGGCTTGAATCCTCAGGAAGTTGCTGAGAAAGTGGCAGCTGGCACTTTGGATCTTACTAAGATCGAGGTGGCTCCTCAAGCAGAGATCGATAAAATCCTTCAGCCTGTGGTGGATGGCAGTATCGCCAAAATCAGAGCCAGAAGGGAGAGAAGAGAGAATTATCTCAATACCATCGGTGAAGGTCCAAAACCTTACCTATATGTAATTGTCGCTACCGGTAACATCTATGAGGATACAGTACAGGCAGAAGCTGCTGCTAGACAGGGTGCTGATATCATTGCTGTGATCAGAACTACCGGTCAGAGCTTGCTTGACTATGTACCTTACGGTGTGACTACTGAAGGTTTCGGTGGTACTTATGCTACCCAGGCCAACTTCAAGATCATGCGTGAGGCTATGGATAAAGTGGGCGAGGAGCTTGGCAGATACATCCGCGTATGTAACTACTGCTCAGGTCTATGTATGCCTGAGATCGCTATCATGGGTGCATTCGAGGGTCTTGACGTGATGCTTAACGACGCCCTTTATGGTATCTTGTTCCGTGATATCAACATGCAGAGAACCCTTATCGACCAGTATATGTCGAGAATTATCAACGGTTTCGCAGGTGTTATCATCAACACTGGTGAGGATAACTATCTAACTACCGCTGATGCTGTAGAGGCTGCCCACACTGTATTGGCTTCAGACCTTATCAACGAGCAGCTTGCTCTTCTTGCAGGTCTTCCAGAGGAGCAGATGGGTCTTGGTCACGCATTTGAGATGGATCCTATGCTTGAGAACGGTTTCCTTTATGAGTTGGCTCAGGCACAGATGGCACGTGAGATCTTCCCTAAAGCACCTCTCAAATACATGCCTCCTACAAAATTCATGACAGGTAACATCTTCAGAGGTCACCTTCAGGACTGTCTTTTCAACATGATCGGTATCTGGACAAACCAGGGTCTTCAGCTTCTTGGTATGCCTACTGAGGCTATCCACACTCCATTTATGTCTGACCGTTTCTTGTCTATCGAGAATGCAAAATATATCTTCAACAATATGAAGAGCATCGGTGAAGAGATGGAGTTCAAAGAGGGTGGTATCATCAGAAAGAGAGCTCAGGAGGTTCTTGACAATGCAATCGCACTTCTTGAGCAGATGACCTCAATCGGTCTTTTCAACGCTCTTGAAAAAGGTATCTTCGGTGATGTGAAGAGAAGCAGAGTTGGCGGTAAAGGTCTTGACGGCGTAGTGGAGAAAGGTGCCAACTATATGAATCCATTTATTAACTTAATGAAAGGGAGAAAATAACCATGGCAGGTGGACTATATTCAATGTCTGCAAAAGATTTTGACCAGACACTAGATCTAACTAAAGTTAAGCCTTACGGCGATACAATGAACGACGGTAAAGTTCAGGTGAGCTTTACACTACCTGTTCCAAAAGGGGCAGAGGCAGAGGAAGCAGCTAAAATGCTTATGAAGAAAATGGGCTTTGAGAACCCTCTTGTAGCTTTTTCACAGGAGCTTACCCCTGGCTTTACATTCTTCAACTGCTATGGTAACCTTACCCACACTGTAGATTATTCAAACATCTATGTGCCTAAGGTAGAGAGCAACACTATGGATATGCACGAGTGCGATGACTACATCAAGGAGAATATCGGTAGAAAACTTGTACTTGTAGGTGCAAGTACAGGTACTGATGCCCACACTGTAGGTATCGACGCTATCATGAACATGAAGGGTTATGCTGGTCACTATGGTCTTGAAAGATATGACATGGTAGAGGCTTACAACCTTGGTAGCCAGGTTCCAAACGAGGAGTTCTTGGCAAAAGCTATCGAACTTAAAGCTGATGCAATCCTTGTTTCTCAGACTGTAACTCAGAAAGATGTTCACATCCAGAACCTTACAGAGCTTATCGAGCTTATGGAGGCAGAGGGTCTTCGTGACAAGATGATCGTAGTTTGCGGTGGTCCTCGTATCTCTCACGAGCTTGCAAAAGAGCTTGGTTATGATGCAGGTTTCGGTGCAAACACCTATGCAGATGATGTAGCTTCTTTCGTGGCTCAGGAGTATGTTAAAAGAAATGCAAAATAAATAATATCGCTATGGATAAAAATCAAATTAGAGAAGTCATTGCAAGAAGAGCAGCTCTCGAACTTAAAGATGGTGATGTTGTGAATCTTGGTATTGGACTTCCAACCATGATTCCAGACTTCCTTCCAGAAGGTGTATCTGTGATTCTTCAGTCAGAAAACGGTCTTGTAGGTATGGGTCCTACACCAAAAGAGGGTGAAGAGGATGTAAACTTCGTTAACTCAGGTGGTGGCTATATCACAGCTATCCCTGGTGCGTGGTCTATGAGCTCATGCGACTCTTTTGCACTCATCAGAGGTGGTCACGTGGATGTGACTTTCCTTGGTGCTCTTGAGGTGGATGAGAACGGTGACTTGGCAAACTGGATTATCCCTGGTAAAAAAGCCCCTGGTATGGGTGGTGCTATGGACCTTTTGGTAGGTGCAAGAAAAGTTATCCTTACTATGGAGCACACAGCTAAAGGAAACCATAAAATCCTTAAGAAATGTAACCTCCCTCTAACTGCTGCTGGTCAGGTTAACATGATCATCACTGAGATGGGTGTTATGGATATTACCCCAGAGGGTATTGTTCTTAAAGAGATCCATCCTGAGTTTACTGTTGAGCAGGTTCAGGAGGCTACAGGTGCCACACTTATCATTTCACCTGAGCTTAAGCCAATGAAACAATAATTGGGACTATGGAGTATCAATTTTTGAAATATGATAATAGCAGAGAGGGGATTGGTGTACTCACCATCTCTTCTCCTGCTACACTTAATGCACTTAACTCTACCATTCTGAATGAGTTGAACTCTTTTGTGGATGAACTTGATATTCAGAATACAAGAGTTCTTGTGATCACTGGTGAGGGCAAAGCTTTTGTAGCCGGTGCTGATATCTCGCAGATGAGCGGACTCTATCCTGAAGAGGGATACAAGTTCGGTAAGTTCGGTGCTATGGTATTCAAAAAGATCGAAGATCTTGAAATCCCTGTAATAGCTGCTATCAACGGTTTTGCACTTGGTGGTGGTTGCGAGCTTGCTATGGCATGTGACATCCGCATTGCGTCAGCAAAAGCCAAATTTGGCCAGCCTGAGGTTAATCTTGGTATTATCCCTGGATTCTCAGGTACTTACCGCCTTGCTAAACTTGTGGGTCAGGGTATTGCCAAAGAGCTTATCTATACCGGTGGAATGATCGGTGCAGATGAGGCCCTACGCATTGGCCTTGTGAACAAAGTAGTGGAGCCTGAGGCACTTATGGATACTGTTCTTGCAATGGCAGGAAGCATCCTTACCAGCGCACCTATTGCTGTTGCCTTGGCCAAGAAATGCATCAACGAGAACTATGACCTTAATGCAGAAGAGGCTATTGAACTTGAGAACAAATATTTCTCAAAATGCTTTGCCACTGCTGATCAGAAAGAGGGTATGGCTGCATTCCTTGAAAAACGCCCTGCAACATTTAAAAACGAATAAACAACTAATTAATATATACCTAACAATATGAAAATTTGCGTTATTGGAACCGGTACAATGGGTTCCGGAATCGTTCAGGCTTTCGCTCAGGCAGGTGTATCGGTAGTGATGAAAAGTAGAAGTGAGGCAAGTGCTCAAAAAGCTATTGCCAAAATCTCAAAATCACTTGCCAAACTTGTAGAGAAAGGTAAAGTTACTCAGGAGTATATGGATGCGACTCTTGCAAACATCACACCTGCAACTGACTACTCTTGCTGCGCTGACGTGGATCTTGTTATCGAGGCTGCTGTAGAGACTATGGAGCTTAAGAGAGAGCTTTTCAAAATGCTTGATGAGATCTGCAAACCTGAAGCAGTTCTTGCATCTAACACTTCATCTCTTTCAATCACTGAGATTGCAGCTGCAACCAACAGACCTGACAAGGTGATCGGTATGCACTTCTTCAACCCAGCACCAGTGATGAAGCTTGTTGAGCTTATCAAAGGTCAGAAAACCTCTGATGAAGTTTGCACTATGATCTCTGATTTGTCAAAATCAATCGGTAAAGTGCCTGTAATGGTTAACGAAGCCCCTGGTTTTGTAGTAAACAGAATTCTTATCCCACTTGTAAACGAAGGTATCGGTATCTTGGCTGATGGCGTAGCTACCCGCGACGAGATCGACGAGGCTATGAAACTTGGCGCAAACCACCCTATGGGACCTTTGGCATTGGGCGATTTGATCGGTTTGGATGTATGTCTTGCTATTATGGAGGTATTGCACCTTGAATTCGGTGAGGACAAATACAGACCACACCCTCTACTTAAGAAAATGGTTAGAGCTAACCTGCTTGGTAGAAAAACAGGAGAAGGATTTTATAAATACTAATAGTATAATACCAATACAACATGAATTTTAATCTTACTAAAACTCAAGAACTGTTCAGGCAAATGATTCGTGAGTTTGCTGAGAAAGAGGTAAAACCCCTTGCAGCTGAAATCGACGAACTAGAAAAATTCCCTGCAGAGACAGTTGAGAAAATGGCCAAACTTGGCATTTTCGGTATCCCTGTTCCAACTCAATATGGTGGAGCTGGTGGAGACAACCTAATGTACTCAATCGCTGTTGAAGAGCTTTCAAGAGCTTGTGCTACTACCGGTGTAGTAGTATCTGCCCACACTTCTCTTTGTATGGCACCTATTATGGAGCACGGTACAGAGGAGCAGAAAATGAAATACCTTCCTAAACTTGCTTCAGGTGAGTGGATCGGTGCATTCGGTCTTACTGAGCCTAACGCAGGTACTGACGCTGCTGGTCAGCAGACTACAGCTGTTCTTGACGGTGACGAGTGGGTTCTTAACGGTAACAAAATTTTCATCACCAACGCTGGTCCTGCTCACGTTTACATCGTGATCGCTATGACTGACAAATCTTTGAAAACCAAAGGTATCTCTGCTTTCATCGTAGAGAAAGGTACTCCTGGTTTCGAAGTTGGTAAGAAAGAGTTGAAGATGGGTATCCGTGGTTCTGCTACTGCTGAGCTTATTTTCAACAACTGCCGTATCCCTAAAGACAACCTTCTTGGTAAAATCGGTGGCGGTTTCCCTATCGCTATGAAAACTCTTGACGGTGGTCGTATCGGTATCGCTTCTCAGGCTCTTGGTATCGCTCAAGGTGCTTTGGATGAGACTGTTAAATATACTAAAGAGAGAAAACAATTCGGTAAAGCTATCGGCCAGTTCCAGAATACTCAGTTCCAGATGGCTGACCTTAAGACCAGAGTTGAAGCTGCCCGTCTTCTTGTTCGCTCTGCTGCATTCAAGAAAGATAGCGGTGTTCCTTATTCAGCTGATGCTGCAATGGCTAAATTGTTCGCTGCTGAAACTGCAATGGAGGTAACTACTAAAGCAGTTCAATTCCACGGTGGTTATGGTTATACACGCGAGTATCCTGTTGAGAGAATGATGCGTGATGCTAAGATTACTGAAATTTACGAAGGTACATCAGAAGTTCAAAGAATGGTGATTGCCGCTAACTTGTATAAATAGGAGATAAATAATATGAAAATAGTAGTTTGTATTAAACAGGTACCTGATACTACAGTTATCAAAATTAACCCTGTAACTGGTACCCTTATCCGTGACGGTGTTCCTAGCATCATGAACCCTGATGATAAAGGTGGTTTGGAGGCAGCTCTTCAACTAAAAGACAAATATGGTGCACACGTAACAGTTATCACAATGGGTCCTCCTCAGGCAGACCTTATCCTAAGAGAGGCTTATGCAATGGGTGCTGACAAAGCTATCCTTCTAACTGGTAGAGAGTTTGGTGGTGCAGATACACTTGCTACATCACACACTATCGCTGCTGCTCTTAAAAACCTTGAGTATGACTTGATCATCGCAGGTCGTCAGGCTATCGACGGTGACACTGCTCAGGTAGGTCCTCAGATCGCTGAGCACCTTGGTCTTCCTCAGATCTCTTATGTTGCAGGTCTTGAAGTAAAAGATGGCAAATACATCGTTAAGAAAGAGACAGAAGAGGGTTACCAAATGCTAGAAGTAGCTGGTCCAGCTCTTTTGACAGTATTGGCAAGCGGTTTCAAATCAAGATACATGTCTGTAGGCGGAATCGTAGAAGCTTACAAGAAAGACGTAGAAGTATGGGGTGTTGAGAAAGTTGACCTCCCTGTAGAAATGCTAGGTCTTAAAGGTTCAGGTACAAAAGTTTACAAATCATTCACTAAAGGTGTAAAAGCTGCTGGTGAAGTTTATGAAGTAGACGCTGAACAAGCTGTAGACTTGATCGTAAGCAAACTTAAAGAGAAATTTATTATCTAATCGCCAAAACTAAGAAAGAAATGAATAAGAATGTATATGTTTTTGCAGAGCAAAGAGAGGGCGTAATCCAGCCTGTTGCTCTAGAGCTTTTGGGCAAAGCAAGAGATTTGGCTGATGTTCTTGGCGAAAAGGTAGTAGCTATTCTTGCTGGTTATCAAATCGCTGATAAAGCCAATGAGCTTATCGCTTATGGTGCTGACGACGTAATCGTTGTTGATGCTCCAGAACTTAAAGATTATATCACTGAGCAATATACCCAAGCTGTTTACACCGTTATCAACGAGATGAATCCTAACGTTGTATTGTTCGGTGCAACAACTATCGGTAGAGACTTGGCTCCAAGACTTTCAGCAAGATTGGAGAAAGGTCTTACAGCTGACTGTACAAAACTTGAGATCTCTGATGGTTCAGATCCTAAGCTTCCAGCAAACAAGCTTATGATGACCCGTCCTGCTTTCGGTGGTAACCTTATGGCTACTATCGTTGCTGCTAAAGAGGGTGTTCAGATGGCTACCGTACGTCCAGGTGTAATGCAGAAAAAAGATAAAGATGAGACAAGAACCGGTAACGTTATCTCTTACAATGTTACTTTCGATTCATCTAAATTTGCTGTTAAACTTCTTGAGACTGTTAAAGCTGACAAAGGTCTTGTGGACATCACTGAGGCTAAGATCCTTGTATCTGGTGGTAGAGGTGTTGGCTGCAAAGAAGGTTTTGACAAACTTACTGCACTTGCACAAGTACTTGATGCTGAAGTTTCTTCATCAAGAGCAATGGTTGATGCAGGTATTATGCCTCACGACCGTCAGGTAGGTCAGACCGGTAAGACTGTACGTCCTAACCTATACTTCGCTATGGGTATCTCTGGTGCTATCCAGCACTTGGCAGGTATGGAAGAGTCAGATCTTATCATCGCTGTTAACAAAGACAAATTTGCTCCTATCTTCAATGTAGCTGATATGGGTATCGTAGGTGACGTTAATAAGATCGTTCCTATGCTTACTGACCGTCTACAGAAAGAGCTTAAAAAATAAATTATAGATAGTAATTTATTTATAGAATAGGGGTGGCTTTCGGGTCACCCCTTGTTTTAAGTATTTGTTACGATATAGCATAGTCACTCATGTCAAGGTACTATATGCTACTTGCAGCACTAGCGTCGCCTTGCCTGAGTGTGGCTACGGAGGATAGGTTCTTCAGGCGTTCGCTCCGCTCACTCCCACCAAAAGGGTAATAAGTCGTCATCAGACGACCCGCGGAGGCCGTGTATTTGCGCAGCAAATACGGCAAGGCCGGGAGCGCTGGTCCGGCAAGAGCCGGTATCAAAAGGTGCTTAGGCCATCAGAACCTACTCCTCCGCAGCCTACTATATGCTGACATAAAGCGACTACACTCCACATACAGTCTGCTGTATCGCAACAATAACAATAAAAAAGAAAGAACAGATATGACCAATCACGTTACTGCATTGTATTTCAGTCCGACGCTTACCACTAAGAAGGTAGTGACGACTATTGCCAAGGGTATTGCCGAGAGGTTGCATGTTTCTTATTCTGAGGTGGATATCACCACTCCTGCCCAGAGGGAGGCACAGCTGGCGTTTTCTGAAGGGGATCTCGTGGTGTTCGGTGCACCGGTGTATATTGGGAGGATGCCCAATCTTATCTCACCTTACTTCAAAACGATAGCCGGCGGTGGAGCTTTGGGTCTCCCGGTGGCTGTCTATGGCAACAGGGCATATGATGACGGGCTGATAGAGCTGCGTGATATTATGGAGGCGGATGGTTTCCGACTGGTGGGGGCAGCTGCGTTTGTCGGAGAACATACATTTTCCCGCATTTTAGGTGGTGGGCGCCCTGATGGTGAGGACTTGGCTATTGCTGAGAAGTTCGCTTCCGAAATCGCCCAAAATCTATTGTTATCGGGGGCTGATGCAGCCGGAAGGGTAGAGGTGCCGGGTACGCCATATCCATATTCCGGTTTCTATAAAGCTACAGATACTGCCAAAAAGAGTGTCGATATCCGCAAGGTGGTGCCCCAAACAGACCTGGACAAATGTGATGGCTGTGGAGCATGTGCCCGGATGTGCGCCATGGGTGCTATCGACTTTTCGGACTGTACCCAAGTGGTCGGCAAGTGTATAAAGTGCGGTGCCTGCATCAAAAGATGTCCCCGTGGAGCCAAGTATTTTGACGACCCCCAGTACCTAAGTCACCTGGCACTGCTCGAAGAGAAATTTACCTCTCCCAGACGCGAACCTGAGCTGTTTTTCCCCTCAAAATAGTGGTTAACATTTTTGTTATTGTGTGTAACTAAAATGTTTTAATTGCGGAATATCAGTTTTATATCAAATGAAGAAAGCTACGTGTGGAAATTTGGGGGATTTTATAGCTTTTTGATCACTTTGCATGGATTTCCGACCGCTACGACATCAGATGGGATGTCTTTAGTCACCACTGAGCCGGCTCCGATAGTCACATTGTCTCCAATAGTGACACCTGGCAATATAGTAGTGCTACCACCTATCCATACATTATCTCCGATGGTGACAGGCTCGGCCCACTCCTGTCGGGTGTTCCTTTCGACAGGATCGGTACTATGACATGCTGTGTAGATGCTGACATTGGGTCCTATGAAACAGTCGTCTCCAATGATCACTCTGGCCTCGTCCAGCACAGTGAAATGGAAATTGGCAAAAAAGCGTTTCCCAACACTTATCTGTTTTCCATAATCGCAGTAGAATGGCTGGTTGATTATAATATTATCGTCCCCAATATTGCCAAGCAAATCTTTAAGAATACCGAGTCTCCCTGAATTATCTGCAGGGGATAAGGCATTATATCGGTGTATCACCTCCTTGACACCATTCAACTCTTCGAGAAGCTCTCTATCTGTCGCCGAATAGACCATCCCGGCAAGCATCTTTTCTTTTTCTGTCATTTTGTAGCGTTATTTGTGTGGAGGGGTAGCCTTTCTGGATTAACCTATCCCTATCGAGTGCTAAATTAGTGATTAGGGGGAGGAAAAGCAAATGAAAGGGTGGTGGGGCATATGGGTAGAGATCTTTAATGAGCAGTATGCATCGTGGTTATTGGGGATCACGGCAGATAATTGAGCGACGCAGTTGAAATCGTGCAGAATGGTGGCTTCATGGTGACATATGAGTGCAAAATTGTCAATTGTGTGCAACGACGCCAGTGAAATATACCAAAATTAATGCATCGATGCAATGAGACATATGTGTGGCGAAGGGTGAGCCGTGAATAGCGAAGGGACTGGACGCGAAATCGGCTGTGGAGAGCATAAGATGTGCTTAGTCCCACCTTAAAAGTCTGGACTGGACGTGCTACCCCTGCTCAGAAGACTCTCTAGAGGGGATACAAGTGCTTAGTCCCTTCGCCGCGTCTGAAAAGTGCGGTAAAATGGACACGAGAGATAGCCGAAGGTGTCGGATGTGACTGGGGATCCTGTATACTAAGGTTTGGGCAGAATATCACCGCTCTCACGTTTACCTACTAAGCTTTGGTGATGTCGTCACGAAGAGATAGGTAACAAACTCTTTGATATGCTTACATCGGAAGGTGCTATTAACCTTGGCGAGATTAATGTTAATGGTCTTAGATATAAAGCTGGAGTACCAAAAAGAGTAAAAGAATACAAGACAGTACAAATATTTGGTGGTATATGGATTGACTCTGAGGAAGAATATGCTAAATTTGTATCAGCAGTAAATATGTCTCCTTTTGAGGAGAATGGAGAAGGTATTGCTTATACTGATAATCATTTCTATGCTTATTATAGAAATATAGAAGGTGAACCTATACCTTACTATGATATTTATTTAAATGCTGAGCAAAGCCAAGAGGTTATAAAACAAGTTAAAGAAGAGTTAAGAAATGGATCAAAGAATGAAAGAAATCAACTCTATATTGATAGGGCTACTAAACTCGTGGGGGATATCAACAGTAAGAATAATGACTATAATGGCGACAATAACAGCGTTTCAAATTCAAGAAGAAATGATAAATTGGGTGGCTACATTTTCAGGAAAGGAAGATATGCTGACAGTCCAATCCTTTATGTCAAAACTTCACGAACTGACAGAATAGAAGAATAAGATGTTAATTATTCATCGTTACAATACAATGATTCTATATATAAATTAGCTTCTTATGCAGCTTTAGAAGCATTGGATGAATCTAATTTAGTATATAGATTCTTATGATATGATACATCGTACTCCTATAACTTCACATGTATCGATGAACTAATTAACGGTGTGCTCACTCGTAAGGGAAAAGGGAGGATGCTATATGTAACGAAGGGATTGTGCGCACTGCTATGCCTCAGAAGCCACTCTAGCAAGGGTATATGCGCACAGTCCTTTCGCCACGACTGAAAAGTGCGGTAAAATGGACACGGGAATCATGAGTGTGAGGAATTAACATTGCGAAATTCGGGGAAACAAAGCTACTGATTGCGCCATTCGGGGGCGAAACAGCCCATTCTGCCCCGGGACACTACTTTTTGCAGCATTCGGGGGTGAAGCAGCCCATTCTGCCCCCGGGACAGTGTTTTTGTGAGTCAACTTTTTTCAGGGAATGACAATGTGGTGAAAAAATGACAAATGGGCACAGATGTGATGGCTTCTGTGCCCATTTTTATGGGTGGAGTCCTGCGATTAGCGCGGGACGGGGACGGTAAGTATGACAGTATCTTATTAGAGTATCGCCTGACGGATGGGTAGGAGGGTCTTGATGAGGTTCTCCAGAAGGTCAAGACGGAGCATATTGGCACCATCTGATTTGGCTTGTGATGGGTCGGGATGAGTCTCCAGGAACAGGCCATCAGCTCCGACAGCGATAGATGCCTTGGCTATGGTAGAGATCATCTCCGGACGGCCACCGGTGACACCTGAACTCTGGTTTGGCTCCTGAAGCGAATGGGTGATATCCACCACGACAGGATAACCGAATGACTGCATGGTAGGGATGCCACGGAAATCTATGATAAGATCGGAATAACCGAATTGTGTGCCGCGATCAGTGAGGATGATATTAGAGTTGCCGAAATGTTCCACTTTCTGGGCAGCAAACTTCATCGAATCTGGAGCAAGGAACTGTCCCTTCTTGATATTTACATACTTGCCTGTCTTGGCTGCAGCCTCCAAAAGCTCAGTCTGACGGCAAAGGAAAGCAGGAATCTGAAGAATGTCCACACCATAGGACGCGGCCAAGGCTGCCTCCTCGGGATTGTGAATATCTGTGATGATAGGGAGGTGAAACTCCTCTTTGATACCCTGAAGAATCTCCAGACCGGCTTGGTCACCTATACCTGTAAACGAATCTACACGTGAGCGGTTGGCTTTCCTGTAAGAGGCCTTGAATACATAAGGGATAGAGTATTTGTCGGCTATTTCAGCCACAGTAGATGCTATCTGACGACAGATATCTTTACCTTCTACAACACAAGGGCCGGCGAGTATAAAGAAATTGTCCTGATCGTAACTTTTCAAAAGAGGTAATTCCAATGCTTTCATATCTGCAAAGTTAGTAAAAATGGGCTAGTACCCATATTTTTTCCAATTCTTCTGGAGACGAGCGCGAATTTCGCGCTCTTTTGCATTGTCTCCCGGCTCATAGAATTTAGTTCCCGATTTCCCGTCAGGAAGGAACTCCTGATCCACGAAATTCCCTTCATAAGAATGTGCATACTTGTAATCCTTGGCATATCCCAGCTCCTCCATAAGGGAGGTAGGGGCATTGCGCAGGTGGAGTGGGACAGGGGAGTTGTCCCCATTGTGAACCATTGCGAGAGCCTCATTTATAGCCATATATGCTGAATTGCTCTTAGGAGAGGTGGCCAGATAGATAGCGCACTCCGCAAGGGGAATACGAGCCTCTGGCATACCGATTTTATGGACTGTCTCAAAGGTGGCCTGGGCCAATAGAAGTGCATTCGGATTGGCAAGACCCACATCCTCAGAGGCGAGAATCAGCATTCTGCGGGCAATGAAGAGGGGATCTTCTCCACCATCGAGCATCCTGGCCATCCAGTAAATGGCACCATTGGGGTCGGAGCCACGCATACTCTTGATAAATGCAGAGATGATATCGTAGTGCTGCTCGCCGTTCTTGTCATATATGGCAATGTTCTCCTGCAGACGCTCTGCCACAAGTTTGTCTGTGATGACAAGTTTTTCTCCTTCAGATGTGTCTGATGTGATGATTTCCAAGATGTTAAGGAGCTTGCGGGCATCTCCGGACGAGTAGCGGAAGAGGGCATCTTTCTCAAGAACTTCGATATTTCGGGTCTTTAGAACAGGATCCTCAGCAAGAGCTCTGGTGAGCAATTTGTCGAGGTCCTTGACCCCAAGACTTTTGAGGACATATACCTGACAACGAGAGAGCAATGGGGTAATTACCTCAAAGGAAGGGTTTTCGGTGGTTGCACCGATAAGGGTTACAGTACCGGTCTCCACAGCGCCCAACAGGGCATCCTGCTGAGCTTTGGAGAAACGGTGAATCTCGTCGATAAACAGTATCGGTGAGCCTTTTGAGAAGATGGAATTGGACTTGGCCTTCTCAAAAATCTCACGCATATCCTTGACACCCGAACTGATGGCCGACAGTGTATAGAACTCACGGTCCAGTTTGGTGGCGACAATCTGAGCCAATGTGGTCTTTCCGACACCAGGAGGGCCCCAAAGGATGAAAGAGGAGATATTTCCTGTCTCCAACATCCTCCTTAGAATCGCTTTTTCTCCGATAAGATGTTCCTGACCGACATATTGGTCAAGATTTCTGGGACGCATCCTCTCGGGGAGAGGGATATTATTACTATTTAACATAATATAAATTGTGTAACTTTTATCTCTTTTCAGCCTTGGCCTGTTTTGAGCCATCTTTTTGCATCGCTGACAAATAGTATGTCAGACAAGCTGTGCCATCCATTGTGGGCTCATTGGTCGAATAATCGCCTATGGCGTCGTGATATACCATAAGGTCTGGCTGGTATCTGGCATAATCGTCGCCAGGTTTGTTGGGAATTCCATCCATGTTGACACCTTTCAGGTGTTTGAATATGTTGAAATATACAGGGCCATCGACAAGACCACCCACTGTGGTTCCTGCACCTGCATTAAGGTAAGATGAGTGCGGCTGGTCCGGATAATCTCCGTGGGCAGGAAGTTCGACTACCATACTTGTACCCCAAGGGTTACAGCCGAAGAGCCAGTCACGAAGGCTTGCCTCCATCTCTGCGTATGTATTGTCACCGGTAAGTTCTCTGTAAAGGCGGCATTGGGTAAGCATCGCAGTGGTAAGGTTGTTTGAGCACCAGATATAAGGAATACCGTGCATATATGGGCTCTCAAGGGCCTTTTCGTATGTTCTGTGGATACCTGTGCGGAGGTTTCTGGCAAACTCCTTATGGACCCTCTCATTGCCCACTTTGGCCAAATGGTAGTGTCCCATATTCATAAATGGATACCATTGGTAGTGTCTGGCACTGTCGGCTCCCATCCAAGGGGTAACAGGCTCTCTGCGAGCGTATTCGATAGCCTGCTCGTAGTAACTTCTATCGCCTGTGAACAGGTAGAGTTCCACTGCACCAAGCTCCATATCATCCACCCAGTTGTCCTCTTCGTAAATGTATGGGGATATCACAGAAGCGGTCTGGCAGTTGCCAGGTTTTTTCACACCTTCCTGATAAGCGGCATCAGCTTTTGATCCGATAAGCTGGGCAAATTTTGGGTAGAAAGGCTCAAGGATTCTGGAGCCCATTGCGAAACATGATGCAAATTTACCTGCGGTGCTTGCAACACCCATAGTGGCATTGATGAATTTACCTCTGATCTGTGGCTCTCCGCTGCAGAAATATACAGGTCTACCCTCTCCAGGACCATAGCCATAATCTACCATGCACTCATTTGGAAGGCGCATTCCGGCGTGGTCTCGGTCGTCGGCGATCTGATTGTAGAGTTCACCCGGCTCAGGGTTCATCTTGTTGAGCCAGTCAAGTCCCCATTTGATCTCATCCACGATGTCAGGAATGCCGTTGGCACCTTTATGTCCGCGTGCATCGTACTCATCACCAAATGATTCGGGATTTTCCTGGTATGCAAACATCATCTGGTAGATGGCATTGGCAGATGTGGTGGTATATTGGAGGTAGTCGGTAGCGTCGTGCCATCCGCCAGTCACATCGATATGCTGACCTGTCTTGGTCGGGTGATAAAGGATATAGCCGTCGTGGGTATGGCAGCTGTCTGCAATATGTGGGTTGTATCCGCAGCGCTGCTGACGCATATAGTTTAGCAGGAAGTCTGCTGTGCCGTCATATACAGAGGTGTTTATGGGAAAAACTGGTGATTTGGCACTCCCTGCCTGGAGATAATATTCTCCACTCTTTTCGAAATCTGAGAAATCGAGGCGGAAGGTGGATTGCATAGTGCCGTATTTACCTGTGGCTGAGACTTTGTCAAATGTTTTAACCCTTTTGCCACTTTTAGCATCCACTATATCAAATTTTGAAATTTTGGCAGGCTCCTCGCTGATTAGAACCGCCACTTTTATCGATTCTGGGAGATACCCCAATTGGTTAATCCTGATCCATTGGTCAGCCTTTGCTGCAAATGTGCAGAGCAACATTGCCAGTGATATGAACAGTTTTCTCATAATGGTATATTTTAAGCCAAATATATGCATTATTTTGCTATTTTTGCTCAATTATTTCGAAGAACCATGAGCAGAAAAGGAAAAGAAAAAATCGTATTGCAGAATATAGAGATTGAATCCATTGCAGCTGAGGGCAATTCCCTCGCGAGGGTGGAAGGTAAAGTTCTTTTTGTCCCACTTTGCATCCCCGGTGATGTGGTGGATGTGAGGATTCACAGGAAAAAGAACGGTTATATGGAGGGTGTTGCCATCAATATGGTGAAGCCGTCCCCATTGCGCGTAGCGCCATTCTGCGACCATTACGGAACCTGCGGAGGTTGCAAGTGGCAGATTCTGCCATACGAGCAGCAGCTCCAGTTCAAGCAGCAGCAGGTGGTGGACCAATTGACCCGCATCGGGCATCTGGAACTACCTGAGATTGAACCTATTCTCGGCTCTGAGAAGACTCGCGAATACCGCAACAAACTTGAGTTTACCTTCTCGGACCGCCGCTGGCTCTTCGAAGGGGAGAAGGCGGAGGATATATTCTCCCCCCCTACCCAGCTCGACCCTGCAGACTATCCCAACGGGTTCCCACGTCATCTTCGCCTTGGCTACTCGAGCGTGAACAGCAAGCCTGAGGGATTCGGCCTCGGATTCCACATTGGCGGAGCATTTGACAAGGTGCTCAATATCAAGAAGTGCTACCTGCAGCCCGAGCCATCAAATGAAATACGCAATTTCGTCAGAGAATATGCAGTGGAGCACGGCCTGAGCTTCTTTAACCTCAGGGAGCAGGTGGGACTCCTCCGCACATTGGTCGTAAGGACCAATACCAAGGGGGATGTGATGGTGACCCTTGCCTGCACCTCGCTCGGAGAGGCGGCTCAAGGGGAAAAGGCCCCTATCCTATTGCTCCTGGATGCCATGCTCGAGCGTTTCCCTCAGATCAAATCGCTCCACTACGTCATAAATACCAAAGGCAATGACTCGTTCGGTGACCTGCCGGTAATCAACTATGCTGGGGAGGATGCCATCTATGAGCAGATGGAGGACCTGAGCTTCAAAATTGGCCCGAAATCGTTCTATCAGACCAACTCCGAGCAGGCTTACCGCCTATACAGCGTAGTAAGGGAATTTGCTGATTTGAAGGGTGATGAGAAGGTGTATGACCTATATACCGGCACCGGTACCATCGCGCAGTTCGTCTCGAAGAGGGCTGCCAGCGTGATAGGTATCGAGTATGTACCGGAGGCGATCGAAGATGCAAAGATCAATGCAGAGAACAACGGAATCACCAATTGCACCTTCTATGCAGGTGATATGAAAGATATCCTTACCAATGAATTCATTGCGCAGCACGGAGGGACCCCTGATGTAATCATCCTTGACCCGCCGAGGGCAGGAATCCACCCAGATGTGGCACAGGTGATATTGGATGCTAACCCTGAAAAAATAGTATACGTAAGCTGCAATCCTGCCACTCAGGCACGCGATTTGTCGATATTGTCTCAGAAATACAGAATAACCAGAGTCCGCCCGGTGGATATGTTCCCTCATACGGTCCATATCGAAAATGTGGTGGCATTAGTGAGAAAATAGAGTATGGGAAATTATTACGACGAAAGTACAATTTGCGCTCAGGCAAGCGGTTCCAGTGCGGGTGCTGTGACAGTCCTAAGGCTCTCGGGCCCACGCTCGATAGAGATATTGGACCAGGTCTTCACCCCTGCGGGGAAAAAACCGTTGCGCGAGAGCGAAAACTATAAAATGAGGTTCGGGGTGATCCGCCGCGGCGAAGAGGTGATCGATGAGGTGATGGCGGTGGTATTCAGAGCCCCCCACTCCTACACCGGAGAGGAATCGGCAGAGATATATTGCCATGGCAGCGAATATATTGCCCAGGAGATACTAAAACTGCTGATGGAGAAAGGTGCACGCCTGGCAGAAGGGGGAGAATTTACCAAGAGGGCCTTCCTTAATGGCAAACTCGACCTGGCACAGGCAGAGGCGGTGGCAGACCTTATTGCATCGCAAACCAAAGCTGCCCACGATGTGGCAATGGCCCAGATGAAAGGGGGATTTTCGCAGGAGCTCTCGAAGATGAGGGGCGATCTCGTGGAGATAGTGTCGCTGATGGAACTCGAGCTTGATTTCAGTGAAGAGGATGTGGAATTTGCCGACAGAGTGCGCCTGAAGGAGCTTTTGGAGGCTGTATGTGCACATCTGGACAAACTCATAGAGTCATTTGCCCTGGGCAATGTGATAAAGAACGGCGTCCCTGTAGCAATCGTCGGGGCGACCAATACAGGGAAGAGTACATTGCTTAATGCTTTGCTTGGAGAGGAGAAAGCCATCGTGTCGGACATCGCCGGGACTACCCGTGACGTCATCGAGGACACCATCAACATAAACGGCGTAACATTCAGATTTATAGATACTGCCGGTATCAGGAACACCACCGAGACCATCGAGATGATCGGTATCGAGAGGACCTGGTGGAAGATGGCACAGGCGTCTGTCGTGATGCTGATGCTCGATTCCCAGAGGCCTGAGACATTTGAGCAGAACATAGCCAACCTTTCTGAGAGGGTATCTGCGGCTGTGGCTGAAAACGGTATTGAGAAACAGGTGGTCGTGTTGCTGAATAAAGCAGACCTTGTGTCGGATGGGGAGCGTGACGGCTATCTGTCACAGATCGCAGAGTACGGTCGGAAATATGACCTCTCCCCTGCCCGTATCTTCCCTATCTCGGCGAAAGTACGTCTTGGAGTGGATGAAGTGGTAAATTATCTGGCACTTTCACGCAAAAGTATGAAGACCGACCGCAACAGCACACTGGTGACCAATCTCCGTCACCTGGAGGCGCTCCGCTCAGCACGCGAAGCCCTCACCCGTGTGTGGGACGGCCTTTCGGACTCCATCCCTACCGACCTTGTCGCACAGGACATCCGCGAAGCGATCTACCACATCGGCACCATCACCGGCGAAGTGAGCACCGACGAAGTATTGGGGGTGATATTTGGGAAGTTTTGCATCGGAAAATAAGTAGTTGATTACAAATAAGTTAAATCAATCATAAATGATTAGTATAGCACTCTTTACGGGTGCTATATTTGTTTGTGCAAGCATCGTTGTTAATCGTTGCTAAGCCTTTTTACGCCTGTTTTTGTACCTCCTGTGTACCTCGCCGCTTGAAATGTGATTTTGCGTTGGCG
>JAGBVU010000015.1 GCA_017630155.1 Bacteroidales bacterium
CCGGTATCCAGATGGCGAAGTATGTGATGTTTGAGGAGGTGTTCATGATGTTGTCAACGGGTGGGGTGGTCCCTTTGCCGTCTGGGCGTGTGTTCCACTCGAGGAATGTGTATCCGAGCCTCTCGAATTCAGGTCTGGTGACCAGACTCTTGGTGGCTGTCACTATGTCCTGTGATGTGGCCGTTACAGCCTGGTTCCCTTTAAGGTTTCCGCCGTTTCCATCAAATGTTATGGTGACGTGTGTCACATCACCACCGTTGAGTGTTACCATACCGAGCTCATTGGCCACGTCCGGGTTGGCAACATATCCAGTGGTGGTGTTTCCGAGGATTTTTCCACCATTGATGGTTATGTTTGCCGTGGCTCCCTTTACATATAGTCCACCACCCTGTATGAGAGCCGTGTTGGCAGTTATGAGTGGGTTTGTCTTGCTTTTACTCTCATCAGCCCCTACGGTAACATTGGCATTGATCTTCTGGTTTGAGGCCATATCGACACACAGACCACCGCCACGTCTGTCGGAAGAGTTGTTGGTGATGCTCCCCGATAGGATCTCCACTTTTACATCGTGTGTAGTGGATGTGGATGTTACATAGATACCACCACCATCTCCACCGGTATTGTTTCTGATGAATGCAGCGTTCTGGCTTATGGTGGCAGTTCCTGTTTCAGGCATAGAGAAGTCTCCTCCGAGGATACTGATGGCACCGCCGTTGCCTTGGGATGCTACATTTTTGGATATTGTCCCACCGCTCAGTATCACTTGTCCACCCTCCAGATAGAGGGCACCCCCATCTGTCTGAGATGTACATTCGAGGATTGAACCACCGCTCATTTCAAATTTTGTATCTGCGTCACCCTGGATGTAGATAGCACCACCTTTGAGGGCTGAGCAGTTGCGGATGGTACCCCCTTTCATGATGAATTCGCCGTCCTCGAGGTATACCGCCCCTCCAAAGTCTTCGATATGGGGATATTCTGAGTCTGAATGGGAGCTGTTTCTGATAAGTGCGTCTCCGCTCATCTCGAATTTTGGTTTCTCAGCTGCCCCCGCCGCCATCACAAACTGGGCCTGAATGTCGCCTCCTGATATCGAGATATCAGCAGAGCCTATGTGCCCTGATGCACTGTTGGTCTTCCCTCCACCGATGGATCCTGTACGGATGATAGGGTCTCCACTAATCCTGATTGTTGCCTTGCCACCATTTGATCCTGTATTTGTACCTCCTGTTCCACCACCTATCCCTGCGCCGGCTGAGTTTGATCCGCTTACTTTTCCAGCCTTGCTGATGGCAATTATATTGCCCCCTGTGATTGTTACTACAGCATTTCCACCATTGGATTTCTTGCTGCTTCCTCCGCCAATAGCGGTGCCGCCAACTGCATAGGCGTATATATTCCCACCTTTTATGATAACATTGCCTGTATTGCCTGCATTGTCGCGTGAACCTGCTCCACCTATTGCTGCACTGGGAATTCCGTTTCTATTCTCAAAATTATAGGCGTAAATATTACCTCCATTTATTGTGACATCACCTTTCCCTCCTGCAGATGCAAAGCCAATACCACCTCCTATGGCCGTCCCGGTAGTAGAAGCAACAGCTGTAACAATGCCACCATTTATGGTAACTTTTCCGTATCCGTTTCCTCCGCCCCCTATGGCAGATGAGTTTTCAGCTTCTGTGGTCCCTGCATAAATTATCCCGCTATTGATGGTGATTCCGTTGCTGGGTTTGTTGTGGTCTGTCCCACCTATGGCTGAGTTGAAGTGATTTCCATAATATCCCCCATTATCAGTACAATCCTTAAGCACATCAGCAACTGTTATTGAACCTGTTCCCTCAAATATTATTTCATTGTTTTTCCCCTCCGGGTTCCAGTACCTTATGCTTCCGAACCGGTTCTCTCCGAGAGATGTTATCTTTAATTTCGAACCTTCCTTGGTTTTATCAGGCTCAAATCTGATTCCTGCCTCGCTTCCGTTACCATAAGTGTGCTGTACTTTGGTAAAGAGGTTGTCGATAGTGAGATTGCAGATAAGATTTCCGGTGACATTAATGTAATACTCCGACATTTCGCGCCCTACATTTGTTGCAGGTTCGTAATTTGTGTCATTCCAGGCATCAATGACAGAGTTGATATCTGTGTTGTTAATTATGAAATCGTTCCAGAGAACCTCCTCTCCATCGATCATAAGATATGCAGGTTTGTATGTAGGAGGGCCGGATGCTGGTCTGTTTGTGGAGCTGGTCTGATATACGTAGTATTCGTTTTCCGGACGGTGAGTGTCGCTTACTTCTGTTTTGGTTCCGTTTACATATTTGAACCCCGTGTATTTGGATGAGTTTATGGTTACGTTTCCTGCGGCGAGGTCGAAGTATATGTATGTCTTGGTCTCTGTCTTGTGGAGTGTGTATGTGATACGTTTTCCACCGTTCCACTCGATGTTTTCGAGGGAGGTCTTTATTTTTTCCCCTCCGTCATAGTTGAGTGTGATGGTGGCCCCTGCAGGGACTGTCTGTGGGATCATCATCACTGTGGCAGTGGGGTCTGTGATGGTAAATGTCCCTTTGGATGTCGGGTCTATGGTCCACCCCTGGTCGAAAGTGTATGTCCCCTTATTGTTCACCCCATCTATCACTATCGATTCGACAGATGCGGTGGCAAATGGAATTTTGAATTCGAGGGCAGTGAGTACGTGCTTGAAGTTGAGCGGAATGCTGCTTTTGAAATCTCCGGCCACCTCCATGGAAGCAGTAACCAAATCGACTTGTTTGTTAAGGTCAGAAGGGATGGTGTATGTAATCTTCGGTGTTCCTGTAGTGGCAACACTTGCCCCCTCGACCTCTTTAGGTGCGAATGCAAAAGTTTTGAATTTGTTGTTGGCTGTCTCTTTCTCTATCTCCTTCCACGCGATATTGGTATTTGAAGTGAGTTTGTCTCCGTCGAAAGAGAAATCGGCGTCTGATATTGTCCCCCAAGGGGTTAGGGTTTCACTCCAGTTGTCATAAAGATAGCCATATACCATAGCATCACCCTCGAGCTGGTTCATCAGGGTGACTTTTGTCTCCTCAGATGGCTGAGTGTGGTATGTGATATATTCACTTGGTACCAAATCGACATCAATCTTCTCACTGCATTGGCACAGGAGCGATGCAGTGAGTATGAAGAGAATGGTGCGTATAGCGTAATATTTCACTCTGCCATTAATCATGAGTTGCTGGTTTGGGGGGTGGTGAGATAAAGATTCTCGTCCTGGTCATTCCAGTAGTCAAGGGTACAGACACCATTGATGATTTTGAAAGGGGAGAAGTAGAGACTTATTACAAAGAGTTTGCCCCTGGTCTGGCTGGCATCAGTGATGTCATTGTTGTTCAGGTCTTTCAGTGGTATGGTCACGGTTCTCCCTTCAAGATATTTGTCGGTATATACTATGATTTCGCAGCTTGTCTGGGGACTTGTGAATACTGAGCAGAATTCTGAACTTGTGATATTGATCGCCTTAGGCTCTTGAATGCCCTCTATCCAGCCGTCTCCGTTGTACTCGATGGTGCTACTTCCCCCTTCTGTGATGGGGAATGTTATTTTTGCAGCTGTTTTTGTCTTGATTTTCAGTGATGTTATTGTGCCCCAGGTCCTTGCCGCTTCCGCAGTAGTGGCGCAGATGCTGATTTTAAGCCAGGTCTGTATGTGGGCAAATTCGAGTGGAGGGATCACGTTGTTCCACTCTCCAGATTTTACATCGGCAAACATAATATCATCTGTGCCGTTAATGGAGTGAGTGGCATATTCTCCGTCCTCCTCGAATGTCCACCCTTCTGCAGGGGAGAGCCCGGCACAATAGACTGTCGGCTTACTGTCATATTGTGTGTCGCTTGGTGTGGGGTATGTCAATGAGTACTCGTCAGAGCTCTTCTCGATGGTGGCTGGGAAGAGGTTGGAGCTGGAGAATGCAATATTGGTGTGTGTCGGGATATAGTGAGGGGGGGGAGGATTGTTGTTCTCGGGAAATGCCGAGAAGTCGTATGAGAAGAGGACTTTTGATTCCAGAATATTGTCCTCTGTCGGATATGTACCTTTGAATGGATCGGCTTGGGCCGGCTCAAGCGCTTGGGCCTTTGTCGATACAGACATATCTCTTATCACGGCAGAAACTTTTATGGTTGTCTCATCCCCTTTCATCCATTTGGAGCAGGAGCAGGCAAGTGTCACTGCAAGCAATATGATTATTTTTCCTCTCATTTTTTACTGTAGTTTAATGTTGTTGGGGCGGGGGTGTCCTCGTTTATGTCGCCGGAGCCGGTTCCCCCTGTTTCCCAGTCGGAAACTGTTGCGGATACGGCTATATTGCTGCCCATAAGGAAACTCAGGTTCAGGGTGAAGAGTTTGCCGTGAGTGGAACCCTCGTAATAGTCTTCGTTTGCTACCCTCAGGTCTACAGGGACTGTAATGGTCCTGTTGTCAGAGGTGATGGTGATGTGGTATTCGGGGATCCTGATTATATTTCCGCTGAGGTTATATTCCACCTCGTCATATTTTGCTGCTTCCACAGGGGCGCATATTGTATAGCAGGAGTATTGGACCTTGTCAAGCGGATAAGGGATATCCAGCCCTTCCCCTTCGGAGATCCCGGTGTCCGACCCAGCCCTGTAGAATGGCATATCTGTGGTATTGGAGCCGATGCTTACACATCCATCGTATGTGTAATCCTTATCCAGTGCTACGGTAATTCCGTTTTCACTTTTGATGGTGATGTTGCGTATTTTTCCCCAGGCCACCGATACATCCTCGCTCTCTGCTCCGATTTTTACCTTCAGGCAGGTCAGAAGGTGGTGGTAAGTGAGGTGGGGCATAGGGTTGCTGTCGTATGAGCCTGTGGTTTCGGGTGCAAACATTACATCCTGTGATCCATTGAACTGGAAGGTGGCGGATGTGGGTGTGATGTCCCACCCTGCTTGAGGATGCAGTGAGGTGAAATATACGGTAGGCTTTTTCTCCGGGTGGTAGAGTGCACCGCTCAGCAGCTGTGATGTGCTGCTCTGGAAGCGTGCAGGGGCGTGTACAGCTACATCCCCATTGTCATTGGTCCCATCCAGTCCGGTATTGGGATAATTGTATCGTGTGGTGGATGCAAGGACAATGGTGCTTAGTGGGGTGGCTGGGCTCGGTGCGGTCCCTTCAAAGGGTGATTTTGCCAACTGGGGATCGTGCAGTGTGGCACTGAGGTAAATCTTGCCCCCTTCCGGTATGGTAACTCTGGTGCACGATGCTGCCAGAAGAGCTGCCGCAATGATAGTGATGGTTATGGATCTTCTCATACTATTTTACCTCTATATTGTTTTCGTAGGGAACTTCATCCCATCCGATTATATCGACATTTGTGAATATATCCTCCTTGGAGTCGCCCAGTACCAGAGTGTATATGTATTTTTTTCCCGCTATCCACTCTACCTCTCCGCTCAGGGATCCTTCTTTGGGGTAATCTTCACCTCCCCAATTGAAATCCACTGTCACATTTACATTGGCCAGTGATTGGGGGATTACCAGATATGGTCCTGCAAAGATGGTGTTGGGCTGGATGTCTTCAGGAACCATCTTGTCGACAGTTGCATTGAAGATTGCCCTCTCCCCTGTGGTGGTCCATTTCCCGTCAGATGTGGTGAAAGTGCCGTTGTTATAGGCACCTTCGATCCCTACGCTGTTGATTTCTGTCATACTGTGGGCACCACCCAGTTTGAAATAGATGGCGGCAAATGGATGGTTGAATTCCAGTTCTACCCCTTTTCCTTCGGGATCCCTCCTCTGGTTGGTGGTGTATGCATATATGAACTCCCTGGTAGCATCTTGTCCGGAGCCGTCAAGGGGAAGTGTGCAATTGAAGGTGGGGCCTCCATTGTAGTCCCCTATGCTGACGTGGGTGTTGGCCAGATTGTATGGCATATATGCAAAGAAGTCCAGTGCGTATGTGGTGGGCCAGTAGTAGGTGAGGGTTTTGTTCTCTGAAGGGGAGTAGAATGCCCAGTGGTCCAATTCGGGTCTTTCGGGGTATGAGATCCATCTTACCTCGGCGCCATTTGTGAGATGTTTGAAGTTCTCTCCGCTTTTGTATGCCTCGACGTGGAAGATTCCACCCTGGGCAGAGAGGTTTTTGAAGTCTTGGTCATCTTCGTATAGGGTAGCACGGGTCTCAACGGTCTCCACCTTAAGGTCAGATGTGAAAAATATTTCGTGCTCCGACTCTTTTCCGAGATTTTTTGAACACGAAAAGCTGCAGTATGCAACTGCCAGAATTACTGCGTATTTTACGTATCTTTTCATCCTTACAAATATAAATATAAATTTTTAATTATCCTTTTTATAATAAGGTGTCTTTGCTTTTTTACAGTTTTTTGGCTAAACTTGCATATATGTTAAAGTTTGGCAGGATACTCCGGTTGATTGGTTTTTCTATGATGGTTCTCGCTTGCGGTAAAGTTGATGAACCGTCCAGGGAGATTGTTTTCGGCTCCGCTTTTGAGACCGATGTGAGAGCCAGTGAACTCACCACCGAAAATATGTCAAGTTTCGGTGTTTTTGCTACACTTGAAGAGGATGGGAAGAATTTTAAAGATCCCGAGGCAACACTTGACCCATTTATGGACAATGTCCCAGTTACCAAGAACGGATCTGTATGGAGTGCCAATCCCAAGCACTACTGGCCACTCCTTGCCAACAAGAAACTCAGTTTCTTTGCCTATGCACCCCATAATGCATCAAGCCCTGAAATTGACCCTGTAGCAGATTGGGATAATAAAAATGTGAAGATAGACTATAAAGTCCATTCAAATCCTCTGAGTCAGGTCGATTTGTGTGTGGCTAAAGCGGTGCTGGACAAAGATAGCCACTTGGATATGGATAAGCCCGTGGAGTTGGAGTTCAGTCATACATTGACCTGGGTTACCTTTGCTGCAAACTATGTAGGGGATGTTCCTGATGGTTGTTTCCTCAGGATAGAGGAGCTTGAACTGCAGAATGTCCTGGATGAAAATGTGCTTGTCCATTCCCATACATCCGGAGAGGATTTCTTCAGTTGGTCCGATTTTCCTGACGGTGCACAGAAGGATGGAAAATATCTTCTATCATTGAATGCTTCATTGGGAAATATGGAGATCGTGCAAAAAGATCCATCTGCAGCAAGTCCCGAATATACCGATTTTGTCTCAACAAAGGGATATCTGTATCTTTTGCCCCAGCAGGTAAACAGCCCTGAAGATGGGGTCAGGACAGAGGTGAAAGTGACATTTGCATTTGTCAAGAATGATGAGAACAGGACAGTAATAGCCCAGTTCTACACGACTAAGGAGCTACCTGAGTCCGAATGGAATGTGGCATCAAAAGTTAAATATTGTTTTACAATAGATGTAAATAATGTGTCGCTGATCAATATAGCTCCGATAGCCAAAAAGTGGATAGAGGATTGGGCCGAGTCGGGTAATACACATACTGATCAGGAAATTAGATAAAACTATGAAGAGGGTTGCAATATATATATTTCTCTCACTCTTTTTTCTCCTCTCCTGTACCAAGGATAGGAACGGGTCGTTTTTGGTTCTGGATGTGGATATAGAGCCTTCGGCAGGGGAGACCAAGGCGATATTTACAGGTACAAGTTTTACATCAGGCAGTTTGCTAGGCCTCTTTGTCTATTATGCCGAAGATGGAACTTCCTTGTCCCAGTTTGTTCCATATAGTGACAAGTATGTGAATATCAAAGCTTCATATGTAAGCACCAACAGTAACTGGAAATATACTCTACCTGGATCCTCCTCTTCATTTGATGATGGTCTCTATCTTATAAAGCCCGATGCCAACACATTTACAAACGGCCTTTCGGTATGTGCATATTCTCCCTGGATAGATGGGGTGACCAGAATTGATGAGATACCATTTGCTGTTGGTGGCAATTATAATGATGTGGTGGATCTGATGTATGCTAAGCAGAATGCTGCCCCTGTGAAAATCGTTCCCGACGGAGATGCCAAGGCGGTGGAGCTTACATTCAGGCACGCAATGTCCCTTTTATGGTTAGGTTTCAAGTGCAAGCACGACCAGACCACTATGTCCATAACCTCCATTTCCCTTAAAAAGAGGGAGGGGGGAAGCACCCCTCTTTATGTCTCCGGTGTGTTTGATGCAGTAGAGGGTGTTTTCCATTTTGACTCAGACAAAATGGTAGAAGATAATGTCGTCACCACTATATACAGTGCATATCAGGGCAATAAATTCACCAATAGCGGTTATGTGTATGTCCCATTTCTTATTGTCCCGCAGGAGTATAGGGGAGATGGTGACTATATTCTTGAGTTCTGCTTCGATAATCAGAATCTTACGGCGGAATATCCTATAAAAATAAATGATATCGTGGTGGATGGGGAGACCGGAGCCAGTTTCAAACCCGGTTATTCATATCGCTTCAATTTTACTTTCAACAATTTTGTGCAGATCGACAATGTGACGGTGGATGTCTCCAGCAGCTGGGTAGAGGAGCCGGTGCAGGAGTTTAGATTTTAATGACAGGATGATGGTCAAAAGGTTGTTTACATATTTTCTTATGGGGTGTCTCTTCCTTTCGTGTGATGACAGGAAGAGGGAAAAGGATCCTATGGAGGACTCTGTCCTTTTGGAGATGGGCTTTACCAAGGGGGTAGGGAACGGCAATGCCTACAGAATCTATCTCAACGGTCTCGATGGTACCACTACAGAAGGGATCGAGAGTACCGGGACCTATTGCGACAAGGTGAGTGGGGAGCAATTTGTCCCCTGCTTTGTGGATGATGATGGCAAGTATGTGGAGTCTGGCGATGATCCCTCAGGTCAGGGGCTAAGGGCAATAAATGGACCCTACAAGATGCATATTGTGTTTCCTGCAGTAAGGAACGTGGCAATACCCTATGCAGGGTACACAGATCTGAACGGGTATCTTTTCCAGAGGGAGAGTGAGAGCAGTATCTATCTGAGCGAAGCTGTCGATGTGAATGTTACCGGGGTGTATCTGGGCAATTCAAGCGGGTCTGAGTATATATACGACGCCTCTTCGTTGATTCTCCGTCAGCCCAAAAGCAGACTGAGGGTTATCTTTGCCTGTGGCGAGGATATTGAGTCCACAACATTAAGGGGCATAGTGTTCGACCGTATCATTGGTCAGGGGTATTTCAGTCCTGCGATGAAAAGGTATTACTATGAGGAGTCAAACATTACCAGCCAAACAATATTTGACGGCGAACTGGTGCTTACCAGAGGCCAGAGTCAGGAGCTGGATATTGATCCTGATGATGATGCTTCAGATTATCAGTATCTCCTCTCAATGGACTATGGTGAGAAGGATGATCTGGGCAATCCCAAGTACACAATGCCATCTTTTATTGTCAGTACAGGTAGCAGTGATGCAGATCTCATCACTTTTAATGCAGCTCTGGGACTTGAATTCAAGTGGCAGCATGCATACACATTCAAGATTACTATAAACTCCACATATGCAAATGTGACCGTTACAGCTCTTCCCTGGAGTGATGGCGGTATCCATAATCCTGATGTGGATAGACCTCAGACTTGGACCGTCAATATTCCACTGAAGGATGGGGCAGACAATAATCTGCTGGAGTGGGAAGAAATTACAGATATTGTGGGGACAATAGAATAGCAAACAATGAGAAGGACAGGTAAAATAATATTTTTAAGCGCATTGGTATTGCTCAATCTCTGCGTATCGTGCAGCAGGGTGGAGGTGGTCCCACCCTTTGAGGGGGAGGTGGTGGAGTTGACTTTGGATGTGGATATTCTCGCCCCTGTGACCAAGGGGGTATCTGATCCTGATGATGTTTCAGACCCCTCATCTGTGGTGAAAAATCTCTGGATTATCCAGTTTGACGGCACTTCGGATGATGCAGTTCTTCTGGGTGAACCCACGTATATATCCGATTTTGCATCTTATGATGGACGGGTGAGCCTTGTTTCGACCAAGACCCCCTGTGCTGTTTTTCTGATAGCGAATACTTTTGAGGACCCGTCCAGGTTTACCATTCCTCAGGGGTATAAGATCAAAGAACTCAGGAGCCGCTCCAGAAGTGTCACCAAGGAGAGTGATATTATGGGGATTGGGAGTGATGGTGTCACTTGTTATCCTATATTTATGGCTGAGGTGGTGGCATCTGACGGAATAGCAGAAGGGGAGCGTCTTGTGGCGGAACTGCGGAGAAATATCTCCAAGGTTACAGTCAATATTGAAAACACTTCTGCAGCGCCAAATGCTGTGACGGTAGAATCTGTGCAGATATGCAATATTCCCGATTTGAGTTACTATATCTACAGTGAGTCCGGAGTATCGGCACCTTATCCTAACCTGCCTGAGGAGAGATATATAGATTATGAGCCTGTGCCCTGGACCGGCACCCCTATAGTGGCCTATCTCCCTGTCAATATGCAGGGAAGTGCCCAAGAGAGCAATGCTGAATCTGCGAAAAACAGATATGCACCCATGGGGGCTACCTGCGTGGTGGTCAATGGGACTTACACCAGGGACAGTGAAACTGTACCGGTGACCTACACCTTCTATCTGGGTGGAAAT
Source organism: Bacteroidales bacterium (assembly GCA_017630155.1). Lineage (GTDB taxonomy): Bacteria > Bacteroidota > Bacteroidia > Bacteroidales > UBA932 > CAAGNP01. The sequence goes on from JAGBVU010000015.1 coordinate 10,604, forward strand.
ATGGTAGATGATTATAACCTCAAGGGAAACTATTCGTATACATATAACCTGAGTATCAAATCAATAGGCGATGCTGATAGCGATAATAGGGTGGAAGATTGGGGATTGGTTGATTTCTCGACAGCCAACTATCCTCTGGCCAACTGCTATATCCTCAACCCTATCCCTTCAGGTTCGGGGAGTGCCGGCCGCCTCTTCAGGATCCCTATCCAGAGAATCATCACATTCTGGGGTCGTGACGGTTATGCTCCATACGAGGATGATGAGTACCTCTCATTGAGGACCAATGGCGGCAAATGGAGAGCGTGGGTTCTGGCAAGTGATTTTAAGATAGAAAACTCAAATTTTGTCCTGACCAAGTCTGAAGGGACCAAAGATGCCGACCGGTATTTTGAGGTGAAAGTATCTCCCGGGACCAAAGGGAATGTTATAGTGGCAGTGGGACCTGATGATGGTACACAGGCTGTCAGCTGGAGCTGGCATCTGTGGATTACCGATTATGACCCATCGGAGTGCCTGGATTGGGGAGATGGTGTCCAGGATAAATATATGTATGGAGTCAGGAATGGGTTTGTACACAGATATGCAGGGGCATATTGGGAATCAAACAGGTCTGTATATATAATGGACAGAAATATCGGATGTATTTCAGATCCGTCCACTTATCCGTCAGATAATTGGGGGTTGCTCTACTATCAGTTTGGAAGGAAAGATCCGATTTTCTTCAACAGTGGTATTTACAAATATCCCGAAGGGAGCACCGTTCACAGGTATGCAGCGATATCCAAAGAGGTGGCAAGCGTCCAAAACTCTGTCCTGTATGTGGTAAAGAATCCTCTCCATTTCATCACTACGAAGGAGATGGAGGTAAATACAGCCCACTATCCGTGGAACAGTGATACCAAGTACAATCCCACACCCTATGACAAAAATATAGTATGGCAGGATCCTGCCACCACTTTCGGGGGACAAAGGGAGGGTCAGAAGTCTATATTTGATCCGTGCCCTCCCGGCTACAGATTGCCTGACAGCAACATATGGAGCGATTTCTCTCCTCACGTGGACAGTAAAGGGAGGAAAGGGACCACCAATGCGTTTTATGAAGGCTATAAGATAGATGAAAGTAAGTATGAAAGGGGTTATGAACCATATCATACTATCAGAGGATTGCAGTACTGGCCATTTTTTGGGGAGAATATCCTGATACCGGAAGATGTGGTATATTATCCGGCTTCCGGTTATAAGAACCCTGTCTCTGGAAGTATCAGGAATGATGGCCTTAGTGATGAAAAATGGGTATTCCTCTGGTCAGAGGATCCATACAGTGATATAAATGGGGCGGGTCTTGGAGCACAGGATGACATGATAAGGGCAAATAGTCCATCCAGAGCAAGGGCTTTCCCAGTAAGATGTGTAACTGAAAGATAGGGAGGATGTGATATGAAGAGGGTAACGATATTTTTGTTTGTAATGGGTCTGCTCGCAGGATGCCACAGGGTTGAATCCCCTTCACTCGTATTGCCTGGTGAGGTGGTTGAGGTCTCTGCATCATTTGTGGTGGCCTCTGACGGGGATACTAAAGGGGTAAATGATCCTGAATCAATATCATCTCCTGCAGATGTGATAAAGAATCTGTGGATTGTCCAGTACAATGGTACAGATGATGATGCCAGAGTACTTGGAGAGCCCACTTATATACGAGATTTCTCTACTTTTGATGGCAGTGTAAATCTTGTGGCGACAGCAGGGAAGAGTTCCATCTATTTTGTAGCCAATACATTTGAGTCTGAGGGCGAATTTCCGGTTTATAATGGATCGACCCTTGCAGATCTGAAGAGCTACAAACGGCAGATCCGGACAGAGAAGGATGTTTTTGGTGTCGAGGATTCTGATGACTACCACCTTATATTCAATGGATACCAGGAGTTTGACAAGATAGATGGGGAAACTGTCATAAATGGTGAGTTGAAGAGAAATTTGGCAAAACTCAATATTAATGTTGTCAACCAGGCTTCAGCGGGAGACGGCCTGAAAATCAGGGCAGTTCAACTTATGTCTGTCCCCTCTGTAAGTTATTACGTCACATCGGTGCCGGAGGTGGTGGCACCATTTCCATCGACCAAGGATTTTACCAAGCTGAATTATGCCGAAGTTCCATGGGATGAAGGAGTAGATCATATGAATATAGTCTCATATGTCCCTGTCAATATGAGAGGAATGGATTTGATATCCGACTCAGAGAGTCTTAAAAACAAGTATGCCCCTGATGGCAGTACATATCTTCTGGTCTCTGCCACATATCAGGATGACGGACGTGATTATCCTATCACATATACTTTCTACTTGGGAGAGAATATGACAAATGATTACAATCTTGCCCCAAACTGCTCTTATCATTACACATTTGTCATTAAGAGCAAAGGGGATGCAGACAGTGATTACAGGATATCTGACTGGGGGGTGGTAGACTTTACTGATGAGGATAAATATCCACTCTCAAATTGTTATATCCTCAACCCTATGCCGAGCGGCACCGATATGCGTTCATTCAGGATCCCCATAAAGAGGGCTATCGAGTTCTGGGGAGACGGGTCATCGGAACCCAAGTACGAAAATGATGTGGATTACTCCTTCAGGAACAACGCAGAGTGGAGATGTTATATCCTGGCGAGTGATTTTGTCATAGACCCCTCAAAATTTCAAATAGTAAAGGGTAGTGGAAGAAGTGGTGATGACCCCTATTTTGAAGTATCGGTAGCTCCGGGTGTGCGAGGAAACATTATTGTAGGTGTAGGACACACAAAAGACGCCACAAGGTCGATAAGCTGGAGCTGGCACTTGTGGATTACCGATTATGACCCATCATCGGCTCTTCAGTTGGGTGAGGGCGAATGGGGTATCTATCCAGTGACCAACGGATCAGTGCACAGATATAAGGGGACTTTCTGGAATAGCAATACCTCTGCATACATAATGGACAGAAATCTGGGTTCATTCTCACCTGAGGTTTACCCTATCGACAATTTTGGACTTGTATATTACCAGTATGGCCGAAAAGACCCTTTCTTCCAGTCTGGCCGCTATAAATATCCAGAAGGTGCGACTTTAAAATTTGCCACAGTGGACTATTCGGAGGCAAACGAAGTTTCTGGCAATGGTATGGCATATTCTGTCAATAACCCCCTCTCTCTTATCAAAGGTGGAGCAGAGTCAGGAGAGACATTAACTTGGTTGAAGAGTGGAGACAAGTATTCTCCTCTCCCTTTCAAATCTTCTATTATGTGGCATGATCCCTACGCCGATGCTGACAGCAAGTCGATATTTGACCCTTGCCCTCCAGGTTATAGGGTACCTCCAAGAAATGTATGGAGCGATTTTGTTGCTCAAGGATCAGTAGGTGATGAAAGTATCACAAGCAGAAATGACAAGCCCACTACAAATGCTTTTATAAGTAATGGAAATTATGTTCTCAAGCCAGAAGACTACACCAGGGGGTTCAGACCGTTTGATGAGGTAAAAGGCCTTCAGTACTGGCCATGGAGTGATGAGAATCCGGATATCCCTCAGCAGGTAGTATATATCCCGGCTTCCGGATTTCTCAACCAAACATCCGGTGCGATATCCAATCATGGTAACAGTAGTAGTGAGAAGTGGAGCTTCCTGTGGGCGGAGACTGCAGGCAGTCAGTACAATGGATATGGTTATACAGCACAACCAAATCACCTTAGCGCCAGCAATACCACCCATAGATCGAGAGGACTTCCGGTAAGATGTATTACAGACAACAGGAAATAATTTGAATTCTTATATGGACTATACAGCAATTTTGAAAGAGATACGCAGAGAGATTGCCCCTTTTGAGAAAGCGGGAGCTCAAGCTACTTATATTCCGGAGCTGGCAAAGGTTAATCCTGACCAGTTCGGCATCTGCCTCCAGACCCTTGAGGGGGAGAGATATCTCCTCGAGAGTGCAGATGTGGGGTTCTCCATCCAGTCTATCTCCAAGGTTTTCTCACTGGCGATGTGTTTCAGTATCGTGGGGGATGAGCTATGGAAAAGGGTGGGGAAGGAGCCTTCCGGTACAGCTTTCAACTCCCTCATCCAGCTTGAGGCTGAGAAGGGGATACCCAGGAATCCATTTATCAATGCAGGCAATCTGGTAGTTGCAGATATTCTGATGAGCAGATTGGCCGATCCCGAAGGGGAATTCATCGCATTTGTAAGGGCCCTTGCCGGCAGTGATGGTGTTGATTACAATCCTGTGGTGGCACACTCCGAGAGACAGAAGAGTTATCTCAACGCAGCCATTATCAATATGCTCAAATATTACGGCAATATTGAGAACGATATTGAGGATGTGCTCCATTTCTATTTTATGATGTGTTCGGTCGAGATGAGCTGCTGCGAACTGGCTCAGGCCTTTATCCCTTTTGCAAACCATCGTGCACCGTTTGATTTCGGTGGGGTGAGACTCACCTCTTCTCAAGTTAAGCGTATAAATGCAGTGATGCAGACTTGCGGTTTCTATGATGAGGCGGGAGAATTTTCATTTCTTGTAGGGCTCCCGGGGAAGAGTGGTGTCGGTGGAGGGATAGCTGCTATTCACCCTCTCCGCTACTCTGTAGCTGTGTGGTCGCCACGCCTCAATGACAAAGGGAACTCCATCATGGGGATGAAAGCCCTGGAATTGCTTACTACCAAAACAGAAGAGTCGATATTCTAATGGACAGAATTGCCAAATCTTTAAGACAATATATCGAGGCGGAGATTATTCCCAGATATGACACCTTCGATAAGGCCCATCGGAGGGATCATGTGGAGACCGTCATAGATCAGGGATTGAAGCTTTCTGACCATTACGATGTGGATCCCAATATTATCTATGCTGCCGCCGCTTATCACGACACAGGGCTTGTTGAGGGGCGCGATATGCACCATATGGCCTCCGGTCGCATTATCCGGGAGGATGCCCACCTGAAGCAATGGTTTTCCGATGAAGAGATAGAGACCATTGCGCAAGCTGCAGAGGATCATCGTGCCTCCAACCGTCAGGGCCCCCGCACCATTTATGGCTCCATTATCGCAGAGGCGGACAGGGTTATTGATCCCCACAAGATAATCCGCCGCACCATCCAGTACGGCATTTCAAACTATCCTGAACTTGATATGGAGGGGCATTGGGAGAGGACTGTGGAACACCTTCTCGAAAAGTATGCTGAGGGTGGATATCTTCGTCTATGGATCCCTGAGTCTCCAAATGCTGCACGCCTGAAGGAGCTTCGCTCAATAATAAAGGATAGAGTACTGCTGAGAAAAATATTTGAAGAAATTTTCGGGCAGGAGAGGGGGAAAGAATAAAAAAATCTACCACTAAATGGAAGTGGTAGATATTTTATAAGTGACTATCTCTCCTTGCGGCCAGGTCTGCCCTTCTATCGGTGTCGTCAGAGTATGATCCTTGGTTCCGTCGAAGAATACTATCTCAAGTGTAGCTCCTGATGGGAGAACCTGAGGAAGTAGCATAAAGTATTGGTCCTGGTTGGTAATGCTGAAATTCTCCACTCCAGCATCAACAGCTTTGTTAAGGCCCTGGAGGGTAAAGTCCCCTTTTGTCTCATCAAGGTACCAAGTGGATTTGGCAGTGGGTGTTTCACCATATACCAATGTGCCGGCGTTGTATACCCCTTTTACTTTGATAGATTTGACAAGTCCCTCTTTTATCTCGGGGCCGGTGGCAAATCTTACCGCTGTAAGGGCGTGGTGGAAGGTCATGTTGATCTTTCCTGTGGCACCTCTGCCCAATATGTCATCACTAATCGAGACCATCAGGTCTTTCTGGTTCTCTACAGATTCAGGTACTGTGTATTTGATCCTTATAGCCCCAGATGAAGTGGCATCTGGGAGTGTCAGGCCAGGGCATCCGTATGGGGAATATGCATAGAAACGGAGGTATCTGCCATCATTTGGATAGAGGTATTGTGTTGCCCATCCAGAGGATCTGGTGACCTTTTCGTTGCAGATAAAGTCCGGTTTGTTGAAAGGATCCCACGGTGCGCTGAAAAGATATCCGTACAGGCCAAAGTCCTCAATCGTGGATTCTGTAGTGATGGCCCCCTTGGTCGATATCCATTCTGAAACTGTGAAAGAGATGTTTTCTTTGTCTTCAGGAGAGTCTATGGCACCGAACAGAGAGCAAGAGTGGAGTACTGTCACTATAGACAGTACTGCCAGCAACTTGTATATGTGTGAATATATTCTATTCATATGCCAGATGGTTTTTACATATCAACTTCTGAATCTGGAGTGTGATTTTCCCAGTTGATTACGCTTTCCAAAGTGAATTTGATAGGACCGCCAAGGATCTCTTCGCCAGGGTTGCCAGGAGTTCCAGGTTCCATAGGATCTACATAACCTGCACCTGAGCTGAAGTCAAGAAGATAGGTGTAGATCATACCCTGTTTCCACTCGTCACTGATATTGGTTGCAGCCCATCCCTCATAGACCTGAGCACCTGCTTTTGTGGTGATTTTTACCTTCACAGCGAAGTATGCTCCCTCCTGGGTGTTAGTCTTGTCTGACATTATCCAAGCGGTAGGCTTTTGGGGAACAATAACGATATTGCCTGTAGCACCCATGATGTTTTGGTATGTACCATCAAGTGTCTTGGGAGTACCAGCATAAGTAACAAAATAATTGGTCTTCTCAGTACCAGGTGTCCAAGATCCTTTGTTCTCTGATGATACAGGGAATTTGAAGTTGCCGCTTTTTGCCACACATGCAAGTTTTACACCTGTAACTTCGTAGATATAGCCCTGATTGTTGTTTTTGGCTTTAAGTGCGATCTGGGTGAAACCGTGACGCATCTTGATGTTCAAGCCTGTAGTTTCATTGGTTTTGCTACCCACTGCATAGCCGTATACAAAGTCAACCTGTTCTGAAATGTCACTTTTAGGGGTAACATTCTTGAGCATATATTCGCCTGCAGTACCTTCTGGTTCAGTAAGTCCCATATCGCTGCTCAAGTCAGAAGTGGCATAGCAGTAGAAGCGGAGTTCTGAACCATCACCTGGCCAGTAATATTCTGGGTCTGATGTGAAATATTCGCCATTTTTATTGAACAGGAGCTTGTCAAAATATACTTCATCAGCACCATTGAATGCTGTAGAGTAGAAGTAGTTCATATTGTCTGTAGTGACAAATGAAGTGGCTCTTGTTCCGATTTCTGATGTGAAGGAGATAGGGTTACCTTCATTTTGCTGCAATTCCTTATCCATTGAGCATGAAGCCAACAATGATAGGGATACGAGTGCAAGGAATAGTTTTTTCATAATTTATATTTGATTTTTATATTTTACATAACTACTGGTATCTCGATATTTTGCCACTCATCTACGTCAGGGGCGATTCCTCCTCCGTTAAATAGTGGGGCAGGGATAGGGAGCCCTTTCAGCTCTATGTTGACACTCCCCGAATCCAAACCTTTGTGTATCTGGTCAGTTACATCAAATGAGTGATACCATTTGCTGCCGTCCGACAGGATGGCGTAAACTGTGAGTGTGTGGGCTACCCCCGATTTGTGGTTGTCCCCTAATGTGCTCATGCTTCCGTGGACTGAGAGACCGTCCTCACCGGCTGTAAGTGGTGCGAGTACAGTCACTGCCTCTGATGTGAGGGTGTCCCTGTATGGGAAGTATCCTCCGGCAAGTCCTGAGATAGAGAAACTTACCCCGCCTGTGGCAAATTTGAGATTTTCGGCCTCGCTGATTGAGACATTGATCTGCTTGTTGATGAGTTTTGGGGTAAAATTGAGTGTGTCCACCTGAGTGGTGTCTGTCCAAAGCTGCTTGATGAGGACTGTACCCAAGTAGCGGTCACTCCAAAGGGTGTCGATGCTCTCTACAAATCTTTCCACATCTGTCCCCTTCACTTTTGGGAGGTTTGATGCTGTGATGTTTGTCCCTGGAAGGTAGATAGCTGTTTTGGCGCTAAGCTCGAATATGTTAAGGGAGTCCTTGTTTTTGTATTCGATGTTTTTAAAGTCGCTGTTGATACTCAGCAGACTGTATGTTCCATATGGGATTTTAAGTGCTCCACCCTGGTGCCCTGTAAATTCATATCTTATGTATGCGCTTGAATCTTCTGGATAAAGATAGAGCGACATAGATTTGGGGTAGTTTTTCAACGATTCTCCCCAGTTGTATCCAATCACTACATTGGCTTTGTGGTAGTGGTCGTAGCATAGTTCCTTGTGCTGACACGATGCGATCAGTACAATGCTTACTATTAATAGGTATTGTGTAATCTTTTTCATCGTGGTCCTTATTTCTGAGTGTAATTGTTTCTCCCTATCAGCCATACAAGTGATACCTCCGCTTTGGTAGGTCCAAACCATCTTCTCATATAAGATGACTCCCATACGTAGTGGTTTGCCTCTTCTGTGGCTGAGTAGTTTTCATATTTGCCTGTCAGGTAACCTGCACCGATGGTCAGGTCGAGATTGAGCCTTCTCGCGATAGGGAATGAGTATCCGTATTCGACGCCGGCGCCGTAACTCCATCTGTCGGCTTTCTGTCCTTTACCTCCATATGCTATGTCGTATGTGAGGATTTCGCTGTACAGACCCACGTGATGTCCCGATAGAGGACTGTCGTGTCTGGATGAGAAGTATTTGCGTACATTGATGTCACCACCATAGATTCTGTGGTAAAGTCTGTAATCCTCAATATTCCACCATGCGTACATCCAGTTGAATCCGATGGTCCACCCTTTGCCCAAGTGGAAGTCTGCACCTATATTAGGGATAAGGGCCAAGTCATAAAGTGTATTGGTCTTGATTCCCATAGAGAACCCTTTGTGCCCGTTTTTGGCAACATTTGTCTTTACAGTTTTGGTTTTCCCTTTTTTGACTTTTCTGGGGGTCTCTTCTATAGCCTCCTCTATCACTTGTTGGAATTTCTCCGAGTCGTTGGTTATGCGGATAGTGTCCTTGTAGTTCAAGTGGATGGTGTCTTTAGGTACTACACTGAATACATCATTGTTTGAATATGATGTGGTATCCCCGTTGACCACTACAAGTGAGCGTTTTGAGGAGATAACTATCTGCTCCTGATAAGATTTTGAAGGTTTTTTGCACTCCACCTCACAAACAATGCCACCTCCGGCCATCCTCATCTCAGCGAAGAAGTTTCTGTACATATATCTCCATACGTGACCGTCATCGAGGTCTTTAAGCTGTTTGACGCGGCCATCCACAATCTTACCACCACGTCTGATCCAGATCGGGGTGTTTTTGAGGATATCGAGAACGTCTGATTTGTATGGTACATATGAATTTTCCACGATGGTTATCAACTGTTCCCAATCTACACCTATAGAATTTTTCTTTACCAAGTGCTTGTACTGGGGGAACATTCCCACTACCCAGCGGTAGAGGGATTCTGTCCTTTTGTTGGACAATTGTTCGTTGAATACGGAGTTGCCCTCGGGTGAAGCCGAGCCGGTAACAGTGATGCTGCGTATTACATAGTCTTGGTTGGATCCCAAGCTATTCAGCTCTGAGACAAAGAATTCAAGGGCATCTTTATTCTCCTTGTAGCTCAGGTCGATGTCTGATTCACCGAGCCTGAAGTATATTTTTGTCTCGATTGGATCCACGGAAGAGTTGTCCTGTGCCCATAGGGATGAGGTGCACAAAACCAAGGCTACAATTATAGTAACGATGTTCTTCATGTTGTATGTTTTATGTTTGGGGATAAAAATCCAATTACAAAATTTGTGAAAAAAATGTTAATAACCAAACTTTTCCCTCCAAATCTCCCTATAGGGACTGACAAAACGGCCTTTTTGGCAGATGTTTCCAATTCTATTACCTTTGTGCAAAATAGTAATTGGTATGAAGATTCTTATCCACACCTTGGCCTCGCCGCTTCACGACAAACTCTCTACAGAGAGGGCAGCATTCGAATTTCTGGGCAGTATCCAAAATCATTGCGGTAGCGAACTTGTAAATTGCGGTAGCGATTTTTCCACTTATGGGGATGGTGACCTCAGCCTGGTCTATGTGATGACAGGGGGAACTGAAGGGCTCTTTCTGGAGGCACTGCCGCAGATTCAGGGGCACGTCCATATCCTCACCTCGGGCAAGAGCAATTCCCTCGCAGCGTCGATGGAGATCCTCTCGTATCTGAAGCAGGTGGGGCGTAGCGGGGAGATAATCCACGGTGATCCTGAACAAATTGCCCATAGGGTAGAGGTGTTGACAAGGGTATTGAGTGCCAGAAGATCTCTCAAGGGGGGGCGTCTGGGGGTGATTGGGGAGCCGTCAGACTGGCTCATCGCAAGTGCTCCTGATGAGGATGCACTGCAGAGGAAACTCGGCATCTCTCTTGTGAGAATACCCATTGCAGAGCTTATTGCGAAGCTCGAGGGGATTTCGCGTGATAGTCAGAAAGGGGCAGAGGAGATCTATCTGGCTCTGAAGGAAATGGTGGTGCAATACAGCTTGAATGGGCTCACCCTGAGGTGCTTTGACCTGCTGGGCCCTATATGCAATACCGGTTGTCTTGCACTTGCAAGGCTCAATGCTGAGGGGATCCCTGCATCTTGCGAGGGGGATATCCCAGCGTTGGTGACAATGGCTGTAGGGAACGCCCTCACAGGGCAATGCGGTTTCCAGGCAAATCCTGCACGGATAGATCCTGCTGCCGGTGAATACCTTTTTGCACACTGCACCGTGCCTCTGAATATGGTGCGCAGCTATGAGTACGATACCCACTTCGAATCGGGGCTTGGGGTTGCTATAAGGGGGGTATTGCCCGAGGGCAATGCCACTATTTTTAAGGTCGCAGGAGATCTGTCACGCTCTTTTGTTGCTCCTGCTCAATTGCTTCGCAATCAGGCAGAGCCGGGACTTTGCCGTACACAAGTGGTGCTTCGTGCGGATGGGTGTGCAGAGTATTTTCTTCGCGGCCCGATAGGCAATCACCACGTCATCTTCTGTGGTGATTTTGCAGAGTTGTTTGAAGAATTTGTGAAACAATTGTAAGTGCTTAAAATATGAAACATTCAATAAAAGATTGGTTACTGGCGACACGCCCCTGGTCATTTCCTGCATCTGCAATGCCGGTTCTGGTGACATTGTTCTACCTTTGGTGGACCGGTCACGATGTGAACTGGGCTTTCGGAATATGGGCGATTATAAATATTGTAGCTTTTCATGCCTCCGGCAATACATGGAGCGACTATTTCGACTTCAAGAAAGGGGTGGATGCTGAAGATACATATGGCAACAGGACATTGACAGACGGTCTTTTTCTCCCCGGGCAGATTAAGGGGCTGGCACTTGGCCTTCTTCTTGTCGGTTCAGTTTTTGGTGTGACACTTATTTGTCTTACAGGTCTTCCGTTGCTCTATATCGGTATTGGTGGACTGATATGTATCCTATTGTACCCTTTCTTCAAATACAGGGCACTGGGTGATGTGGTGATATTTATGGCTTATGCCTTCCTGCCGACGATAGGGACCAGTTATGTGGCAATAGGGGAGATTGACTGGAGTGTGTGGATTGTGGGACTGCCTGTAGGGCTGATAACCGTCTCGATTCTTCACTCAAACAATTTGAGGGATCTGAGGACCGATGCCAGAGCAGATATATCCACTTTTGCTGCCCTTGTGGGTCAAAGATTTTCGGTGGCAATATATGTGATGGAGGTTTTGATTCCATTTGTGAGTGTGGTGGTGTGTGTGATTCAGGGCTGGCTTCCTGTATATTCACTGCTGGTTCTGGTAGCATTGGTTCCGGGATGGAGAGCTTGTCGTGTAATGCTTTCATATAAGAGCGGCGGAAGTGAGGTGATTGCAAATCTGGATCAGGCATCGGCACAGCTTCAGCTTGTATTCAGCCTGCTGTTCAGTGTGGGGCTCGTGCTTGGTGTACTTATTTGATATTTGTCTGCTATGGGAAAAGGTTTTTGCCTTTGTGGTGCAAGATCAGATGTGAAGATGTCAAGGGTCTGGTTTACAGTGGTGCTGGCGTTTGTCCTGTGGACTGTGATGTTTTCGCCGTGGACAGCCCCTTATGTGAATTTCTGGTGGATGATGACCGGATCGGCGTGTGTGCTGGCCGGACTATCTGTGATTTTCAATCCCGGGTGGTGGAAGGTTCTTCGCTGGAATTTTTCCAATTTGGCCCTTGGGGTGCTGATAGCGGTGGCCCTATGGGGGGTATTCTGGATAGGGGACAAAGTCTCTTCCTGGATGTTTGATTTCGCCAGGCCACAGGTGGATACCATATATGGGATGAAGGATGGTGAGTCACCCTGGCTGCTCACTTTTCTGATGCTATTTCTTATCGGCCCGGCTGAAGAGATTTTCTGGAGGGGGTATATACAGAAAAATATGTCGTCAAGGTGGGGTGCAAATGCCGGATTTGTAGTGACTACCCTTATATACGCACTTGTGCACGCAGGATCATTCAACTTTATGCTCACAATGGCGGCACTGGTGGCCGGTTTGGCGTGGGGACTGCTGTACAGACTTTTCCCTGAAAGGTTCCTAGCTATAATCCTCTCGCACGCACTATGGGATGTCGCTGTCTTTATCTGGTTTCCAATATTATGAATATCTTTGAATATGGATTACAATAAGATTCTTTCTGATATATACGATGAGATAAGACCCTTAGCCGGAAAAGGAAGCAGGCTGATTATATTCCTGAGTTGGCCAAGGTGAATCCTGACCAGTTCGGCATCTGCCTCCAGACCCTTGAGGGGGACAGGGTTATTGATCCCTACAAGATAATCCGCCGCACCATCCAGTACGGCATTTCAAACTATCCTGAACTTGATATGGAGGGGCATTGGGAGAGGACTGTGGAACACCTTCTCGAAAAGTATGCTGAGGGCAGAGGGTTGTGCAGAGTATTTCCTCAACGGCCCTATCGGAAACCACCACATCATATTCTGTGGAGATTATAACGAACTGTTCAAAGCGTTTGTATCTATGGTGCTGTAGTATGTTCCGTTGCTTATGGCAGGAATGTTATTCTGCCACCGTTTTCATCAACATTTATCTCAATCTCGCGGCCGAGGTAGATGCTCGCATTGGGGAATTCGTGTCCGCATGGGAAATCGAAGATTACAGGGATATCAAGCTCACGGGTGTAGCTGTGGATAAGGTCGTAAACAGAGCATTGCCATTGGTCCTGGTCTGCGATGTCGGTGAAATAACCCACTATGATACCCTTGCATTTGGCCAGTACCCCTGTTTCGCGGAGGTGCCACATCTTGCTGTCAATCTTGTGCATATGCTCGTCTATATCCTCGATGAAGAGGATTGTGGGCTCATCCCAATTGTGGTCAATAGGGGTGGAGAGGAGATTGCGCAGTAGGGTTATGTTGCCACCGATAAGGCGGCCACGTCCCTGGCCGTGATTGTTGTATTTGGAGGCAGGTGTGGTGTATTCTTTGGTCTTGCCGAATAGGGCATCCTTCAGTGAGTTTTGGGAGAAACCGTCAAAGCCGGGCTCAAAGGTGCCAGGCATGGCTCCGTGAATGGACTCGAGTCCTATTTTCTGCAGGGCGAAATGGAGTACGGTGATGTCGCTGTAGCCAATTATCCATTTGGGGTTCTGGCGGAAAATCTCCATATCCAAATATTTGATGGTGTGCATGGTGCCATAGCCGCCACGGATAGAGACAATAGCCTTCACCTCTGGATCCAGAACCATTTTGGTGAGCTCCTGGGCACGGAGTTCATGGGAACCTGCGAAATCGTAGTGGATTTTGTCGGCAAGATGTTCTCCAATTTTTACTTTCAGCCCCCAACTCTCGAACTGCTCTTTCCAGTTGGCTGCGAGTTGCTTCTCTGATGGTGATGATGCTATTGAAATGACGGCGATAGTGTCGCCCGGCTGAAGGTATTGAGGTCTCATTTTATATACAATTTTGAAATTTTATGTAAAGATAATTTTTTATGTTTGTAGGGCAAAATTCTGATAGATTATGAAAAAACTGTCACTTATTTTAGTCCTTATGTCATTAGTATCGTCGATTTTTATGTCATGTTCAGAAAATAAGAAAGAGCCTACCAGGATATGGGCCTGGGTATCAGGAAGTCTTACAATGTCAGATGAGACTCTGGAGCATTATTTCAGCAAATGCAGTGAAGTGGGGATAGAGGCCATTATGATGGAGTGTCACGGAGGTTATCCTGAAATCCTCGATTCCACATCATTCAGGGATGAGGCTGCAATACAGATTATCCGTCGTGCAGTACCTTATGCAGAGAAGTATGGTGTGGAACTGCATGCATGGATCTGGACTACCAACAGGTGCGAGAAGACCTTGAGAGAGGCCCATCCCGAGTGGTATCAGGTCAATGCCCAGGGGGAATCATGCAATGATATAAAACTTTATAATAGAGAACATTATAGATGGCTTTGCCCTTCACGTCCAGAGGTGACAGAGTATCTTAAGGATAGGGTACGAGAGCTGGCGGAGATTGAGGGACTTGACGGTATACACCTCGATTTCATAAGATATCCGGATGTTATCTTACCTTACGGTCTACACGAGTCACGAGGGGTGGTACAGGATAAGGTGTACCCTTTATGGGACTTCTGCTATTGCGATGTGTGCCGTGCCGAGTTCAAGAAGCTGCATGGTTTTGACCCTATGGATCTGGAGGATCCTACAGCTAGCCAGGAGTGGATGCAGTATAGATGGGACGCAATGGCCCATATGGCCAGCGAGGTAGCTGCCGAGATCAAAAAGTGCGGCAAGGTCTCTTCTGCCGCCGTCTTTGCTTCACCTGAGGAGTCCAAAAAACTTGTTCGTCAGGATTGGGCAAACTTCAGAAATCTTGATTACGTATTCCCAATGATATACCATAAATTTTATGCTGCTGAAGATCCTTGGGTGGAAACTGCAACCCGTGAAGGTGTCGAGGCTTTAGCTGCTTCAGGCAATGGCGCACAACTCTGCTCAGGCCTTTTCATATGGCATGCACCTGCAGACAGAATCCCCGAGTTTCTTGACTATGTGAGCAATGGCGGAGCTACTGGCATCAGCTTCTTCTCCCTTGAGGGAATCGACAAATATGAAGGTTACTGGGATTCGTTGAAAGTAGCTCTATCGCAATGGAAATAATTATTGAAAAAATATAGGAAGTTATGAAAAGAATTATTGCATTGGCACTTTGTTTTATAATTGGAAGTGCTGTGGTATTTGGACAAGAAGTGAAAGATGAGAATGTGAAATCAATCTTGGAAAAGAATGAACAGAGGGAAGTTTACCAGGCTAAACTGGAAGATTCCATGCTCGGTTTTCGTATGGGAGCAGAGTACTCTCTGAGATCATTCAATACAATAGGGGTTGTAGGTGCCACTAAGCATGGAGTTCACATTGTGGCAGGATACAGATTTACCAAACACTGGTATGTAGGTGGAATTGTGGGAGCTGACATAACTACACCTTTTGTAGTGACCAATACAGAGGAGGGTTATTATAATGACCCAAACTTCAACTACTACTATGACCGTGATGATATAGTCTATATTCCTGTCATAGCAGATATACGCTACTATTTCAATGTAAAAAAAGTCAGTACTTACCTTTTCGCAAATTTAGGAGCTGAATTTTCAACTATAACTGCAACCATTGCCTCTTTGGGTATTGGTTTCGATATCCATACAACCAAAGACCAGTGTGTTAATGTTGGCCTTGGATTGGGTTTGGGTAGCTGGATGTCTGGTGAAACTACATACCAGAAAAAGCCTTTGGAGCTTGATCCTGTTGATGGCTTTGTATTCAACTTGAAGGTAGGCTACTCGTTTTAGGTGAATACCAACGGGGATAAAACAAAAAAAGCGTTCAGATTCTGAACGCTTTTTTTTGTGCGGGTTATGGGTCCCTACCAAAGAACACCAAACGAGAGTTCAAACTTTTCCCATTTTTCCAAAAGGCTTCCAAGTACTTACGTAAGATAAGCGACCGAAAACAAATTTCTCGCTTTGGTAAATTTACGGTAGTTTTTGGAATGATTTGTACCTCTCATGTACCTCGCACACGCATTCCCCATTGCAAAAGGGACATGCAAAGATACAAATTTCCCTTCGCAAAAATGTACCTGTAGTGTACCTTAACACAGATTTTTGCAACCCATCAAATCGCTAACTTACTAGTACATAAATTTTTAGTTTAACAATTAAAACTTTTTGTACTATGTTAACAAAAGTTAAGCTCAGACAGAAGCCACTAGCAGACGGCAAACTGTCATTGTACTTGGATTTCTATCCTCCTATTGCCGACCCGGTAACAGGCAAAAAGACACGCCGGGAATT
The DNA here is from genome assembly GCA_017630155.1 of Bacteroidales bacterium. Lineage (GTDB taxonomy): Bacteria > Bacteroidota > Bacteroidia > Bacteroidales > UBA932 > CAAGNP01. Next base: position 26,943 of record JAGBVU010000015.1, read on the forward strand.
CCTGCAGCTCCACATCTGGGAGAAGCCCAAAGGCTCCCTGCAGAGACAGCACAACGCAGACACCCTCTTCGTCGCAGAACAAATCAGGTTCGAGAGAGAAAACGCACTCCTGAAAAGCAACATCTACTCTGATCTTGAGAAAGAGCACATCGCCTATCTCGAGAGATCAGAAAAGAAATTCATCGAGTACTACGAAGAAAGCTTCAAAGATAACCTCAAAAGAGCAGCACTGTTCTCGGCACTCACATGGGAGAAACTCGAGCACCAGCCAGGCGAAGACTACTACCTCAACTTCACAATGCGAAAGACCGCCATCATCTGCTCCGCAATGATGCCCCAATACCTATGGCTCGCCACCGGAGGCAAATCCGGACTCACATCAGAACGCCTTAATTCCCTCAAAGGGAGAAAGATCATCGTCTTCCCCGATATCGACGCCTTCAAAGACTGGCAGCAGAAGATCTTCACCTTCCCACACCTCGATATCCGCATCTCCAGCCTCCTCGAAGACAACGCCACCCCAGCCGATCGAGCAGCCCACATCGACCTCGCCGACTGGATTCTGAAATATCTTGAAACCAACAACAATTAGCTACGATTTTCCATAGGGAAACGACATCAATATATTATATTTGTAAACGTGAATTATAAAGATTGAATTATGACAAAGACATCTATCATGAATGTACAGGGAATCGAAATAGCCCTGACTACAATCAACGAAGAAGACTTTATCTGTATCACAGATATTGTAAAAGCCAAGGGTGGAGACGCCCGTGCTGCAGACATCATAAAGAACTGGATCAGGAACCGTAGCACCATTGAATTCCTTGGTACTTGGGAAACCTTATATAACCCAAATTTTAAAGTGGTCGAATTTGACCACTTTAGAAAAGAGGCTGGATTACCAACCTTTACAATGAGTGTCAGCAACTGGATTGAAAAGACAGGAGCCATCGGAATCGTATCCAAAGCCGGACGATATGGTGGAACCTATGCACATAAAGACATTGCATTTGAGTTCTGCTCCGCAATCAGTCCTATGTTCAAGCTCTATGTCATCAAGGAGTACCAGCGCCTCGTAGAACTAGAACGAAGCGAACTCGCCCTATCCTGGAACGTGAAACGCCTTCTCTCAAAAGCAAACTACCATATCCATACTGATGCCATCAAGAACGTGATTCTTCCTAAACTCAACATCAGTCAGATGAAACAGGGTCTCGTTTATGCAAGCGAAGCAGATCTTCTGAACATGGTTCTCTTCGGCTGCACAGCCAAGCAGTGGCAGGAAGCAAACCCTGAACTCGCCAAGACAATGAACATCAGAGACACAGCCACAATAAACCAGCTGATCGTCCTCTCAAACATAGAATCCCTCAATGCGGAGCTTATCAAGCAA
>JAGBVU010000016.1 GCA_017630155.1 Bacteroidales bacterium
CTAAGAGAGAGACTGATGTTAACGAAAATCTTGTACAAAATAGTGGTTATTAAAATTTGAACAGACAATGAAAAAAGTATTGACATATATAAGCTTGTTCGTATTTGGTGCTGCTTTGTTCAGTTCTTGTAACCTGAACGAGTCGCCTAAATTCAACGACAAGGATGCTTTCGTAGCATTTGACAAAGCTGCTGTCTCTGTTAAGGAAGAGGGTAAAACTGTTGTTATCCCTGTTACCCTTGCTTCTCTTAAAGGTGTTGCTACCACTATCTCTTATGAGGCTATAGATGGTGAGGGTAAAAACGGTGCCAAAAACGGAGTAGACTACAAACTTGCTGATGAGACAGGTACACTTACCTTCTCAGCTGAAGCAAGAACTCAGTATATCACTATAAACATCATCGAGAGAGATGGCGTTTATACAGGTGACCTCAAATTCTCTGTTAAATTCAAATCTACAGGTGATGTAGTAGCAGGTGCAGAGAGTTCTTGTACAGTTACTATCGTTGACCACGATCACCCTCTAAGTATGCTTCTTGGTAACTATACAATGTCTGGTGAAGACTATTGGGATGGTGCTACTGAGTGGGATCTATCATTGGTTAAAGATGATTCAGATGATCATATGGTATGGTTCTTCAATATCTGTAACTACGGTTCAGGTTGGGCTGACTATGATACAATGTTCTATGGTATTGTAAGTGATGACAAAACAACCATTACTATCCCTCTAGGTCAAACATCTGAATATGTATACAGCAATGGAAAACCTATTACTCTATTGGGCTTCGATGGATCTAATGGATATGATACAGGTACAACTACAGTAACCATTGACCAATCTACAGGCAAGGTTGTTCTTGACTTTGGTAACGAATATGGTTTCTGGGCTTGGATTGAGGGTGCCGGTAACTTGGCGATTGTTAATCCTGGCTTGAAAGCAGTCAAAAAATAATTAAACACTGTAAATTACTATGAAGAAAATATTATTACTAGCCGCAATGGTAATGCTTGCAGTGACCAGCTGTCTCAAATTTGAAGAGCCTAAGTCATTGGCACCATCTACCGTTAACGCCCCTGAAATCGTGATTTCAGCAGTTGGTGACTCTACATTCACCGCCACAATTACCCCTGCATCGGGTACTAATTTCTACTCTTTTGCAGTGTTGGCTGGCGAAGCTAATCCTAAGGTATCAGCATCTAACCTTCTTAAAGTAAAAGTTGGTTCAGGTATCGCTGAAGGTCTTGTTGACGTTAAGAACGAGGCTACCAAAACTGTAGTGATTAAAGGTCTTAATCCTAACACTGATTACACTGTTTACGCAGCTGCTACCAGTGAGCAAGGTCAGCAAACCTCTGTTACTACAGCTACTACCCACACATCTGACAAAGTTGCCCCTAAGCTCAAATCATTCTCAGCAGGAAAGGACGGTTCAGTATCCCTTACTTTCACTGAGGCTGTAAAAGTTAATAAAGAAGGTAAAGCATATGCTACTTACTATAAAATTAACAACCCTGAGGATGCAACTACTATTGATGTTCCTGCTGCCAAGATTACTGTAAAAGGTAATACTGCTACTTTCCCAGTAGTTAAGAATGTACCTGGTGCATATGTGATCTATACATTTGAAAAAGGTCTTTTCAAAGATGCAGTGGACAGCATCGCTCCTGGTTATAATGTAAATAGCTTTGAGGTTAAAAGCGGTAAGGTGACCACTAAAGGTCTTGCCAGCCGTATCCCTACTGAGACATTTGATTTGACCTGGACCTCTGAGAATGAAAAAGGTGATACCCTTGTTTACTTCTCTGATCCTTCGACTGTAGTTCCTATGTTTGAGACTCCAGGCAGAGTTCTTTCTGTATTGGATAAGGATGCTGACTGGGTAGTTAAAGTAAGACATAACTACAATGGTACTGAGTACCTATATCCTGTTTCTACATATGGATATCTGAATGACACCACTTTCGCATTTATGTTGGATGAGACACCAGAATTTACTACTGACATTGATATCCTCATCGCTGAGGGTGTTATGGAAGATGAATATGGTAACACTAACAATGCATTTGAAAGAAATACTGCTTATAACAGATTCTTGGAAAGTGACGGTCTTGAAGGTGTATACGCTGCCAAAGTAGTTGATTATTGGGGTGATTCATACAGCTGGCAAATCCTTGTAGAGGAGGTTGATGAGACCACTTTCAATGTCTACGGTATGGCTCCATATTGTTATTTGAAATATGGTATGGTTGGCCCTGTAGCTGCTACTTGGGATGAGGAGAAGGGTACACTTGCACTCCCTTATGGCCCTTATGAAGTATTCCAATCGATTCAATTCTTGTTCTTGGGATACACAGAGAATGGGCTCACTAACAAAGGCAACTGTGTACTTGAACTACAGGACAATGGTTGGTTAGAGAGCCAGGATCCTTATGCAGTAGGTTATATAAGTGGTGGTCAAGTTGAACTATTTGATTTCATTGATTCAAGTGTTACTTTTATCAAGGTTAGCAATACTCTTCCAACTTCAACTTCTGCTAAAGCTGCCAAATCAGTTCCAGCATATCTTAAAGCTAGAGGCGAATTTGCCCTATAGTTTATATGTTGATTTCATCAAAGCACCCTCGATGAGGGTGCTTTTTTTTATGGTCTATTGTCCCTTTGCGAAAAAAAATTAACTTTGTATAAAGTAAATTTTAATGAGATGAAAAAGATTCTAGTTACCATTGTCGCGCTGCTTGCAAGCATCGCCCTTTCAGCTCAGGAGTGTTCTACCACCTGGCCATATCTATATCCGCAGTTTACCCAAGGTGTAGTTCATCTTACTGGCGGATCAAAACTTCAGCACCCATTGAATGTTCACGTTCAGAAGGGGAGACTTCACTATGTGGAGAATGGCCTGGTAAAAGAGGCTATGAACAGGGATATTTTCTTTATCCAGATAGGGGAGGAGAGATATAATGTAGTAAACGGAGATGTGATGAAGGTGGTGGCAACCACAGAGGGTGGCTTCGTAGCGGCCCACTATTATGCCGATATGGACAAACTCAGGGAGACTGGTGGTGCGTATGGTTCGTCCTCTACTACCCAGGCAACAAGATTGCTCACCTCTATAGATATGGTCGGTGCAAACACCAATCATATGGAGATGTGGCAGAATCGCAACAGCGGTGAGTCCATTTCCCTTATCTGCAAGTATTATCTTGTTACCGGAAAGGATGTCTATCCAGCATCAAAAAAAGGGGTGGAGACTTTCCTTCCTGAGAGCAGGCTAGGGGAGTTCAAGGCTTTCCTTAAAGAGAACAAAATCAAATGGAAAGATCCTCAGAGCCTTATTAAAGTGGTGGAATTCCTCAAACAATAATGAGTTAATATAAAAAAATAAGCCGACTCGATTGAGTCGGCTATTTTTATGCAATTACAGGTCTTCTTACTCCTGTACACCAGTCATCTTCTTGTAGTCATCCATAGATGCCACGATGATCCTCTCGTACTCTCTCAAGCCGGTACCTGCAGGGATTGGATGTCCGCAGATAACGTTCTCTTTAAGACCTTCAAGGGTATCAACTTTACCTCTGATAGCTGCATCTGAAAGAACTTTGGTAGTCTCCTGGAATGATGCTGCAGACATAAAGCTGCTTGTCTTGAGGGCTGCACGGGTGATACCCTGTAGTATCTGGTTGGATGTAGCAGGGATAGCATCGCGAGCCTCTACAAGTTTGAGGTCCTGACGTTTGAGGATAGAGTTTTCATCTCTAAGCTTACGTAGAGTAACGATCTGACCAGGTTTGAGCTCTTGTGAATCACCTGCATCGGTTACCACTTTCTTGTCGAAGATTTCATCATTTTCGTGATTGAATTCCCATTTGTCGACAAGTTGCTCAGGTAGGAAGTGTGTATCACCTGGATCTACGATTTGTACTTTACGCATCATCTGACGTACGATGATTTCGAAGTGCTTGTCGTTGATCTTCACACCTTGCATACGGTATACAGCCTGTACTTCGTTAACGATATACTCCTGAACCTTGATTGGACCAAGGATATTGAGGATATCAGATGGAGATACTGCGCCGTCTGATAGTGGCATACCTGCCCTTACATAGTCGTTCTCCTGTACAAGGATCTGTTTTGAAAGTGGTACGAGATAGTGTTTCTCGTCACCTGTCTTGGATCTGATGATGATCTCCCTGTTACCACGTTTGATCTTACCCATTACAACCTCACCGTTGATCTCGGCTACTACTGCAGGGTTAGAAGGGTTACGTGCCTCGAATAGCTCAGTAACACGTGGAAGACCACCGGTGATATCGCCAGATTTACCGATTGCTCTTGGGATCTTCACGATTACATCACCCACTTTGATCTCCTGACCTTTTTCTACCATAATGTGGGCACCTACAGGCAAGTTGTACTGTTTAACCTCGATGCCATCTTTCTTGATTACGATAGAAGGGTTCTTTGATCTGTCACGTGACTCGATAACCACTTTCTCGCGGTGTAGTGAGAACTCGTCAGCTGCCTCTTCCCTATAGGTAACACCCTCTACAAGGCTGTCGTACTCTGCTGTACCATCTACCTCTGAGATGGTTACTGCGTTGTAGGCATCCCATTCGCAGATCTTGTCACCTTTGGTTACAAGGGTGTCGTTCTTCATATAGAGTTTCGCACCGTAAGGGATATCGTGTTGTGATAGTGTGATGCCAGTGTTTGCATCCACAATACGCATTTCTGCTGTACGGCCGATAACCACTTCATATTTGGTTCCGTCTTCGTTGGTAACCTCTACAGTTCTAAGTTCATCGATCTCAAGACGACCGTCGTAGCGTGCCACGATCTCAGACTCAGATGCTACACTTGATGCAGTACCACCGACGTGGAATGTACGAAGTGTAAGCTGTGTACCTGGCTCACCGATTGATTGTGCTGCGATTACACCCACAACCTCACCTTTCTCTACCATACGGCCTGTAGCGAGGTTACGGCCATAACATTTGGCGCATACACCTTTCTTAGATTCGCAAGTAAGTACTGAACGGATCTCTACCTGTTCGATAGGAAGTTTGCCAATCTGTTCTGCAATCTCCTCAGTGATCTGCTCACCTGCAGGGAGGATAAGTTCACCAGTAAGAGGGTTATAGATGTCGTGTACAGATGTTCTACCAAGGATTCTCTCTGCAAGTGATTCCACTACCTCATCTTTATTCTTGATAGCTGTAGCGATTTGACCTCTAAGTGTACCGCAGTCCTCTTCGTTGATGATAACGTCGTGCGATACGTCTACAAGACGACGTGTCAAGTAACCTGCGTCAGCTGTCTTAAGCGCGGTATCGGCAAGACCTTTACGGGCACCGTGGGTAGAGATGAAGTACTCAAGAACTGACAGACCCTCTTTAAAGTTTGAAAGGATAGGGTTCTCGATAATCTCTGCACCTGTCGAACCGGATTTTTGAGGTTTAGCCATAAGACCACGCATACCGCAAAGCTGACGGATCTGCTCTTTAGAACCACGGGCACCTGAGTCAAGCATCATATAGATAGGGTTGAAGCCCTGTTGGTCAGCCTCAATGTTCTTGGTCACCATGTTGGTCAAACGGGAGTTGGTGTTGGTCCAGATATCGATAATCTGGTTGTAACGCTCGTTGTTGGTGATAAGACCCATGTTGTAGCTGTCCTGGATACCTTCCACATTTTTGTAACCCTCCTCTACAAGAGCTGCTTTCTGCTCTGGAACTATAACGTCTGCAAGGTTGAATGAAAGGCCACCTTTGAACGCCATATTGTAACCGATGCTCTTGATGTCATCAAGGAACTGTGCTGTACGTGCTACACCGCATACTTTAATTACGTTACCGATGATATCACGGAGTGATTTTTTGGTAAGTACTGTATTGATATAACCAACCTCTTCAGGAACTACCTGGTTGAAGATGATTCTACCTACTGTGGTGTCCTCTTTGATATAGTAACCTTCAGAAAGGTCTTTTGCATTCTTTGGAAGTCTTACTGATACTTTGGCGTGTAGTGATACTCTACCCTCATTGTGAGCGATGATAGCCTCTTCTGGAGCGTAGAATTTCATACCTTCACCCTTGGCACCCGGACGTGGTTTGGTGATGTAGTACAAACCAAGCACCATGTCCTGAGAAGGTACGGTGATAGGAGCACCGTTGGCAGGGTTAAGGATGTTGTGTGAACCAAGCATAAGTAGCTGAGCCTCAAGGATCGCAGCATTGCCAAGTGGCAAGTGTACCGCCATCTGGTCACCGTCGAAGTCGGCGTTGAACGCTGTACATGCAAGAGGGTGCAACTGGATAGCTTTACCTTCGATAAGCTTAGGCTGGAATGCCTGGATACCGAGACGGTGAAGTGTAGGTGCACGGTTGAGCAGTACTGGGTGACCCTTCATTACGTTCTCAAGGATATCCCAGATAACTGGATCTTTTCTGTCCACAATCTTCTTGGCAGATTTTACAGTCTTCACAATACCTCTCTCGATAAGTTTTCTTATGATAAATGGTTTGTAAAGCTCTGCTGCCATATATTTTGGAAGACCGCACTCGTGCATCTTGAGCTCAGGACCTACAACGATAACAGAACGGGCTGAGTAGTCAACACGTTTACCGAGCAAGTTCTGACGGAAACGACCTTGTTTACCTTTCAAGCTGTCAGACAATGATTTAAGGGTTCTGTTGGCCTCAGTCTTAACTGCGTTTGATTTGCGTGAGTTGTCGAACAAAGAGTCAACAGCCTCCTGTAGCATACGTTTCTCGTTGCGGAGGATAACCTCAGGAGCCTTAATCTCGATAAGTCTCTTCAGACGGTTGTTTCTGATGATAACCCTTCTGTAAAGGTCATTCAAGTCAGATGTTGCGAAACGTCCACCATCAAGTGGAACAAGAGGTCTCAAATCTGGAGGGGTGACAGGGATAACCTTGAGAATCATCCACTCAGGTTTGTTCATGTCTTGTGACTCACGGAAAGCCTCGATAACACTTAGTCTCTTAAGTGCTTCAGCTTTACGTTGTTGTGATGTTTCGCTCTCAGTTTTATGTCTGAGTTCGTATGATAGTTCATCAAGATTCAAGCCTTGGAGTAGGGTATAGATGGCCTCTGCACCCATACCTGCGATGAATTTGTTTGGATCTGAATCCTCAAGAAGCTGGTTCTCTTTTGGAAGGTTATCCAATACATTAAGGTATTCATCTTCTGAAAGCAGTGCCATATTGCTGATACCTTGTTCAGCAGCTGCACCGGCCTGAATAACGATGTATCTTTCGTAGTAGATGATAGACTCAAGCTTCTTGGAAGGGATACCGAGAAGGTAACCGATCTTATTAGGGGTAGAGCGGAAGTACCAGATGTGTGCTACCGGTACAGTAAGGGTGATGTGACCCATTCTCTCTCTACGAACCTTTTTCTCTGTAACCTCTACACCGCAACGGTCGCAGATGATACCACGGTAGCGGATTCTTTTGTATTTACCGCAGTGGCACTCATAGTCCTTCGATGGTCCGAAGATTCTTTCGCAGAATAGACCGTCTCTTTCAGGTTTATAGGTGCGATAGTTTACAGTTTCGGGCTTGAGGACCTCTCCTGAAGATCTCGCAAGGATCTCTTCAGGAGAAGCAAGTCCAATAGTAATCTTGTTGAAATTGCTTTTAATCTTAATCTCTTTCTTAAAAGACATATTGTTGAATTTTCAAATTTCAAAAACCAAGTAATTAATCTAAGCTAATGCTCAAGCCAAGTCCGCGAAGCTCGTGAAGGATAACGTTCAGAGCCTCTGGAATACCAGGAGCTGGCATTGGATCACCTTTAACAATAGCCTCGTATGCACGTGAGCGTCCTACGATATCATCGGATTTGATGGTTAGGATCTCCTGAAGGATATTTGATGCACCGAATGCTTCAAGTGCCCATACCTCCATCTCACCAAATCTCTGTCCACCGAACTGTGCCTTACCACCAAGTGGCTGCTGTGTGATAAGTGAGTAAGGTCCGATAGAACGTGCGTGCATCTTATCATCAACCATATGCCCAAGTTTGATCATATAGATAACGCCGACTGTTGCTGGCTGGTCGAATACTTCACCTGTACCACCATCTCTAAGGTATGTCTTACCATATCTTGGAACACCTGCCTTGTCTGTGTATTCACAGATATCGTCAAGTGATGCACCATCAAAGATAGGGGTAGAGAATTTAAGACCAAGCTCTTTACCTGCCCAACCAAGTACAGTCTCATAGATCTGTCCAAGGTTCATACGAGAAGGCACACCAAGAGGGTTAAGTACGATGTCCACAAGTGAACCATCTTCAAGGAATGGCATATCTGCATCTCTAACCACCTTCGCTACGATACCTTTGTTACCGTGGCGACCTGCCATTTTATCACCCACTTTAATCTTTCTCTTCTTGGCAACATATACTTTTGCAAGCTGCATGATACCTGATGGAAGCTCATCACCGATGGTGAGGTTGTATTTGATACGTTTGAGCTCTGCATCAAGTTCTTTGAATGCGATGATATAGTTGTTTACAAGCTTCTTGATCTGTGAGTTGGCATTCTTGTCAGAGGTCCATTTAGCTGCGTTGATGTCTTCGTAGTTGATCTTCTCAAGAACCTCACGGGTGAACTCTTCACCTTTGGCTACAATGTCAGCACCATAAAGGTCACTCACACCGCTTGATTTCTTGCCATCAACAAGGATCATAAGCTTGTCAAGGAATTTCTCCCTTAGTGCATTAGCCTTAAGATTGAAATCCTCTTCAGCTTTCACAACCTCCACTTTTGCAACATTTTTGCCGCGTTTGCTTCCCTCTTTTGCAACCCTTGCAAAGAGTCTCTTACCTATAATAGTACCAGAGAGTGATGGAGATGCTTTGAGTGATGCATCTTTAACATCACCAGCTTTGTCTCCGAAGATTGCTCTAAGGAGTTTCTCCTCTGGAGATGGATCGCTCTCACCTTTAGGGGTAATCTTACCGATAAGGATGTCACCAGGCTCAACATTTGCACCGATTCTGATGATACCATTCTCATCAAGATCTTTGGTTGCCTCTTCACTTACGTTAGGGATATCTGATGTAAGTTCCTCCATACCACGTTTGGTATCACGAACCTCCATGATGTACTCATCCACGTGGATAGATGTGAAGATATCCTCTCTAAGAATTCTTTCAGAAAGTACGATAGCATCCTCGAAGTTGTAACCTTTCCAAGGCATGAATGCCACTTTAAGGTTTCTACCAAGAGCAAGCTCACCATTCTGGGTTGCATAACCCTCAGTAAGAATCTGACCAGCTTCTACCTTGTCACCTCTTCTTACGATAGGTTTAAGGAAGATGGATGTACTCTGGTTTGTCTTTCTGAACAAAGGAAGTTTGTATACGCTGATCTCAGGATCGAAGCTTACGAATCTTTCAGCCTCAGTCTGTTCATATTTGATATGAATTTCACGAGCATCCACATATACCACTTCACCTCTTTTCTTCGCCACGATCTGAGTACGTGAGTCACGTACTACAGGACCTTCAAGGCCAGTACCAACGATAGGAGCTTCAGGCTTGATAAGTGGAACTGCCTGACGCATCATGTTGGATCCCATCAATGCACGGTTAGCATCGTCGTGCTCAAGGAATGGGATAAGTGATGCAGCGATAGAAGCTATCTGGTTAGGGGCAACGTCCATATAGTGGACTTTGTCCTTAGATACTACAGGGTAGTCTGCCTCATAACGGCATTTGATTCTCTCATCGAGGATGGTGCCATCTTCGCCAAGTTGGACATTGGCCTGTGCCACCATCTTGTCTTCCTCCTCCTCAGCGCTCATAAAGGTGTAACCTTCATTGCTCATATCTACCACACCGTTCTCTACCTTTCTATAAGGTGTCTCGATGAAGCCGAGATCGTTGATTTTTGCATATACGCAAAGTGATGAGATAAGACCGATGTTAGGTCCCTCAGGTGTCTCGATAGGACATAGACGACCATAGTGTGTATAGTGTACGTCACGTACCTCGAAACCTGCTCTATCACGTGAAAGACCGCCAGGACCCAATGCAGAAAGACGACGTTTGTGGGTCATCTCTGATAGAGGGTTGGTCTGGTCCATAAATTGGGACAGCTGGCTGGTCCCGAAGAATGAGTTGATAACTGAAGATAGTGTCTTCGCGTTGATCAGGTCGGTAGGAACAAATACTTCGTTGTCCCTTACGTTCATTCTCTCTTTTATAGTGCGCGCCATTCTTGTAAGACCTACGCTGAACTGGTTTGCAAGCTGCTCACCTACAGTTCTGATACGTCTGTTGCTCAAGTGGTCAATATCATCCACGGTAGCTTTCGAGTTGATAAGCTGGATGAGATACTTGATGATGGCGATAATATCGTTTTTAGTAAGGACTCTTGTATCGGCAGGGGTATCTAGATTGAGTTTTTTGTTCAATCTGTAACGGCCCACTTCGCCCAAGTCGTATCTCTTCTCTGAGAAGAACAGCTTGTCGATAACATCTCTTGCTGTTGCCTCGTCAGGTGGTTCAGAGTTACGAAGTTGTCTGTATGTATAGAATACTGCCTCTTTCTCTGAGTTACAAGTGTCTTTCTGTAGAGTATTGTGGATAATGGTGTAGTCGCTGGTATCGACATCCTCCTTGTGGAGAAGGATAGTGCTAACACCTGAATCGAGGATGGCTTCTACCATCTCCTCATCAAGGATAGCCTCGCGGTCTACAATGATCTCATTTCTTTCGATGTAAACTACCTCACCTGTATCTTCATCCACGAAATCTTCATTCCAAGTGTTTAGGACGCGGGCAGCAAGTTTACCACCGATATGTTTCATCAGATTTGCCTTGGTAACTTTTACCTCATTTGCGAGACCAAAGATGTCAAGAATATCTTTATCTGTCTCGTAGCCGATAGCACGAAGTAGGGTAGTTACAGGCAACTTTTTCTTACGGTCGATGTATGCGTACATCACGTTGTTGATGTCTGTAGCAAACTCGATCCATGAACCTTTGAACGGAATGATACGAGCAGAGTAAAGTTTTGTACCATTAGCGTGCAAGCTCTGTCCAAAGAATACGCCAGGACTACGGTGTAGCTGAGATACTACGATACGCTCAGAACCATTGATGACAAATGTACCGCGTGGGGTCATGTAAGGGATGGTTCCAAGATATACATCCTGAATTGTGGTGTCGAAATCGACGTGCTCCTCATCGTTGCAAGATAGTTTAAGTTTTGCTTTCAAAGGAACACTATAAGTTAGACCTCTGTCTAAGCACTCCTCGATGGTGTAGCGGGGAGGATCGATAAAATAATCGATAAATTCTAGCACAAAGTTCGAGCGGGTGTCCTCGATAGGAAAGATCTCCTGGAAGACTTTAAATAGCCCCTCGTTTCTACGATTTTCCGGTGTTGTATCCAATTGGAAGAAATCCCTGAACGATTTCAGCTGAACTTCCAAAAAGTCCGGATAATCTAGAAGTGTCTTTGTGGACGCGAATGTAATTCGCTGGTTATTAGTTTTTTGCGACATTGTAAGTTGCTTAGTTGAAAATAAACTTAAAAAAACGACAAAAAGGTTTAGAGCCTTTTATGACTCTAAACCTGAAGGTATTCCCATCTAGGGATATAGTCAAGCTTATTTAATTTCAACTTCAGCGCCTGCCTCTTCCAATGCAGCTTTAAGTTGTTCAGCCTCTGCTTTAGAAACTTTCTCTTTAACAGCTGTAGGTGCTTTGTCAACAAGCTCTTTAGCCTCTTTAAGACCAAGACCAGTAAGTTCTTTAACAGCTTTAACTACGCCAAGTTTAGCCTGACCAGCTGATTTAAGAACTACGTCAAACTGAGTCTGCTCAGCCTCAGCAGCAGCGCCAGCAGCAGCTGGAGCAGCAACTGCAACTGCAGCAGCAGCTGCAGGTTCGATTCCGTATTCTTCTTTAAGAACTTTAGCCAATTCTTGTACTTCTGCTACAGTAAGATTAACCAATTCTTCTGCAAATTTTTTGATATCTGCCATTGTTGTATAAATTTAAATGTTTTTATTGTTTTTTATTCTTTTTCTGATAGAGTCTTTACAAGACCTGCAATTTTACCTCCACCTGAAGCGGTAAGAGCTGAAATAACATTTCTAGCAGGTGATTGCAATAGACCGATAATGTCACCGATAAGTTCTTCACGAGACTTGATGTTAACAAGATCCTCAAGGTGTTGAGCACCTACATATGCACACTCCTGTAGGAATGCACTCTTAAGTGCAGGTTTACCCATTTTAGCACCAAACTCTTTGATAAGTTTAGCAGGAGCGTTAGGAGTCTCTGTGAACATTACTGCTGAAGAACCTTTCAATGAAGGGGTGATATTAGCAGCTTCTGCCACGTTCAATCTGTCAAGAGCTTTGACAAATAGAGTGTTTTTAACTACAACCAATTTGATACCTTTTTCGAAGCAAGCGCGGCGAAGTTCGGTAGTGTTTTCTGCGTTTAGACCTGCGATGTCTGCAACATAGAAGTTTGGAGTAGCTTCCAACTGTGCTACAAGCTGATCAATAATTTGTGCTTTGTCCTCTTTTCTCATAGTTACTAATTATTATTCAGCTGATGCACTGAGTGATTTACTGTCTACATTGATACCAGGGCTCATAGTTGCTGATAGGTATACGCTCTTAACGTAAGTACCTTTCAAAGCCTGTGGTTTAAGTTTAACTATAGTATTGAGCATTTCAGCGGCATTCTCTGCAAGGGCCTGAGCACTGAAAGATACTTTACCGATTGCAGCGTGAACGATACCAGTCTTGTCAACCTTGAAGTCAATCTTACCAGCTTTAACCTCTTTAACTGCTTTACCAATTTCCATGGTAACAGTACCAGTTTTAGGGTTAGGCATAAGACCACGAGGACCAAGGATACGACCGATAGGGCCGATTTTAGCCATTACTGAAGGGGTACAGATGATAACGTCAACATCTGTCCAACCACCTTTGATCTTCTCAATATATTCATCCAAACCTACGAAGTCAGCTCCAGCTTCTTTAGCTTCAGCCTCTTTGTCAGGTGTACATAGAACCAATACGCGGGTTACCTTACCTGTACCGTGTGGAAGGGTCACAACGCCACGTACCATCTGGTTAGCTTTACGAGGGTCAACACCAAGTCTTACAGCAAGCTCTACTGAACCATCGAATTTGGTATAAGATACCTCTTTTACCAATTCACAAGCCTCAAATAGTTTGTACTGCTTGTTGGCATCAACTTTAGCGTGAGCTACTTTTTGATTTTTAGTTAGTTTAGCCATAGCGTGTGATTATTTTACATCGGCAGGAAATTCTCCCTCTACTTTGATACCCATACTTCTTGCGGTACCTGCAACCATTGACATTGCAGATGCCAAAGTAAATGCATTCATGTCAGGCATTTTGTCCTGAGCAATAGTTTTAACCTGATCCCAAGTGATGGTAGCAACTTTCTTTCTGTTAGGCTCTGATGAACCGGTAGAAATTTTAGCAGCCTCTTTAAGTTGAACTGCTACAGGTGGTTGCTTAACAACAAATGTGAAAGATTTATCGCTGTAAACAGTGATAATTACAGGTAAAACCTTGCCTGCTTTATCTTGGGTGCGAGCATTGAATTGTTTGCAGAAATCCATAATGTTCACACCCTTAGAACCTAGTGCAGGACCTACTGGAGGTGATGGATTGGCTGCTCCGCCCTTAATCTGCAACTTAATAAATGCGGCAATTTCTTTAGCCATAATGTTGTTTAATTAATTATTCTTTAACTACTTGAACGAAATTTAGTTCCAAAATTGTCTTTCTTCCGAAGATCTTAACTATTACTTTAAGCTTCTTCTTGTCGTGAAGTACTTCCTCAATTGTACCGTCAAAGCCGTTGAATGGACCATCTGTGATCTTAACAGACTCACCCACGTAGAATGGAGTTACGTTCTCTTCGTCCTGCTCAAGCAGTTCGTCTACGCGACCAAGTATTCTGTTAACTTCTGAAGGTCTTAGTGGAACAGGCTGTTTGTCATTTTTGTCCTTGTCGCTCTTCTCAGTCAAAAAGCCAGAGATGTTGGGGACATTGCGGATGATATGCTGCAATTCACCGGTAAGATGGGCTTCAATAAGAATATAGCCTGGGAAGAAAATTCTCTCCATGCTAACCTTTTTGCCATTCTTAACCTGATAAATCTTCTCGGTAGGAATTAGAACTTGAGATACGTACTCACCCAAACCAAGTCTTCTGACTTCGTTCTCCAAGTACTCCTTAGCTTTCTTCTCCTTACCACCTGCAGCACGTAAAACGTACCATTTTTTGGTAATTTCACTCATATCTCCGTACTAGTACAAAAGTTGGTAAATAAATGTCATTAGATGCCTGAAACAAAAGTCCATAGCAAAGATGACCAACGCGAAAATCACCGATGCAACCATTACAAGAATGGCTGAACTCTGAAGTGATGACCAAGAAGGCCAGCTCACCTTCTTAGTAAGCTCGGTATAAGACTCTTTAAAATACAACGAAATTTTGCTCATTTTTTTAAATTTGCCGACACTTAACAATGGAAGCTTTGTCAAAGTATCGCTGTTAAACAGCTTCCGCGTAACCTAAAGCTATTTTGCAGGGGCAGAGAGAATCGAACTCCCATCAACGGTTTTGGAGACCGCTATTCTGCCATTAAACTATGCCCCTAAAAAAGTTCGTAGGCCGAAACCTACGAACTAGGTTTTATGATAATTCTTTAAGAATTAGTCAATAATTTTGGTTACCTGACCTGAACCAACGGTTCTACCACCTTCACGGATAGCGAAACGTAGACCTTCGTTGATAGCTACAGGGTAGATAAGATCAACAGTAATCTGTACGTTATCACCAGGCATTACCATTTCTACACCTTCTGGAAGAGTGATCTCACCAGTGATATCAAGTGTACGGATGAAGAACTGAGGACGATATTTGTTCTTGAATGGAGTGTGACGACCACCTTCATCTTTCTTCAATACGTAGATAGCTGCTTGGAAAGTTTTGTGAGGAGTGATAGTGTTAGGGTGAGCGATAACTTGACCTCTCTTAACCTCTTTCTTATCAATACCACGAAGCAATAGACCTACGTTGTCACCAGCTTCACCTGTGTCAAGGATTTTACGGAACATCTCAACACCTGTTACTACTGATTTCTTAGGCTCTTCACCAAGACCGATGATCTGAACCTCGTCACCAGTTTTAACAACACCTGTCTCAATTCTACCAGTAGCTACAGTACCACGGCCAGTGATTGAGAAGATATCCTCGATAGGCATCAAGAAAGGTTTCTCGTTGTCACGTTGTGGAAGTGGAACCCACTCGTCAACAGCTGCCATAAGCTCCATAACTTTAGCTTCCCAAGTAGGGTCACCGTTAAGAGCACCAAGAGCTGAACCACGGATAACAGGAGCGTTATCACCGTCGAACTCATAGAAGCTTAGAAGCTCGCGAACTTCCATCTCTACTAGGTCGATCATCTCAGGGTCATCAACGATATCAACTTTGTTAAGGAAAACAACGATTCTAGGAACGTTTACCTGACGTGCAAGAAGAATGTGCTCACGAGTCTGAGGCATAGGACCATCAGTAGCAGCACAAACAAGGATAGCACCGTCCATCTGAGCAGCACCAGTAACCATGTTTTTAACGTAGTCGGCGTGGCCAGGGCAGTCAACGTGAGCATAGTGACGATTAGCAGTCTGATACTCTACGTGAGCAGTGTTGATAGTGATACCTCTTTCTTTCTCCTCAGGAGCGTTGTCGATAGAGTCAAATGAACGCAACTCTGAAAGACCAGCTTTAGCAAGTACTGTAGTAATTGCAGCGGTCAAAGTGGTTTTACCGTGGTCAACGTGACCAATGGTACCAATGTTTACGTGGGGTTTGTCCCTTTTAAAGGTTTCTTTTGCCATAGTAGTATATATACTTAAATGTTAAATTTAATATTTTTCTACAAAAAAAGAGCCGGTGATGAGATTTGAACTCATGACCTCTTCCTTACCAAGGAAGCGCTCTACCCCTGAGCTACACTGGCTTGTTGTGGAGCGGAAGACGAGGTTCGAACCCGCGACCCTCAGCTTGGAAGGCTGATGCTCTAC
>JAGBVU010000017.1 GCA_017630155.1 Bacteroidales bacterium
CTCTTTGAATGAATAGCTGCTTCCAAGCTAACATCCTAGCTGTCTATGCAACAAAACATCGTTAGTTTAACTTAGCATATGCTTGGGGACCTTAGTTGCTGGTCTGAGTTGTTCCTCTTTTGTCAGTGGACATTAGCACCCACTGGCTCACTGCTGTAAATCATACTACCGGCATTCGGAGTTTGTCAGGATTTGGTAGGCGGTGAAGCCCCCGCATCCAATCAGTAGCTCTACCTCCGGTAGACTCTCTATTACAACGCTGCCCCTAAAGGCATTTCGGGGAGTACGAGCTATTTCCCAGCTTGATTAGCCTTTCACCCCTACCCTCAAGTCATCGAGAAGCTTTTCAACGCTTATTCGTTCGGACCTCCAGTTGGTGTTACCCAACCTTCATCCTGCTCAAGGGTAGATCGCAAGGTTTCGCGTCTACAACCACTAACTAACCGCCCTATTCAGACTCGCTTTCGCTTCGGCTCCGTGCTTTCCCGCACTTAACCTCGCTAGTGATTAGTAACTCGTAGGCTCATTATTCAATAGGCACGCCGTCACCACACAAAGTGGCTCCGACAGGTTGTAAGCGTATGGTTTCAGGTTCTTTTTCACTCCCCTGTTCGGGGTTCTTTTCACCTTTCCTTCACAGTACTGGTTCACTATCGGTCTTCTGGTCATATTTAGCCTTACGGGATGGGCCCCGTAGATTCAGACAGGATTCCTCGTGTCCCGCCCTACTCAGGTGTTATCGCTAACTTCATTATTCCTACTTATACGGGGCTATCACCCTCTACGGCTTACCTTTCCAGGTAATTCTAATTATATAACAAAGTATAATGGATAATCCTTCAACCCCGATATTGCCGCAACAACATCGGTTTAGGCTCTTTCCTGTTCGCTCGCCACTACTAAGGAAATCGATTTTTCTTTCTTTTCCTGCAGGTAATGAGATGTTTCAGTTCCCTGCGTTTGCTCACTCGTAAGTGTACTTGACCTTCAGTCAAGTGGGTTGCCCCATTCGGAGACGTACGGATCAATTCGTGTTGGCCAATCCCCGTACTTTTTCGCAGCTTTCCGCGTCCTTCTTCGCTACCAGAAGCCAAGGCATCCTCTGTTCGCCCTTTGTAACTTCTCTTAATATGAATTAATATGTGTCTCGAGTTTCTCTAAATTAATTTTTCAATCATTCTTTGAAACTGTAGTCCCTAACTTATTTTTTTAAATTACAGACTATCTTATCTTTTTAACTTTACCTCGTTATCTCTCTCATTAAGTCAATGAACTTTGTTTTTCCGTTATCGTTGTTTCTCAAACGGGCTGCAAAGGTAGGGACTTTTTTTTAATCTCCAAATTTATTTCAACTTTTTTTTCATATTTTTTTTCATTAATTTTGTACACTTTTACTAAACACGCTGATTTACAAACAAAAACAATATGGAAAACAAAGAAAAAAATTTTCAGGGTATTCCCGACAATGCTTACAGGGAACTGAAGCCGGGCGAGAAGTACGAGCCCATCATGTCTCCCAATAAAAGCTACCCTGAGGTCACAGTCTGGTCTGTAACCATAGGTATAATTATGACAGTCATCTTCTCAGCTGCCGCTGCATACCTGGGATTGAAGGTGGGTCAGGTTTTTGAAGCGGCCATCCCTATATCTATTATAGCAGTGGGTCTGTCCGGTGCACTCAAAAGAAAAAATGCCCTTGGTGAGAATGTAATGATCCAATCTATCGGTGCATGTTCAGGTGCCATAGTTGCGGGTGCTATTTTCACACTCCCCGCACTATATATACTACAGGACAAATATCCCGAGCTCACAGTGAACTTCTCAAAGGTATTCTTCAGTTCACTTCTCGGAGGTATCCTCGGTATCCTGTTCCTCATCCCATTCAGAAAATACTTTGTTAAAGATATGCACGGGAAATACCCTTTCCCTGAAGCTACAGCCACTACACAAGTCCTCGTAAGCGGTGAGACAGGTGGCACAGGTGCCAAACTTCTCCTGACAAGCGGTCTTATCGGTGGTCTTTATGACTTCATCGTATCCACTTTCGGCTGGTGGTCAGAGAATATCACCACCCGCATCATCCCTTGGGGTGAAGCCCTTGCGGAGAAAGCCAAACTTGTAGTGAAGCTCAACGTAGGTGCAGCTGTTCTGGGTCTTGGCTACATCATCGGCCTCAAATACTCCTTTATAATATGCTGCGGTTCATTCCTGGTATGGTTCATCATCATTCCACTTATGAATGTAATTTGGGGCGATGCCATCCTTGACTTTATGAATACAGGTATTGCTGCCACCGTAGGCTCTATGGCCCCTGAGGAGATCTTCACCACCTATGCACGCCACATCGGCATCGGAGGCATTGCTACAGCGGGTATTATAGGTATCATCAAATCTGCAGGTATCATCAAATCTGCATTCGGCCTTGCAGCCAAAGAGCTCAAAGGTAAAAAAGACGCCGCTGCAGATCAGGTAGAGAGGACCCAAAAGGACCTTTCGATGAAAATTGTCATCATCGGTATCCTCCTCACCCTTGCAGTGACTTTCATCTTCTTCAAACTTGGTGTAGTGGAAAATATATGGCTTGCAGTGGTAGCTATCCTAGTGGTGGCAATTATCGCCTTCCTGTTTACCACAGTTGCAGCCAATGCTATCGCCATCGTAGGTTCAAACCCTGTGAGCGGTATGACCCTTATGACCCTTATCCTTGCATCTGTTATTCTCGTGGCTTGCGGTCTTAAAGGTACTGCCGGTATGACTGCATCCCTTATCATCGGTGGTGTGGTTTGTACAGCCCTCTCTGTCTCAGGTGCATTTATCACAGACCTTAAAGTAGGTTACTGGCTCGGCAGCACCCCTGCCAAACAGCAGACCTGGAAATTCCTCGGCACCCTTGTGGCTGCAGCTACCGTAGGTGGCGTGATGATGATCCTCAACAAAACATACGGCTTTACCGGAGAAGGTGCCCTTGTTGCCCCTCAGGCCAATGCAATGGCAGCAGTTATTGAGCCCCTTATGTCGGGCGGTACTGCCCCTTGGCTCCTATATGGTATCGGTGCTGTGATCGCTGTAGTGCTTACAGTATTCAAAGTGCCTGCACTCCCATTTGCACTCGGTATGTTCATCCCTCTTGAGCTCAACCTCCCTCTACTTGTGGGTGGTGCAGTGGCATGGTATGTAGGTTCACGCTCTAAAGACAAAGCTGTCAATGAGGCACGCACAGAGAAAGGAACCCTTATCGCATCAGGCTTCATCGCTGGTGGTGCATTGATGGGTGTTGTATCAGCTATCCTCCGCTTCGCAAATGTAGATTTGATGAACTATAGCTGGCAAAGCTCAAATGGTGCAGGTTGGGTAGCAATCGCTGCTTATGTTGCTATCATTGCCTATATGATCTGGGATTGTTTGAGAGGCGAGAAGAAAGATGCATAGCGGCAACTTCATATTGGCCCTTACCCTGACGCTGATTGCCGGTCTTTCGACCGGTATCGGTGGTGCCATCATCATCTTTACCAAAAAGCTTGGCAACAGGTTTCTGGCCGCATCCCTCGGATTCTCCGCCGGAGTGATGATTTTCATCTCTCTGGTTGAGATTTTTGGGGAGGCCGAAGCAAGTATGGTAACCCTCTATGGGGAGAAAGTGGGATTCCTCTATACCCTCCTCGCCTTCTTTGGTGGGATGGGAATCATTGCCCTGATAGACAATCTGGTCCCTTCTGGGGAGAACCCTCACGAGATGAATGCCATCTCCTTGCAGCAAGGCGAAGGTGACAAGGGGCTCATGCGCCTGGGTATTTTCTCCGCCATTGCTATCGCAATTCACAACTTCCCCGAGGGTATGGCCACATTTGTCAGCACCATGGAGAACCCAGAACAGGGGCTGGGCATCGCCCTTGCAGTGGCTATCCACAACATCCCGGAGGGTATTGCGGTAGCCATACCTATCTACTACGCAACAAAAAGCAAAGCCAGGGCCATTGGCAACTCATTCCTCTCGGGCGTGGCTGAGCCCCTCGGAGGTATTGTGGGTTATTTTGTCCTCGCAGCCCTTTTCAAAGAGTCATTCCTCGGAATCATCCTCGCTGCAGTAGCGGGAATTATGGTATATATATCCCTCGACGAACTCCTTCCCACAGCAGAAAAGTACGGGAAGCACCACGTCGCCATCATCGGAGTCATCGCCGGCATGGCATTTATGGGATTCAGTATGTTATTGTTTTAAAAGAGTACAATTATGGAAAAAATCATCGACCGTTTTCTAAGATACATCGCTGTGGATACTGCGTCTGACCCAGAGTCATCAAGCCAGCCCAGCACCAACAAACAGTTTGTCCTTCTGGAGATGCTACGCAAAGAGCTTGAGGCCATGGGGGTAGAGGCTACCCTCGACAAATATGGCTACGTAATGGCATCCATCCCATCTAACGTAGAGGGCAAAGAGATCCCTGCCCTCGGCTTCATCGCCCACGTGGACACAGCCCCCGATGCTCCCGGTGCAGGTATCAAACCCCAGATTATAGAGAATTACAATGGCGAGGACATCACCATCAATGCGGAGAAAGGGATTTATCTCCGCACCAAAGACTTCCCTGAGCTTCCTGGCTACAAAGGGAATACCATCATCACCACCGACGGCACTACCCTGCTCGGAGCAGATGACAAAGCCGGCGTGGCAGAGATTATGGCAGCAGTGGAGTATATCGTGACCCATCCGGAGTTCAAACACGGCGAGATCAAGATAGGCTTCACCCCTGACGAGGAGATCGGACGCGGTGTGGACTATTTCGATGTGGAGAAATTCGGAGCGAAATACGCATACACCTTCGATGGTGGAGAGATTGGCGAGCTTGAATATGAGAACTTCAACGCAGCAGGTGCCAAGATCCACATCCAGGGGTGCAACATCCACCCGGGCTACGCCAAGGACAAAATGCTGAACGCCATCCTTATCGCAGCTGAGCTGAATGCCCTTCTCCCTGCAGAACAGCGTCCTGAGCACACAGAGGGCTACGAAGGGTTCTTCCACATCACCAATTTCAACGGCACAGTGGAGGAGGCCAACACCCAATACATCATCCGCGACCACAACTTTGAGCTCTTCGAACAGAAAAAAGCCCTTATGGTTAAAGCTGTGGAGACCATCAACGAAAAATATGGTGCAGGTGTTGCCACCCTCGATATGAAAGACCAGTACTACAATATGCGCAAAGAGGTGGAGCCTCACTACCATATCATCGAGACCGCCATCAAAGCGATGGAGGAGGCTGGTGTGAAGCCTAACGTGAAACCTATCCGCGGTGGCACAGATGGAGCACGCCTCTCATTTATGGGACTCCCCTGCCCCAATATCTTCGCCGGTGGACACAACTTCCACGGCAAACTTGAATATGTACCAGTAGAGAGTATGGAGAAAGCATCTCAAGTGATGCTCAATATCATCAGACTATACGCAGAAAAATAGAGATTATGGAGACACCTGTACTTAACGAGCACAATAAACAGGAGCACCCCCCTATGCACACTGCCGAGCACATCCTCAACGCCACTATGGTGAAGATGTTCGGCTGTCCCCGCTCCAGAAATGCCCACATAGAAAAGAAAAAATCAAAATGTGACTACCTGCTTGATGCAGAGCCTACAGAGGCCCAGATAGCAGAAATAGAGGCAAGGGTAAATGAAGTGATAGGACAGAATCTCGATGTGACCATCGAGTTTATGCCCCTCTCAGAGGCTGGAGCATACGTCGATCTGAGCAAACTGCCGGAAAATGTCTCTGAAACACTCCGCATAGTGAAAGTTGGAGACTATGACGCCTGCGCCTGCATCGGTGCACACGTGGAGAACACCTCCCAGATAGGGACTTTCAAGATCCTCAGCCACGACTACGCTGACGGCCGCTGGCGCCTCCGCTGGAAGGTTATTGAATAAGTAGCAAAACGCCGGTTGAATCGAATCAACCGGCGTTTTGTTTACATCCTCTTTTCTACCTCTACAACACTTTCAGATGTAGCTTCAGTGTGCAATGGTTCTGCTGGAGGATCCGGCAAAACAAGTACCAATTCGTACTCCACACTTCCTGATGCAAAGACCACTTTATATGTACCACCCTCCAAAGATGCCATACTGATGCTGCTCGTCGTCTTCGACGGGACATCCACTGGCGACACGACACTCTGGCTCATCTCATCCTCCACCGAAACTGTCAACGCCATATTGGAGTAAAAATATAGTGCTCTTGTTGATTTCATGTACTGGATATTCAAGGATTTCTGTATCTCCTCTGCATTCAGTGCCATAACCACTATCTCACTAACGGCGTTAGCGTCCATAGGGCGCAGTAGTTGCCAGTCTGAATATTGCCCATTATAATAGACTTTCAAGCGGTCACCTGGCTCAATATCCTGAGTTATCGTCACAGAATAAGGATTGTTCATATATACCCAATAGTTTGGGTTCACATTAGAAAAATATATATCATCTTTAATTGTCTCCTTCACGGCGCCATTCTTGTCACACAAGCGAATGGCAAAATCTCCCGAGAAAGGGGCCATGCCCACATTGAGCACTCCTCCGAAATAGATGTTGAATGGCTGATTTTTCACATACTTGGCTGCATCACTCCTTATTCCTGGATAATCTGAATTTGCCCAATATGCCAAGATGTGGTCTGTATAAGTAGATGTCCCTGTCTCATCCGGCTCCAGTCCCAGAATTGCCCTCTGATAATAGCGATATGACATACCGGTAGGGAGATAATAATAAGCATTGGAAGTTCCATCCCAGCCAAAATTGATATGGAAATAATCCTGATTGTCATAACCATCCAAAACAAAAGCATGACCTCCAGAACCGTCTGATCCAGATTGTCCGCTATAGAATGTAGGGCCATAGTTCTCCAGATTATCCTTAAGAACCTCTACCCACTCATCATACTGATAATTGGAAGCCATCTCCAGTTTTGCACTCTTGCAATATCCAAAATAGTGGGTAAAGGCATAGAGTGCATCAGAGTAATTTGCACTTGATTCTATCGGAGAGTACTTCATCTTAAGAGCAGTGCCTGCATCTTTCATCAATGCTGCTACCGCATTTGCCTGGGCTTCGGTATATCCACTTCTATAGTCAGACAGCATTGATGCATAGTCATATGTTCTTCCCAGGACATTGGCTGGGATTGTATATGTATTATCATTATATGAGCAGGTATATGCAGGAGTTGTCCCACTACCGGAAACTGGCCATTGGTTATAGTACGCGATAATGGACATAGCAGTAGCAAGACATCCTGTCACACATCTTTGCCCCTCCATCACAGGTGCCTCTTTATTGAAAGGCGCTCCTTGTCCCCAAAGGGGGGTGGTATACAAACACTCATCGCCAACTGCGAGGGCAGATATTATCGCCGACTCTGAGAATCTCTCCTGACCCTGCCTGGAACGGACCGCCTCTACCTGCTCACACCAGCATGATAGAATGAAGCGGGCCCCATCTGCCATATTTTCCAAATCAAAACTGTTTTCCCTCGAATATGCAAGTATAGGTCTCACTCTGTCATCACCTGCCACTACCACGAACCCCTCACCATCAGTTCTGTTGAATATATAGATTGATGGCAAAGAGGCAGAAGTCTGTGAAAATCTGGCTGCCGAAGATTTCACTGTCAGATCATTCCCAGACCATACCAGATCCACCTCCACTGACGCAGATTTTGTTTGAACACTATTAAAGAAATTGACTGCGATATCCCTTGCCCTTTGCTCTGTTATTGTCTCAGCATAAAGTGAGAAAGTGAAAAGGAAAAAAATTATGCTAAATATCTTTTTCATGGCAAATAATCTTAAAAGTTGGACAAATCAATTTTTGTTATGCCGTCACAACCATAAATGACAAAGCCTTCTGCACCTTTTGACTTGACTGTGATGGTGTGAGATGGATTTGCATCCACGTAATTATGGATATAATTTCCACCTGCACTAGCACTGGTTCCATCTCCAAAATTGATGACCCCTGTAACACTCGATTCCCCTATCAGGATAGGATATGAAACAGCCTCTCCTGTATGATTGATATACATATATGCCCATCCTGATTCAGATGTATTGACCGTTGCCATAGGATATATGGTATTGGCCTCTATCTGAAGATTCTTTGAAGTGGATTGTGGGCAGCTTGTCCCATCTGTGAAATTTACACTTATGGTAAATCCCCCTGAGAAAGTAACTGGAGGTACCACCATATAGAACTCCTGTGGTGTCTCCGACAGCTGAATTCCCTCCTCCGAGCAGTCAAGAACTATTGAATTGCTCATTTGGTCATACCATATATGGTTATATATATCGCCCAGATCAAAATAAAATATACCGGACATAATCTCATTATTGTTCCCATGCAATGCAATGGAGCGTACCTTTTTGTCCCCTATAAGACTCAACCTGAGATACCCCAGAACATTTTTGAAAGAGAAGTTTACCCCATCCTGGCTTGTTGCCACCATAGTATTGGCAGACAGACCATAACTATGATTCATATACTGCTGTACTTGTGGCACTTGTGCGAAAATTACACCATTTCCATTAGAGTAACGTCCATAAGATATAAAATTGGAGTATATTGCATAATATTGGTCAAAATAGTATCCCTGCTGATCTGGAGGAGTCCCTTCTGCAGTGCGGGTAAAAGAGCCAGATCTGTCACCGGTATTGCCATCAAAGGTGTACGCTCCATAATGATCTGGACCTATAACATAAATTCTATCCCCTGCAGTCCACACGGTCTGCTTAAGATCATTCAACTGAACTTTTGTATCCGATCCTATTATTGACGCATATATCTTCCCCTCACCTGCCCCAGATAACACATCGTCTACTTCGTGTTGTGTACAAGCTATCACCATGATAGCTGTAAGTACTATTAGAACATACCTTTTCATAACTACCAGTCTATATCAGGATTCTCATTAGGATCCTGCAATGAATTATTAAGGAAAGCACTCTCTACAGACAGTTCATACACCAAAATCTCTGGTGAAAGATATTTTACATTTGTGTCCATAAGCATAGATCTTTTATTAACCCTTCAAATATAATTATTTATAGATACAAAAACAAAAAGGGCTGACTATAAATAGCCAGCACCTTTTTTAGAACGTTACCCGAGAATCTAGTTATACAGATAATACTTCTTCGACAACTCTCTGAATGAATCGACATCTTCATACCATCTCTCTTTGATGTCTGAAAATTTGTGATTCTCAGAGAAGGTCTTTCTGAAATAGTCACTACCTGTCACTATATCAAATGAACGGTATCTCTTGTCTGATGCCACTTTGAAAGCAGCTTTCTCAGGATACATATCTGCGATAACCTCCATCACATGGAACTGGATATCGGTAAGGGCAGCCCTCTTCACATCGGTGATATAGATCTGGACACCCTGCATGTCGGTACCTTTACCCACAGCGTAGAAAGGTTTCACATTGATAGGGCGGAATTTCACACCCGGAAGATCAAGACCATTAAGTCTCTCAGATACCTTATCAGCATCTACACCCTCTACTGCTATCATCTGGAAAGGGAGTGTATACCCTACACCGATAGAGTAGCATCCAAGGTCACCCACGATACCTGTTGCTGGGTAGAAGAACGCTGACACTGGCTGTGGGATGTGGGGTGAAGGGAGTACCCAAGGGAGATTGGTGTCTTCGAAAAGCATATCTCTGGACCAACCCTCCATAGGGACCACTGTAAGTTTACATTTCTTCACATTGCCCTCTTTGTCTTTGATAAGGCCCTCTTCATTTAGAAGGAGAGCAAGCTCACCACAAGTCAAGCCGTATACATAAGGGATCTCAAACTGGCTTACGAAAGAGAAAAAGCCCTCCTCCACGATAGGACCCTCGATCTTCTCTCCACCAAGTGGATTTGGACGGTCCAGAACGATAACCTCCAAATCAAGATCAGCTGCTGCTTCCATCACTTTACCCATAGTACTGATATAAGTGAATGAACGGCATCCGATATCCTGGATATCATAGATGATGGCATCAAGCCCCTCAAGCATTTCTGGGGTAGGCTTCACAGTTTTGCCATATAGTGAGTGAACAGGGAGTCCTGTTTTAGGATCGCTGTTACCACTTACAAGGTCACCGGCGTGAACATCACCACGTACACCGTGCTCAGGACCATAAAGAGCGACAAGCTCCACACCTTCAGCATTGAAAAGTACATCTACGGTAGATACAAGGTCTTTGTTGACACCAGTAGGGTTTGTAACAAGACCCACTCTCTTACCTTGAAGCTGTTGGAAACCGTTAGCCTCCAATACATCGATACCTGTAAGAACCTGAACTTTTTCATTCTGAGGTGCACAGCAAGATGCTACCATAAGAACTGCACAAAGTGCAAAAGACATTATCCTTCTCATAACTTATTTACTTTTATCCATTTTACCGAAATCGGCAGGAAGTTTCTTCATCACAAGATATGAAGCGAAAATACCTGGGATAGTCAAAATACATACTATCACGAAGAAGATAGGATAACCTGTCCACTCCTGAAGGTAACCTGCGATCATACCAGGCACCATCATACCCAAAGCCATAAGTCCTGTACCTATAGAGTAGTG
Organism: Bacteroidales bacterium; assembly: GCA_017630155.1. Lineage (GTDB taxonomy): Bacteria > Bacteroidota > Bacteroidia > Bacteroidales > UBA932 > CAAGNP01. The sequence goes on from JAGBVU010000017.1 coordinate 10,621, forward strand.
AGCTGTTTTGAACAGACCTTGTGCCACATATACAAGATACATGGTAAATGCAGTGAAACCGAAACCATAACCAAGCTGCTCACACAATACACAGCCGATAACAAGAGGAAAACTGTCTGTCTGAGTATATGCCAAAAGTACATAAAGAAGGTCTGGTACGTTGATAGCAAATGCCATAGGGAGAATCCACTTCTTCAGACCACCTCTTGAGATGCAGATACCACCTACGATACCACCTACAAGAAGACCGATAACACCGATAGTACCATAAACAAGACCCACTTGCTGAGTAGAAAGGGCCAGACCACCAGCTTCAGTTGTATCCAGAAGGAAAGGAGAAGCAATCTTCACCAGCTGGCTCTCTCCAAGACGGTAAGAGAGGATGAAGAAAAGGATAAGGCCGATATTGTTCTTCTGGAAGAAGGTCACAAAGGTGCTACCGAAGTCTTTCATCAATTTACCAGGAGTCACATTATCTCTTGAAACATCACTGTCCGGACGGGGCAAAACAAGAATGTGATATACTGTAAGGATAATGAAGATAACAGCCAAAAGATAGAAGCATAAGCTCCACGCTGTAGCATTATTGCCTTTAACAATACTTGGCAACACATCTCCACTCTCAAGATAACCTGCGATCATCACCAGAACACCCTGACCGAAGATAGTGGCAAAACGGTAGAAAGTATTACGGATACCGACAAACAGTGACTGTTCACCCTCTGATAGACCCAACATATAGAAACCGTCAGCTGCGATATCGTGAGTAGCGCTGCTGAAGGCCATCAGCCAGAAGAAAGCAAGAGTCATCTGCACCCAAGACTCTGTAGGGATGAAAAATGCCACACCGGCAAAACCTACAGCTACAAGACTCTGCATCAATGTAACCCACAGACGTTTGGTCTTAATCAAGTCAATAAATGGACTCCAGAGAGGTTTGATTACCCAAGGGAGGTAGAGCCAGCTGGTATACAACGCGATATCCGCATTTGAAAGGCCCAAGCGCTTATACATAATTACAGCGATGGTCATTACCGCTACATACGGAAGTCCCTGCGCAAAATAGAGTGTTGGGACCCATGCCCAAGGTGATACTTTTTTTGTACTCATAGTTCTATATTAATAATTTTTATTTATTGTCGCACCGATAAAGTAGTGTAGGAGTATCTCATCATACTTGAAACCCTTGGCACCCATTACTGCTGCACCGATCTGGCATAGACCTACACCGTGGCCCCAACCTGCTCCATAAAGGACAAATTTGCCATCCTCTTTACGAGGAACAAAAGCAGAACTGTAAAGGTGGCTCTTAGAGAGGTATTTTCTTATTTCAAGCTCTTTGCCCACGATCATTGTCTTCTTGGTACCCACGATCTTTAGCTGATACAAACGGCCTGAAGTACCCCTCTTGACAGGAACAAGATCCACGATATCACCGAAATCGATACCAGAACGTTCCTTAACAAGGGCAGAAAGCTCCTCAGGGGTATATACCACTTTCCATCTGTAAAAATCGGTGGTCTCCTGGTCGTAATTATTGAGAGCCTGGCTAAGAATCTCTTTGTCTGTGGTATTACAAAGTGCCTCAGGTGAGTTCATAATCCACTCTACTGCATTCTCCTCTACTGTAAGGTCAGGAACGGGAGCAAAAGGCTTTCTGTCTGGTACGCCCTGCAGATATGGATGCTCTGCCTCCTCCCAGCAAGCCCAGAACTCTTCAAACACTCCGCCGCAGCTCTTTGAGAAACGGGCGTCGCAAATGGCACCATTGTACATAAGAACCTGTCCCCAGGTCTCATCTATCACCTCTCTCACCTTCTGGGTAGATGCACGGGTGATACCCTGATATCTTTGGCAATGGTCGTCAGCACATACATCGAAATTGGTATGATCCTCTCTGTCGTACCATTTTATAATCATCTCATCATTTTCAATACAAGCCGAGTACTCCTCGTCAGAGGCTTTCAGCTTCTCGCTCTTGTCCATCTGGGCCAAAAGCCACGAACGTGATATCACAGCGTGAGCCTTCAAGAACTCTTTGGTGGCTGTAGCACTCATTTCAGAAGAGATTACACTAATGAGATAGTCCTCCACACCCACAAGATTTACAGCTGTAAGTTTCCCATTCTCCACTATTACTCTCAAACCGCCCTGGAATCTCTGGTTCTCCTTTCTCTCCCAGTGGAAATTGATACCGATGGTTACATCCTTCAACTCAAAAACACTCTCCGAATAGTTAACTGGATCAAATTGGAGACTCTCATACAGATTGCCTCTCCACTCTACCTTTCCATCCACATATTTGAATGACTCCACACCAGAAACTTTCTCTCCGCCAAGTGTATACTCAGTAAGGAATTCTGCTGTAATTTCGGGAACAAACATGATGCCCACACTTACATTGGGCTGTTTTCTCTCGTTGCTTTTTAGTGTGTTACACATACTTTCTACTTGATTTATAGGTAATGATACTTCTCTAATAATCTCTCCAAGTCTGTCGTCAGTCAGCTTGTCAAAGCTCTCTCTGGACGACACGATAGCGATACCGCTCATCTCCACGGAAGCCGGACTTATCAAAATCCTCTTTTGGAGATCTTCCTCCTCAAAACACGCAGGGCGCGACTCTGCCCTGAAATAAATCACTGTATAAAATCTCCCCTTCTCATACCACGACAGGAGATTTACTCTGGGCTCCCACTCTGAAGCCCCCTTGATCTCCCCCATATCGTACAATTTCTGGAAAAGTGAAATCACCCCCTCCTCTGAAGAAGATGATATCAGAAATGCCCCCCTCGCATACTTCTCTATCACAGAGACAGTCCCCTCCTCAGACTCAGCCACCAGTCTCACCCCTCTCTGAGCTCCATTATGCGAACATTCTGCCGAGCTCCTCACCAGTCTCTCTATGGGCAAATTGCCTTTTGGCATCGCTTGAAAATGGTGATGGTCGGGTGCTGATGCCCCACACATCGGGCCATTATAGAAGACTACATATTCACCAAGTTCCCTTGCCAAAGAGAGCATATCGGGATACCTCTCCAAAATATGCTGCCTCTCATGGAACGAGGTAGAGACAGTGAAATGTCTGTCAAAAATGGGGAAAGGATTGACCCTGATAAAGTAATCAATCCCCGAAGGAGCTCCCCATGTAAATGAGAGCTGCATCTGCTCAAGTCCGTCAGGACACAGGAAGCACTTTCTATGACGAAGGGTCTCTTCGTCCACTTTTGCCATAACCGAAGCGACCCTTGCAGGATTAAAATGGAGTTCGACGGGTAGTCCGTCGATCTCCATATATTTTTTTTCTACAGACTTGAGAGCTTGATAATTCGTATATGCCCTCCCGTGAGCAGAAAGCTCACGGTCGAACATACACTCTATCTCTTCTCTCAAAATCATGAGAAACTATTTGTTCATTGCGATACGAGCTTTCAACTCCCAAGTACGAAGTCTGTCTTTGTACAAGTTGTTTGCATTCATCTTCTCGATATCGATGTTTGCATCTGAGTTGTCATCCCATCTGCGGCAGTTGTAAACTACATCGTAGATACGGCCGATCTGGTACTCGCGAGATACTCTGATACCTACAGCATAGTCCTCACCATATTTGGTTGTAGGGAAGTTGATGGTGCGTAGCATAGGTGTGTAGAATCCACGTGGTGCGCCAAGACCGTTGATACGAAGAGCATTGTTGCGACCATTGTCTGGAGTCCACTCTTTGTGGTCAATGATTCCAGGAGGAATGGTCTCAAGAGCGAAGTTGCAGATTCTGTAAGTACCTACCACCATTGCGCAGTTCTGCTCGTAGAATGCGTCAACGAATTTCTGAAGCACGTTCTCATCTGAGTAAAGGTCATCAGAGTCAAGCTGGATAGCGAATTTACCACATTTAGGGTGGTGAAGAGCCACGTTCCAGTTACCACCGATAGCGTGGTAAGTGGTATCCTGAGCGATGTAAACCACTTTCTCGTTACCTACGAAAGATTTGATTACATCTACAGAACCATCGGTAGAGTTGTCGTCAACTACGATAACATTGTATTTGAAATTGGTCTTTTGTGCAAGTGCAGATTCGATAGCGTCTTTAATGGTACGAACCCTGTTTTTACAAGGGATAACCACAGAAGCTTCATACTCAAAAGAGTTATCATCAAATGAGATCTCTTTGAAGTTAGGAGCCAAATAACCACCTACATCTTTCAAGTGCTGGGTACATACCTGTTCCATCTCAATCTGAACTGCACGGTTCTTAGGATCTACATAGTCAAAGATCTTCTCGCCAGATTTTCTGTTGTCTGTCTCGATCTCATAGTATAGATACTCATTGATGTGCTCAAGAACACCTTTCTGAGCCACTTTAAGACGAAGGTCATAAAGAGCAGCAAAATTGTAGTCAACATCCATTCTTGAAACAGCCTCTTTAAGATTCTCTGTTCTGTAAAGAAGTACTGAACCGAAATCGAAATCGTCTCTCAAAGAACCCTCTTGATAGTCGATAACAGGTGCAAAAGTACGTACACCGTCAGCCTCGTTGAAGTGGTCAGCATAAACCATAGCAGCGCCTGAATCCTCAGCGATGGCGATCATTCTCTCAAGAGCGAAAAGACCGAAGCTAAGCTCGCTGAATTTGGTATAAATCATAGAGAAAGTGGTATCAGCCTTCTCAGCGATTTTTTTCATAGCTACTGTGCTCTTCAAAGAAGGAACATCGATAACTTCGCAATCCAAACCTTCAGCATCACCCTGTGCGCCTTCAGCTTTGATAAGATAAACCTTATTGATTAGTTCACTGCTTTTAAGATTTTTAACAGTTACCTGAACTTGATTTTTATCCTCAAAAGGGATAAAACAGTTGATTAATTTAGTCATACCTTGTATTGTTGATTGTATTATTTCAAATTTGGGCGAAGGTACTGATTTTTTCTCTTAAATAAAAATAAGAAAACTGCCAATTTGCCACTACCTCACATGTGGGCACATTTATTGCCTATAAAGGTTAAAAATGATGACAATATGAGCTTTTCAATCGACAGAAACAAAGTGACAGAAGGTGAAATAATTGAAGTATCCTGGGCTGAGAGGGACGCTGACACCGTGACACTTACACTTAACAACGGGACTAACAGATCTACCATAACAGTAGATAAAGAGGGGACCAAAAAATTCCGTCTCAACAGAGTGGGAAAAACCACAGTAACCCTCGATACCACAATAAAAGGGAAAAAGAGGTCAAAAAGTCATACAATCAAGGTCTCTGCCAAAAAATATGATACCTACCAGAGGGTGGGAGACAACAAAATCAAAGAGTGGTTCGGCGGGGTTGGACAAAAAATCAAAAACTATTGGAGCAGGACCAAATACGGATGGTCAATAATGCCTAAAGACAAGAAACAGGCATCCACATCACTTTTCATCATCATGGCAATAATGATCTTGTCATCATTCTTCCCTGCCACAGTATTCTTCGGTCTGAGTCTTCTGGCTATCTACTGCTTTTATATACTGATGAAAAAATAGATACACCGGAAAGTTCGGTGGTTTTCTTTGAGATCTGGAAGAGTCATTTGACTCATCAGAGTGGATAAAAAAAAGGGTCCGAATTACTTCGAACCCTTTTTTAGTGGAGATAGTCGGAGTCGAACCGACGACCCCCTGCTTGCAAAGCAGGTGCTCTAGCCAACTGAGCTATACCCCCATTTGTGTTAAAGAACTTGTAGTCCCGCGCGGAGTTGAACCGCGGACCTCTACATTATCAGTGTAGCGCTCTAACCAACTGAGCTACGAGACTATAATGTAACTCAAGGTTACTATATAATTAATAGCATCAAGTGCAAAGGAAGAGGATAATCTCTCTTTCCGATCAGACAGCTCCAAAAAGGAGGTGTTCCA
>JAGBVU010000018.1 GCA_017630155.1 Bacteroidales bacterium
ATATACCCCAGCTCATTCCAAGTTTTTGTTCCATCACCGATTTTTAATTTACCAGTGTCGGATTCAAAACCGGGTTCGCCTGGACGTAAAATAGGATTTAGGCAAACCCAACTAGATGATTTACCTCTTTTGACCTAAATAACATTTAGAGCCATTTTTTACCTCCTTACTTGGATTTCCACAAAAATTTTCTAAAACCATTTTTTAATTTGGGCTTTCGGTCTTTGTGGCTGAGGCCGGCCGGAGCAGGCTCATGTTTCATAAGAACAGAAAACTTCCGTTTTTATTCTTCATATAAAGAATAAAAGTCTGGACTTATAAATTGTTTATCTTCGGCCATACTATAACAATGATAAACTACTATTTTTCATTTACTTACGAAGGGAGAGTGATTTTATATGAAAATTATCACTAATAGAGGTTGCTCTTACTTTGTTGAAGATCTAGCTACTGTAGAATTAGGTAGCATGATTTTTGATACTGAAGAGAACAAAATGTATATTGTATTAGAGCCCAATACTCTAACTGAAATTGATGCTGCTGCCATTCCAGTAGAAACCTTAGAAGCCTTAACTGAAGCTATTGCCGCAGGTGGTAATATCGCAGTTGAAGCAAATATTGATGCTCCCACTGGATTTGTAATTACCGCAGATACCACTGTTATTAACAATGGTGAATTGTCCATCTCTGAAGACACCGTTGGTGATGGTGTATTCAAGGTTACTGATGGTACTTTAACTCTGGATGGTAAGGGTACTATTAATGGATTGGATAAGAGCGGCTGGAGCATGGCCATTTGGGCAACTGACAATGGTAAAGTAATTATTAAAGATGGCTACTTCACTAATGTTGGCGCTTATTCCCCCGAAGACAGTGAGCATTATGATTTGATTTATGCTTCTGGCAATGGTCAAATTGAAATCTTAGGTGGCGAATTCAAATGTGAAACTCCCAAGTGGGTTTTAAACATTAAGAACGCTGATCGTGAAACTGCAAGCATTGTCGTTAAGGGCGGTAAATTCCATGGCTTTAATCCTATGGAAGCAGAAGAGGGTAATCTTGTAGCTCCTGGCTATAAAGTAGTAGAAAATGATGGCATTTTTGAAGTAATTCCTGAATAATATAAAAATGGGTTGAGATAGAAATATCTCAACCCATTTTTTTTGTTTTATAATAAAAAAAATCCCCTCTCCGAAGAGAGGGGAAAAATTCGAGATTAGTGAATAACAGCGTAACGCTCGTTATTCAACTTCTCCATCATCAGATCGTAGCCGGTCTTACCGGACAGGATCTGCTCGAAGATGGAGGGGGACATACCAGACACGTAGGAGATCAGGCCACAACCCATATCCTCGGGGATATTGTTCTGGCGAGCATCTACGTTCCAGTAGATCAGGTGAGGCATACGGTAACCGTGACGTGCCCACTTCTCACGAATATTCTCCATCAGAGTCTTGGCGTTGTTACGGTTCATGTAAGCGGTACCCTGATCGAACTCCATATCAGAAATCACGATGATGTTCTGAGGCAGTTCGTCCTGGCCGCAACCATTGTTCAGTGCGGTCTGCAGCAACATATCGAAGGTGGCTTCGATGTTGGTGTTCTCGCACAGGTTGGTACGGTAGATGCGGTAGACCTTATCGCAGAAGTCCACACCATTGGTTTCAATCAGACGAGGAGTCCGAGAGAAAGAAACGTAGTGGTTAGCGAAAGGACCGTTAGCGCGCTCGGCGCAGTACAGACCCAGGGAGATAGCAACGTTCAGAGGAGTTGCCTCACCACCGTGCCAGGTCATGGAAGCGGAGGTATCAACAACAGCCAAACCGTTGAAAGTCTTGCCCTGGAAGTAGTCAGCCAGGTTCTCCCAGTACTTATTCACCATCAGACGATCGGTATGATCCATAGGACGGTGGCAAGCAGACAGGGCCTTGGCGACGACCTCGTAAGGATACAGAGTCTTGGCGTTAACCTTGGTCTCGGTGTCCTTTGCGAAAGCCTCGTAGGTCTTAACCTCGGGGTTACGCTTCATACGCTCAATGTCGTGACGAGCAAAGGCGTTCTTATACTTCAGACCAGCCTTGGAAGGGATCTTGTCGAACTCGATCTCATCCCAGCGCCCCTCAGACATCAGACGCTCCAGGACGTTAATACGGGCACGCAGAACAGACAGGGTCTTGCGGTACTGCTTGGGAGTCATGCCAATGAACTTACGAACCTTGGCAGCGGTCTTACGAGTCTTCTGGGAAGAAGTGTTCTCGGAAGGCATCCACTTACCCAGCAGAGAAGGGGTCTTACACTGGACGTCCAGAGCCAGCTGATGTTTGATGATGTTCAGAGCATCGTTCTCCAGAGGAGTGCCGATGAACACGAACAGGTCATCCCAGCGACCGAACTCAGGGACATACTGCAGATTACGACGCATAGCGTTGGTATCGTAGGAAGCCAGATACTTGGTAGCAACACGGAAGAACCGGCGCTCACCCTGACCACCACGTACGTCGCGGATATAGAACAGACACTTCAGAGCATACACAGGGTTCTCATCGAAGGCGTTCTTGAACAGCAGCATTACATCCTCGTCAGTACGAGAACGATAAGCTGCACCCATAGCGAACAGGTCCATCAGACCGTCCATGGTGGACTTGTGAGTTAAAGCACCATTCTCAGTACGAGTGTAGTTGGAAGCGGTCTTCATACCATTCAGAAAAGTATTCATAATAAAATCTCCTTTTTCTCATGACTCCTCTTGGTTCAAGAGGAGGAAGTTTTTGTTTTTTTTTCTTTCTTTAGCTTACATATATATTATAACATATTTTTTTTGAAAAATCAAGAAAAATCTTTTAAAGTAGCGACCCGGTCACTTAACCGGGCGCGCGCAATTAAATAAACTGATTAAA
>JAGBVU010000019.1 GCA_017630155.1 Bacteroidales bacterium
AGAGCAAGGGGATGCAGAGGCCCAAGTAAATTTAGGCGACAGATATTTATTTGGTGAAGGTGTCGAAGTGAACGACACTGAAGCAATAAAATGGTACAGGAAAGCTGCAGAGCAAGGTGATGCATATGCCCAATGCACTTTAGGCGCCGCGTATGAGGTGGTTGAAGCAAACTACACTGAAGCCGTTAAATGGTACAGAAAAGCTGCAGAGCAAGGGAATGCAGCGGCCCAGTATAATTTAGGCAATAGGTATTATTATGGAGAAGGTGTCGAAAAGAACTACACTGAAGCCGTTAAATGGTACAGAAAAGCTGCAGAGCAAGGGCACTCAAATGCTAAAAAGAAAATAGAAGAGCTGGAATTAAGCAGTACTAATAATACCAATGAAAAATTCCGTATAGAATTAAAAAATGTTATAAATGAAAGTGGAAGCAATCTAAACCCATCCCAAATCCTTGATAAAGGAAATGACTATTACTTTGGCAGAAATGGTGTTAAAAAGGACTACACTGAAGCCGTTAAATGGTACAGAAAAGCTGCAGAATTGGGTAATCCAAAAGCACAAAATAGCCTTGCCAAGTGCTATGAACATGGATTAGGGGTAAAGATAAATCATCAAGAGGTAATAAAATGGTACAATAAAGCAGCTGAACAAGGGTACTATGAAGCATATTTCAATCTGGGTAACTACTATCATCATCTTACAGATTACGACAATGCATATACATCATATAGTAAAGGATCAAATGTAGGAGAACCCTATTCTCAAGTAGCTCTTGCTGAATGGCATGATTTTTATTACCGACAATATTGCAGCACTCATGATATCAAATATGATTATGAGTATGATAAAGTAAAGGAATTGTTCAGTAAAGCAGAAAATGCTATTCAAAAATCTGCTAAAGAGGGAGAACCTCTAGCACTTATTGCACTCTCTATAATGTACAAAGAATATTATTACGAACCCCAGACACGTAGTACTTATAATAAGAATTTTGACACAGAGGAGTATGAAAATATAGATGAATTAAAATACCTGTCTCAAGCAGCAGAAGGCAATGATGGATATGCCTTATACAAATTAGCTGAGTATTATGACCTGGTATATGCGTTGACAAAAAATAACAAATACTCAGCATTAGGGATAGGATTTGCACAAAAGGCATATGAAAAAGGGTATATATATGCAACCACGCTGCTAGGAGAAATTTATTGGCGCCTGAATGATTCAGAAAATTCGAAATACTGGTTTACAGTAGGTAAAGATATAGGATTGGCTTCATCCATCCACCATTATGGTCTTAATTGTTCGGACCCTAAAGAGAAATTAAGCTATTTGACAAGTTCTCTGGAACAAGGCTATTTGGGATCATACTACGAATTAGGGAAAATATATTATGATGGAAATATCGTAAATAAGGACTATAAAAAAGCTTTTTATTACTTTAAGAAAGGTGCAGAGCTTGGTTCTGATATCTGTAGGCCATATGTTGCTTTATGTTATCTTAATGGACATGGTGTCAAGAAAGATATTGATGAAGCAAAAAAATGGTATAAAAAAGCAAACATCAAACTTCAAAACAAGGACCTAAACGCCGCATTAGAATAATATATAAACTTATTTTATAGATTTACCCTACCTTAGCTGAAGGTGTTAGTATACTTATTGCGTATTCCGCCGCAATGTCGGCCAGGTAGTCCGGTGATACTCTGCCACCTTTTTCGGGACACACATGCAAGAAATCCGGTGAAAACTCGTAGGTGTGTGGGAAAAGTGGCCGAAAATCGGGGTGATTCCAGACACACATGCAAGAAATCGGGCGAAAACTTGTAGGTGTGTAGGAATATGGCGTGGCGATGCCTGCGATTTATCGACTTTCGCCGGCATCATGTGGGTAAAAGCATTCAGATGGAATAGCGGCTGCGGAGGATTAGATTCTGCAGACCGTGGCCGCCCATGGCCACGTGAATGGGAGGGGCCCGCTGCGGAGCAGTGGGAGGGATGAAGCGAAGCGGAAGTCTGCAGAACTAACCTCCGAGCCGCGACCAAAAAACTCAAAAAACAGACTCATGAAGTGCGGTCAGAGAGGCCAGGTCCCCAAAAACCTTACAGAAGGAAGAACATTGCGACGCCGACCATACTGAGGATGACGCCGAGAATCTCCTTGGCTTTAACTTTCTGTTTGTAGATGATGGCGTAGGGGGCGATGATGAGTACTGGTGTGAGGGCCATTAGGGTAGAGGCGATACCTGTGTCGGTGTATTGGACAGCAGCTAGCGAGAGCGACACACCTATTACCGGACCGAATAGGGTGGTGAGGGTGGCGAATGTGATGCCACGACGGTCTTTCACTGCTGTACGGAATTTTCCGAGGTCTTTCTGCAGCCCCATCCAGATGATGAACCCTATGCCTCCCACCATTGCCCTTATCATAGTCGAGGCGAAGGGGAGCATCGAAGCCATTGCCTGTGGCGCATCTGAAGGGATGGCTGCCGAATAGTGCTCCAGACCGATCTTGCTGAGGACAAGTCCGACACCTTGCCCCAGGCCTGCACCTATACCGAGAAGAACACCTTTCAGAGGGAGGGAGAAACGGATTTTGCTGTCATTGCCCTTACTCAGAATAGAGAGGGCAATACCGCTGATAGTTACCATCATAGCGAGCCACGATTTCCACGACATCACCTCACCGAGAAGGATCCAGCCGGTGATGGCTGAAATAGGAGGGGCGAGGGTCATGAACAATTGTCCGAAGCGGGCACCGATAACCACATAGGAATTGAAGAGGCAGAAATCCCCGAAAACATACCCCACAAGGGCTGACAACGCCAGATAGAACCAGGCACGGCTATCAGCATAGACAGGATAGGGACTTCCTACCGTAACCCACAGGATGATAGCGAGAAAGAGGGTGGCCAAAACCATACGGATGACATTGACAGTCATCGCCCCCAGACGGCGGCTCGCCTCATTGGCAAAAAGGGCTGTAATGGTCCACGAAAATGCCACTACCAAAGATATCATCTCACCTAAATGTTCCATACTCTATTGCGGATTATCAGGGGGACAAAAGTAGCAAAATTTCGGTACAAGAGTAGGGGATATTTCATATATTCGCAACGCCAAACAGAATTCATATATGAACAGTAAGCTAAAAGGGTACATCTACGGTATTGTCGCATCAGCCACATATGGTATGCTGCCGTTGTTTACCCTACCTCTGTATGGAGCGGGGATGGACCCGTTTTCTGTCCTCTTCTTCAGATATCTTATCGCGGTATGCATCTTTGTGGTGATGCTAAAGAGCAGAGGTGGAAGCTTCACTCTGGAAAAAGGAGATGTTCGCATACTGGCATTATTGGGTATTATCTTTACCACCACATCCATATCGCTGTTTTCCAGCTACAAGTATATGGATTCCGGTGTAGCATCCACACTCCTTTTCGTATATCCCGTAATGGTCGCTGCAATAATGGCCATTTTCTTCAAGGAAAGGGCTTCATTAGGGACATTGCTCTGTATGGCAGTTTCACTGGCTGGTATTGTCCTCTTGTATGACACAGGAGGCAGTGATGCAGCAGTGTCCATAAAGGGAATTATTCTTGTAATGATATCCGCGTTGGCATATGCAATATACATTGTACTTATCAACAAGAGCAATGTTAACAGGCTCGGTTCGGTCAAGCTCAATTTCTATATGATCCTTTTCGGCGCAATTATTTTCGCCGTACTGCTATGCCTCCGTGGGGAGATTACTGCACCTCCTGCAGAGAAATGGTACCTTTGGGGATGCCTCTTGGGGCTTGGTTTGCTTCCAACTGCATTTTCACTCATCTGCACCACCAAAGCGATACAGCACATAGGTTCCACACCTACCGCTATTCTCGGGGCAATGGAGCCTGTAACAGCAATATTTTTCGGCATCACCATCTTCGGGGAGGAGATCAGCGGGCGCGAATGGCTCGGAATCATCCTCATTATAGCAGCTGTAAGTGTGGTAGTAGCCAGCGGCAATAGAAAAAGAAACAAACAATAGACAATATGAAACGTATCCTAATCACTGGAGCCACATCAGGCATCGGACGTGCCACAGCTCTCAAACTTGCCAAACCACAGACACAAATCATCATCACAGGGCGTCGCGCAGAGCGCCTTCAGGAGATCGCTCAGGAGATTCAGGCCCTCGGTGCAGAGTGCCAGACCCTCTGCTTCGATGTCCGCAGCGAAGAGGAGTGCCGCCAACATTTGGAGCCCCTTGGCAGGGTAGATGTTCTTGTGAACAATGCAGGGCTTGCTGCAGGTCTTGAGCATATCGACAAAGGATCGACAGCCGATTGGGATGCTATGATTGACACCAATGTCAAAGGGCTTCTGTATGTCACCCGTATCATCAGCTCCGCAATGGTGGAGGCCGGTCAGGGTGGCCACATCATCAACATCGGATCCATCGCCGGCACTGAGCCATACGAGAACGGTGCAGTATACTGCGCTTCGAAACACGCCGTACACGCCATTTCACAGTCAATGCGTGCAGATCTTCTCAGTGCAGGGATCAAAGTGGGTGAGGTACGCCCGGGAATGGTGGAGACAGAGTTTTCGGAGGTGCGTTTCCATGGCGACAAAGAGCGCGCTGCCAATGTTTATAAGGGTATCACACCTCTTACCGGTGAAGATATCGCTTCCGCAATAGAGTGGATGTTGTCAGCACCAGCCCATATGAATGTAAATGAGGTAGTCCTTATGCCAACCCCTCAAGCAGGATCTTATTACACATACAGAGGGTAATTACAGAGCCTTTTTCAATCTGTCTGCCAATATAACACAGGTTGTGAGTATCTCTGATACCGGCATTGCCAGCCATATCCCCTCTGCCCCAAAAAATCTGGGGAGAAGGAGGAATGCCGGGACAATAAATATCAGCCCCCTGAGGAAAACGAAGAATGTCGCTTTTCCTACCCTCTCAACACTCTGGTAATAGCCAATTATTGCCACATTGAGGATAAAGAACAATATCCCCACCGCGAGTAGGGGAAATCCTTTTATTGCAATTATTGCCGCCTCACTACCGGTATCAATGAAAAGCCCAACAAGCCCCTTTGGAAGGAGTGCAAAGAGGGCACCCACAGCAAGCCCAAAACCGATGCAGGTCCCCAGAAGGAGTCTTCTGGCCTGCACAATTTTATCCCACCTGGCTGCACCATAATTATAACTGATTATCGGCTGGGCAGACTGGGCAATGGCATTGCCCACCATAAAGAAGAAAGGCATATAGTAGCACGCAATCCCGTATGCCCCCACACCGGTATCTCCTAGGTAGTGCATAAAGACCCTGTTCCCGATATAAAACATTACAGCCAATGCCAGCTCTGCGAGCAATGTAGATGAGCCTATCCGACAATGATAACCCACATTGCGTAGCGCCAGGGCAATACTTTTGGTGCTAATTTTCAGCCTTATCAGCCCCAGATCCTTTGCCTTGAAAAGGAGGTATCCCAATGCCATAAATCCTCCAATGCTGATACTGATGGAGGTGGCAATCGCAGCCCCTTCCACACCCATTTCCAGAGGGAAAATGAAAAGCCAGTCAAGGACCACATTCAGCAGCCCAGGGAGGACATTACACCACATTGCAAACTTCGGTGCACCATCAAGCCTGATGATGAAGAGCCCGATCATACTCCACATCTCAAAAATGAAGCAGGGCAATATATACTTGAGATACCCTGTCACCTGTGGCATAAGGGTCTCCGATGAGCCGAGAATCAGTGCAGTCCTTTCGGGGAAAACCAACATTGTCCCGCAGAGCAATGTCATAAAAATGGTAGAGAGGACAATTGCCTGCGTCACGTGATATCTGGCAACCTTGACATTCTGCTGTGAATATTGGATAGATGCAGCCACAGAGCACCCGGCACCTATCATCAGCCCCACACCAGACACAATCTGGAATATAGGGACAACAATATTGACCGCAGCCACCCCATCCGCACCGACACCCCTTCCGATAAAGATACCATCTGCCATTGTCACCAGGGCAATGGAGAGGGTGCCAAAGAGGGTAGGGAGGAGCAGCCTCCAGAAGAGCCCCATTACCTCACCATTCTCAAAGTCAATTGCATCCCTTTTCATACGGAGGGCAAAGGTACAAAACATTATCCAATATGGGACATTTCGGCCAGGTCTGCAAAAAAGTGTCCGACCTGGCCGACATCTCAATATTTAATCCACTGAAATACAACATCTTCATAAAACACCATCCGTCCAGGTCTAACATAATTCTGCAGACCTGGCCGGCAAGTGACAGCTATCAACTCCATCCACACAGGTACATTAAAACACCTGAGGGTGGAAGAATACTCCCACCCTCAGTTATTGGCTGATCACAATCAGAGACTAGTATTTGTGTTCTGACTGTGCTATCTCGTCTTCAGTGATCTTTTTCTTGTCCATCTGGCGCCAAGCGTACACGATGTAAGCGAGTACAAATGGGATAAGTAGTGACACGATAGACATCACTTGGAGGGTAAATCTGCTTGAAGAGCTGTTCACGATAGTGAGAGAACTCTGCAAATCAGTGTTTGAAGGGTAGTAAGATGTACCGTTGAAACCTGCGATGAAGAATACAGCCATCACAACAAGTACAGTACCGATGCCGCCGAACCATATACCGCAGCGCGATTTGGTAAGGGCCCCTTTCCATATTCCTAGCAATACACCTACAACGCCCACAAGGAACATTACCAAAACTTCAGGCATTTGGATAAGGTTATGTAGGTATTTGTATTTCTCCATCGATACTACACCAAGTTCGTTTACAGCGAAACCTTCACGGCATAGGAGAATCCCCAACCAAGTAAGGAAAATTACCAGGAATGGAACAGCTGTAATCTTGATAGTGCGGCGCATCTGAGTCTCTGTCTCTGTATCGTCAATGTTGATGATAAGGTAAAGGGCACCCAGAATCACTGTAAGGCCTACCAACGCAAGGCCGAGGAGAACAGCGTGTCCCTGAGCCAAAGCTTCAAGTCCTCTCCAAGGGCTGTCCCAAGTGCTGATAACAGGTGATGAGAGGTCCATGATGGCGGTTTTGTTTACTGTAAATGGAGAACCTGTAAAGAATGTACCCACTGCTGTACCTACTAGAAATGGAGCCAGAAATCCGTTGGCTACCAATGCGATACGAAATCCTTTCACACCTAGAATATTCTCCTTTTTGTGTAGGAATTCATAGGCAACTGCTTGAAATACGAAAGTGAGCAGAAGGAGCATCCATACCCAATACGCACCTCCGAAGCTTGTGCTGTAGAATAGGGGGAATGATGCGAAAAAGGCACCGCCAAATGTGACAAGTGTAGTGAATGCCAACTCCCATTTACGTCCTGTAGAATTGGCTACCATCCTCTTCTGAAGGTCAGAGAGACGGCCATTGATAAGGTGTACATTGGCACCCTGAACAAACATCAGGAAGACAAGCAGACCGCCCAAAAGTGCGATCAGACACCACCAATAATTTTGTAAGAATGTATATGACATAATTTTATATTTTAATTCATTTTCAGATGCCCGAACAGGTCGGGCATGACACTGATTTCAAGGCCTGCGAAGTGTGAAAAACCGGAGCATACTGGCGTATGTGAGGATTTTGAACACGAGCATAACGCAGAAATCACCATTTTCCTTAGTTATATTGATTAATTTTAGTGAGGAAAATTCAAGGCCTGCGCAGATGAGAAAACCGGAGTTTACTTTGGTAAATGAGGATTTTCGAATCAAGCATAACGCAGAAATCACCGCTTAAAATCATTCAACAGAGGGGCCCTTCTTAATAGCATTAATCATAATCCTAATCTCAATAACCAGGAACAAAGCAAACACACTCAAGAAAACAAAGAATGTGGTCATTACTTCGCCGATAGAGGTGTCTGAGATGGCTACATTTACTGGGAGAAGTCCTTGGATAGTCCAGGGCTGACGTCCCACTTCCGCCACGATCCAGCCTGCTTCTTCACAGACGTATACAAATGGGATACAAGCCATTGCAGCAAGAAGGAGCCATTTCATCTGTGGCAATTTGCCTTTGTAATTGAACCATAAAGTGAGAACAAGGATAAGTGCTATAAGCATACCGAATCCGACCATAAAGCGGAATGACCAGTAGACGATTCCTACAGGTGGAATCACGTCCTCTGGTGATTCAAGATAGCCATAACCCATATATTGGACATTTGCATCCAGCACCTCACGTGCTACAGCTGCTGCTGCAGGATCTGTATCTTTTAGAGAACGGTATTGTGCCAATGCATCAAGTGCTGTACGACCCATCTCCATTTTTTGTGCAACTGAAGGGATGATATTGCCGTCGTTGTCGGTATAACCATTGATTATGTCGTTGATGCCAGGAACATAGCCATTGAGGTCGTGGGTAGCAAGAATTGAGAGCATACCAGGGATCTCAACACCAGGGACAATGCTGAATGGTGCACGGCGGCCTCCATCTTCAAGGCCCTCCATAGCAGCAAGTTTCATTGGCTGATATTCAGCAGCATGTACACCAGATATGTCACCTGAGAGCATAACTGCAAATGTACCGAGAAGTCCGACAAAGCCACCTACGAAGATGCTCTTCTTGGCAAATTGTACATTGCGTCCGCGCCATAGGTACCAGCAGCTGACTGCTACTACAAATACACCACCGGTCACCCAACCACTGGTCACTGAGTGGAAGAATTTGCTGACTGCTACAGGGTTAGAAATAACATCGAAAAACGCCTCTGCCGATGCCATTTCGCTACGCACTGTATCGGGGTTGAAAGTGGTCCCTACAGGGTTCTGCATCCAACCATTGGCTACAAGGATCCAGAAAGCTGAGATTGAAGCACCTATTCCTGTGAGCCAGGTAGAGATAAGGTGGAATCTTTTGCTCACCTTCTCCCATCCGAAGAACATCACTGCGAAGAATGTTGCCTCCATAAAGAATGCAAGGATACCTTCGATGGCAAGCGGTGCGCCGAAAATGTCACCTACAAACCAAGAGTAATTGCTCCAGTTGGTACCAAATTCAAATTCCAGAATAATACCGGTGGCAATACCTACAGCAAAGTTGATGGCGAAAAGTTTCATCCAGAACTGAGCTGCCTTTTTCCAGTACTCATCTTTTTTTACCACATAAAGTGTCTCCATAATGGCCATTGCCATGGCAAGTCCCAATGTCAGTGGGACAAATAGCCAGTGGTAGGCTGCTGTCATGGCGAATTGGAGTCTTGACCAAATAACTGCGTCCATAATTTATTCGTTTATAATGTGTAATGTATCTTTACTGTTGAATTTTTCGGGCTGCGTAAGGTGTTCTCCCACCTGCTCACTTTTCTGTTCATCTGTCATTCCGGCCATTGCAGGCTTGAAGAAAAAGACCCGAAGGACTCCAAAAAGTATAATGACCTTCAGAATAATGAGTCCCCACAGAGTCCTGCCGATGGTCATATTCCTGAATCCATCATAATAGAGCTCCCAGACGGCACGTAAGCTTTTTTTAATCCCTTTCATAATGTAAATTTACGAAATAATTCCCGAAAGTGTTATATTTGTTCTATTCAAATTTTAAATTTTCTGTACCATGATTGTTTCCGAATTCCTCCTTGAAAAATACTTTGCCAAATACGAATTTACGGCAGATTATATGTTCTCTTGCTCAGATTGTGATGGTTACTCCATGAAATACATTCTGGATCAGGCATCTGATACTGAGAAAGAGATGTGGGAAAATCTCCATATGGGCTACACTGAGACCCCTGGAAGCCCTTACCTTCGCGAAGCCATTACCCAATACTATGGAATGGTGGAGGAAGACAATATAATCGTCGCTTCTCCCGGTGAGCTGAGCTTTATGACCATGAATATCCTTATGGAGGGGGTACAGAAGCCCCACGCAGTAGTTGTTTCACCTGCATACCAATCACTCTATCAGATACTTGAATCGCTTGGATGTGAGCTGTCATACTGGCGAGCAGAAGAGGGGGAAAGGGAGTGGAAATTCGATGTTGCGAAGCTCCGTGAGCTTGTTCGCCCAGATACCCGTCTGATAGTGATCAATTTTCCTCATAACCCCACAGGTGCATATCTGACCCGCGAGGAACTCGAGGAGGTGGTCTCCATTGCACGTGAGTGCGGAGCATATATCTATTCGGATGAGATGTACAGGGATCTGATGGTTCAGGGGGTAGAGCCGCTCCCTCCGGTTTGTGACCTCTACGAGAAGGGTATCTCCCTCTGGGGAATGGCCAAATCATTCGGCCTTGCAGGGGCCCGCATCGGCTGGATTGCATCTCAGGACAATTGGCTCATAGAGCAATTGCACATCTACAAGCCATACCTCTCAATGTGCAGCAGTGCCCCTTCTGAGGTCCTCTCTGCTATTGTACTCAATCATCCGGAGGCATTCCTGAGCCCTAATATTGAGAAAATTCAGCGCAATGTGGCCCTATTCCAGGAGTCCATTGCTGCAGGCAAACTCCCTTGGGTGGAGAAATTCATCCCACCGGTGGCAGGAAGCGTGGCGTTCGTGAAGATCAAGTGCGATGGCTCTGCAATGGAATGGAGTGAGGCACTTGTCCAGAGTCGCAGCATTCTGACCGTTCCTGCAGAGATGTTTGACTATCCGGGGACCTACCTCCGCATCGGCTTTGGCAGGGAAAACTTCCCCGAGGTGCTGAAAATGATGGAGCAATAGGGAATGGCATCCATCCAGAAATAGGTTCGGGCACGGAATGACAGGTTTTGGTGCCCAAAGCATTGAAATATATGAGAATGGGCACGGAATGATGGGTTTTCGTGCCCATTTTGTGTTTTGGCGGTGATTGGAGGTCAGTTCTTCAGACTTTCGCTTCGCTTCATCCCTCCCACGACTGGCTTCGTGGGCCCCTCCAGTTCACATGGTCACGGGCGACCATGGTCTTCAGAATCTGACCCTCCGCATCACCTTCAGATTCACTTTCGGCAGGCAGTTTGGGCATGCTATAGGGAGATTCTTAAGAGGTCTTTCGACAGATGTCAATATCCGGATGTGATATATCTGGCCTACTGACGAGATTTCGTGCGGGCAAATTCGAAAAGTGCCTGAGGGAGATGACAGTAGCCGGTAGGATTCTTGTCGAGGTAGTCCTGATGGTACTCTTCTCCGGTGTAGAAGTTTTTGAGGGGCTCAAGTTCTACAGCCAGCGGAGTATCGTATTGTGATGCCACTTGGTCATATACTTTCTTTAGTACTGGAAGGTCCTCCTGATCTGTGTAGTAGATACCTGTCCGATAGCGTGTACCTTCATCTTCACCTTGTTTGTTGAGAGATAGGGGATCTATCGAATGGAAATAGAGGTCAGCGAGGAGTTCCAATGATATGAGCTGAGGGTCATATACCACTTTCACAGTCTCGGCATAACCGGTACCGTCTGTATATACCTCCTGATATGTAGGATCAGATGTGTGACCATTGGCGTAGCCGACAGCTGTCTCCACTACACCTTTTATCTGTTTGAAATAGTGTTCTGTGCCCCAGAAACACCCACCTGCAAAATAAATTTCTTTCATAACGGTAACAAAGATAGGTTAGTTTTATTAAATTTGTCACCTCAAAATAGAAATCTATGAAAACTGTAATCAGTCACAAGGCCCATCCTTGGCACGGAATCAGTCAGGGTGAAAATTTCCCCGAAGTAGTAAGGGCGTTTATAGAGATAGTCCCTACAGATACAGTAAAATATGAGGTAGACAAAGAGTCGGGGTATCTGTCACTTGACAGACCTCAGAAGTTCTCCAATATTGTACCTTCATTGTATGGCTTCCTTCCTAAGAGTTATTGCGGTCCCAAGATGGCAGAGCTTACAAACAAGGCTTTGTGCAGGACAGATGTGGAGGGTGACGGTGACCCTCTTGATATATGTATCCTTACTGAGAAGGATGTGACCCACGGTGATATAATTGTGAATGCCAGACCGATAGGCGGCCTCAGACTACTGGATCACAATCAGGCAGATGACAAGATTATCGCTGTCCTCAGAAGTGATGCCGTGTATGGTATGATGACAGACATAGAGCAAGTCCCAATTGACATCATCCGCCGTCTCATCCACTACTTCAGCACATACAAGGATATCCCCGGCGAGAACACATCACGTATGCAGTTTGTGTCGATTTACGGAGCCGATGTGGCCAAGGATGTCATCCTCAGATCTACAGAAGATTACGAGGATCTGATTTCGAAATAGATCTTCATTTTTAATAGAAGCGGGCCAGGTGGAATAAAATGTCGTCTACCTGGCCCGAATTCTTTAGTTAATTACTTAATTACGAATATATTAAGAAAGCAAGGTGGGCCAGATGGAAGCATTTTTATTCCACCTGGCCCACTTTGTAATAAAATTCTGTAATCAAGTCACATGATAACTCATCAGTTATTAAGGTAGTAGGTCACCGATGTTACTACGCGTACTTTCTTTATGTGAGGAGTATTCGAGTCACGGTCTGTGATTGTGAATGTGCCCTGGCTGGCTGTCTTGATTTTACCAAGACGGCTGTCTGAGTCCTTGGCGAACTTCTCAGCTGTCTCACGGGCATTCTTGGTAGCCTCTTCGATCATAGCAGGCTTGATGTCATTAAGGCTGTCATATTGGAACTCCACAGGATTTTCCCATTTTGTACCACCTGTAACAATACCTTTCTTCAAGAGGTCTGACTGTCTGGCCATAAGCCCCAGAACGATATCCACCTTGTTTGTGCATACTGTGATAATATTGGTGGAAATATATCTGTAGGCACGGTCATTTCCTCCATATTCGTTGGCGTATTTATCTGAGATAGCAGGAGTTGCCACTGATATTTCAGAATCCTCTATACCGCCGTTTTTCAGAAACTTGATGATGGCAGCATTGCTGTAGTCTGTCTGATCATATACAGACTGTATATCATTGGCCATCACTTTATATACCACTGGCCAGATAACCTTATCTGCCTTAACCTCCCTTTCACAAAGCCCCTTCACATTTACTGTCCTGTCAAATGATCTGAAGTCCTTGACAGCTTTGGGCAACATCACACCCAAAACAATAAGCCCGACCATTATGGCCAGGCCACTGTAAAATTTTCCTTTATCCATCATGCTGTTATTAACCTTGAAATTTATCAAAGGCCATCTGGATCTTCTGATATTGGGCTTTAACCTCTTTGGCGAGGGCTTTCTCCTCATCTGTCTTAGGGCATCTTGCAGCCTTTTTAAGTGCCTCTTCTACCTCTGAAGCCTGCATAAGGAAGGCCATCATATTATCAAAAGGGACTTTTTCAAGTTCATCAAGTCTCCCTTTTACAGCTTGCAAATCTTGTAATTTCTTTGTCATAACTCTAAAATTTAAATGGTTGGACAATTTGATTTCGTTGACAACAAATATACAAAAAGGGACTAATAAATTCAAACATCAATCCCCATTATGTAGTCATTCATATAGAATCCGTTCCCAATGTGGAAATCTCCCTGACGGAGTATGGTCAGTCCCAAATGGCTGTAGAATTCCACTGCAGGGTTAGACCTGTTGACATTAAGCTCTATCCTCGCTCTTGGAGATGTCCTATATGTGTTGACGTGCGACACTGCCTTGTCAAACAATTGGCGTCCGAGTCCACCTCCCTGAAAGGTTGGCATAACATATATCTTCTGAAGATGGAACACCTCGATACCATCAGAATCGGTCCCCTCCCTCTGGACAGAGATGTATCCGCACGGTTCTGCTGAGCCTTTGAGGGCAATATAATATACGTGCCCCTGGTCAAGTTGCTTCCTGAGATTTGGGAGCGAGTACATCCACTCCATCATATACTCCATCTGCTCGGGTGAGAGAATCTCCCGATATGTGTGACGGAACACCACCTGAGCCATATCGTGTATGGTCTGCAAGTCGTCTAGACCGGCCTTTATAATGGACACATCCAGCATGGGCTAGATCTCCCAGTCGCAAGCGACACGCGATTCGCGTATCTTTTTGCAGTATGAAGATATCTTCACGTGTTCCGGATGCACTTTATAGGCAGCCAAATCCTCAAGGGAAGCGAAGGTGGATACCAGACAAGCGTCATAATTGCCATCCACTACATTGATCCCCACTTCACATGAAAGGAGTTCGGGAACCACCCCCATAAGCCCCTCCAGGTGCTCTTTCATCCATTGCGCATTCTCTTTGGCTGTAAGCCCCTCTGCTTCGGGCTTTAGTTTCCACATTACGATATGTTTTATCATTGCTCTTGATTTTAATTGCCGAAAATCACCAGCAGGCCGAGGATGGCGATGATGATTCCCGATATTTTGTTTATGTATTGTTTGAAATTTTCTGGAATTCTGTGTCTGAGTCCACCCATAAGGGTAGTGATGAATACCCACCAGAGAAGTGCACCGAAAAAGAAGCCGACAAGTGTCACCGTATTGCTTTCCCCTCGATCCATAATCGAACCTATCATGGTCATAAATGTGAGGATGTAGGGGATAGTGGTGAAGAATGTAGTGATATCTACCCCGAATGCTGAGGTCACGTATCGCCAACCGCTCACGCTACCGGAAGCACTATCACGGGACGAGGTACTGTCTGAAACTTTGCTGAAAAATATCCCTGCACCTATTGCTATGACTATCAGTCCTCCCACAATAGAGAGCCAACCCATATTCTTCTCCAGAAAAGGGGATATGACAGTATAGAAAAAGAGTGCTATTGCCGCGTAGATGGTATCACATATTGCCACACCTATTCCCGACAGGAATCCTGCTCTACGCCCATCCAGAATAGTCCTCGAAACACACAGCACCTGCATGGTCCCGAATGTAATGGATGAAGTAAAGCCCACCACCAAGCCGAATAAAATTGCATTAATCATAACCCAAAGATAATCCATTTAGTCCAATTTTCTGAATTTCTCCATTGATTTTCCGTAGGTAATCACACAAGATTATGGTATTTAATTTGGAATATATTTGCTACAACAAACATTAAAATTGACAAATATGAAAATTTCAAATTCAAAGATATTGATCACCGGAGGGGCATCCGGTATGGGAAAAATGATGGGGGAAATGGCTCTCATAAAAGGGGCCAAGACATTGGTTATCTGGGATATCAATCAGGAGAATATAAACAGCACAGTGGCAGAACTCAGCAGATATGGAGAGGTGAAAGGGTATAGGGTGGATGTATCCGATTACGATATGGTGCAGAAGGGGTATGAGCAGGTGGTAGAGGATTGCGGAGCTATTGATATTTTGGTCAATTGCGCAGGTATCATCACCAGCAACAAGACCTTTGACCAGCAGACCCAGCAGGAGATCATCCGCACCATTGGGATCAACACCATTGCCCCGATGTTCGTAGCCAGGGCATTTCTCCCCGATATGCTCAAGCGCAATAGCGGGCACATCTGCAATATCACCTCTGCCGGCGGTATGCTCGGTAACCCCAGGATGTCGGTATATGGCGCCAGCAAATGGGGAGCCATCGGCTGGTCAGAGTCGCTCCGCATCGAGCTCAAGGCAGCGCACAGCAAAGTCCGTGTCACCACAGTGGCACCTTATTATACCAATACAGGGATGTTTGACGGAGTAAAATCCAAAGTGTTCCCAATCCTCAAACCCGAATATGTCTCACGTAAAATCATCAGGGCAATAGAGAAGAACACCATTTTTGCAGGGATTCCTTTTGGCTACCACTTCATCAGATTCTGGCAGTTCATCCTCCCATTCCACCTATTTGACTTCATTTTCGGAGAGGTATTTGGGATTTACCACACAATGGACCATTTCACCGGTCGCAAGAATTAGTTACATTTGCCCTATGAACACACCAAAAGATAAAATTCAGGCCATTGCGGTAGCGCAAAAGCAATATTTCCGCACCGGGGCCACCCTCGATATAAAGTTCCGTCTGCAGATGCTCCGACGCCTGGAGCAGGGGATACGTACCAATGAAAAAGCCCTCTGCGATGCACTATGGGCAGATCTGCACAAATCCTATGAGGAGGCATACCTCACAGAGATCAGCATTGTCTATGGCGAGATAAGGCAACACCTGCGCCACCTTCGCCGTTGGGCACGCAGGGAGAAACGTCCCACTCCTATAACCCTTTTCCCTTCGCAAAGCTATCAGGTGAAAGAGCCCCTTGGCAATGCCCTCATTATTGCCCCATGGAATTACCCTGTGCAGCTTCTGCTCAATCCGCTCGTGGGTGCCATCTCTGCAGGATGCACAGCAATGCTGAAGCCTTCGCCATATGTTCCGACCGTATCAGCAGTGCTCGCGCAATTGGTAAGCGAGACATTTGTCCCTGAATATATTGCACTTGTGCAAGGGAATAGAGAGGTCAATGGTGCATTGCTCGAAATGCGTTGGGACATGATATTCTTCACCGGTAGTCCGGACTTGGGCAAGAAGGTGATGGCCGCTGCAGCCAAAAACCTCACCCCTGTAGTGCTGGAGCTCGGTGGGAAGAGCCCCTGCATAATAGACCGCACTGCAAACATCGCTCTGGCTGCCAGAAGGATAGCCTGGGGAAAGACCCTGAATGCAGGGCAGACTTGCATAGCACCCGACTACATACTCATACATCCAGATATAAAAGAGGAATTTGTAAAAGCCTTCGGCAATGAGATCCGTAACCTGCATGGAGAGGATATCAGGAAGCACCGACACTATGTAAGGATGGTAAGTGACCGTGCATTCGAGAGGGTAAGCAAATATCTTCAGGATGGGAAGATCCTCTATGGTGGTCGTATGGATGCATCTGAAAGATTTATAGAACCTACACTACTGGAGGTTAACGATATGTCAGTACCTGTAATGAATGAAGAGATATTCGGACCGGTATTTCCTGTAATTGCCCTGGAGGGTGACTTCATGGAAGAGGCGGTGAAATTCGTCAATGAAAGGGAGAAACCTTTGGCCTTCTACTATTTCGGCCGTGAGGCTGACGGCTGGGAGTGTATAAGACGTACATCTTCCGGTGGTGGATGCATAAATGATGTCATCATGCATATTGCCAATGACCGTGTACCCTTCGGAGGTGTCGGCAATTCGGGGATGGGGCGCTATCACGGACGTGAAAGCTTCAACGCATTCAGCCACACCAGGACCATAATAGCCACCGGTACCTGGATAGACCTCCCATTCAGATACATGCCCTACAAAATGTTCTCTCTCGTGAAGAAACTGCTGTAGGGAAGGGGCCATCATAATCTACACCCATTCAGACATATGTCCTGCAAAATGTTCTCGCTTGTAAAGAAAATGGTGTAGGGTATGGTTATATGACACATAGCGGGCCAGGTGGAATATAATTGCTTCCACCTGGCCTGTTACTTTCCAACTACTTCGGCCAGGTCTGCAAAATCATGTTAGACCTGGCCGGAAGCAATTTTATTATAAGACTGAAAGACAACAAATTAACACTTTACACATCGGCCAGGTAGGACACTTTTTTGCAGACCTGGCCGGGAATACTACCCTCTATCGTAATGCGGCATATCTTCAGGAAGGACAATAGAGAACTCCACAAGTCCGGCCACGACACCATCCTTCTTCCATACAGTCTGATAAATCATCTTCTTGAGACCCTTCTTGGATATGGTGTAGCAGTTTGTCCCACCAGTCTCAAGCAGTTTGTGTATAATCTGTTGTGAATGTTCATTGTGACATCCCATAAGATTTTTCCCGACAAGATCACCATATGAGGCAAATGTCTCCTTAGACTTGTCATTCATATATATAATTGTACCTTCTGTATCACAAACAGTTATAGCACAATTCAACTCTTTTGCCCAATCTGGGATATTGTTCATTACATTTTCCATATTATCAATCTCAATTTTATGTAAAGATAACCAAAATCATTATATTTGTCTCATAGAACGGGCGCATCTATGTATTAGCAAGCTCTGCAAGCCACTCTGGCTAGGTATCTGACACCTTTCTTGCGCTCATCTGAAATAAGTTTATTAACTATAAAAATGATGAGATTATGAAATTTGAAAGATGCCCATTCGTGGAAATGCCCGATGGTAAAATAGTCAGAATGTACCCATTTCATATAAGTATGGAGGGGATGGAGAGCAAGATTTTGTTTAAAGATGATGACGACTATGATTCATTCATAAAGATTCTGTTTGTCATAGCATATAAAAAGATGAACTCGGTAGTGGAATATTGTGTAGTATCCAACCATGCCCATTATGTAATTCTAAGTGATTCATATTACTCTGCTACCGATTTTGGTGATGAGATAAAAAGAATATACTCCATGCACTTTAACAAAAAATATGGTGAAACAGGTATATTGAGAAGGTGCAATACTCATTGTGTCCTACTTGATTCTGACAGATATCTGCGCAATGCATTGGCTTATGACCTCCGTAATGCATTGGACAATGGGGCTGAAAACATAAATGACTACAGATGGTCATCATTCAGGGCTGTATTTTGTAGTGGCAGAATACAAACTCCAATACGAAAAGTATGTAATCTGAGTAGGGATGAAAGTAGAAGGATAATGCATACACACAATGCTCTTAAAGATGTAGATTGGGTACTGAATATCAATAATGAATTGGAACCGGCGAGCACATGTAACTGGAAGTATTTTGAGAATGCATTTCTCAATGACAACACTTTTTTTCTAAAGACATTGGGCATTCTGAATACGGCAGAGGTGAAACAGCAATTGATTGATAATGTTAAAGAGAGGAAGAATGATCAGGATATGCTGAAGTGTGCAAATGATATTAGTCTCAGATGGTATCATATTGGTCTGAATGACTTACCGATAGAGAAGAAAGCAAGGCTACTACTATATGTATACCGCTCTTATCGTACCACACCAAATCAATTGGCACGGGTGTTTGAATTGAAGCGTGAAAAAGTACTCTCATTACTTAATAAGTAACAATAATTCAGGCCAGGTCTGCAAAATCATGTTAGACCTGGACGGCAATCATTTCATTATAATACTGAAAAACAATAAATTAACTCTTTATACATCGGCCAGGTCGGACACTTTTTTGCAGACCTGGCCGGAATACCGATGAATTATAGCAGTAAATATGGCTGGTGGGTACATTATTAAGTCAAGTGGGCAAAAATCTGCTACAGATCTGCTACAGAAAACATCATATTGTTTGAGGCAAGTGGAAGCAATTTTATTCCACCTGGCCCGGTATCGTAATAATCACGGATATAATTTGAAGTAATCACTGGATTATATACAATAACAGATGGCGGGATGCGATTGTGTTACCCAATTCTTATCAGACAAATCTATATGTGAATAGTGATATCAGCGTATTCTGTCCTGCAGGTAGCGGTGGCAGGGCATGTCAGCAGATTCTGTAATGAAGTGATCTGGCAAAATGCGACGATATCACCTTATTCAGTAATGAGGATGATGACAGGGGATATGACTACAGTGGACATGACGATGTCATCTTGTCCTGTAAGGAGTATGATGTCGGATGGAAAGGGATATCAGCGTATTCTGTCCTGCAGGTAGCGGCGGCGGGCATAGAGGAAGTAGAAGATAGTTCCGAGGGTGTTGATCAGGAGGGCGGAGATGAAGGCTGACATATATCCACCTAAGTGTTCGGTGATTGCACCTCCGAGGATGATACCGAGCCCCATACCGACATCCCAACACGACAGGATGGTAGAAGTGGCTGTCCCTCTCTGACTGTTAGGGGCGAGATTGATGAACATTGTCTGCATGGCGGGATAGACGTTTCCGTTGCCGAGACCTATGACGAATGCAGCCAGATAATAGCCAAAAACGGTGGGGACAGATATAAAAATGGAATAGCCGACCAAGGCCACCACAAGACCCAATGATGCATTGCGGAGCACCTGTCCCTGTCTGAGGGCCTTGTTTCCGGTAAGCCGGGCGGTGATCAGTCCCAAAGCCAAAAGCATAAAGAAACCGCCTGTACCTGAGGTAATTCCGAGCATCTCCTGACTGTATATTGCTATATAGGTAACAAGTATTCCATATGCAAACGACACACCCATAATGGTTATTCCCTGACTCCAACCCTTCAAAAGTATAAATCTGTCCAGTGAGAGTTTCTTTTTCTCATATACAGGTTGACGTTCACGACATTTGATGGTGGTATCTATGATTAGGCCAGTAACTGCGATAAGTATGGAGAGGGTGAAAATCAGAGGGTAGTTGGCTGTGGTATGGTAGATCACAAGGCCTATTGAGGGACCTATTGCCATAGCTATATTATTGCTCAGACCATAGTATCCTATACCCTCTGCACGCCTTTCCGGATGGAGGACATCGATAGCCACAGTATTGCTCGAAACAGTGGTGATACCGAAGGGAGCCCCGTGCAGTGTCCTCACCACAGCGAAGAAAAGGAGTGAACCTGTGAAATAGTATCCGAAGAAAAACGCCATGAAGCTGGAGTAGCAGAGGATAAGTACCCTCTTTCTAGGGAACCTGTCCACAATATACCCACTGAAAAACCTGATCAGCAGTGCAGTAATGGTGTATCCGCTAAGAACTACACCGATAGTAGCTTTATCAGCAGAAAAGACATCCCGGAGATAGAGAGGGAGGAGGGGTGTCACAAGGTAAAATGCAAAATACATCAAGAAGTTGGCAATCCACACTTTAAGGTAGTCGCCGGTCCATAACTTGGGTCTGGTATTGTTCTGAACTGATATTTGCATATGGCAAATGTAGTAATTTTTGCCTAATTTTGAGGGACAATATGGCAACAAGGGGAACCAGGATATTCATTGACCCGGAGATAGGGGAGGTGGTGCTGAAAAAGAGCATCAGGGCACGTCATATCTCCATTAGGGTGCACCCGACAAGGGGGGTGAGTGTCACATTGCCATATATCATCCCTTATGCTGCTGCAAAGCTTTTCTTCCAAACCAAAAGGGGGTGGGTGCTGAAAACTATTGAGAAGCAGAAAAAGAGGAGAGAGGACGCTGAGCCTCAGGACAATGCCCCCACCGCTGCAGAGATAGAGGCACTCCGCCTCAGAGCCAAGGCCAAACTCCCTCCCAGACTCGCAGAACTGGCCGTAAAGTATGGCTTCTCATACCAACGCGTCACCATCAAGCACAACTCCTCCAATTGGGGCAGTTGCTCTACCAAAGGGAATATCAACTTGAATCTCAATATTGTACGTCTCCCTCAGATTCTGCAGGACTACATTCTGCTGCACGAGCTCTGCCACCTACATCATCCTAATCACGGGGAGGATTTCCACATTCTGCTTGAGAGGCTTCTGCGCGACCATACAGCGGAATTGCTCCGCAACGCACCAGCTTCTAAGACGATTGCATTTGCCTCGGAAGCATCCAGGTCAAAGGGCCGCTTCCCCATCACCCACACACTTTCCAAGGGGATAAAAGGGTACAAACTGTGGTAATTTTTACTAACTTTGCTGAAACTAAATTTTATTCAATATGAAAAAATCGGTTATCTTTCTTATGAGTGCAATAATTCTAAACAGCTGCGCAATGAAAAAATCGGAGGTTCCGGCACCCAGCAAGGAATATTATGACAGTGTTGTCAAAGAACTCTCATCTGCAGAGTATTACGGCAGGAGCAACTACATGGACGGAAGCGTGAAAGCTGCCAAATTTATCCTTGGAGAGATTCAGGGATTGGGGGTAAAACCTATTCCCCAAGAGGTAATTGCGAAAGCATGGGAAGGGAAACAGAGACCGGAGTTGCATTCGCTGCAGCCCGAATTCAAGAGCGAGATAGTGCCATCCGATGCAGGGAGATGGAGCAACGGCACAGAGGCTGAGCTCTCATATATGCAACACTTCAGCCACCCTCTCAATGCACAGAGGGGCGCTGTGGAACTGATTGTGGATGGAAAGAAACTGGTAAATACCGTTGATTATACCCTCAAAGAGTTTTCACCCACATACAAAGGTGAGTTGGAGGTGGTTTATCTGGACAATAAACACTTGGATCCCAACACATTCTGCAAATATATGGATAGTGGAAAATTCCGCAATAAAGCAGTAGTGCTCGATTGGGACCGCTTCAGGGAGACCATGTTCACATTCCCAGGGATCGAGGTTTACAAGACCTATTTTGTCCCTCTTAAGAATGTAGGTGCAATAATTTGCCGCGGTGAGGAGCTACTTCCATATTTCAAATCGCGCAACCACTTCAATACCCCTATGCCTGTATTCATGGCAGATGCATCTTTCCCATTGGATGCACGCAAGGTGTCGATCAATGTGGAGGCTGAGATGATAGAGAATGATGCACATAATATCATTGCCTACATCCCTGGAAGCAAGCACCCTGAGAAACATTTCATCCTTGCTTGCCACTATGACCACCTGGGAATCTGTGGTCAGAATGATATTTTCTATGGTGCCAATGACAATTCATCAGGTACAGCTATGCTGCTTAACCTGATGAGGCATTTCAAGGCCAATCAGCCTGAATACTCAGTGGTATTCATTTTCTTCGATTCAGAGGAGAACAACTTGCTCGGATCATTCTTCTATGCTGACAATCCGCTACTTCCTCTTGAGGATATCCAGTATTTCGTGGAACTCGATATGATAGGGGACAATGGTGAGAATATCTATTGCCAGATTTCAGATCCAGGTGAGGCAGGTCTTGAGTACCTTAACAAGATCAATAGTGAGATGGCCAAACCATTTGCCAAGCTTGACCGTCACCCGATGGATGACTATGCTGACCACTACCCATTTGGTTTGAAAGGTGTTCCTGCCATCTATATCGAACTTGACGGTGATACCAACAAAAACTACCACTCACCACGCGACACTTACGAAAACTTCCACAATGTCAACTACGACCGCATCTTCACCCTCGTAAGCCGCTTTGTGGAGGGGTACGCCAAATAATTTGCTTCTTCTGTTATCTGATTAAATTCTTAATACATTAAAAGGGTACATAAACTGTACCTTTTTTTTTATACGGAAAATAGCCTTATTTATTTCAAAGATTACAGAGTAAAACGCTCTCAAACCCCTTTATTCGCTGGGGTGGGGAGAGGGGTGTAGGGTTATCAAGGTGATTTCTGGGGTGGCGCCGAAACGGAAGGGGGCGGTGCAGCCAAGACCTATATTTACGTAGAGGGTCTGGTCACCGATATCGTAGCGGCCATCGGTATGGTCAAACATAAGGCTCGACGGATTCCATCCGAAGAGCTTTATTTGTGCTGCGTGGGTATGTCCTGACAGAGTAAGTGGAATATCCGTCTTGCCGACTACCTGATGTGACCAGTGGGCAGGATCGTGAGAAAGGAGTATTCTGAACCCATCCACTGCATCAGTCATCGCTTTGGCGAGATCCCCACGCTCAATGGTCCTGAAGCCCTGTTCTGATCCATTGATATTATCGACTCCGATTACATATATTGTGGAACCGGATTCATCTATAATGGATATATTTTCATTGCGGAGCACCTTCCACCCGAGGGTATTCTTTTGATAATCAACAAACTCATTTACACCATTTTCACGCTCTGAAGGAGTACGATGAGTATGTGAATAGATGAGGAAATCGTGGTTTCCGAGGACAGAGACTACACCATATCGGGCCTTCAGTGATTTGAGCATCGAGGTATAGGGAACTGCCTCTTCAACACCTGTTGTCACCATATCACCAGTGAAGCAGACCAAGTCTGGCTCAAGTGCATTAATTCTGTCGACTATTTTCTGAACGTGCTCTAGCCTGTCATCAAAAGTGGAGAGATGAAGGTCAGATATATGGACAATTCTGAAACTTCCGAATGATTCTGGAATGGAGCTATGACTATACTCCATCTCAGTAGTGGAGATTCTCCATCTACCTATAAAATACCCGTAAGCCATCACAGACCAGAAGAGAAGTACCAGTCCCAAAGCGCACCAACCAAATGGGGGATACGACACCCTAAATCCACCAACTCTCCCCACAATCGAGCTTAGCAACCACAAAATATGGGGGACAAGTGCAATCATCACCCCAGCAACAAATGAAAATAGGAGCATCATTTTGGATACGGTCATACAGGTACAATCTAGAGGTTACTTGGGCCAGACAAAGTGGGAATTGATGGACTCACCGCCATCCACCACGATGCTCTGACCAGTGCAGAATGTATTGGTAACAGTAAGGAAATATGCCCATTGGGCAATCTCCTGAGTGGTAGCCCATCTCTTAAGAGGGGTCTGTTCCATAATTTCAGCCCAAAGTGCAGGGTCTTCCATTACAGGGGCATTGAGAGGGGTGAGGACACCACCCGGATCAAGACTGTTGGCTGTCGCACCATATTGGGCCACACGGAGGGCAACATTTTTCGTATATGACACTACACCACCTTTGCTGGCGCAATATTCAGGAAATTCCGAACCGGTGTGGGCACTTGCTGACCCGACATTGAGGATAGAACGGATATGTGGCTGTACTCCGTATCTCTCGGTAATAGAGATAAGTCCTTTGAGATTTACATCAATGTCAGATTCGTTTTGCGTACCGGCATTGTTTATAAGGATCTCCACGTCATCTATCTGTGGTAGGGAGTCTGTATCCCTTATGTCGCACTGAAAATGTGTGTACCCTGGGTGTTGGATAGTGGCCGGCTGGCGATCTATACCGATTACGCTATGGCCATTCTCCAGGAAAAGCTCCGCAATAGCCAGACCAATCCCCTGCGAAGTCCCGGTAACCAATACTTTATACTTTTTCATATTCATATTGCAAATATAACTATTTCC
The DNA here is from genome assembly GCA_017630155.1 of Bacteroidales bacterium. Taxonomy (GTDB): domain Bacteria; phylum Bacteroidota; class Bacteroidia; order Bacteroidales; family UBA932; genus CAAGNP01. The sequence continues at coordinate 24,778 of JAGBVU010000019.1, forward strand.
GTTACCCATCCGGCCAGGTCTGCGAAAAAGTGTCCGACCTGGCCAAAGACAAAATACACAATCAACTAATTGACAACCACTTAACCAAAAACAAACCGGCCAGGTCTAACATAATTTTGCAGACCTGGCCGAAACTAACTAACTAA
>JAGBVU010000020.1 GCA_017630155.1 Bacteroidales bacterium
CGTCTTCTCCATCAGCACCAACTGCCTTACCAAGACGTTCCCAGGTTATACCATTATCGTATGATACATACCAATAATCATCCTCTATCTTTAATTGTGGGGTTATACCATCCTCTCCATCATTACCGTCATCACCATCCTCACCATTATCTCCTGCACTACCAACCGAAGGAATTTTATTTCCGGACTCATCCAATATCCACTCACCATCAAGTGTCCAATAATAGACACCATCTGTATCTCTCTTCACTCCGATATTTGGCGTATCCCCATTCCTGCCATGATAGATAGTAACAGAACCACCCTTGGAGAAATTGACAGTATAACCAATCTCCACACCATCTTCCTCTATGGCTACAACATTGGTAACATAATCGTTATTCTGAAGAGCAGTTATAATTGCTTGCATTGACTCTATATTCCCATTGAGTTGATCACAAAGGGTCTCCAATCTGGAAATCCTCTCTTCGTGCTCTTTCAACTTGTCCCAAATATCAGAATCATCAAATTTTTCACACCCCACAAGGACCACTAACGCAAACAATAGAACACTAAACAATCTTTTCATAGTCATTCAATATTAGTTACAGCACAAATATCGTAAAATCCAAACACAAAGTGTTGGACTAGAAGCTAAAACTGTTTCCAAAGAAGATAGGCAGACATTATCAGCACAACTACGATAACTGCCACTTTTATAAATTTCTCACCCCATCGTATAGCTACCTTAGATGCCACTACACCGCCTATTACATTGCCCACAGCATAAATTAGGGCGACAGGCCAGTTGATCTGCCCGTGAATGGCAAAAATCACAAGTGCGACCGGCGTGTAGATAACGGTAGTGAGCTGTTTGATGGCATTTGCGTGGGTAAGGTCCTGCCCCAGGAAGAAGAAAGAGGACAAAATCACCAGAATACCTATACCTGCGTGGGTAAATCCGCCGTATATTCCCAAGATGAAGAAAAGGAGGTATTTCCATAAAGTCATCTGCGGGGTATAATGGAGGTCAAACCTCTTCATAACTTTATCCTTATCTATAATGAGGAGTATAACTATAAGCGGCAGTAGCACCCCTGAGGCTATCTCCATCACCTGCGGTGGCAACATTGAGGCCATCTCTGCTCCAAAAAATGCACCCAAAGCCACCGGGACACCCACTCTGGTGGCCAGCCCCACATCCAAAAGACCCTCTTTCTTATATATAAAGGAGTTGGTGGAAAACTGCAGCATTACACCGATACGGGATGTGGCATTTGCAATATTTATAGGCATACCCATCGCCATAAAGAGGCCGTAGGAGATCACTGTAGCCATTCCTGCCACAGTATTGACAAAACCCACAAAAGCTCCGACTATCACCAGCACTGCGATAATCGAAGGGTCCCACCAGGGGGTATTCATCAAAAAATCTCCTATTCTCTCTATCATAATACAAAGTTAGAAAACAAATTTTATACCGAAATAGTATGATCTTGGGGTAGCTGGACCATATACATATTTGGAGTCCTTATCCATACCCACATCGAGGTCATCCTGGTACTGGTTCAATATATTCTTCACAGACCCGAAAATCTCCATCTGGTTCTTTCTGGTAATATTTACCTTATATGCTGCTCTGAAACTCAAATCTGTAAAGGTAGGGGTCACCTTTTCACAATCCTTTTCCACCCATCCGGCATAGTGTTGGAAGAGCATTGGCCCTGTAAAGATGGAGTTAAGGGAGAGGGTCAATAGTTCTACCGGTGTATAATCTAAATTGACATATCCGTAATGGTCGGGGCTGTTGTACATTGTGGTCTGGGCCTCCACATCTTCACTCCACTTGAATGGGGTTTTATACTTGCTCTTCTGAAAGGTGTATCCTCCCTGGATATTGAGAGCTGTGCCATACGCAATCCTCGCCTCTGCATTGAAGCCACCCACTCTCGCACCATCTTCATTGACCCTTTCAAGAAGGAGATTTCCTTGAGAGTCGTGACCTGTCTCCACCAGAGCAAAGACATTTTCAAGATCGGTATAGAAACCCTCCAGCAAAAGGTTGATTTGCCACTGTCCTATCTGTTTCCAATAGTCAAACGAGAGATTAGCACTATTTGAGTACTCAGGGACAAGATCTGGCGACATATGGATCAGAGATACCTCACCCCCGACAGCACCTACGTGAAGGTCCTCGTCATAGATCTGTGGTGCCCTGTAACCGCGGGCATATGATGCCCTGAGGGTAATATCTTTGGTAGGGGCATATCTCAGGGTGACGCGGGGAGAGATTATTGGAGATTTGATCATGGAGTGTTTGTCTGCACGGAGACCCAGGAGGATGCCGTACCTGACATTTTTCCACTCATTCTGGGCATATACACCACCCACGTGGGTCTGTTGGGCAATCTCCCTGTTGTACCCGATCATTACATCCTCCAATTGGTCATATGTATAATCAAATCCTGCAGTAAATATTGCCGGCAGGGTCTCGTTCTGGAAGTCGTGAATCCACTGTGCCCCTGCATTGAGAGTATAATCTTTAGTCCTGCCATAAGCGTCAGGATTTTTCCCTGTACCGAAATATGAATTTCTTCCTATGTGCTGCATTGACACATATACGCTCCCTGAGTTTTTGTTATCAGCGGAATAGGCGTCATAGGTAAGTCCTCCTCCATTGATCTGGTGCTCCAGCTGTTCAGCCAGATTTGATTCGTGCGCAGGGATATCAAGGCTGTCTCCTCCCCTGCGGAATTCGTGGATATGGTGATACTCGAGGGTAAGTTTCTGCCTCTCCCCTATTTTCTGGAATGCTCTGACACCCACAGTCTCACTCCTGAGTTTGGGGATATCGGTATAGCCGTCATTATTGTAGTCATATCCGTCACGGCTCCTTATCATAGAGAAAAGGTACGCTCCGGTGCGTCCATCACCGGAAATAAAGGAACCATTCAAAGAGGTGTTGGCATCAAGGGATTCGCCCCCGATAAGACCGGTCTGATTTGACAACTGGAGAAGTGATGAAGTGGGCTCCTTGGTGATTATATTCACTGTACCACCGATAGCATTGGATCCGAACAGGGCTGATCCGCCACCTCTTACCACCTCTACCCTCTCGATCATCGAGGCGGGGAGCTGTTCAAGTCCGTAGACCATTCCAAGCGAACTGAAGATGGCCCTGCTGTCAAGAAGCACCTGCGAATACTGCCCCGAAAGGCCATTGATCCTCAGCTGAGGAACACCGCAGTTGCCACAATCGTACTCCACCCTAAGACCAGGCTGGAAATTCAGGATCTCGGCAGGGGTCACTGAAGCTGTAGTTTCAAATTTCTTAGGGGTAACAAGATTGACAATATTTCCTGTCTCCCTCTTCTTGGTCACATACCTGTTGCCTGTCACCACCACCTCTTCCAGCATCTGCTCATCGGGAGAGAGATAGAAGTGCACCACATAGGTGTCGGGCTTATGAATAGTAATGGTCTGTTTGTGCTCCTGATACCCCACCAGAGTAGCTTTGAAGACGTGAATTCCATTGGGGACATTGGTCAGCATAAAGTGACCTGTCTCATCACTGGTAGTATATAGTTGTCCATCGTTTACTACGATGGTTGCAAATGGGATATGCTCCCCTGTTTTTTTGTCAATTATGTGGCCAGTCACACTGGCATCATTTTTTTGTGCATATAGCGACGACACTGCTACACACAATAGCAGCACCGCAAATATTTTTTTCATTTTACGGGTTTTATGTTGTTAGTATTAAATTTTCAAAAGGTGGAATAAAAGACTAACAACCGGCCGGAGGGGCGCGCAAAGAGCGGATTGATCCTGTATAGAGATCCGCGGTATTGAAATTTTGGAAATTTTTCGATTTTTCCCATTTAACCCCAAAAGAGAGGAGTAGAATGACACCTGCCATAAGGGCAAGTGAGAGGGAAAGCATAGAAATTACCGTAAACTCAGCTCCTGAGTGGGAGTGACCAGCCTCCGATGAAAAGTGGGAGTGGGTAATTAACTGATTATTGACAATATGGGTGTGGAAAAAGAGGTTTGAACTGCACCAAAGAGAGAGGAACAGCACCATAAGAAATGATGCACCGGCAACTCTGAATCTATTGTTTCCTCCTAATTTCACGGCCGCAAAAGTAGCAATTTTTCCTAAACTGACAACTCCAGCCAGCGCATTTCAAGCTCATCGAGACGACCGATAACCTCACCTATACGGACCGAAGCAGTGGTCAATTCATCACCCGACAGGGTTCCGGAAGAGAGTCCCTCCTCGAGGCGGGATTTCTCTTCATTAAGGGCCTCCATCTCAGCCTCCACCTGCTCGAGTTCCCTCTGCTCCTTGTAAGTGAGTTTCCTCTTGGCTCCATCATTGTTTTTGGGCTTAACAATCTCTGCCACAGGCTTCTCTTTTTTCTTAGGAGTCTCTCCCTCTGCTGAGCCCCGCATATCTTTTACATACTGCCTCCACTCGCTGCATTTCCCTACATAATCCTTCACACGCCCTTCACCCTGGAAAATAAATATATGGTCCGCCAGTTTGTCGAGGAAGAAACGGTCGTGGGATACTATCAGAAGCGATCCAGGGAAATTCTGGAGATACTCCTCAAGGACATTGAGGGTCATGATATCCAGATCGTTTGTAGGCTCGTCGAGGATCAGGAAGTTAGGGTTGCGCATCAGCACTGTCAGCAGATAGAGTCTGCGTCTCTCCCCTCCCGAGAGCTTCGCCACTTTAGTGTAGTGGGTATGGGGAGGGAAAAGGAAATAGTTCAGGAAGGTGCTCACAGGGACTCTATCCCCATTTGCCAGGGCCACAGTCTCCGCGATGTCGTGCACCACATCAAAGACGGTCTGGTCCGGCTTGAACTCGATCCCTGCCTGAGAATAGTACCCTATCGAAAGGGTCTCACCCTGCTCGATAATACCGGAGAAAGGTTTGAGATTGCCCATCATCAGGTTAAGGAAGGTACTCTTCCCGACTCCATTGTTTCCGACGATTCCCACTTTCTCGAAACGGGCAAAATTGTATGTAAAATCTTCAAGCATGCAGCGGCTGCCGTAGTAGAAAGAGAGATTTTTGCAGTCTATTATCTTCTTCCCGAGGCGGGCAGTCTGCACATTGATATTGACCTTTTTCTCCTCTACGCGTCCCACTGCCCTCTCCTTCAGATCGTAGAAAGCATCTATCCTGTATTTGGCCTTTCCTGTGCGGGCACAAGGGGTGCTGCGGATCCACTCAAGCTCGCGACGTAGGAGGTTCTTCGCCTTGGTCACCTCTGCAGCAGTGTTTGCAATGCGCTCGTCCCTCTTTTCGAGGAAATAGGAGTAATTACCTTTATAAGTATAGAGTTCTCCCCCGTCAAGCTCGAGGATGGTATTGCATACGCGGTCGAGGAAATAGCGGTCGTGAGTCACCATAAAGAGGGTGCAGCGCGACTTCTTAAGGTAATCCTCCAGGAACTCGATTATATCCATATCGAGGTGGTTGGTAGGCTCGTCGAGGATCAGAAAATCTGCATTGCGGAGAAGCAGACCCGCTATAGCTACCCTTTTGACCTCTCCTCCGGAGAGCTGCGACATCTTTTTGTCCAGTTCGGGGAGTTTGAGCGATGTGAGTATCTGCTTAATCTTCTGATCGTAACTCCATCCATCGGCACTGTCCATCGCATTTATCGCCTTCTCGAGCCTCTTCTTGTCATCCGCCAGGAGGGCCTCCTCATATTCCTGCACCACTTTATAGAGATGCTCTGTCTTCTGGAACACCTCATCGAAGATGGTATTGTCTGGGTCGAATTCGTAGTCCTGCTCCAGGAATGCGATGGAGATATCTTTCATGAATTTCACCTCACCTCCGCGATCAGATGAATCCTTTCCGGCCAGGATGGCCAGCAGGGATGTTTTGCCCGTCCCGTTTGGGGCTATTAGGGCAATCTTGTCCCCCTCGTTTATATTAAAACTGATCTTGTCGAAGAGAACCTTCTCCCCGTAAGACTTACTGATATTTTCTACTTGTAGGTAACTTGCCATTTCGGCGTCAAAGTTAGGAGAAAAATCCTATCTTTGTAGGCAGGAAAATGTTTAAAAATCAAAATATATGAAAAAAGGTATACTTCTGCTTGTGTGCGCCATCATTGGGGGCACATCACTGTATGGCCAGCGTCTGAGAGACTATGGCGTCAATTACGGCATCTTCAAAACAGGTGAAAACAACGCCATCACCGACGTGGCCGGCGTAAAGGTGGGTCACACCACCATTATCGAAGGTGAGAACATCCGCACAGGTGTCACCGCCATTATCCCTCACCAGGGGAACATCTTCCAGAACAAAGTCCCTGCTGCAGTATATGTGGGCAACGGTTTCGGCAAACTTGCCGGTACCACCCAGATTATGGAGCTCGGCAATATCGAGACCCCTATCATCCTGACCAACACCCTCTCTGTAGCGGCAGGTCTGGATGCCCTTATCGACTATACCCTCACCCAGCCGGGCAATGAGAAAGTGCAGTCGGTAAATGGTGTCGTAGGTGAGACCAATGACGGTGGGCTCAACGACATCCGCGGCCGCCACGTAAAGAAACAGCACGTACTGGATGCTATCGCAAATGCAGCATCAGGTCCAGTGGCCGAGGGCAATATCGGTGCAGGTACAGGTACTATATGTTTCGGCTTCAAAGGTGGCATCGGCACCTCATCGAGGGTCCTCCCTACCAGATACGGAAGCTACACAGTGGGAGTTATCGTCCAGAGCAACTACGGAGGCGTACTTGAGATCGCAGGTGTCCCTGTAGGGCAATTGCTTGACAAATACAGCTTCCGCGATGCAGTCCTTCAGGATGTGGACGGCTCCTGCATGATGATTATCGCCACAGATGCTCCCCTTGACAGCAGGAACCTCGAGCGTCTGGCAAAAAGGGTGATGATGGGTCTTGCCAAGACCGGCGGCATCGCCTCAAACGGTAGTGGTGACTATGTACTTGCCTTCTCCACCTATGAGGGTAACCTGGTAAGCACCAAAACCAAATTCTACACCCCTACCCTTATGCACAATGACGACATGTCACCCCTTTTCAATGCTGCTATCGAGGCTACAGCAGAGGCCCTCTGGAACTCACTTTTCGCTGCCGAGACTATGACAGGAAAGGGTGGCTACACAGTCAACGAACTGCCAGAGGAAGAGGTGGCCAAACTTTTGAAAAAAGCTACAATTAAAAAATAAAAGAAATGAAAAAGTTATTTATCTCGCTACTTGCCCTCATTTTCAGTGCGAGTGTAGCGCTTGGTCAGATAGCTGACCCCAATGCCCCTCTTCAGAATGACCCTTCTGTAAGATACGGCAAACTTGACAACGGACTCACCTACTATATCCAGCATAATGAAAAACCTGCCGACCGTGCAGAGTTCTACCTGGTGACCAATGTAGGTGCGATACAGGAGACCCCGGCCCAGGATGGTCTGGCCCACTTCCTGGAGCATATGGCCCTCAACGGCACCAAAAATCTTCCTGGGAAGATGATGCTTGAATACTTCCAGAGTGTAGGTATGGAGTTCGGAAGGAACATCAACGCCGGCACAGGTGTGGAGCAGACCATGTATATGCTGAACAACATCCCTGTAACACGTCAAGGAATTATCGACACAGCACTGCTTATCATGCATGACTACTCAGCTTTCGTGACCAACGACCCTGCTGAGGTAGAGAAAGAGCGTGGTGTTATCGTAGAGGAGTGGAGAACCCGCAGAGATGCCGCATGGAGAATGCACGAAAAAGAGCTTCCATACCTTTATGGTGACTCTAAATATGGTTCTTGCACCCTTATCGGTAGCAAAGAGAACCTTGAGACATTTGACCCTATCGAGATCAAAAAATTCTACGAGACATGGTACAGACCTGACCTTCAGGCTGTAATCGTAGTGGGTGACATCGATGTGGACGCTATCGAAGCTCAGCTCAAGACCCTCTTCGCAGATATCCCTGCACGTGAAAATCCTGAGCCAAAAGTGATGCACCAGATCCCTGACAACGATGCACCTATCGTAGGTATCCTCACCGACCCTGAGGCTACAAACACTCAGATTCAGGTGTATTTCAAAGAAGAGTCTGTCCCTATGGAGTTCAGATCATTCGGCGCCATCTATCTGACCCAGCTCCTTCAGAACCTTATCTCAGGTGTAATCAACGAAAGACTTGGTGATATCTCTCAAAAAGCAGACGCACCATTCCTATATGCATATATGCGCTACGGTCAGATGACACAGACCAAAGATGCGTTCCAGGGTGGACTTGCTTGCAAAGAGGGAGAAGGTGTAAGTGCATTCACCGCCCTTATGACAGAGCTTGAAAAAGTTAAACGCTACGGCTTTACCGATGGCGAGTACGAAAGAGCCAAGACCAACCTTCTCCGCGAGCTGGAGATGGCTAAAGACAACGCCTCTACCCGTCAGAATGCAGAACTGGTAAATCCTCTTATGATCAACTTCCTGCTTGGTTACCCCTATATGGACCCAGCATACGAATATGAAGTGGCTCAGGGATATCTCAATCTTCTCCCTCTGGCACAGGTAAATCAGATGCTTCCTCAGATACTAAACTTCTCAAAGAACGCTGTAGTAATCTACAAAGCACCTGAGAAAGAGGGTCTTGTCCATCCTACCGAAGCTCAGCTTGCCGAGGTTATCTCAGCAGTAGCAGCTGCCGAGATCGAAGCGCCTGCTCAGGAAGAGGTAATGGAACCACTTGTAGATGCAGCATCACTTGCAGGCTCACCTGTCAAGAAAGAATATGCAGGTCAGTTCGGTTCTACAGTATGGGAGCTTAAAAATGGAATCAAAGTGGTAGTCAAACCTACCGACTTCAATAAGGAAGAGGTGCTCTTCAATATCTCAAACTTCGGTGGTCGCTCACTTATCGCCACTGAAGACCTCCCTTCATTTGAGAACAATGTATTTACCCTTTACAACGCAAGTGCAGGTATCTCCAAATTCCCTCAGACTACACTTCAGAAGATGCTGACAGGTAAGGTGGTGAGTGTAAGTCCATTTATCGACCCATACACTCAGGGTGTGGATGGTATGTGTTCACCTAAAGACTTCGAGACACTTCTTCAGATGACATATCTGTACTACACAGCACCACGTTTTGTGGAAGAGGAGTTTGCAGCAAGCATGAACCAGCTTAAAGCCGTAGTTCCAAACCTTGTTTCACAGCCTAACTTCAAGCTTCAGACCGAACTTGTGAAGGTAATCTACGGAGAGAATCCTCGCCGCTTCGTAATCAGCCCTGAGATGCTTGAGAAAGTGAGTGTTCCTACCATCGAGAGAGTTTACACATCACTCTTCTCAAATGCAGCAGGTTCAGTAGTGAGAATCGTGGGTAATGTAAACCCTGAAGAGATCAAACCTCTTGTTGAGAAATATATCGGCTCTATCCCTACTGGCAAAAAAGCTCCTAAATGGGTAGACACCAAAGAGGAACTCGTAAAAGGGCATATCCACCACCACTTCGACACCCAGATGACTACACCTAAGTCTACAGTGATTCTTGTGGCATCGGCAGATATGAAAAACACACTACAGAACACCGTAGTCTCATCTGCTGTCAACTACATCCTCGACCTTATCTACACAGAGACCATCCGTGAAGAGGAGGGTGGAACATACGGTGTATCTTCTATGGGCACCATCTCAGAGCTTCCTAAGAACCAGTATATACTTCAGATAGCATTTGACACAGATCCTGAAAAGGCCCACAAACTTATCGAACTGGCACATGCCGGCCTCAACTCTCTGGCTCAGGACGGTCCTTCTGCAGACTACCTCGCTAAAGCCAAAGAGAACTTCCTGAAGAACATCCCTGAGAACCATATCTCAAACAGTTACTGGAAAGGTCAGCTTGGTGACTACTACAGATACGGAAAAGACTTCGACACCGAGTACGAAAAAGTGGTCAAAGCACTTACAGCTGAACAAGTACAGGCATTTGTGAAAGAGGTGCTTTCTCAAGAGAACTTCATCGAATTCATAATGAGACCCGAATAATCTAAAGTGGGTAAAACTATAAAAATAATGGCACGAGTGGTGATGACTCTTTTAGGGGTCATCACCATCGTGCTTTGTTTTTTCAGCATATCACCCATATACAAGTGGGGAGAACCCAGACCTTTTGAAGGGGACAAAATCTACAACCCCTACTCAGGTTCTGACTCCACTACAGTGTGGAAACGTGCGACATTCCACACCCATACAAAAGTAGACAAAGGTATCAATGAGTGCCCATATTATCCGGACGTGGTGTACGATGAATACAAGGCCCTCGGCTACGACATAGTCGCCTTCACAAACCACAATGCACTCACTGTTCACCCCACAGATGAGACTCTTGATCTGCACGGCTATGAACACGGATATAACCTGTTCAAACTGCACAACAACATATTCGGCACAGACAAAGTCCAGAAATATGACATACTCATCCCCCTGTTTGATTCGCACAAACAGTTCAAGATGAATCTTGCCGGAAAAGATGGGGAGATCACAGTTCTCAACCACCCCGACAGGACACTCGGAATCACCACCAGAACGATGGAGCGCCTCTCCGGCTACCAGCTTATCGAGGGGGACTCCGGCTTCGGGGAGAGAGACTCTGGCGAAGGGACACATTTGAAAAGGTGGGATGAAGCCCTCTCAGCCGGACACTATTCGCACAATATCCTCTCGGATGACAACCACAATCCGAAAAATCCGGCACGCATTGCACGACGCAGCACCTGGATCAATACACCCTCTGCTCAGTACAATGATGTAAAAGAGGCTTTACTCTCAGGCAACTTCTACTCTATGAGGACACCTCCCGGGATCCCAACCGATTCACTCCCCCGCGTGGCAGAGATTGCTCTGAGAGGGGACACCATAATCCTGGCACTCACCTCCCCTGCCCAAAGTATTGAAATTATTTCGCAGAATGGAGAGGTCAAGGGAAAAGTGTCCGATAGCTCCAGAGCGCAATATATAATGCAACCTCAAGAGCCTTATATCCGTCTCACAGCCCGCTACCAGGAGGGGACAGTCATCTATACAAATGCCTTTGCCCGATATTCCCAAGGGGAGAGCCCTTACAATGGGGCAACACCTGAGATCAATTGGCTGATGACTATCCTGTATAACTTATTGCTCCTGATTATAGTTATCCTGCTGTCGATCCGCGTCTTAAAATCGCTGAAATTTGTCGCGGGAGGCAAAACAAAGTGATGCCGCGTCAAAAAAACGGAGAAAGTTGTCGCGGGAAGAGAGGATAACCCCTTACATAAAGAAGACAGAACCTTTTGGACGGGGTACAGGTGATATCTGAGGGGTATGCGACACATCACGGCGCATCTTTCTGAAATCCCCATGTGCTCGGATTACCGACTTGAAATAATCCACTTTCCCCATCAGGAGATAGGCCATTGCAGCCGCACCATCTATACACATACGGACAAAAATAATCCTGTTACGGCAGTCATCGGGGAGATTCTTCTCCATCATAAGGAGATTGTTCCTGAAGTTAAGGTAGAGTTTGCGGGGTGAATTATTGGGGAGAGTCCCCCCTCCCACATGATATATCCTGGCCGAAGGGACCACCCATACCTGTTCACCGGCCAACTGAGCCCTCCAGCAGAGGTCTATCTCCTCCATATGGGCAAAAAATGACTCATCCAATCCCCCAAGACGGTGCCACAATTCCGACCTGATCATAAAGGAGGTTCCCGAAGCCCAGAAAACCTGCGCTGGGGTATCGTACTGTCCCATATCCTTTTCGATTCGGGACATTACCCTGCCACGGCAATATGGGAAATAGAATCGGTCGATCATCCCGCCGCAAGCACCCGCGTGCTCAAAATAGTCCTGACGGTGATATGAAAGAACTTTGGGTGAGCAGATTCCCACTTCAGGATGTCTGTCCATAAAACCGGAAAGCTCTGCAAGCCATCCCTGAGTCACCTCCACATCCGAATTCAGAAGCAGATAGTAGTCAAAACTGCCGTAAGTCTGTGGATCCGAGATTATAGTTTGAAAAGCACGGTTATATCCACCTGTAAAGCCATAGTTCCTGTCAAAAGGGATCCTCTTTATAGTGGGGTAACTCTCCTCAAGAAATCTGAGGGAGGTATCTGTCGAGCCATTGTCAGCAACTATGATGCACCCCAAATCTGCAGGGGTATATTCGACCAATGTGGGGAGGAACTTCTCCAACAGATCCTGACCATTCCAGTTCAATATGACTACAGCTGTTCTTGACATAATGCACAAAGATAGATTAAAAAATGTATCTTTGGGTTATGTTTCGAGAATTAGATAAAATATCGGAGGTGGCCCGCTACCTTTGGGAAAAAGGGTGGGCCGAATACAATGGCGGCAATATATCTGTAAACCTCACAGAGCAGCTGCAAGAGACATTCAAGGAGAAAGGGGCGATATCAGGGAGGATAGAGATTGCTTCAGAATTAAAAATGTTGGCTGGTGAACTCTTCTACGTGACGGGTACCGGCAAAAGGATGAGGGATGTGGCCAGATCACCCTGGGAGAATGGGGCCCTTATCCGCATTTGCGATGATGGTCGGGGATACGAGCTGATATACAAAGAGAATATCCCCCCTACCTCAGAACTTATCTCCCACCTGTATATGCACCACTGTCTCCGACAGATGGGGCGGGACACTAAGGTGGTCCTCCATACACACCCCACCGAGCTCATTGCCCTGACACATATAAAGAGATGGCTTGACAGCGAAGCCCTGACACAAATGCTGTGGAGTATGATTCCCGAATGCAGAATGGTGGTAACCAAAGGTGTGGGGGTGGTGCCATACATTTCACCAGGGACAGTGGAACTGGCTGAAGCGACAGTCGTAGAACTCGAAAAGCACGATGTGATAATATGGGAGAAACACGGCGTCCTGGCGGTTGGGGACGATATCACCACCTGCTTCGACACAATAGACACCCTCAACAAATCTGCACAAATATACATACACGCGAAGGCGGCAGGCCTTCAGGACTAAAATAAAAGAAGGCTGACCTTAAGAGTCAGCCTTCTTATTATTTATAGTGTCAATGTTACTATTTGGTAACTCTTTCGAGCCATTTAACCATACCGAACATAACGCCCATTGAGATCAGACAAAGAACTAGGAATACTGTCCAGCAAGTGCCAAGTGCCATCTTGTTGTACATGATAGGGCCAACCCACAACATCAGGTTACCGATAGCGGTAGCGCAAAGCCATAGACCCTGGCAAAGACCCTGAAGGTTCTTAGGTGCCACTTTAGACACAAACGAAAGACCAAGAGGAGAGATGAACAACTCAGCCACTGTCAAGAAGAAGTAAGTTGCGATAAGAACCCACCAACCAGCTTTAGCTGCAGTCTGGGCTGCGATATCCATAGCCTTGAACTCTTCTGCTGAAGGATAACCCTGAATGTAAGAGTAAATGGCAAGGAAAAGATATGCAGTACCTGCGATACCCATACCGATAGCAATCTTGCGAGGTGTAGAGATCTCTTTGCCTTTTCTTGCCAATCTTGCGAAGAACCACATGATAAGTGGAGTAAGGGTGATTACGAAGAATGGATTGACAGCCTGCCAGATCTCTGGAGCCACTTTTGAAGTATCCACGAAGTCACGGGCAAACAATGAGAGTGATGCACCGTTCTGGTGGAATGAGAACCAGAAGAAGATAACCACGCCAAGAACTGCAAACAAAGCATACATTCTCTGTTTGATCTCTGTAGCCATAGCCTGTTTCTCTTCAGCAGTGTAGTTTACAACCTCTTTAGCCTCTTTCTTACCTGGGTTAGGGAAAATTTTCTTGGTAGCGATGAAGATAACAAGAGAGATAAGCATTGCTGCTACTGAAGCAAGGAATGAGTAGTGGATACCTGAGTTGAATACGTCAAGATAATTGGTGCAGAAAGCAGCCATATCACCAGGAACCAAGCCATTGACAGTAGATGCTTTAACCACCTCAGCAAGTTTGATCATATCCTCTGAAGAGGTAAGATTGCCGTTAAGGAAGTCGTGGCAAAGGGCAGGAAGTGATGAGTTGTAGATAAGACCATTGACCTTAAGCCACCAACCTCTTAGAAGAGGAGCCACGAAAGGAGCGATAAGACCACCTACATTGATGAATACATAGAAAATCTGGAAACCTGAGTCTCTCTTCTCTTTAGCCTGAGCCAAAGCAGCAGGACCCTCTTTGGCAGCTTCAGCCTCGAAGTTGTCATACATCTGGCCAACGATAGCCTGAAGGTTTCCTTTGAAAAGACCGTTACCGAATGCAATCATGAACAATGCACCACAGGTAAGGGCAAGAAGACCCACTTTATTGTCAGGTGTAGCAAGGATAGGAATAGACAAAAGCACATAACCAAGAGCCATAACCACAAGACCTGACATAATGGTTGTTTTGTAGTTCTGGGTTCTGTCAGCGATGATACCTCCGACAAGGCTCAAAACGTAGATACCTGAATAGAAAATTGAGTAGATAAGAGCACCTGTTGCGTCGCTCAAACCAAATTTAGAGCAAAGGAAAAGTGTAAGCACGGCATTCATGATGTAGTAACCGAAGCGTTCGCCCATGTTACTTAGAGCCGCTGCCAAAAGACCTTTTGGGTGATTTTTAAACATATTGAATTTTTTAAATTAGTTAGTTTTTAGTCAAGTAATTCGCAAAGATATTAAAATTTGTCAATAAAAGGGTGAAGTACGATAAATTTCATTAACTTTGTTTGTTGAGATACGTGATTATGGATAAGATTCTGTACTGGTTGGTGATGACTGTTTTTACCCTCCTTTCGTGGTTACCGCTGAGGGTACATTACCTCATATCGGATCTCCTGTATATATTGTTGTACAAAATACTCAGATACAGGTATGATGTGGTAATCACAAATATCTCCCGTTCTTTCCCAGAGATGAATTACAAGGGGGTAAAGAGAGTGGCTAAAGATTTCTACCACTCCTTGTGCGATATGATAGTAGAGACTGTCTGGGCATACACCCGCTCCAGCGAAAAGATAGGCCGACACGTCGATTTCAGCCGATGCGACACCCTTAATGAAGCATATGGCGAGGGGCGCAATGTCATAGTGGTGATGGGGCACCAGCCCAATTGGGAGCTCTACACTGCACTTCCCCATCTTGAAAGGCGATATGGTCTGAAGATGGACAACAGGCAGTTCCACTTCATATACAAGAAGATGTCGAGCCGTGTCGCCGATATGGTCATAAGGAGGCTCAGACTGAAGCACAACTCCTGCTCAGTGGTGGAAAAGGAGCAGATAGCCAGACATCTGCTGCGCAACCGGAGCGAAGGTGGAGTATATTTCCTTATTGCTGACCAATATCCCGGCAAAGGGGCAAGTGTTGAGATGGACTTTCTCCACCAGCCCACCATTGTCTTCAATGGAGCAGAGGAATTGGCACGCAAATTATCCCTCCCTGTAGTCTTTGTTTCGGTAGAGAGAAAGAAAAGAGGGCACTACAATGCAGAATTCACAAAAATATGTGATGACGCATCGAAATGTGAAGAGGGATTTGTCACTGGGGAGTACATCAGACTATTGGAAGATAGTATAAACAAAAACAGATCAAATTGGCTTTGGAGCCATAGGAGATGGAAATAATATTGAGATATGAAAAAGATTAAAAGTTTGATCCTATTGCCACTTTTACTTTTGGCAATGTCGCCAGTCGGCGGACAGAATATAAAATCTGAGATGGGTGTATTGGTATATTCCCTTCCCAGCACATCCCTGCATCTTGCAGTAGAAGCAGAAAGGGAAGTGTACACACCAGGCCCTTATGCCAAGTTTGCAAAAAAATATCTGGGTCTTGATATCGATGTGGAACCATATGAGAAGTACAACCTCCTCTCAGTAAAGGTAACCCCTTATCTGGAGGCAGATATGAACAAACGTTATGTGGCCAACCTTACAGGACTTGACGCACTCTCCTCTACATTTTTCCAGATGACATCACAAGGTCTTGTAATAATGTCTGACCAGAACAAGGGTGATTCTGAATACTGGAGATTCCCCACATTGGCCGAAAACCACTCCAACACAGGGGTAGAAGCCACACAGACCTTCACATCTGTAGAGACCACTCTATATAAAAATGTAAAGAACGCTCAGGGGGGATACGACAAGGTAGCTATCCAACAGAGCCAGGTAGTGGAGAAGAGTCTTGAGAAAAAGGCACAGGAGATTGCAAATGAGATTTTCAAGCTCCGCAAACAGCGTGTACAGATTATAACAGGTGACACAGACGCCACATTCAGTGGAGAGGCCCTCGGTGCAGCAGTTGCCGAAATCACCCGACTCGAGCAGGACTACCTAAGCCTTTTCATAGGAAGGGTAGAGACAGCTGTGCAGAAAGTGGGATTTGACCTCCTCCCTAAAGAGGGCAACGGCCGTCAGCTCTTCGTAGCATTCAGAGTCTCAGACAAACAGGGACTTTTGATGCCTGACAATGTATCTGGCCGTCCTATCGTTTTGGAACTTACACCAGAGAGTGTCCCAGCCCCTGCTGTAAATGCACAGGATTTCGCTGCGCCCAAAACCAAAAAAGTCAATCTCGGAACTATCTATTATAGAGTCCCTGCTTTGTGCACACTCAAAATTCTGGACGGGCAGGATCTGCTGCTTCAGACCAGAATCCCTGTATACCAGATGGGTGAGACCATCGAAATGCCAGCAACAATTTTCAAATAAAATACAAATAACTAAAAATACACTATTATGACAATCGAAAATCTAGAACCCAAGAGAGTTTGGAAACATTTCTACTCACTTACACGTATCCCTCGTCCATCAAAGAGAGAGCAAAAAGCTGTAGAATATCTTTATCAATGGGGTCAAAGCCTTGGTCTTGAGACCATTAAAGATGAAGTTGGAAACATCATCATCCGCAAACCAGCCACCCCAGGTATGGAGAACCGCACAGGTATTATCTTCCAGGCTCATATCGACATGGTTCCTCAAAACAATAACGATGTAGTTCACGACTGGGACAACGACCCTGTAGAGACCAAAGTAGTAGGTGATTGGCTATACGCTCAGGGTACAACCCTTGGTGCAGACAATGGTCTTGGCTGTGCAGCTGCTATGGCAGTTCTTGAGGCAACAGATTTGGCTCACGGTCCTATCGAGGCACTTTTCACTATCGATGAAGAGACTGGTATGACAGGTGCTAAAGCACTTAAAGGTGGCATCCTTAAAGGTGATATCCTTATCAACCTTGACTCTGAGACAGAAGGTGAACTTTATGTAGGTTGCGCCGGTGGTCTTGACACAAATGCAGAGTTCAAATATAAAGAAGAGGCTCTTCCAAAAGAGCTTGTACAGTTCGAAGTGGCTGTAAAAGGTCTTAGAGGTGGTCACTCAGGTATGGAGATCAACGAAGGACGCGGTAACTCAAACAAAATTATGGCACGTCTTCTTCTCCCTATCCTAAGAGACATGGGCGGTCGTCTTATCTCTATCGAGGGCGGAAATATGCGTAACGCTATCCCAAGAGAGGCTGTAGCTTATATCGCTGTTCCAGCAGCAAAAGTATCAAGAGCCAAAAAACACGTGGCAAAAGTTACTGCTGAGGTTAAAGCTGAATACAAACCTATCGATCCAGGTGTAGAGGTATATGTAACCAAGAGTGCAGGTGCGAAGAAATGTGTTCCTGCAGATGTAGCAGTAAAAGTTATGCAGGCTGTTTACGCTTGTCCATCAGGTGTTGACCGTATGAGCCTTGTAATGGATAACCTTGTAGACACATCAAACAACTTGGCTATCGTCAAATCTGAGAAAGGTAAAATTATCGTAAGAACCCTTATGAGAGGCTCTTGTGACACCGCAAAACTTGATTTATGCGAAGCTATCCGCGCCGTATTCGAACTTGCAGGTGCCAAAGTGGTATTTACCGGTGGCTATTCAGGATGGCAGCCAAATATGGAATCACCAATCCTCAAGACTATGAAAGAGACCTACAAAAACCTTTACGGAGTAGAGGCTGATGTGAAAGCTATCCACGCAGGTCTTGAGTGTGCTATCATCTCAAACAACTATCCTCATTGGGACATGATCTCTTGTGGACCTACTTTGATGTCTCCTCACTCACCTGATGAGAGAGTTCTTATCCCTACTGTTGAGAAATGGTGGAACTTCCTTGTAGAGGCTCTCAAGAATGCACCTGTAAAATAGGTTTGCATATCTATTGAAACAATAAAAGGGCTGGCTTTCAATAGTCAGCCTTTTTTCATATCTTTGCCCCTATGCTTACCGATTTCAGACTAAAAGTATTTCTCACCACCGCACAGCGGAAAAGCTTCACCAAGGCTGCCAGGGAACTGAATATCTCCCAGCCGGCGGTGAGTCAGAATATAGCAGAGCTTGAACAGCAGGTAGGCGACACCCTTTTTGAGAGGGGACGCGGGGAGGTCAACCTCACACCCAAAGGGGAAATCCTCCTGAAATATGCAGAGAAGATACTCCATCTCTATGACAATCTCAACACGGAGCTGGTTCCATCCAATGCCCCTGCACTGGACCAGATCAGGATAGCAGCATGCCCCATTGCGGTACGCTTCATATTGCCCGGTGCAATAAAGAAGTTCCGCACCCTGCACCCCAACGCAGAGGTCTCACTTCTGGAATTGGGAGACAGCGAGATTGAAAGGGCCATCCTCGATGGAGATGCAGATCTGGGGGTAATGGAGAGGAGACCAGATGGAGTTGAATCAGCCCCATTTGCAGACCTTTCCCTCTCCGGAACAGACGAACCCATGCTGAGCACCTTCTTTGCATACCGGACAGGGAGCACCAATTGGGACTCCATCCAGAAATTCATACTAACCGCTAAAACCGCATTGTAACCTTGAACCTGACTCCTAAACAGAAAAAGATACTGGACTTCTCCCTCATTGCCCTGGGGGTAATCGTGGTAGCACTGAATATTGTCACCAGATGCTCCGCAAAAGATGACTGCGGGGAGGATATCGTGGAAGAGGCTGAATACATCTCCATCAACCACCTCATCTCCAACGACATGTCAGACAGTGAAACCACCAGAAAACTCGACAGATATGTGGACAATTTCCTGAAGAGATGGGAGATAAAAGGGGGGAGCCTCGCCATAATGAAAGGTGGAAGGCTGGTATATGCCAAAGGTTACGGGTGGGCAGATGAGGAGGATTCGCTCAGGACAGGGCCCGGGCACATATTCAGGGTAGCATCTCTTTCAAAACTGATAACCGCTACCGCCATAATGAAGATGGCGGAAGACTCCCTATTGAGCCTCGATGACAAGGTATTCGGCGAGAACGGGATCCTCAATGAAGAGCAATTCTCCCACTACAGGGACAAAAGGGTGCCGAAAATAACAGTAGAACACCTTCTCAGGCACAAAGGGGGATTTGCCACCTATAGAGGCGACCCACTCTTCTGCACACGCGAGATTATGATATGGGAGAAGCTTGATACCGTCCCCGACATGGACAGAGTCATAGAGTTCGCCCTCTCCCAAAGACTAGGCTTCACACCCGGGACTAGCTCCAAATACTCCAATGTAGGATATCTGATCCTCACAAAGATCATCGAGAAACTCAGCGGGATGAGTTATGAGGAGTACTGCCAGAAAAACATCCTCTACCCGTCAGGGTGCTACGATATGCACCTTGCCAAAAATCTCTATGAAGAGAAATATCCAAACGAGGTAAGATACTATGAAACTCACGATGCTGAACCGATTCCCGCTTACAACAACAGTGGCGATACCCTGTACAGAAGATATGGTGGCAATAATATAGAGGGGCTCCTAGGTGCAGGGGGATGGGTCGCATCACCATCTGAATTTGTCATCTTTGCATCGCATATTGACGGGGACAGCACCACTACTGACATCCTTTCTCAAGAGAGCATCAGGAAGATGGTCACCTGTGTAGGTGGAGAACTACCCATAGGATGGTCCCGTGCCGCAATAGGCTCCGAATGGAAAAGGACAGGGACACTTGCCGGGACAAGTGCCATCATAAAAAGACAGAAGGACGGCACCATATGGATGTTCATCACCAACACCAGCTCCTGGAAAGGGTCAAAATTCCCCAGATACATTGAAACTATGGTACGTAGGGCTTCCACAGGAGTCGAGTTCCCAGATCAAAATCTTTTGGAATTTATCCAATAATCACTATCTTTGCAGCCCTTTTGGTATACCAGAAGGCAAAATTTATTTATAACTTAATATTAATCAAAATGTTAAAACAGTACGAAACCGTTTTCATTGCAACTCCCGTTTTATCTGAGGCTCAGATAAAGGAAGCGGTACAGAAGTATCATGACCTTATCGTAGCAGAGGGTGGCGAGATCGTGCATGAAGAGGATTGGGGCCTTAAGAAATTGGCTTACCCTATCCAGAAAAAAACTACCGGATTCTATCACTTGATCGAATTCAAAGCAGATTCTCAATTCATCGCTAAACTTGAGATCAACTACAAACGTGACGAGAGAATTCTCCGTTTCCTAACTTTCGCTATGGACAAACACGCTATTGCATACGCTGAGCGTCGTCGTGCTAACCAATCTAAATAAGGAGGAATTAAATTATGGCAACTAACAACGAAATCCGTTATCTGAACCCTCCTACAGTAGAGGTTAAAAAGAAAAAATACTGCCGTTTCAAAAAAACAGGCATCAAATATGTTGACTACAAGGACGCTGAATTCCTAAAACGCTTCCTTAACGAGCAGGGTAAAATCCTTCCTCGTCGTCTTACCGGTACTTCTTTGAAATTCCAGAAGAAAGTAGCGCAAGCAGTTAAACGCGCAAGGCACCTTGCTTTGCTTCCTTACGTAACAGACCTATTGAAATAAGAAGGAGGAGAGATATGGAAATCATTTTGAAACAAGATGTCGCTAATCTAGGACACAAAGACGATATCGTAACTGTAAAGAACGGTTACGCAGCTAACTACCTTATCCCTCAAGGATTCGCTATCATGGCTACCCCTTCAGCTAAAAAGGTTCACGCTGAAAATCTAAGACAAAGAGCTCACAAAGAGGCTAAAATCCGTGAAGAGGCTACTGCTCTTGCAGCTAAACTTGAAGGCTTGACAGTAAAAGTAACTACCAAAGTTAGTGGTACTGGCAAAGTATTCGGTTCAGTTAACAACATCCAGGTTGCAGAGGCTCTTGCAGCACTTGGCTACGAGATCGACCGCAGAAACATCACTTTCGCAGAGGGTGACAAAGTTCAGGAAGTTGGCACTTTCGAGGCTACTGTTAAATGCTACAAAGAGATCAAAGCTAACATTAACGTAGAAGTTGTAGGCGAAGAGTAATCCTCACCACACACTATAGACAAAAGAGATTGACTGTCGCAGTCAATCTCTTTTTTTATTATCATCACTTCTTTGCTGCCGGCGCCAGCGAAATCTGATAAATCACTGGCGTCGCTATACCATTTTCCTACACACCTACAAGTTTTTGCCCGATTTTCTGCATGTGTGTCCAGAAAACACCCTGTTTCCGACCACTTTCGCCACACACCCGCGAGTTTTTCCCCGATTTCTTGCATGACGGTACGCAATACAAAATGAATATACCCACCCCTGGTCCTTGTTGTCACACCCGACTCCGTTCGGGTGTCTTTTTCTGTCGTCAGCCAGTCAGTGCGATGCCTCTGACGTCATGCTTCGCATGACCCCTCCCACGACTGACGTCGCGGCCCCCCCTCTTATGGTGCCGAGGGTGGCACAGTCCCGGCATTCGCACTGACATAGCTGACTTCACTCATATATGCATTCGATCTTGTGCTTGATATTTCTTTGCCACTCTTATTTGCATTTACAGAGCATTGTTCTTAATTTTGTATATGTTCCTAAAGAGGTAATAATAAAGCAAATAAATATTCAACAATGGAAACATATGTTTCACCTTCGTTAGAAATTGTGCATCTGAACTTAGAAGCATCATATGCGACAAGCCCCGGATTTAGTGTCCCTGACGGTGAAAATAACGGAGACGAAAACTGGATGTAAAAAAGCAACTGCCGACCTCAAAAGTCGGCAGTTCTTAATTTCCTGCAATCCGTAAAGTACAGATGCCCAATCGGTGTCGGGAATGGCTACAACTCAGGAATGATACTCTGAAGCCTGATGCCGTTGGAGCCTTTGACCAAAATAGTATGGTTCTTCAAGTGCTCTTTATGGAGATATACTTTGAGGGCCTCCACATCGGCAAAGAACAGCGGTTTGACTTTTGAGTCAATGTCTTCTGCATACTCCTGCAGGGCTCCGAACTCTGCTCCCACCAGGATAACCTTTTTGAGGTCCATAGCCGCAAGCAAATCCAATATCTCCTTATGCTCCTGCTCAGAGTACTCACCGAGCTCCCTCATATCTCCGAGGATGACACATTTGTTCTTGAACTCAGTCTTCTCAAAATTGGCAAGCGAGACCTTCATACTGGTAGGGTTGGCATTGTATGCATCCACCACGAGGAGATTGTGTTTCCCTTTTTTCAGCTCTGAACGGTTGTTGGTAGGGACATATTCGGCCACAGCTGCATAGCACTCTTCTGTAGGGACACCGAAGTGTTCACCTATAGCGATGGCAGCCAGGACATTATCCACATTATATGACCCTACAAGATGGGTATTGACCACTGCACTTCCTATCTTGATACGGAGATATGGGTCGTGAGCTGTGACAGGAAGTACCTCCACCTCCTGATGTTTTACCCCGTAGGTGATAGGATTGATGCCCGGTCTGTCATCGACCATCTTGAACAGATCGGGATTGTCCACATTGAGGAAGACTGTACCTGAGTGCTCCTGAAGATAGTCGTAAAGCTCCCCTTTGGTCTTTTTGACACCTTCAAATGAGCCAAAACCCTGTAGATGGGCCTTACCCACATTGGTAATCAGACCGAAATTGGGGACAGCCACATTTACAAGCTCCTCAATGTCACCGGGATGGCTTGCCCCCATCTCCACTACCGCGATCTGTGTGGACATCGATATTTTGAATAGGGTCATCGGCACACCGATGCTGTTATTGAGGTTACCTTCGGTAGCCACTACCCTGAATCTCTTGGATAGGACAGCTTTAATGAGCTCCTTAGTGGTAGTTTTGCCATTGGTGCCGGTAAGACCGATTACAGGTATCCTGAATCCCTGTCTGTGCCATTTGGCCAGAAGCTGAAAAGCCCTCAACGGACTCTCTACCAGAATATACCTCTTAAGCCTGTCCCTGTCTGTCTGGGTCCCATAGTCAGGATTCAATCTTGCAGCTGCTACCCTCTGACCAAATTCTGAATCCCTCTCCACTACCGAAATGAGGGCACCTTTTTCAAGGGCCTGACGTGCATAATTGTTCCCATCGAAACTCTCACCCCTAAGGGCAAAGAATATATTGCCGGCAGCTACACTTCTGCTGTCGGTGCTCACCCCCGATGAGAATGGGAAGAGCTCAAGTATCTGGCTTATCTCTTTACTCATAGTGACTATTTCTTGCCTGTAGAACCAAATCCGCCAGCACCCCTCTCACTCTCAGAGAGCTGTTCAACCTCTACCCACTCCACTTTCTCATAGCGTGCTATCACCATCTGGGCAATTCTCTCCCCTGGATTGATGGTAAAATCCTCTTTTGACAGATTGACCAGAATCACCTTGATCTCACCTCTGTAGTCTGCATCTATGGTGCCTGGAGAGTTGACTATGGAGATACCATGCTTCGCTGCAAGACCGCTTCTGGGCCTAATCTGCGCCTCATGCCCTTCGGGCAATTCAATATAGATCCCAGTAGGGACCAGTGCCCTCTCAAGAGAAGACAATACGATGGGTTCGTCAATAGCCGCCCTCAGATCGACCCCTGCAGAGTGAGCAGTGGCATATTCGGGTGTAGGGTAATTAGACTTGTTTACTATTTTTACTTCCATATCTGACAAATAAGAAATATGCTGCAATATACACAAAAATCAATACCGTTCTCATCGCAAGCTTCCAAATCAGGTTAAGTTCCCCAGGTATAAGCAGGTTCAATCCATAGAGGAGAAGGCCACCTGAGATTATCCCCAATATCCTGCACCATTTGTAAGGTATCCTGTAATACTTGTTCCCCAGAAGGGTGCTCACTACCAGCATCACGAGATAGCTTGCAAAGTGTCCCCAGGCAGCTGCCCAATAGGAGTACTTGGCCAGGAACAATACATTGACCACAGTGGTCACCAACAATCCCGCCATCGTGATCCAGATGGCATAGGATGATTTGTCAGAGAGTTTGTACCACATCGAGACATTGAAGAGCATCCCGAGCATCATATATGCCAGAAGCATTATTGGCACAATCCCCATCCCCACTCTGAAATCACGTCCTACGATAAACTGGATAATGTCGATATAGAAAATAATCCCCAGGAACACGAGCATGCAAAACGCAACAAAATACTCCATCACCTGTGCATACAACTCCTTAGAACCTTTATCACGAGCTCTCGCAAAAAAGAATGGCTCTGCTGCGAATCTGAACATCTGGACGAAGAGCGACATGATAACTGCCACCTTCACAGCAGCCTGATATATACCCAGATCAGACCTCCACAATGTGTCATCCACATTGAAATACCTGAACAATATCCTGTCAAGAAAATCGTTGATCACACCAGGAAGCCCCGCTATCATCAATGGCAACGAATAGAGCATCAACCCTTTCCACACCTTCCTGTCAAGCTCGAACCTCAGCTTCAATATATCGGGAACAAAGAGGAGTAGTGCCACCACGCAACTCACGCATATAGAAAATATAGGGTACGAGAAATCGGGGGTAGCAGAGACAAACTTCAACATGAATGTATCGGGATGTGCTGCTGCAAATTTGGGGAACCACAGGAAGAGCAACACATTTGATCCCACCTCTGTAAGGATCTTGGTGGTCTTGAAAATGGCAAACTTCCACGCCTTGGTCTCAAACCTGAGCTTCGCAAAAAGTATTGCAGTAAATGAGTCTATGGCCAGGATAAGCCCTATGTAGACATAGCAGAGGTAGTAACCAGGATAACCCATTGCCACAGAGATGGGATCACCGAAGAATATCATCACCAGCAGGAATACCAATGAGACCGCCGATACTGATAGGAGTGCAGTGGAGAAAACCTGAGCAGGGAGAGCCCCCTCCTTGTTGGCAAATCTGAAGCATCCCGTCTCAAGTCCGAGGGTGAGCACTACCTGAAACATGGCGATATAAGCCATAAACTCTGTCAGGACACCATAATCTGCCGTAGTCAGGTAGTATGTATACAAAGGGAGAAACAGGAAATTTATAAAGCGGGCCAAAATGGTACTGACCCCATATATGGCGGTCTCCCCCGCCAGTTTTTTCAATATTGAACTGTTTGAGCCCATTTTAATTCTTCAATCCTCTGGCTTTAAATATTAGAAATCCGAGATTCAACTGCGGATAGAACTTGGTATCCGCTTTCTGGTAATATGCACAGGAGAGAGACATCGGTCCGAGTGGAGACTGCCACACGAAGGCTGCATCACCCAAAAAGTTACCCATAGGGAACGGATCTGAAAAGTCGTACTCACCACCACCCCTCTCGAGAATCTCCCTGTATGGTTGGAAATACCCCACCGCCACACGAAGTGACAGAGAACTTCCGAACTTGAATATGGGGGTCAGTGTTACACCCGCATAGATCGGTGCTCTGTATCCCTCCAGAAGGAGAGTCCTGCTGTGTACGGTCGGAGTATAAGCTGGAGAGAGGAGTACAGTGGAGATATAGTCACCCATCCTTATAGGGTTTGAGAGGACAATATTGGCATTGAGGCCCAATGAGAACCATTTGGCCACATTATAGTAATTGTCCACACTCAGATCTATTACTGCACTGTGTTTGATGCTATTGTATTTGTCTGGAAATTTGTGCTCCACCGATTGGGTGCCGGGGATGAAAACCTCCTTGCCGTAGATATACCTTATGTCAAAATGCCTCCTCTTACCCTCTGTAGGATAGAGCCTGTAGTTCAGGGTATTCTGCTCTATCTGCACCCTTGGGGTTACATAAGAGAACTCTGTCCTGTCCTTCTCATCATACTTGGTATAGGAGTTTGTCGGATAGTAATCGTAATGGTTGAAACCTCCACTCACCCCAATATTTATCAGCATACCATTTTGGGACGATAGTGGCATACCCACGCTGAGTGTACCATATATTTCGGTCTCCATCACATTTCTGGCTAGCGTAGTGGAGAATATAGGGCTCTGGTTACTGGTCAGATAATCATATCTGTGGGCCACAACATCAAGTTCTACAAAACTCAGCGGGTCAAACGACATGTCCTTTCTCAGGGATAAGTCTGCCCCTATGTAGAGCTGCCCTACATTAAGGTTGAATGCCCCTCTGTAGGGGTGTTTGTCCATATCCTGGTATGACACGCCTAAATACCCCTGAAGCAGCGATGAAGATGATATGTTTCCACCTGCAGAGAGGGTGACCCCCCTCTTCTTCGATGCATCTATATTGAGTGTATAGAGTGAATCATCGGAATCAAATCTGGCTGTAGGATAAAATGTATTTACAGTCTTGGCAGCTGTCACTTTATAATATCCCCTTTTGGCCTGGCTGAATGAAAATGTATCCCTTCCACCTGTTATGGTCTCAATTATATACTCCTTCTCCAGAGAGTCAAGGTCACCGGCAATAGTCAGTTCATCAAAAATAAGGGATGGACACTTTTGTCTGAACGCAAGCCTCATACTGTCCACCTCTGCCCTGCTCCTCTCCCGCTGAATCCTTTTCTTGAGTTCCGGGATATATTCCAAAGCCTCACGGTACCCCTTCTCCATAATCTCGTCGACAGCCTGAAAATCCATCAATCCATACTGGCTGTACTCGCCACTTATGACCAACCCCTGTTCCACCGGGATATTGTAATCCGAATCGACAGAGACCATAAGCTCGATCATACCGAACGGGTCATCATCCTCGAAGGTCATTGCTTCACCCTTTACACATTTGGAACCGATAAGGTAGTCGGGATTGTGGATCTTCTGCATCAGTTCCCACGGAAAGTTATTGTAAAATCCCCCATCAAAGAGGAGGGTGGAATCCACAACGATAGGTTTGAAATATGCCGGGAATGTCATTGACGCCCTGATGGCAGACCCCAGGTCACCCGATGTGCTTACATACTCTTTTTTATTGGCAATATCTGCAGCAACACAGAAGAATGGGACCATCAGTTTGCTGAAATCGTACTCTGCGGCGGCAGATGATGTTCCGAAAAGCTGCACCACTGCCAGGTCCATCGGATAGGGAGAGACTATACTGGTAGGGAGTGAGAGCTTGAGTCCGTCAAACCTCCCCATCTTGTCATAACTTTTGCGAAGGTTTACATTTATCATGGATGGAGTGGGATCTGTCTGGTAGAGGAATGTGGAGAAATCACGCTCCTGCTCCCCTTTGTACCACGACAAAAACCTGTCCGACTTGATTATATAGACCATATCTTCCACAGAGAGTCCTATGGCATACATTCCACCCACAATCGCACCCATACTTGTGCCCGATATATAGTCGATGGGGATATTGTTCTCCTCCAACGCCTTAATTACCCCCAAATGGGAAAGCCCCTTGGCACCACCACCACTCAACACCAGACCTACAGACTGAGAAAAGATGGGAAGTGACAGCAAAAAAGTAACTATGACTATGGAAATTTTTCTCATTTTGCACTATATTTGCAAGAGCCAAAGATACAAAAAACATACTAAAGAAGTTATGAAAACGAGAATTATTGCACTATTGATGATCCTTCCATTCGTTATCGCATCTTGCGGCAACAACAAATCAAAAGAGGGTCAGACCAAAGAGGAAACCAAAGAACAAGTAAAAGATATGGAAACCAAACTTTCATTCGCTCCGGAGTCATTGCCAGAGGAGCCTATTTTTGAGATTATCACATCAGAAGGAACCATCACAGTTCTTCTATATAAAGACACCCCTCTACACAGGGACAATTTCGTAAAACTCGCATCTGAGAATTTCTACGACAACATCCTCTTCCACAGGGTAATCAACGGATTTATGATCCAGGTGGGCGACCCATTGACCAAAGATCCTGCCAATGCTCCAAAATTTGGCACCGGTGGTCCTGGATACACAGTTCCTGCAGAATTCATAGCTGAGCATACCCATAAGAAAGGTGCTCTTGCTGCAGCAAGACTTGGC
Organism: Bacteroidales bacterium; assembly: GCA_017630155.1. Classification (GTDB taxonomy): domain Bacteria; phylum Bacteroidota; class Bacteroidia; order Bacteroidales; family UBA932; genus CAAGNP01. Next base: position 28,244 of record JAGBVU010000020.1, read on the forward strand.
GATATGGCCAATCCCAAAAGGGCATCTTCAGGTTCACAGTTCTACATCGTACAGGATGAGAGGACATGTGCACAGCTTGACGGAGCTTACACAGTATTCGGAGAGACTCTTGACGGTTTCGAGGTTATAGACAAGATCGCATCTGTCCAGACAGACCAGAGGGACAGACCTGTAAAAGACATCAAGATAATAACCATTAAGCCTGTTATCTAAAATGAAAAGGATTTTGATTGGGATGATACTGATTTCATCCCTTTCTTTTGTTTCGTGCAAAAGCAAGACAGAGGCGGTACAAACACCTCCTGAATACAAAACCAGGCAGCTTGACACCACCACAGCTGTAGTATATGCTGAATATTCAGCTGTGCTCCAGAGTGAGGCAGTGGTGGAGATACGCCCCAAAGTGAGCGGCTACCTATCCAAAATTGCCATCAATGAAGGGCAATGGGTAAACAAGGGTGCCCTCCTCTTTCAGATAGATGATGCCGACTACCAGCAGAAAGTAAACTCTGCAAAAGCTGGGATGCAATCGGCAAGAGCTGGCAGGGACAATGCCCTGTTGGAGGTTAAAAAACTGACACCACTTGTAGAAAAAGGGATCATAAGTGAGTTTGAACTTGAGACCAAGAAAGGTAACCTTGAGGCGGCAGAGGCTGCATTGGCTCAAGCTGAAGCAGCATATGAGGATGCCAGAATCAATCTCGGCTACACCTCCATCACAGCGCCCACCTCAGGTGTCCTCAGCAGAATCGAGGTGAGGGTCGGATCATTGGTAGGCCCTTCGGGCAGTGCCCCACTCACCACCATATCTGGCGATGGTGATGTTTACGCATATTTCTCATTTGACGAGAAAAACCTTGCACCACTAAGAAGGGCAAGATACAATAGCGGCGAGCACAACCCTGCAGGAAAATCGAACATTGGTCTACTGCTGGCAGATGGCCAGGAGTACAGCCACAAAGGGAAAATGGAGTCTGCTTCCGGCATCATAGATCGCACCACAGGTTCTATCCAGCTCAAAGTGGTATTCCCCAACCCTGACAATGAGATCCTTTCAGGAAGCAGCGGAGTAGTCAGAATTCCAGCCACATATCCCGGATGTATCACCGTTCCTCAGAACGCCACATACGAACTTCAGGACAAGATTATGATTTTTGTGGTAAACCAGGATAACTCTGTGACCAGAAAGATCATAACAGTCGAAGGTACTTCAGGGAAAGACTATGTGGTCTCTTCAGGACTTCAGAGAGGGGACAGAATCGTGATTGAGGGTGCCGACAAACTCAAGGACGGCACAGTTATTACCCCTAAAGAGTAAGCACAATGGCAAAAAACATGTTTCTGAAACGGCCGGTACTTTCGACGGTCATTTCTATATTGATTGTGATATTGGGTGCACTCGGACTGGTGTCACTCCCTATCACATCATACCCGGATATCGCATCACCTATGGTACAGGTGACTGCCCAATACCCTGGAGCCAACGCAGAGGTGGTCCTCAAAAGTGTGATAGCTCCACTTGAGGAGCAGATCAACGGCGTGGAGGGTATGACCTACATCTCCTCTTCTGCGGGCAACGACGGTAGTGCTACCATCAAAGTCTATTTCAAGCTGGGTACAAACCCCGATATGGCGGCGGTCAATGTACAGAACCGCGTATCTGCAGCATCGAGCAAACTCCCTGCAGCGGTAACATCATACGGTGTCACTACAGAGAAGATGCAGAATACCATCCTGCTGATGATGTCGGTCTATTCGGACAACCCAGATTTTGACCAGACATTTGTAGAGAACTATGTCCGTATCAATGTATATCCGGAGCTCCAGCGTGTAAACGGCGTGGGGCGTCTCAATGTATTTGGTGCAGGCGATTACGCCATCCGCATCTGGCTGGATCCCGACAAGATGTCCCAGCTGAATCTGATGCCAAGCGACATCTCTGCAGCACTTCAGGAGCAGAACATAGAGGCTGCCCCCGGCAAATTTGGAGAAAACAGCGATGTGGCATTTGAATACACCATCAAGTACAAAGGAAAATTTACAGACCCTTCACAATATGAGGATATAGTCTTGAAGGCGTTCCCCGATGGAAGAATCCTCAAACTCAAGGATGTGGCCAGAATCGAACTCGGTTCTTTCAATTACTCTGTCAAGAACAGCTCTTTCGGCCACCCGAGCATCAGTATGGCTGCATACCAGATGGCAGGATCCAATGCGCAGGTGGTGGTGGAGGAACTTATCTCCACTATGGACAGGCTTGCTGAAGATTTCCCCGAAGGGATGAAATGGGTAGCCCCATACAACACCAACAAATTCCTTGATGCATCTATACATCACGTTCTGCAGACTCTGTTTGAGGCATTCATTCTGGTATTCCTGGTGGTATTTGTCTTCCTTCAGGACCTCAAATCTACCATCATCCCAAGTATATCGGCAGTTGTGGCCCTCATCGGCACAATGTTCTGTCTGGTACTCTTCGGATTTACCATCAATATGCTCACCCTCTTCGCCCTGGTGCTGGCCATAGGTATTGTCGTCGATGACGCCATCGTGGTGGTCGAGGCTGTACACGCCAAGCTTCAGGAGGGGTACAAGAGTTCTTATGAGGCTACAGAGAGTGCGATGGGTGAAATCCAGGGGGCAATTATCTCCATTTCATTGGTAATGTCCGCTGTATTCATCCCTGTGAGCTTTATGACAGGCTCCACAGGTGTATTCTATCAGCAGTTTGCCCTTACCCTCGCCTGCTCCGTAATACTCTCTGCAATCAATGCACTCACCCTGAGCCCTGTGATGTGTGCCATCTTTATCAAGCCACACCACCACGAAGGTGAGGGCAAAGTCTCTTTCGGAAAGAGACTCGCCAACAGCTTCAATGCTGCATTTGACACCATGACCAACAAATACGGCAATGTTCTCTCATTGTTTGCCAGGAAGAGGATAATCCCTATCTCCATCCTTGCTGCATTCGGCGTTATCGCTGTTGTCCTAATGAAAAACACCCCCACCGGGTTTATTCCAGGTGAAGACCAGGGCATTATGATGGTAGACCTCACAATGCCTGCCGGAACTTCCCTTGAGAGGACAAATGAGGTGCTTTCCGAGATAGACTCCATCTGCGGCTCCCACCCTTTGATTGTCGACAGGATGGCTGTGGCAGGAAGTAGCCTTATGACCGATGCAGTAGGCAGTTCATATGGTATGCTGGTAATGTCCCTTAAAGATTGGGAAGAGAGGGAAGGTATCACCGTCAAAGATGTTATCGGGGAGCTCAACCGGAAGGTATCCCACATCCGTGACGGCAAAATAATATTCTTCGTCCCTCCGACAGTGCCTGGCTTCGGTATATCATCAGGTTTTGAGATGCAGCTTCAGGACAAGAGTGGCGGTAGTATTGAGAAATTCTATGAGGTGCAGCAGAAATATATCCAGAAACTCACTGCCCGTCCCGAAATCCAGTATGCAACATCATCTTTCAACATCAACTTCCCCCAATACGAATTTGATGTGAATGTGGACAAATGCAAACTTGCCGGAGTGAGGGTGAGTGATGTGTTCAGCACCCTTCAGGCATACTACGGCTCATCCATTGTATCAGACTTCAACAGGTTCAACAAATATTACAGGGTTCTTATCCAGGCAGCTCCCGAAAACAGAGAGAACCTCCTCTCCATCAATGCTGTAAAAGTGAGGAACTCTTCCGGTGAAATGGTCCCCATCTCCACACTTGTGAACTTCAAGAGGGTATATGGACCGGAGCTCCTCAACAGGTACAACCTCTACACCTCTACCACTATCACAGGCTCACCCGCTGCAGGATACTCATCAGGTGATGCCATCCAGGCTATCCGTGAGGTGGCGGCAGAAGAACTCCCTACCGGATACGGCTATGACTTCTCAGGCATGACAAGGGAAGAGATCGCATCTTCGGGACAACAGGGGATAATATTCCTCCTCTGCTTCATATTTGTATTCCTTATCCTCTCTGCCCAATATGAGAGCTATATCCTCCCATGGTCAGTACTGATCTCACTGCTCATAGGTGTTGCAGGTGTATATATCTTCATCAACATATTCGGAATAGAGAGCAATATCTATGTTCAGGTGGCCCTTATTATGCTTATCGGACTTCTGGCTAAAAATGGTATCCTTATCGTGGAATTTGCAAAGCAGAGATATGACGCCGGAGCACCCGTAGTGGAGGCTGCCATCAGCGGAGCAAAAGCCCGCTTGAGGCCCATCCTGATGACCTCTTTTGCATTCATATTCGGCCTTGTACCACTCTGCACATCAAGTGGCGCTGGTGCAGTAGGAAATGTTTCCATAGGTATCGCAGCTGTAGGAGGTATGTTCATAGGGACATTGTTCGGTGTGTTCATCATCCCGATAATGTATATTTTATTCCAGAATCTGGACAGTAAACTTAGCAAGAAGAGAGCATGAAAAAGATAATATTTATAGCAGTTTCTGCCCTGTTGATGGCCTCCTGTGCCGTCAAATATCAGCAGCCCGCCATCGACACAGATGCACTCATCCGTGGGGTGGAGAGCACTGACACCACTTTTGACATAGCAGATATCGACTGGAGAGAGTTCTACCAGGACCCCCTTCTGAGGGAGCTTATCGACTCCGCACTGCTTCACAACTTCGATATGAAAGTGGCAGTAGCCAGAATCGAACAGGCCAGTGCCTACTTCAAGCAGGGAAAATCTGCATTCTTCCCATCTCTGGGGGCAAACGCCTCTGCAGGATATACAAAACCTGATCTGGCATCTTCGCAGACACCATATTTCTCACTGGGTGCCAACCTCTCGTGGGAAATAGATATCTGGGGAAAAATCAGCAGTGTCAAGAGGGGTAAATATGAGGCACTTTTAGCTCAGGAGAGCACCAAAAATGCTGTCCGCACAAAACTGATCTCCGATATATCAAAAGCATACTACACTCTGGTAATGCTTGATACTGAGAAAAAGTTCATAGAGGAGACAATACGCAACAGGGAGGAGTACCTTGCCACCATCAAAGAGTTAAAAAAGGCGGCACAAGTTACTGAGGTGGCTGTTCTGCAGGCTGAGGCACAACTTATGGTAGCAAAGACATACCTTCCCGATATCCAGCACGCTATCTTCCAGACAGAGAACACCATATCACTACTTATAGGGGTTCCCCCCATGGAGATAAAACGTTGCTCAGTGGAGACTCTGGAGGATATCCATTTTCCACAGGTGGAACAGACAGGTGTCCCTGCAGCATTGCTCCGCAACAGACCCGATGTTTTGGCAGCAGAGCACTCACTCAAGAGCGCACTGGAGGGCTTCAACTCTGCTAAAGCTGCAATGTACCCATCCCTCAATATCACAGGCAATATCTCTACAGATGCAGCTCAGATATCCCAGTGGTTCGCCATGCCTGGCTCACTTCTGTATGGGGTATTCGCAGGTCTCACACAACCCATATTTCAGGGACGCACCCTAAGGACCCAAAAGGATGTGGCATATCAGGAGTACCAGATAAGTGCAATCAACTTCCAGGAGAGTGTCCTCTCTGCCGGCACAGAGGTATCAAACCTCCTCTCAGCCCTTAAAGCGGACAAGGAGAAAGTGATATATATGACCAAACAGACCATCGCTCTCGACAAGGCCTACGAATATTCGGTAGAACTTCTGATCAATGGTTACGCCAATTACCTCGATGTATTGAGTGCACAGGAGGGTCTTTTCAACTCCAAAATAGCACTTATTATGGGGCTACAGGAGTGTATAAACGATAATATTGACCTTTACAGGGCACTTGGTGGAGGCTGGAACTAAGTTTGGCACGGTACTTGTATAAAATTTAATCAGATAGATTTTTCATAGGTTAAGTTTTAGGTTAAAAAAAAAGATGGACAGCAAAAAAAGCTGTCTTTTCTTTTTTTATGAAAAAAAATGGCTACATTTGCGGGCCTTTTCTCGAGTAGATAAGGAGGTTATATTTTATAAACAACTAATAAACCTTTAACAAAATGGCTGTTAAAATTCGTTTGGCACGTCACGGAAAGAAGAACTACGCTTTCTATCACATCGTGGCTGCTGACTCTCGCGCTCCACGCGATGGTCGTTTCATCGAGCTTCTTGGCTCTTACAATCCAAACACAAACCCTGCAACTATCAACCTTGACGCTGAGAAAGCCCTTAAATGGCTTAACAACGGTGCTCAACCTTCTGATACTTGCCGTCGCATCCTTTCTTACGAGGGTGTACTTCTTAAGAAACACCTTCAGGGTGGCGTTCTTAAAGGTGCTCTAACCCAAGAGGCTGCTGACAAGAAGTTTGAGGCTTGGAAAGCTGAAAAAACTGCTAAAGTAAACGCTAAGAAACAAAATCTTTCAGCTACTGCTAAAGCTGCTGCTAAAGAGAGCCTTGCTGCTGAAGCTAAGGTAAATCAGGAGAGAGCAGAGGCTATTGCAAAGAGAAAAGCTGAAGAGGCTGCTGCTAAAGCTGCTGAAGAGGCTGCTGCAGCTGCAGAGGCTGCTCCTGCAGAAGAAACCGCTGAAAATCCTGAGGCGTAATCAGATGTTTCCGGCAATAGACGATCTTCTGCCGATAGCACAGGTGTTGAAATCTTACGGCACCGAAGGGGAGGTTTTGATAAGCTTCCTCGCAGCGATGCCTGACGATATTGACCTTAACGAACCGGTGTTCCTCATTCCAGAGGGGCTACCGGTTCCTTTTTTTATTGAGGACCTCCAATTCAGGGGGACCACCAAAGCCCTTGTAAAATTCGAGGATATCGACTCCATGAAAGAGGCTGAGGAGATTGTAAACCAGAAACTTTACTACCCCTCAGATATGTGTTATAGCGAGGAGGAGGATTCGCTACTCGGATATACACTATTCAACCAGAATGGCGACAAGATCGGTGTCATCACCCAGGTTCACGATTTCTCTGGGAACACCTGCATCGAGGTCAAAGGGTCACTTATCCCATTCCATCCGGACCTCATAATAAAACAACAAAAAAAGGGTAAGAAACTTACCCTTAATATTCCTGAAGGAATCCTCTAGAACTTGGAGACAATCTCCTTCACCTTCTCCACTTTCTCATCCAGAAGCTCCTTGCTTGTCGCTTCACACAAGAAGCGTAGATATGGCTCTGTATTTGACGGCCTTATATTGTACCACCACTGTGGGAACTCCTCTCTGTAGCCATCAAAATCCATAGACAATGTGGGTGTCTCTACAGATCGGAAGTACTCTCGTACTGCATCCATTGCCCCTTGTTTGTCCTCCAGCCTGAAGTTTATCTCGCCAGAGTTCTGATACTTCTCTATCTGGGAGATAAGGAACGAGAGACTCGCACCTCTCTTCTTCATCTGTGCCACAATATCCAATACTATCAGTGAGGCCATAATACCGCTATCGGAATAGTAGAAATCCTTGAAATAGTAGTGTCCGGCCAACTCTCCTCCGAACAGGCCGTCCAGATCCCTGAGCTTGGGAGCAGCAAAAGCCCTGCCTACCCTCCATGTATTTATCTCGCCACCCATAGGTGCAAGGTATTCACCCACAGCCTTTGAACTCCTTATATCCTGGATCACACCAGCTTTGAGTTTGGGGGTATCCATAAGGACCTGTCTCCTCTCTTTTACAGCCTCTGAAGAGCCAATCGCCTCAAGGAAGAAATGGCCCAAAAGGGCAATGATAAGATCGGGTGAGATGAATCTCGAATTCTCATCGACAAACATCACCCTGTCTGCATCACCATCATAGATGACACCTATGTCACACCCCTTTTCTGCCACCAGAGAGCGGAGAGCCTCTGTGTTCTCGGGAATCAATGGATTAGCCTCATGATTTGGGAATGTGCCGTCAAGTTCATCAAAGATATAATGCAGCCTCTCTGATCCCTCTCCAAGCAACTCCTTTATAAATAGGCCAGCCATACCATTTGATATATCTACAGCTATATTCAGATTTGAGTAGTCGCCCAGATATCTTCTCTGAAAATCGAGATACTCACTTCTCACATCTATATCATATACCTTACCTTTTTCTGCTACCGGCTCACATACTCTCCCCTCTTTAATCCACCCCTCAATAGTCCCCAGACCAGAATCGTACCCAACGGGGAGTGCATTTTCCCTGGAGACCTTCAGGCCATTGTACTCACGTGGATTGTGTGAGGCTGTTATCTGCACAGATGCCTTAAATCCTTTGGCCGCTGTACCCCAGTATATCATAGGGGTGGTGGCAAGACCGGCATCATATACATCTGCCCCGGCATCAGTAATACCTTTCAGCAGATATTCGTGCATTTCGGGAGATGACTCCCTCACATCCCGACCCACCAGAACCTTGTCCGCACCGAGAAGACCGGGGAGGAAATACCCCACCTTATAGACAGTATCCTTGTCGAAATCTTTATTGTATATACCTCTGATGTCGTATGCGTGAAATGCTCCCATAACAGTACTATTTAGATTTGTCCAATTTGATTTTATAGTGGGCAGCCACTTTACCTTTTGATATGTTATGAAGTTTACTGCTTATCATTTTCTTTCTGATGGGGGCAGCCCTGTCCACAAACATTACACCGTTCAGGTGGTCAAGCTCGTGCTGTACCATCCTGGCTGCGAAGTCATCAAACTCCTCCACGTGTTTAACGAACTCCCTGTCATAGTACTCCACTTTTATCTTTTTGGGCCTGATTATATCACAATTGATATCAGGTATGCTCAGGCACCCTTCACTGTAGGTGGAGGTCTCTTCACTCTCCTCCAGTACCACAGGGTTGATCATCACCCTGAAGAAATCCTTAAGATAGTGATAGCTGTCTGCAATATCCCTTCCATCTACCATCACACACTGGATATCCTTTCCCACCTGAGGGGCTGCAAGTCCTACACCTTCAGCATTTTTCATTGTCTCAAACATATCATCAATGAATTTGCCGAATGCCTCACGGTCGATAGTCTCCACATCGACCTCTTTTGCTTTGGCTCTGAGTACATCCGAGCCGAATACATAAATCGGTAATACCATATCTCTCTATTTTTTTCTGTCCATATAAGTTTGCAAAATGAGGGCCGCACTCACCTTGTCCACCGCACTCTTATCCCTCCTGTCCATCTTCTTCACCCCACTGTCTATAAGTGACTGGAATGCCAGGACAGATGTGAATCTCTCGTCCTCGAGTTCCACAGGGATCTGGGGAAAGGCCTTTCTGAGCTGCTTGAGGAAAATATCCACATATTGGGCAGCCTCCGATGGTCTGTTATCCATATTTACAGGATATCCCACTACAAATTTCTCCACCTCTTCCTTGGAAGTGTAAGTTTTGAGGTAATTAATTATATTTGCAGTCGGAACGGTTTCAAGGGGTGAGGCAAAAATCATAAGGGGATCGCTCACTGCGACACCTACCCGCTTTTTGCCATAATCTATACCAACTAACCTTTTCATAATGCAAATTTAACATTTTAATGAAAAAGAAGAAGTTTACTAAAAGATATCGTATCTCCATTGTGGAGGACACTACACACGAAGTGCGCTTCCGGATGAAGGCGAGCAGGCTGAGCATCACAATCGGCTCAGTAGTTACCATCTTCCTCATACTTGCTATCCTCTTGACTATCATAGCATACACCCCGCTCAAACGTCTTATCCCAGGGTACCCTTCACCCCAGACTCGCAGAGAGGCCATACAGAATGCTGCCAAGATTGAGAAGCTTGAGAAGCAGATGATAATATGGTCTATCCAGATGGAGAATATCCAGAGGATATACAAAGGGGACAAGCCTATCAATATTGACAGCCTCCTCAGAGACAGCACCATCTTCCAGAGAAAGTCAAACATCGGACTAGCTGACAAAGAGGACTCATTGCTCAGGGAGCAATTCCTCAAACAGGAGGAGTTTGACATCTCATCCATCCACACAGCCAAAATAGAGCAGATCGAGGGACTCCTCTTCTTCCCACCCATCAAGGGTGTGATAACTGAGCCCTATAACCCTGCCATAGGTCACCCTTTCATAGACCTTGCTGCCCCCAACAACGCCACAGTATCGGCAACACTGGATGGAACAATAATTTCTGCAGGGTGGAACGACGACACAGGGTTCACCATACAGATCCAGCACAGCAACGACCTCATCTCTATCTACAAGCACAACTCCAAACTACTTAAGAAAACTGGGGATAAGGTTGATGCCGGGACACCAATTGCTCTTGTTGGAGACACAGGAGAGCTCAGCACAGGGCCACACCTTCATTTCGAACTTTGGCACAAGGGGGAGCCTATTGACCCTACTGTCTATATCAATTTCTAACACCTGAGGCATGAAAAGAAGAGTAGCAATTCTTGGCTCCACAGGCTCCATCGGAACACAAGCTCTCGATGTGATAAGCCAGCACCCCGACCTTTTTGAGGTGGAACTCCTCACAGCCAACAACTCCAAGGAACTCCTCATCCAGCAGGCAATAAAGTTCAATGCCAACACTGTTGTAATCGGAAACAAGGATCTTTACAGAGAGGTATCCGATGCACTGGCACCACATATGATCAAGGTATTTGCCGGGAATGACTCCATAGCGGAGATACTCGAGTTCAGCACCAATATTGACATTGTGGTGGCATCTATGGTGGGATTCAGCGGATTGAAACCCACACTTGCAGCTATCCGCTCCGGAAAGACCATTGCCCTGGCAAACAAGGAGACACTCGTGGCTGCTGGTGAGATTGTAACTGCTCAGGCAAAAAAGCACAACAGCTTTATAGTACCTGTCGACTCCGAACACTCCGCCATATTCCAGTCCCTTCAGGGGGAGAGGGCAGAGATTGAGAAGATTCTCCTAACCGCATCCGGCGGACCATTTCTTGACGCTTCAGTGGAGCAGATGGCTGCCGCCACCAAAGAGATTGCCCTCAAGCACCCCAGATGGAACATGGGGGCAAAGGTCACTATAGACTCCGCCAGTATGATGAACAAGGGGTTGGAGATGATCGAGGCACGCTGGCTCTTTGACGTAGAGCCATCAAAAATACAAATGGTAATCCACCCACAGTCGATTATCCACTCTATGGTCCAATTTACAGATGGATCCATAATAGGACAGCTCGGTGTTCCCGATATGAGGATCCCTATCCAATATGCCCTCTCCTACCCATACCGTATCCCCCTCAATGTGGAGAGACTTGACCTTTTCAAGGTGGCAAGCCTTACATTCAGGGAGCCGGATATGGAGAAATTCCCCTGCATAAGGATAGCATACGACTCCATTAAGGCTGGTGGGAATATCCCTTGTATAATGAATGCCGCAAATGAAATAGCAGTAGCTGCATTCCTGAGGGATAGGATCAGATTTACAGAGATTCCGTCTGTCATAGAGAAGACCATCGGAAAATGCAATTTTGTAGCCAAACCCGACATTGACGACATTTTTGAATCGGACAGACAGGGCAGGATTTTTGCAGAAGAGTTCGTTAACCAAATTTGAAAGAGTAAATTATGGATGTTATCATAAGAATCATACAAGTAATCCTGGCACTGTCCATTCTGGTGGTTATACACGAGTTCGGACATTTCGTATTTGCCAGGCTCTTCAAAATAAGGGTGGAGAAATTCTACCTATTCTTCCCCCCAGCCATATTCAAATACAAACCCAAAAACAGTGATACAGAGTGGGGTATCGGCTCCATCCCATTGGGAGGCTTTTGTAAAATCTCAGGGATGATCGATGAGTCGATGGACAAGGAGACAATGGCACAGGAGCCCCAGCCTTGGGAATACAGGACAAAACCGGCCTGGCAAAGGTTGTTGGTCATCTCAGGAGGTGTCCTTTTCAATTTCATCTTTGCAATGATCCTCTACTCGGCCATCCTGTACACCTGGGGCGAAGAGTACCTGAAGAACGATGATGCCAAATACGGAATCCAGACCAATTCCCTCTCTGCCGAGATGGGGTTCAGGGATGGAGACAGGATATTGGCATTTGATGATATGGTTCCTGACAACTTTGCCGAACTGCAGATCGATCTGGTCCGTTCACAGGCCAAAACCGCCACTGTACTCCGCCATGGGGACACTATCGTCCTTGAGTTGGACCAGGACTACATCCCAGCCATATTGAATACACCAGGGATGTTTATGCTCGCAACCCCTGTCGCTGTGGCACAGGTTCCCGACACCTCTATCAATGCATCAGCAGGACTTATGGCCGGTGACAGATTTGTAAAGGTGGCCGACACAGATATCCACTCTTTCTCCGGTTTGCAGAGTGCCCTTGCCAAGCATAAAGGGGAGATTACCCCGATAGAGTTCAGGCGTGGAGAGGAGCTCATCACACAACACCTGCATATAGATGAAAATGGGAAAATCGAGGTAATCCTGCAGAATGACATATCAGATTTCCACATCACCCAAAAAGAGTACACCATCTTCTCTGCAATCCCTGCAGGGGTGACCAAGGCCTTCAGTACCATAGGAGATTACATAAAAGAGCTTGGACTCATCTTCTCACCCAAGACCGAAGCATACAAATCGGTAGGTAGCTTCATAGCCATAGGGAGCATCTTCCCCACAGCGTGGAATTGGGAGGCATTCTGGAACATAGTGGCACTCCTGTCGGTAATGCTGGCAGTAATCAATCTCCTCCCCATCCCAGCTTTGGATGGAGGGCACATCGTATTCACACTATACGAGATGATTACAGGGAGAAAACCTTCCGACAAATTTATGGAATATGCTCAGATGGCAGGTATGATATTCCTGCTGCTCATAATGTTCCTCGCCTTTGGAAACGACATCTTAAGACTATTCAGATAATACAATATGAAAACACTCAAAACCATCCTCATTTTGACATTTGCAGCCTTTATGGCCATATCCTGCAACCAGAACGGAGATCAGGAGAATAAAAAAAGATACATGCCGAATGTGACCGGCAAACCAGGAGAGGTGCTCCTTGTTCTGGACAAAAGCGAATGGGAGACTGAGCTCGGCACAACCTTGAGGGAGACCCTCGCTGAGGACTATCCATATTTGCCCCAGAGAGAACCTATGTTCAACCTCTTCAATACCACCCCAAGCTCATTCCAGAACTATCCCGCATACTCTACACACAGAAATATTGTAAGGATACACATAGGGGAGGCATTCGACACCACACGTGTAGCATATCAGGAGGATGTTTGGGCATCACCTCAGATAGTTATCACACTCTCTGCCCCCGATAAAGAGAGCGCCCTTGAAGTTTTCAACCAACACAAGGAGAGGATTGTAAGTTCACTTGAGACTGCAGAGAGAAACAGGGTGATCAGGAACTCAAAAAAATATCAGGAGATCTCACTCCGTCAGCTTGTCCTTGACGAATATGGAGGATCACCATACTTCCCACAAGGATATACCCTTAAAAAGAAGAGTGACAATTTTATCTGGATCTCTTATGAGACTACACATGTGAACCAAGGAATCTTCATATACACTTACCCATACAATGGGGAGGAGCTTGACGGAAGGATGGTGGCCCAGAAGAGGAACGAGGTTATGAAAGAGAATGTGCCAGGCACCCGTGATGGAAGCTATATGATAACCGGCTCATTTGTGGAGCCAAGCTTCAAATGGCTCAAATACAAAAACAGGACCTTTGCTGAGACCAGAGGTCTTTGGGAGGTGGAGAATGACTACATGGGTGGACCATTCATTTGCCACACATATCTGGACAAAGAGCAGAAAAATGTTATTGTACTTGAAGGATTTGTCTACGCGCCCAAATTTGACAAGCGCAATTACCTAAGACATGTAGAGTCAATCCTATTCTCTTTTGAATGGGAAAATTAACATTTTTTCAACTTTTTTACAGAACTTGTTTGGAGAGTTGGAAATTATTTATACCTTTGCACTCCCTAACGAAAATGGTCTGTTAAGGGAGTGACCTGGTGGGTTCGTCTAACGGTTAGGACTCAAGATTTTCATTCTTGCAATAGGGGTTCGATTCCCCTACCCACTACCAAAAAAATAAAAAAATAATATAATGGCAAATCACGCATCAGCAGACAAGCGTTATCGTCAAAGCGAGACACGCAGATTGCATAACAAGTATTATGCAAAAACAACAAGAAACGCAATTAGAGCGTTAAGAAACACAACTGACAAAGAAGCAGCTCTTGCTCTTCTACCAAAGGTTTCTTCAATGATTGACAAACTTGCAAAAACCAATGTTATCCACGCTAACAAAGCGGCTAACTTGAAAAGCGGTATTTCAGTTTACGTCAACAAACTATAAGAAATTTACTTTTTTGTCATAAAGATTAAAAAAACTTCCCAACCTTTGTCGGGAAGTTTTTTTTATTGTTTTATGGCATCAAATATCAAGATCAAAGATTGGAGTATTGAAGAGAGGCCGAGGGAAAAAATGTTGTTGAATGGTGCCAAGGCACTTAACAATTCTGAACTTTTGGCCATCCTACTCAGATCTGGAGACACAGAGAATACCGCTGTGGACTTGGCCAGATCACTATTGTCGATTAACGGCAACTCACTGAAAACCCTCTCACAAATGTCCTTCGAAGGGCTATGCAAAATCAAAGGTGTAGGGCCATCCAAGGCCACCACCATACTGGCAGCATTTGAGATAGCAAACCGGATATTCAGCGAGCCCCTCACCGAAGCCCCCCAAATCACCTGCGCCTCAGATGCAGCATCACTGATGAAACCTCACTTCAGAAATCTACTCCACGAAGAGTGCTGGGTGATATACCTCAACAGACAGAACAGAGTAATACATAAAGAGTGCGTCAGCAAAGGGGGGACCCACAGCACTATTCTGGACCCCAAAATTATTATAAAAAAGGGGGTGGACAAACTCGCTACAGGGATAATCCTGTTCCACAACCACCCCAGCGGCAACCCCTACCCCGGAGAGGAGGACAGACGGCAGACACGACTCCTTAAAGAGGCATCTGCCATGCTGGACATCTCTCTTATTGACCATATTATAATATCGGAGGACAAATACTACAGTTTTTCTGAAAACTCCAAGTTATGAGAGAATATTTTATAACTTTGTCAAAATTTAAACGCTATGCAAATCATCAATCTTGGGGAACAAAATTCCGTTCTAAATCAGTACATTATTGAAATCCGCGATCAGATAATCCAGAAGGATAGTCTGAGATTCAGAAAAAATCTGGAAAGGATTGGCTCATTTATCGCCTGCGAGATAAGCAAGACTCTGGAGTACACTCCAGTGGAAGTTACCACACCTCTAGGTATTGCCCAAACATCTACCTATGATAACAACATCGTCATTGCAAGTGTCCTCAGAGCAGGAATTCCCCTTCACGATGGAATTCTGAACATTTTTGACAGAGCTCAGAATGCATTTATCGGCGCATACAGAAAATATGGCAAGGACAACAAATTCAACATCGAAGTTGAGTATGCAAGTGCCCCTAAAATCGATGATAAAGTCCTTATCCTTGCAGATACAATGCTGGCAACAGGTGCTTCACTTGTCCTTGCATACGAAAGACTACTAAAGAACGGTACACCAAAACACGTGCACATAGTTTCCACTATTGCCAGTGCTGATGGAGTGGAGTACCTGAAAAATCATATTACAGATAAAAACGTGACACTCTGGCTTGCAGCCGTAGATGAGGAACTTACCAACAAATCGTATATCGTTCCTGGTCTTGGTGATGCAGGAGATCTGGCTTACGGAAGCAAACTATAGCTCCTTACGGAGTCTGGCGATAGGGAGATTCAACTGTTCCCTGTATTTCGCAACAGTCCTTCTGGCCACTTTATAACCCTTCTCTGTGAGGACAACTACGAGTTCTTCATCAGTGAGGGGTTTTCTTTTATCCTCATTCCCAATACTCTCCATAAGGACTTTTTTGATCTCCCTTGTTGAGACCTCCTCGCCACTGCTGTTCATCATCCCCTCAGAGAAGAAATATTTCAACGAAAAGATACCGAACTGAGTCTGTATATACTTCGAACTCACCACCCTTGAGATGGTAGAGATATCAAGATTTGTCTTCTCTGCTATATCCTTCAGTACCATTGGTTTGAGATTTGCCTCGTCTCCTGACATAAAGAACTCCCTCTGGAAATCTATAATGGCATTCATAGTATTCCGCAGGGTATTGTGACGCTGCTTGATGGCCTCTACAAACCACTTGGCCGAATCAAGTTTCTGCTTCACAAATGTTGCAGCCTCCTTTCCCTCCCTTGTGGATGAATTGGCTGCATTCAAAAGTACATCCGCATACCTTTTGTTTACCTTCAATTCAGGGATATTGAATTTGGGCATAGTCATCTGAAGCTCCCCATCCTTCTCCTCCAGAATAAAGTCCGGGACAATCTGCTGTGCCTGCTCAGTATACGAATCATCAATCTGCCCGCCAGGTCTGGGATTGAGATGGACAATCTCATCCACCGCACCTTTCAGTTGCTCCTCAGTTACCTCAAGTTTGGATGTGATTTTCTGGTAATGCTTCTTGGTAAACTCCTGAAAATAATCCTGAAGGATGATCTGTGCCAACTCACGTGAAGGGGTAGGATCAAGAGAGCGTATCTGGAGCAGAAGGCACTCCTGAAGATCTCTGGCACCTACACCTACCGGCTCAAACTCCTGAATGACCAGCAGAATTCTCTCCACCTCATCCTCAGAGGTCTCTATACCCAGTCTGAATGCAATATCATCAGACAATGACTCGAGATCTCTCCTGAGGTAGCCGTCATCATCAAGACTGCCTATGATAAACTGGGCTATCGTCCTGCTCCTCCCATCCAGATTACTGTAGCCCAGCTGGTTCTCAAGGCTCTGATGAAAACTCTCCTTGACAGAAAAGGTATTGTACTGAGGCTTGATATCCTTACCCTGATTGTTCACATACAACTTATATGAAGGGGTGGAATCATCACTCTGATACTCACTCAGAGAGATATTCTTGGGAACATCATCCACATCATCAGCAGAATCGGTACTCTCTTCCAGAACAGGATTCTCCTCCAACTTCCTCCTTATCTCCTGCTCCAACTCCAAAGTGGGGAGCTCAAGGAGTTTGATAGTCTGGATCTGAAGGGGTGACAACCCCTGCTGAAGTTTCTGATGTAGTCCCTGTTTTAACATTTGTTTATCAAACCTTGTATGTACAAATATAGTGAATTTTTCCGCTTGGCGGCACCTTATTTAAGGCCCATTACAAAAAACGCGCCAACCGGATTCAAACCACCTGTACCGAAGGTATGCTTAAGTTTTGCCTCTTTGGAAAAGACATACATATCTCCCTCACTTACATAGTCGGAAGTACCAATGTAAACATCATTTGTCACAGGATCCACCGATATGGATGTGGGGGTATTTTTGATGATGGAACCATCTGCTATAAAATCAGCCTCCATAGAGGATGAGATGGTGTTGTAGACCCCGACAGAGGTTATAGCGTTCCAGTTTTCATCATATTGGGCAGAGATAAAATATAGTTTGCTGTCTGAACTCATCGACATATAGGTGACGGGACGGTCTGTAAGCACCTGTACATCATAACTTCTGGGGTCAATTCTCTGAAGTGTGTTAGGGACAGAGACGTAGTCCCCCATAGAGATCAGGAATATCTCTCCTCTGATATTTGTAAGGAGTTCGGTAGGATTTGAAGCCACCTCAATAGTAGCCACCTCCTGCATAATATCCTGAACCGTAACGACCGAAACGGTGTTGCCATAATCTTTACCCACTGTGAAGTTCATACCTCCGGAATTGGCCACAAACACCTTGTCATCCACTGCTGCAAGACCCTCCGGGTTATCTCCCACTTCAATCAGTTTTCTCGAAAAATCAAGGGTATCTATCTGTGCCAGAAAACCTTCATACATGGTAGCATACACTTTGCCATTGTGACCCAGCAGGGCCCTTGGCGACAAATTCGGACCACCATCCTCGAAGATTCTGAGCTCTTTCAATATCTTCCCTTTTCTGTCGGTAACGAATATCACTTTTGAATTATATACTGCTATATACATTTTACCCCCATATATGAGCATATCCTGAGCCAGGTCACCAAGTTTCTTTCCGTTTGCGTTTTCAAAGATGTTCGCAGATATAACTTGGGACTCAGGGTTATAAAGGGACAGAGAAGCATCATTTGATGCATAGTTTCCATTATTTAGAATGTAAACACCTTCAGTCACCACCTGAGGGGGAACCTCCTCTCCACCATTTTTATTACAAGAGACAAACACTACTGAGAGTGAGAGCAATAATAGGGAAATGATCTTTTTCATATTTATACGTTTTTAAAAATTATATTTCAGTGTCAATCTGTATGATCTCCCCGGCATAGGGTAGTACTGGACCACCTCATAATTCACATTGCCGATATTGAGCACCTCTGCCATAACAGACAAGCTATGCTCACCAAATTCAAATCTCCTCCCAGCAGATACAGTATGGTCCATATACCCCGCCAAAAGGTTTGATCTGGTATTTTGGGGGAATGAGTACCTCTCCCCCACAGCTGCACACAAATAACTGATATTTACCCATTTACTCCTCCAAGACACAGTCACACTTCCCGAATGGGCAGGTGTATAAGGGATCTGGTGTCCGTATGTCTTCGACTCGGGATCTGTAATGTCCACAGCATACTGATATGAGTAATTTGCATTGATGGAGAGAGACATCATCGCAGGGAGAGAGACGACTGCATTGGTATTGATATCCACCCCCGACATAGTCACTTTGCCAATATTCATTGTCCTCCAGATGAACATGGTAGGGATGGTAACTATCTTATCCCTAATAAGATTGGAATACCCGTCCACAGAGATGGAGGCATAGTCTATAATATCCTCCCACAATTTTCCGTTCCAGGTGAGGCCCAGATTGAACTGTGAGGCTTTCTCGGGCGAGAGGTTCCTATTTCCCACTTTTGAATAGTAGAGATCATTGAAAGTGGGGACACGGTATGCATCCTTGTATGAGGCTCTGATCCTGAAATTTGCATTGTCAAACAATTTGTATGACAGACTGACTGATGGAGAGATTCTACCTTTATTTTCCGCAGCATCCCCCACCTTCACATCTTCAGATATATATGTTCCCAAAACAGAACCGGTAAGTGTAATCCTGGGACCATTGTACTGGGCTGCCAGGGCAGTCAGTGATGTATATCTTGTGGGATATGCAAAGTCCGGGAGGGTAGCATCAAGTGTATTGATGAAATAATCCTCCACAAGTGTCACCCTTATCCTATCGGTAAATTTATACTCGCCAGCTAGAGAGAGATAATACTCATTCTGTGTATAGAACGACTCATCTTTGCCACCAATATAGATATCATTGATCATCAGATATCTGTTCCAGCTATAGGTGTATTTTGCATTTGCCTTCAATGCAAATGAATCCGACACTTTGTTCTCATAGTGGGCACTTGCAAAGGCGTTCCTGTCCCAAAGCCACTCATTGGCCTCCTGTTTATAGAGGACGACAGAACCAGGGAGCCCCCTCTCCGAATAGAGGTAATTCCCTTTTACCACCAGAGAACCCCACTTGCCAAGATCACCATATATATTCAGTTCACCTTTAATGGTATTTACCTGACTGTTTACCCTGGTGTGCTCCTCTATATTCTCCCCATTCTTTATTTTAAAAGGGTACTCTCCATCAGAGATGAGCCAATCACCATTAAGGCTCAACGACCACTTGTCAGAGAGTCTTTGCTGATACAGCAGATATGGATTATAGGTCCCGAAAGAGGCAAATTTCATCGCTGCACTCACCCTTGCAGAGTGCGAGTCAAATACTGGCTTCTGGGTCTTTATATTCAAAGCTCCCGCCGAGGCAAACATCCTGGCAGTCTGAAATATATCATCCGACTGACCAATAACCAGCGAGACATAATCCACATTGTCCAATGAGAATCTCCCTATATCAATCTGACCGCTTTGGGCATCCGAGATGGTAATTCCGTCATAGCAAACTGCAGTATGCTGCGACCCCATATTCCTTATGGATACCGTCTTGACACCACCTATACCACCATAATCCCTAATACTTACCCCTGAGAAGGTACGTACTGCCTCAAAAAGATCCTGCATCCCCAGCCTCTCAAAAGCTTTGTTATCCAGTGTCTGAATGGGGACACTCTGCTTTGTGGAGGAGGGTTTTGCACTACCCACCACATAGATCTGCCCCAATTGCTCTACCTTTACTGAGTCCTGATTCTGCGCAAAGAGGTGACTGTCGTACAATAAAAAGTACAACACAAACAACAGAGCCACCCTTGTCCGATATAATATCTGCATTAAATAAGGTTTTGGAAACCCTCACCCGAGGTTTCGTATTATGAACTCCGGCAGGTCTTCTGACTTGTTCCACCCTTAAGCGCCTTCCCATCCGTTTCAGACAGTGGCCAAGATAGCCAAGGGTACAATTGGAACTTACAGCTACGGGTATAGTTCAGGATTTTCACCTGATTCCCTATTATTGGAGTGCTCCGAAAAGGGGCAATCCACACCTGAATTCATCACGAAGTTATGACATTTTTCGGGACAAGCAAAAAAAAACTCATCACTGAGGATGAGTTGGCTTTCTACAAAGACTCTCTGACCAGAAAGACTGACGGATACTGCCCTTTTATCTGGTTAAGGAACTTCATTGCCTCTGATTTGGTTCTGAAGTTACCTACTGTCACCTTAAAATAGGGATTCACATAACCTCTGAAAGCCGGCACATCAGGATAAACCTCTGCAAACTCTGTAAGGACCTGTTCAGAAACACTCCTCGCATTTTGTTTGTTATCAAAGAAAATCCTCAACCTGTAGACAGATACATTTCTGGTCTGATTCTTCTTTATGTAGTGATCCATGGCCTTGACCAATGAATCCGATGCTACTATCTTACCGCCCAATGCCACCAGAATATCCTCTCTGAAGACCTCTGCGCTGCGAAGCGTATCACTCACCTGAAGATTTTGTCCGCTAGCAGCAAAAACAGCGGCAAAGAGGAGAGATATGATTACTGTTAACTTCTTCATACTATTTCTCAATACGGTTCAACAATGTCCCCAGAGGCATATCTTTGATTTTATGGGTAACCTTAGCACCATTTTTACCTCTGAGTACGATCTTTCCGGTCACAACAAAGTCATTGATATCCCAGTTTCTCATATTCAGTCCCATAGAGAGGAGGGACATCGGATCACATAAGGTGACCTCCACAGGGACCTTCACACTCTCTTTTGTAGCAGGCTGCACAGATACCTCATCTTTAAGAAGGACTGTGGCAAACAGATCCAGATCCTTTTTGATGGTAGCCTCTGTAGAGACCAGAGCTACGGGATATTGGGCATAATTCTCCACAGAGAAATTGAAAACGATAGTTGCCTTGGTGGAACTCTCCATCCTGAATTCAGAGAGCGTTACTTTTTCCACATTTAGCTGTTTGACTGGCGAACAACTCGCAAAGAGCCCCAGACATACAATGAATATATATACTATCCTTCTCATAAAAATCATCGGTTTTTCAGTGCAAAGATATAAAAAAGAAAAGTTATCTTTGCAGACATGAACAAAGTCTTTATCGAAACATACGGCTGTCAAATGAATGTTTACGACAGCGAACTTGTCCTCTCTATCTTAAAGAAAGAGGGATACGAAC
The DNA here is from genome assembly GCA_017630155.1 of Bacteroidales bacterium. Taxonomy (GTDB): domain Bacteria; phylum Bacteroidota; class Bacteroidia; order Bacteroidales; family UBA932; genus CAAGNP01. The sequence goes on from JAGBVU010000020.1 coordinate 49,891, forward strand.
TTTGCGGCTCTATAGAGAGTGCAGATCTCATCCTGGTAAACACCTGTTCCATCAGGGAAAATGCCGAACAGAGGGTCTGGGGCCGCCTTGACCACTTCCTCCAGGAGAAGAGAAAGAGACAGGATCTGATCGTAGGTGTTCTTGGCTGTATGGCCGAAAGGGTAAAAGAGAAACTCCTCGAGCACCCTGTGGTAAACATAGTGGCAGGTCCCGACACTTACAGAACCCTCCCTAAAATGATAAATGATATCAGGGAGAATGCCAAACAGATGAACATCCAGCTGTCAAGACACGAGACCTACGCAGACATCACCCCTGTGAGGACAGACAAAAATGGGGTATCGGCATTCATCTCGATAATGAGGGGATGCAACAATATGTGCACCTATTGCATTGTCCCTTATGTAAGGGGATCTGAGAGGAGCCGTGATCCACACTCCATCGTGAGGGAAGCCAAAGAACTCTTTGAAGCGGGGTACCGCGAAGTGAACCTTTTGGGACAAAATGTGGATTCATATCTGTGGGTAGATCCGGAGAATCCCACAAACACCACAAACTTTGCTCAGCTTATCGAACTTGTAGCACTTATCAGTCCCAAACTTAGGGTACGCTTCTCCACATCACACCCAAAAGATATGGGGAACGGGGTCCTTTACTCAATGGCTATGTATCCTAATATCTGCTCGCACATCCACCTTCCAGTCCAGTCCGGCAGTGACAGGATGCTTGAGAAGATGAACCGCAAATACGACAGGGCCAAATATATGGAAAGAATCCACAAGATAAGGGAGATTATACCGGATGCAGCCATCACTACCGATATAATTGCCGGCTACTGTTCCGAAACCATCGAAGACCATAAGGCCACCCTCTCACTTATGGAAGAGGTAAAATATGACTACGCCTTCATGTTCCAATACTCTATGCGTCCGAACACCTATGCAGCCCGCCACTTCACAGATGACGTACCATTGGAGGAGAAGACCAGAAGGCTCAATGAGATTATAGAACTGCAGAACAGACACTCACTCGAGAGCAACCAAAAAGATGTTGGTAAAGTTTTCGAAGTGCTTGTAGAGGGGACCTCCAAAAAGAACAAAGAGGAGCTGTTCGGCAGGACACCCGGAAACAAAGTATGCGTATTCCCTGCTTGCGGCCACAAAGCTGGAGACTACGTTCATGTTAAAGTGACCGGATGCACATCCGCCACTCTATTGAGTGAAATTGTTGAACAATAAAAATTGAATACTATGACAAAAATGAGAACACAATATCTCGGCAATCTGAGAACCGAGATAGAACATATCCAATCAGGCAACAAAATAATCACCGATGCACCACTTGACAACAACGGAAAAGGGGAATATTTCTCACCTACCGATATGTTTTCATCATCACTCGGAAGCTGTATGCTTACCATCATCGGTATCGCTGCCAACACCCACGGCTTCTCAATCGACGGCACCACACTTGAGATTGAAAAGATTATGGCGGCAAATCCACGTCGTGTAGCGGAGATCAAAATCGATGTACACTTCCCTAAGGATGCCAACTACACCGACAAACAAAAAAGAATCATCGAGGCGGCGGCTAAAACTTGCCCAGTGGCAAACAGCCTACACCCCGATGTAATCAAAAATATCAACTATATCTATTAGAAACTGTACTCAACTCCGTCCTTGGTGTCCTTAATCTGGACGCCAAGCTCTTTGAGTTTGTCACGGATAAGATCACTGGTAGCAAAGTCCTTATTGGATTTTGCTACTTTTCTTACATCCAGTACCATCTCAATAAGGCCATTGATCATTGTCTCCGAGCCATTGGAAGCCGACTCATCTACCAAACCCAATACCTCTGGAATAAATTTGAGGAACAACTCATCCAAAAGGGCTTTATCCTCTGCATTGATAGCCAACTGACCATCTTTGACCTGGTTTACAATCCTTACCGCATCGAAAAGATGTGACAGTGCAATAGGGGTATTGATATCGTCGCATATAGCTTCAAATACATTGTCATATATTGCTTTGATCTCCTTATTTGCTTCACCCGCCCCTTTGACAGCCAACGCTTTGACATCTTTTACTGCCTGCATAATACGCTTCAGACCCTTCTCAGCAGCCTGCAATGCATCGTTGCTGAAATCAAGGGTACTGCGATAGTGTGCCTGAAGGATAAAGAAACGGATGGTCATAGGTGAATACGGCTGCACGAGGATCGGATGAGTGCCACTGAAAAGCTCATCAAGGGTGATGAAGTTGCCATATGACTTACCCATCTTCTTACCCTCAATAGTGATCATATTGTTGTGCATCCAGTACCTTACGCCACCTTTACCTCTTGAGGCCTTATTCTGGGCCAACTCACATTCGTGGTGAGGGAAAAGGAGGTCCATACCACCACCGTGAATATCAAACTCTTCTCCAAGATATTTGGCACTCATCGCCGAGCACTCAAGGTGCCAGCCTGGGAAACCGTCACTCCAAGGTGAAGGCCATTTCATGATATGTTCAGGTGCAGCTTTTTTCCAAAGGGCAAAATCGAGTGGAGATCTCTTGTCACTCTGGCCGTCAAGCTCGCGGGTATTTGAGATCATATCGTCAAGGACCCTGCCTGACAACTCTCCGTAGTTATGCTTTTCGTGAAAGGCCCTCACATCAAAATAGACTGAGCCATTGCTTTCATACGCAAAGCCTGCATCAAATATCTTCTGCACCAAGGCAATCTGCTCAATGATGTGTCCGGAAGCACGAGGCTCAATACTTGGAGGGCAAGTATTGAGTTTCTTCATTGCCTCCTGATATCTTAGGGTATACTCCTGTGCCACCTCCATAGGCTCAAGGGACTCAAGTTTGGCCTTTTTTGCAATCTTGTCCTCACCTTCGTCTGCATCATGCTCAAGGTGACCGACATCGGTAATATTTCTTACATATCTCACTTTATATCCCATATAGCGGAACATCCTTACCAGAACATCATATGTGACACCGGGTCTCGCGTGTCCAAGATGGGCATCTCCATATACGGTAGGGCCACAAACATACAGACCTACCATTCCAGGGGTTACAGGTTTAAATACCTCTTTTCTTCTCGATAATGTGTTATAAAGTAAAATCTCTCTTGCCATACTGTTATTGCATATTAAGGTGACAAAGTTACCTCTTTTTTATTTACTTCTCCAAATTAAGAGAGTCTTCTATATGCAATCTGTTTGCAAGAACTTCATTAAAGTATTTGTCCTCCCCTTCAGAATTGGTGTATTTCACGTTTCTGACCCTTCCATTTACCGAGACACACATCCCTTTTCTTATCTCGGCAAAGTCGGGCATCCCCCTCCCTGTCCAGGCGACGATATTGTGCCAAGTGGTCTCCTCTTTGATGACTCCGCTTCTATCCTTAAACACTTCATTTGTAGCCAGGGCAAATTTGATGACTTTGGATTCACCCACCACATTAATCCTCGGAGTCGTTCCCACGTTACCCCTGAGTTCAATCCTGTTAACTGATCTGTCCATAATTGTTTTGTTTTAAATCCGATGCAAAGGAAGTCAATCTAAAATGAGAGAGTAAGAATCTAATCGGATATAATCGGATAATATTTTGACTGAATTTTAAAATCCGGCAGAAGAAGTTTTTACTTTTTCGTCACATCGTTGGGGACCAAAAGGATAGATTTGCAAAAAAAAGATGAAAGAGAGAGAGATAAAGCATTGCCTTGAATGTGGCAAAGAATTGCTCGGGAGGATCGATAAAAAATATTGCAATGACTCCTGCAAGTCCGCATTTCTCAACAGGAAGTACAGAGTCGCTAATAGGGAGATAGGGAGGATTAACAGGATCCTCAAGAACAATCACAAGATTCTCTCAGACATTATAGTGGATGGAGTATATGAGTGCTCTACCAGGGAACTCTTTATAAAGGGGTTCAATTTTGATTATTTCACATCTCTTGACCCCCAGGCTCCCCCCGTTATGTATTGTTATGAGATCGGTTACCAGATAAATAGTGAGAGGGTATGGATAATTACTGCATGAGAGCAAGCTCTCTGTGGCTTTCTCCCAGGATTAGGCCTCCGGCATTCCCTCAGATATATGTTGGCGAACAGAATCCGGAAGGAATGAAGGCAAGATTTTCGCAGGAAAATCAGAATATCCGCAAACGCTTGGGCCGTCTTGTCAAGACAATGGGATGGGAAGTCGCTCCGTCCGGAACCTGGTGCAGACATAGTTTCGCAACAAATTTAAGCCACGCCGTAGGAGTGCCGAAGGAATATATACAGGAAGCGATGGGGCATTCTGTGATGAGCGGAACTGTGACAGACCGATATATTCAGACATATCCTCATGCCCGTCAGATGGAGTTCAACTCTAAAATGCTTAAAGTTGGGAATCAGGTGGATATAATGGGGGAACTTCAAGGACTCACCCCGGATCAGATACAAGCTTTGATTGAGATGGTGAAGAAAAATAAATCATAAGATTACGAATCTGAGAAGAAATCTATAACTTAGTGCCATGAACGAGA
>JAGBVU010000021.1 GCA_017630155.1 Bacteroidales bacterium
GAACAAAATAAAGACAGTCAGGTCCGTTTGAATACAGCAAATTTGGAGCAAATTAAAAAAAATCGCCCTCCTAGATATCTAGAAGGGCGATTGTGGTGCCTCGGACGGGAATCGAACCCGTACGGACATTGCTGTCCACAGGATTTTAAGTCCTGCGTGTCTACCTATTCCACCACTCGAGCATCCTCATGTAGAGAAATACAAAATTATGCTCTTTTTCTTAATTATCAAAAATTAAAATTAGTATCTTTGTGTACTAACTTAAACCTAAAACTGATATAAATGGTAACTGTTTCCACTGTCAAAACCAAAAAAGAACTAGAATCTTTTATCAGATTTCCCGAAGAATTATACAAGAACCACCCACTTTGGGTACCCCCTCTCAGAATGGATGAGAGAAACACTCTGAAGAAGAGTGCCCCTGCATTCAGACATTGTGATGCAGAGTATTTCCTGGCCTATAAGGATGGCAAAATTGCAGGCAGGGTAGCTGCCATCATTAATCACGTAGCCAATACAGACTGGAAAGAGAAGGTGGTGAGATTTGGTTGGATCGATTTTATAGATGATTATGAGGTCTCAGCCGCTTTGATCAAGGCAGTTGTGGATTGGGGAAAAGAGAGGGGGATGGAGTATGTCAAGGGTCCGCTCGGCTTCTCCGATATGGATAAGGAGGGCCTTCTTGTGGAGGGCTTTGACAAATTGCCCTCAATCACCTGCATCTACAATTATCCCTACTATGTGGACCATATAGAGAAGCTCGGCTTTTCAAAGGATATTGACTGGACTCAGGATATTATGGATGTCCCTGTGACCCTTTCCGACAAGATGATGAGATTTGAGGAGATAATCAAGGAAAGGTATGGTTACACCGTGATGTATCCCAAAAGGAACTCAGAGTACCGTAAGAGGGGGCAGGAGATATTTGATGTCATGAACAGGGCATTCTCTGTCCTGTATGAATATTCAAGACTCAATGATGAGCAGATCAGGGATTATGTGAACCAGTATCTCCCATTTGTAAGCAGGGATCTGGTATGTATCATCCTTGACAAAAACGACAGGATTGTGGCGTTTGCTGTCACTATACCATCCCTTTCAAAAGCTTTCAAGAAAGCCAACGGCAAACTCTTTCCATTCGGTTTTATCCATATTTTAAGGGCATTGAAGAAGAATGACCTGCTGGAGGCTCTCATGATAGGTGTGGACCCTGAACATCAGGGAAAAGGGCTGAATGCCATTATATTCAACCATATCCGTAAGGGGGCACAGAAGTTTGGGCTGAAAAAGATGGTCATGAACCCCCGATTGGAGACCAATAAGAAGGTTCGCGCCATCTTTGATGAGTTCAATCCTCAGATTTATATGCGCAGGAGGTGCTATAAGGCAAACTTGAGCACTGTCGAGCAGACCATCTCCACATCCTCTTCGCAGATGTAGGGGTGAATAGGGAGCGAAAGCACCCTTTCACATAGAGAGGCAGCAACGGGGCATAGATCTTCGGCATATGGGCCGTAAGGGATATGCGCCGTTTGTTTGTGCATAGGGGTAGGGTAATATACCATAGAGGGAATCCCTGCCTCTTTAAGGGCAGCCTGTAGTGCGTCCCGTGTAGCGCGATCTTTAAGTTTGATGGTGTATTGTGCCCAGCTCGAGTAGTATCCTTCAGGAATGACAGGTGTTTCCACTTTGCCAGAGAGTCTTTCGGTATACATTGCGGCAGCTTTGTTTACTGCTTCAAGCTCATATTTGTGGAATGCTTTGAATTTTACTTTAAGGATAGCTGCCTGAAGGGTGTCAAGACGGGAGTTTACACCAATGCGGACATTGTCATATTTAAAGCTCCCTTTGCCGTGTACGCGGAATGAGTCCGCTAGGGCAGCATATTCGTCATTGTCGGTAAAGATGGCACCGCCGTCGCCGTAGCAGCCGAGAGGTTTGGCAGGGAAGAACGAAGTGGTGCTGATGTCACCGAAGCCGCAGGCCTTTTTGCCGTCAAGGGCGCCACCAAATCCCTGGGCACCATCCTCAATTATTTTGAGACCATATTTCTGCGCTACTTCGCAAATTGCTTTATAGTTGGCAGGGAGACCGAAAAGGTCCACTGCGATGACAGCTTTTGGGGTAAATTGTCCTTGGGCAATAACCTCCTGCACTTTGGATTCAAGATCTGCTGATGAGATATTGAATGTATCCTCTTCCACATCCACAAATACAGGGCGGGCACCCTCCAGTGATACCACTTCTGCAGAGGCGAAGAATGTGAAATCTGGGACGAAAACTGCGTCACCAGCACCCACTCCCAGCACTTTAAGTGCAATGGTGAGGGCATCGGTACCGTTTCCGCAGCTGACGCAATGCTTTACCCCTACATAAGCGGCAAGCTCTGCTTCCAGCTCTTTTACAGGTTTGCCCATGATGTAGGCACTCGATGCTGCAACATCGATCATTGCCTGGTCTATATCTTTTTTAAGAACTTCGTATTGTTTTTTTAGATCTCTGAACTGCATAATTAAATCTTGCTTAGAAGGTTTTCTGAAAGGGCATATTTCCTGCCGCACTGGCACTCAAGTGATTCATCAAGTCTGGCTCCGCATTCGCAAACCCATCCTATCTGACGGGCAGGGACTCCGGCCATAAGGGCATAGTCAGGGACATCCTTTGTTACTACTGCTCCTGCAGCAATAAGGGCACTGCGCCCCACTGTATGGCCGCATACGACTGTGCAATTGGCACCAAGTGATGCACCCTCCTTGACAAGTGTGCGGGTGTATACCCCGTGAACAGGGAAATGGGCACGTGGGGTAGGGACATTGGTGAATACGCAGGATGGACCGCAGAAGACATTGTCCTCAAGCTCTACCCCTTCATATACAGAAACATTGTTCTGGATACGGACGCCGTTCCCTATTTTGACGTTGTTGGCGATATTGACATTCTGTCCAAGAGAGCATTTCTCACCGAGGGTTGCCCCCTTCTGCACGTGGCAGAAGTGCCATATTTTGGTCCCTGCGCCGATGGTGACATTCTCATCGACGTAGCTTGATTCGTGTACGAAATAGTTATGTTCCATTTTACCTGTTGTTCTTTATCATATTCTCCACCGCCTCAAGTACCCTTACTACCTCAAGTCCGTTCTCCCCTGTGTTTATCTCTATGGTAGAGTCAAGGTGCTCCACGAAATACTTCAATTCCTCCTCGAGGGGCATTTTCTTTTCATATTCTATTGTCTCGTCAGGCTCTTCCACCTTTACGGGGACGCCGTTTTCGAAATCTATCCTTTTGTTGTAGAAGTGGATCTCTTTCTCTTTGGTGGAGTCGTCAAATGATATCATACCCTTGCTTCCCACAACCACCAGCAGCTGCTCCTTGAAAGGGTGGAGCCATGATACGAAGATATGTGCACTCACTCCGTCGGGGTAGTCAAATTGGGTCATAGTGGTGTCGTACACCTTATTCTGGAGAAATTTGGCCCCCTTTGCCTCGATTCTGGTCGCTTTGGCCCCTACAAGATAGTCAAGTACAGATATGTCGTGAGGGGCAAATGATGAGAATACACTCTCTTCGGTGCGGACAGTGCCGAGATTCAGACGGGTGGAGTATATGTAGAAAAGTTTGCCGATCTTGCCGGAGGTTATTGTCTCCTTTATCTTCCTGATGGCCGGGTGGAAAAGGAGGATGTGCCCCACCATAAGGCGTGAGCCCGATTTTTTGGCCTCTGCTACAAGGATTTCAGACTCCTCGGAGGTGAGGGTCATCGGTTTCTCAATCATGATGTTCATCCCTTTGCGGATAATTTTGAGGGCAATCTCGAAATGGCTCTCTGCCGGAGTGGCGAGGGTGTATCCGTCGTAGGCAGCTTCAATGGCCTCATCTACTGATGAGTGACCTATGGTGCCGGGATAAGCGGCTATATGTTCCTGAAGTTTGGTGGGATTGGCCTCTGCTATAGCAGCCAGATAACCCAGTTGATGGAGTGTACGGATGTGGTTTTTACCCCATCGGCCACCCCCAATGACACAAATTCTCTTCATTCTCTACAAATCTTCGTTAGATTTTACAAAAGTAATTAAATTTGCAGAAATTTTGAGAAAGATGAAAGAAAGAATAGAAGCCCTCCTAAAGGAGATCGAAGAGTACAAAGACAAGAAAGAGTCTGAGATTGAAGAGATCCGTGTGAAACTGCTCGGTAAGAAAGGTGAGATTACCCAGTTGTTCGATGAGTTCCGCAATGTCCTTCCAGAGCAGAAAAGGGAGTTTGGTCAGAAATTGAACCAACTCAAAAATGCTGCTGCCCAGAAGATTGAGGAGTTGAAAAATATGGCAGCCGAGTCATCAGAGGCATCTTCTGCTTCTTTCGATATCACCAAGCCTGGTGATGCCCACGAGGTGGGTACACGTCACCCGATTTCTATCACCCGTGAGGAGATTATCAATATTTTCAAGAAACTTGGTTACGCTGTTGCTGAGGGTCCTGAAATTGAGGATGACAAGCACGTCTTTGAATCACTCAACTTCCCACCTGAGCACCCGGCAAGGGATATGCAGGATACTTTCTTTGTCTCTACAGGATATAATCCTATCCTGCTCCGTACACACACAAGTTCTATCCAGGTGCGTACCATGGAAAATGTGAAGCCCCCTATCAGAGTTATCTGTCCTGGTAGAGTGTTCAGAAACGAGGCCATCTCTGCACGTGCACACTGTATCTTCCATCAGGTGGAGGGCCTTTATATCGACAAGAATGTCTCTTTCGCAGATTTGAAGCAGGCCATCCTTATGTTTGTTAGGGAGTTCTTCGGTGAGAATGCACAGATCAGGATGCGTCCTTCATATTTCCCATTTACCGAGCCAAGTGCGGAGGTGGATGTAAGCTGTAATATCTGCGGCGGTAAAGGTTGTAACATCTGTAAAGGAACCGGTTGGCTTGAGATCCTCGGTTGCGGTATGGTGGACCCCAATGTTCTTGAGGCTTGCGGCATCGACAGCAAGGAGTATTCGGGCTTTGCATTCGGTATGGGTGTGGAGAGAATCGCTATGCTTAAGTGGCAAGTGAAGGATTTGCGCCTCTATTTTGAGAATGATGCGAGGTTTTTGAAGGAATTTGAGACTTGTTTGTAAAAAAATTGCAAAAAAGTTTAAATAAAATTTGGAGTTTCAAAAAAGTTGCGTACTTTTGCAATCCCAAAACGCGGAAATAGCTCAGTTGGTAGAGCACGACCTTGCCAAGGTCGGGGTCGCGAGTTCGAGCCTCGTTTTCCGCTCAAAAGGTCAGCAGAAATGCTGACCTTAAATTTTGAAAACATCACCCGACGGGGTATCTATATATGTCAGTCGTCCTTGTGCACAAGTGGCGGCTTTTTTATTTTTATACCCCAGAAGATTCACTACCTTTGTTTGCATTATGACCGGACAAATGCTACATCCACATTGTATTACTATCAGACATGCATCACCTGAGGATGCGGACCTTATTGCACTTGTGCTGGCAATGGCACTCGGTGGTGATGAGTCTCACCCGTTTTTCGAGATTTTTGCAGGATTGGCCCGAAGGGATGATACCCAGTACAGTTACCGCAATGCTCTGGTGGCTCTGGCAGATGGAGAGCGAGCAGGTGCCATAGTGGGGTACGACGGAGCGAGGCTGCACGAACTCAGGGCGCCGATGGAGGAGATTCTCAGAAAACTGCACGGGGATGACTTTGTTCTGGAGGAGGAGACCTCAGCAGGTGAGTTCTACCTCGATTCTGTGGCGGTACTTCCTCAGTTCAAAGGTTTGGGTGTGGGGAGGATGCTTATCGGGAGGATGTCAGAAAGGGCATTTGCCGAAGGCTTTGATAGGGTAGGGCTGATTGTCGATTTTGATAACACTAAAGCAGAGGCGCTCTACAGCGCAATGGGCTTCAGAAGGGTTAATCCTACCACATTTCTCGGTCACAGAATGTGGCATATGCAGTATGAGAGGGATATCCGTCTAGTGATAGGGGGGTATGGGGAGAATATATACAGGGCTTTGTTCAACAATTACACAGGTGAGATTTCTATCTTAGGGAAAGCTTCTGCATCCAATGCTTCACACATAGTGGCACGTGGGGACAATATCTATACTTTCAGTGAGTCTGGATCAGATTCGAAGATTTACTCTTTCAAGGAGGGGGTCAGAAAAGAGATTCTATGCAGCGGAGATGATCCCTGTTTCATCACCCTCACTCCGGACGACAGACATATCCTTACTGCAGACTATTCAGTGGGCTCTGTAAGCCTCTATCCCATTTCTGATGGAGAAGTGGAGGAGAGGGTTCAGAAATTGCAGTTTGAGGGTTTTGGCCCGGTAGCTAAACGTCAGCAGTCTCCCCATATTCATCAAGTCAGATTTCTCCCTAAGATGGAGGGAATGGAGGGGTATTGGATTTTGGCACCAGATCTCGGATCAGATAAGGTTAGGGTGATAAGATATATCCCAAATCGGGAAAATGGCCCTTTTTTGAGCCATTTTGGTGACATCCCGTTCCCTCCGGGCAGTGGACCAAGGCACCTTGATTTTGATCCCGTAAAGGGGATGATGTATTGCCTTTCGGAGCTTTCAGGTGAGTTGTTTGTGTTTAAAATCTCAGCTGATGCCGGTGGCGAGCCTGTGTTTGAGCAGGTTCAGACAGTATTGGCCGATGAATGCCGTTCTGGAGGGAGCGGTGATATCCATATTCATCCCTCGGGCAAATATCTCTACACCTCGCATAGACTTAAAAATGATGGTTTGGCTGTATTCAGAGTTTGTGATGACGGAACTATCAGAAAGAGTGGATATGTTCACACGAAGGATCACCCGAGAAGTTTTCTCATCACCCCTGACGGACGTCACATTCTGGTGGCCAGCAAAAATGATCTCTCCATAGAGGTGTTTCTCGTAGATGGGGACGGAATGCCTGTCCCGACAGGTTGCATCGCTTCACTGTCGCCCGACGCCCCGACCGCTATTGCTATTTGTAAATAGTGGTCTCTACTCCTCTATAGTCTCCAGATAGAAGCTGACGGGGCGGAATCCATCATTGCAGGAGATCATGGCTGAGTGTGGGTCTCGCATCCATCCGTCGAAAAAATTTCCACCACCTTGGGCGAGTTCGGTGATGAATGGGAGCATGGTTTCCCATGCACTTGAGCACATCGAAGCGGGTTTTTCACAGTTTTCCACTATAAATGTCTGTCCCAGCTGCATATCACAGGCGTGTAGTATAGGGTTTTCATATTGTTCCATAAGGTCTGTGTATGAGGCCATTCTCATCACTGTGATTTTCACTTTTTTCATGGTGTCCGCATTTTTATTACCCAAATTTAGAATTTTTATAACTTTTGGCAAACTCTTTGCAAGATGTTATTATGAATGATTTTTGAAATAAGTTATAGTTTAGTTTAGATTAGTTATGGACAAGTATGAATGCTTGATGTGCGGTTGGATTTATGATCCGGAGAAGGGGGATCCAGATGGGGGAATTAGACCCGGGACACCCTTCGAGAAGATCCCAGATAATTGGATATGTCCATTATGTGGGGTAACAAAAGAAGACTTTATAAAAGTTGAAAAATGATTTTTTATTGGTTAATAAATTTAAAAGGGGTGACAGTTTCGAGTCACCCCTTTTTTGTTATTTCTTCTCGTGTAGTTGTTCGAGTATGTTCTCTATGTGTTCCACCAAATATGTGTAGTGAGCTTTGGTAGCGGTGGTGCCGCTTGCAGCTCTGGTGGTACATTTTGCTTTGATGGCTTTAAGCTGGTAGTATGCCATGGCAGTGACGTCTGAATTGTCGCTCTTCTGAGTTTGGACAGGTGCACCGGGCCTTCCTGCAGGAGCCTCACGTTTGTAGAGTGAGATGATAGCATCTACATAAGCTTTCTGAAGCATTCTCTGGTATGCAGCTTTTTTTACGTCAGATGATATGTTGGTAAATACTATTCCATCCATATCTTTGTAAAAATCTGCCATGGTGTATGCGTTTGCACCATTCATCACCTCATCTTTTACAAGATTGAGCATCACTCTTCTGCTTACAAGATTCTTTAGGACAGCGGTATATGTCCCTTCGATGCTGTCATCAGGACGGGTGGTTATCTTGTCCAGAACATCGTTTGGAACCAGCCAAAGCTGAGGTTCGAAAAGGTGTTTTTTCAAGAATGATATAGCCTCTTTCTGTTTCTCTTTGCTGACATGTGTGTAGTTGGCGCCAGGCTGTTCTACCACTTTTGTCTCGCCATAGACACCACCTACATATTTGGCCACATGGTTCATGTAGCGTTTGTACTGGGTAAGTACCTCCCCGTAAAGAGTTCTTAGATTGTCGTACCCTTTATTTGGTTCGGTGGTCCACTCTACAAGGTGTTCCATGATGTATTTGAGATTCTTGATACCAAGTTCATTGGTCTCCATCTGGTTTTCACCAAGGTCCTCAGATTGGAGCCTTGGGTCACTTGGATTGGATTCTGTTCCAAATCTGTAAAGAGGATCTTTGGTCTTTTCGATGATCCATTCGTTGATTTTAGGGAGCTCAGCTTTAGGGTCATCTATCTCAGGGAATCTTCTGTAACCCCACTCGATAGCCCATTCATCGTATGTGTTTATGCGGGGGAACAGCAGTTCTTGTGGGATGTTGTCACCAGGCTGTGCCACATAGTTGAAGCGTGAGTAGTCCATAATGGATGTGGTGTGTCCGTGTTTTCTCAAGAAAGTGGTGTCACGAAGCTGGTCTGCTGTAAAGAATGCAGTGCCGGCGAAGTTGTGGCGAAGACCAAGTGTGTGTCCCACCTCGTGTGATGATACGAATCTTACGAGTTGTCCCATTAGTTCTGTATCAAAGGTCATTTTGCGTGCAGCAGGGTCCACTGGTGAGCATTGGATGAAGTACCAGTTTCTTAGAAGCAGCATGACATTGTGGTACCAGTTGATGTGGCTCTCGATGATCTCACCTGAGCGTGGGTCATTTACGTGAGGGCCGCTGGCATTAGGGATATCTGATGGTTTGTATACTATAGCTGAGTAGCGTGCATCCTCAAGACTCCATGTTGGGTCCTCTTCTGGTGTAGGGGCTACTTTTGCCATAATCGCATTTTTGAAGCCCGCTTTTTCAAATGCCGGTTGCCAGTCGTTTACACCGGCGATAAGGTATGGTACCCACTCTTTTGGGGTGGCTGGATCGATGTAGTAAACGATAGGTTTGGCTGGCTCCACAAGTTCTCCTCTTTTGTATTTCTCCAAATCTTCAGGTTTTGGCTCAAGTCTCCAGCGGGTGATGAGTTTGGTGTTCTCCACTCTCTGTGGGTTTTTGTCGAAATCGACATATCTTACTGTGAAATAGCCTACACGTGGATCTTCATATCTGGCTACCATAGGTTTCTCCGGTAGAAGCACAAATGAGCTGTTAAGCATATATGTAGCGGTAGGTGTGCCTTCTGTGCGGCCGTATGTGTAGACCACTTTGAACTCAGTATTGATAGGGTAGGTGGTCACATCGTGAACGTAAGATTTGTCCTTCTGAAGGTTAGCAAGCTTGAACCCTTTTTTGTCCCTCTTGGAGAAGAAAAGGTACTCCGAATCCGACATAAGGAAGTCTGTAACATCGATGATATTGTCTTTTTTGTCTGCTGAGAATGCCTTGATGTCAAATGCTGCAACGATAGCAGGGTAGTTGGAATTGGCCACATTTTCAGGCATAACCTCATTTGAACGCTCACGGTACATTCTGCTCTTGAGATAGATTTTGTTGTTCTCTCCCTTCTCAAAATGAAGCATGGCAGAGTTGATGATATCTCCTGCGTAGCCTGAGAAGGAGCCTCTGATACCTTCTGCAGATTTGCTTACGCGGCTCACCACACGGATATCTCTACCAAAGAGGGTGTCGTTGACACAAATGTAGAATTTACCCTCTTGTTTGTAGACAGAGGTGAGACCTTTCATCACCTTGGCATCTGATTTAATGAATTTCTCCATTGCCGCAGGCCCTTTCTTGGCAGGTTTCTTGACTGCTGCAGTGGTGTCCTTGGCAGCAACCTCAGTCTTGGCCGCCTCTTTTGCTTTCTTGTTCTTCCTTTGGGCGAAGCACTCTTGACCCGAGCCAGCGCAAATAGTTATTGCGCAGATGGCAATCATCAATTTTTTTATCATTTTATTCGTTATTTATTTCAGATATTCCACTTAGTTTGTATACTATGTATAAAAAGCAAAGGTCCAGGATAACACTGGCGGCATGAGTATATGTCTTAGCTGAGAGTAGAATTAGGGGAACGCGAATAAATGATGGGATGAAAGGTGTCCACTTGATAAATCTTCTCAGCTTGGCTGTAATATTACATCCATTGACGAAAGTGAATAGGCCGACAATATCTATCACGAAGAGTAATATAGCGAAAAGGGAGATTGTTATTGGTTGGATTGTCACTATATTCAACACAATGTTTTCAATCATGCAAAGTAGTGTTTGGAGGACCAGGAGGGAGAGTCCTATTCTACCCTTTTTGTTTATCTCTGTGTTACGGGAGGTGACAAGTTTTAGGTAAACCAATAGAGTCAAAGATTTGCTACACAATGACAAAATGTTGTTAACAACAGTATTGGCCTCGAAAAAGTATTGGTATGTATAAAAAATATTGAACAATGCATTAATGGCGAATGTCAGAATTATGCATGTAATAAGTTCCTTTTGTGGAGTCATGTTCTTAAAACTACAGGTTTTCATGTTATGTAAAGGTTATGTTTCTAAAGAACAAATATAAACATTAAATTTGCCTTATGGCAAGGATTGAGATATATAAAGCAAACGATAGTGAGCTTTTTCTCCCTCTGGCAGAGGGTGTTAAGGCCGGTTTCCCATCTCCAGCTGAGGATATACCGCATATGAGTCTGGATATCACATCGCAGATAGTGAAAAATCCGGCATCGACTTTTTATGCAAAGGTGAGCGGCACCAGTATGATAGATGACGGGATCGGGGATGGGGATATTCTGGTAGTGGACAAGTCGGTTACCCCATATAACGGCTGCATAGCCATCTGCTTTGTGGATGGTGAATTTACCCTCAAGCATGTGGAGATTCATCCTGACCACATCATGCTAGTTCCTGCAAACAAGGCTTTCAAGCCCATAAAGGTGACTCAGGACAATGAGTTCATCATCTGGGGTGTAGTCCGCTATGTTATAAAAAAAGTGTAGCCGGATATGTACGGATTGGCCGACTGCAACAACTTTTTCGTGAGCTGCGAGCGGGTTTTCAGACCCGACCTCCAGGGGAAGCCCGTTATAGTTCTGTCGAACAATGACGGTTGTGCTGTGGCACGCAGCAATGAGGCAAAGGCCCTAGGCATCAAAATGGGGGTCCCCCTTTTTCAGGTACGCGATATAGTGGAGAGGCATGGTGTCACGGTCTTCTCCTCCAATTATGCCCTCTATGGTGATATGTCCAACAGGGTGCAATCAACACTCCGCCAGATGGTCCCTGCGGTGGAGGTATACTCCATCGATGAGGCATTTCTCGACCTTCGTGGTCTGGAGCATACCGATCTGGATGCCCTTGCAAAAAATATATCAGCGGTTTGCCGACGCAATACCGGTATTCCCGTTTCAGTGGGTGTCGCCCCCACCAAAACCCTCGCAAAAATTGCCTCAAAGCTCTGCAAGCAATACCCCAAGCTCCGTGGAGGATGCTATATGCACCGCCCCCAGGATATAGAGAAGGTGCTTCGCAAATTCCCCATTGAGGATGTCTGGGGGATAGGGCGCCGCTACTCCAAAAGGCTCAAGGCTTATGGGATAAATACAGCTTGGGATTTCTCCCAACTGGCTCCGCAATGGGTACAGCAGGAGATGGGGCTCCCCGGCCTCAATACCTGGAACGAACTTCGGGGCAAACCTTGCATAGAGTTCGATACTCACGTACAGGACAAGCAGCAGATTTGCGTTTCGCGCAGCTTCTCCAAAGAGATATACGATTTTGAACCATTGGCAGAACAGGTCTCTCTTTTTACGGCAATGGCTTGCGAGAAGCTCCGTCGTCAGCATAGTGCTTGCCATTATGCTCTGGTCTTTGTTCTGACCAATCGCCATAAGGAGGGGGCTCCGCAACATATGGAGGGGAGGACCATCGCTTTTCCTGTAGAGACAGACAGTACACTCGAGATCAATGAGGCAGTGTTGAGGGGGCTAAAACAGCTGTATCGTGAGGGATACGGCTATAAAAAAGCGGGGGCAATACTTTCTGGCATTATCCCTAAGTCTTCTGTCCA
The DNA here is from genome assembly GCA_017630155.1 of Bacteroidales bacterium. Taxonomy (GTDB): domain Bacteria; phylum Bacteroidota; class Bacteroidia; order Bacteroidales; family UBA932; genus CAAGNP01. The sequence goes on from JAGBVU010000021.1 coordinate 12,266, forward strand.
GCCGGACCTTTTCGATACGGTCGACAGGGATAAACATGCCCACTTGATGTCGGTGGTCGATGCTATAAACAATAAAAACGGTCACCACGGAATATACTTCGCCTCCCAATCTTTTGAAGGAATCAAAATGAACCGACAGCACCTCTCCCAGCGCTTTACTACTGAGTGGGATGAGATAATGGTGGTGAAGGTATGAGACTGGGAAGGAGTTCTGTAGTATTCCTATTTTGTCCGTTTGATAGAATGTAGTTAACTTTACAAGAGTAAAAGTCTTCAATTCATTATTACCATGAGATCAAAAATAGCCATCGCATTGTTGTCTGCAATACTTTGCGGCACACCATTACATGCGCAGAGTTTTCTTAAGAATCTGGGAGAGAGCATTAAGAAGGAGATTAAAAAAGATGTAAAGAAAGCGGTTGATAAAGGGGTCAGAGACACCAAAGATAAAATCAATGAGAAAATCAAAGAGAAAGTCAACGAGAATGTCAATGAGAATGTCAATGAGAATGTCGGTGAGAAGTCGCAGGAGCATAATAACCCAGCGACTGACATAGTGCAAAACGTGGTTTCAGGTGCAGCAGTTTCTGCCGATCTTGGCGAGAATGTGGAGCGCCAGAGCGGTTTGGATTATATCGACGAGTACGGTGTAAACCACGGCGGCGGTATCTTGATCGGTGATATCCTTTGGGCTCCGGTCAACTGCGGATTTCATCCTACAGACTACCCATATGGCAAACTCTATCAGTGGGGTCGCAAGCACGGCCAGGGCTATGGTCCTCCATATCAATACAAGGATAAGCCAGTAGTGGATCCAGACCCTGACAAGAGCCAGCCGGAGATTGTCCCTGGACCGGCCACCCCGAAAGGGGCACTCAAGTATCCGAATCGTTTTTATGCCAAGTCTGACATGGCCCCTTTCAATTGGTGCAAAAACGATATGAAACTGTGGTGCGATTTTACTGACGATGGGAAGATATATAAAAACGGGGCCTATGATCCATGCCCGGAGGGATGGAGACTACCAGACATAAAAGACTTCGACAAACTTATCGAGCACTCTTCGGATTTAGTGATAAATCCTGCAACAGGCCAGAAGGGACGCTGGTTCTCTGGACCACTGCCTTACAGTATCGCAGTGCCTCGTATCTTTCTCCCGGCTGCAGGTCAACGCTATTGCGACGGTATGAGCGCGTTCCGTGGTACACACGGAGCATATTGGACGCTTCGCCATGGCGGTGGTGAGCTGATGGTCTATAATTTCACATTCTCTCGCGACGATATGGAGGTTGACCCATTTGGCGCTCCCCACGACGCCTACTCAGTCCGTTGTGTAAAGGATATGCCCGGACAGTCTATGTGGTAGGCTGCCTGATACTAAATGGATGCGGTGCTGCGTGGGTGTTAAGGCCTGTCTAATGGATTTTCTATGTGACGGTTTTTCGGATTATGGCTATGGAGATTAGGTTCTTTAGGCGTTCGCTACGTTCACTCTGTGCGGGGGTAACAAGGCGTCTTCAGACGCCCCGCGGAGGCCGTGTATTTGCGCAGCAAATACGGCAAGGCCGGGAGCGCTAGTCCGGCGAGAGCCGGTATTGTAGTGCTTAGGCCTTCAGAACCTAATTCTCCATAGCATTATCATCATATGACGTGGGTATCTTTGTAGGCGAAGGGACTAAGCGTGGCATCCCTTGCTGGAGGTACGTCTGAAAGGGGTTAGTGCGTCTAATCCACCTTTCAGAGCCGTCACTAAGCACATTTTTGCCCCTTAGATGCCGATTTTGCGTCCAGTCCTTTTGCGATACATAAGCAAAAAAATCAGCGGGTAATAAAATTAATGACCTGTCCTATATGTCTATAGGACAAGTCATCAATATTCTCAGAACAGAGAAACGTATTATAATTCCTCGATTACCTTTTTATCTATACCAGTGATAATAGAGATTTCAGAAATAGATATTCCTCTATTTTTCATTTTTCTAGCCAGATCTAAGCGCTCCTCCTCACGACCCTCTTCATAGCCCCTCTTCGCGGGCTGTGGCCAGGATGTTGTTATAATCACGTTCTGAAATCATCTCTTGTTCGTATTTTATCCGTTTGTCGCCGATGTGTAGTCGGGATGGTGTGCCTTACAGGCCTTAGGGTGTTTTGACGATAGTAGGATTGTGCTGTTATGACTCCATAATCTCGTTGGCTATGTAGTCTTCGGCTACTTGAGGGTAGGCCTTTTCCAGTTCGTGAATTTTGGCGGCCAGTGTTTCTGGGGTGTCATCTTCGTGAACAGCGCAGATGCTTTGGTATATGGTTCTGCCGCAGTCGTAGTTCTGGTCGATGACATGGATAGTGATACCTGACTGCTTCTCTTTGGCTGCGATTACAGCCTGATGTACGTGTTCGCCATACATACCCTTGCCTCCAAATTTGGGGAGAAGGGCAGGGTGAACATTGAGGATCCTGTCTGGATAGCGTTCCAGAAGGTATTGTGGTACTTTCAGAAGAAAGCCGGCCAGGATGACAAAATCGATATGGTATTCGTCCATAATGGAGAGTATCACCTTAGGGTCCTGGAACTCTTTGTATGTGAAGGTTGTGGATGGTACGCCGAGCCTCTCTGCACGCTGCAGGACATAGGCATCCTTTTTGTTTGACAGGATTACGCTGACTCTTCCTACCGATGAGTCTTTGAAGTGGTTCACAAGATTTTCCGCATTGGAACCTGAACCTGAGGCAAATACTGCTATATTGAACATATTTACTATATTTGTAAGACAATGACAAATTTAACAATTTAAGGTAAAGTTATGAAAATATTAGGGAATATATTTTGGCTGATTCTTGGCGGTTTTGCTATCTCGGTCTATTATGCCATCATCGGACTCCTCTTCTGCTGCACCATTGTGGGTATCCCATTTGGTCTCCAGCTTATCAAGATGGCGGGCTTTGCATTCTGGCCATTTGGCCGTCAGGTGGTCTCAGGAGACAATGACAACGGCTGCCTCAGTATTTTTATGAATATTCTGTGGATAGTTCTTGGCGGTATAGAGATAGCCTTCCTCCACTTCTCCTTCGGTCTCGTATGCTGCCTCACCATAGTAGGTATCCCTTTTGGTTTGCAGCACTTCAAGATGGGAATCCTCGCAGTCATCCCATTCGGCAAGGAGATAGTTTAAGGGAAAACAACTGAAAAAATGAAGGCTATAACTCTAGTATTATCTTTCTCCCTTTTTATTGGCTCATGCTCAGCAAAGTTTAATTGTGATAGGGAGAACAACATTTTGAACCATGTGGAGAAGATTATTGAGTCTTCTCCAGACAGTTCTTTGATTTTATTGGAGAGTATAGATAAGTCATCTCTATATAGAGCTTCGGACAAGGCGAAATACTCCCTTTTAATGTCTATGGCACTTGATAAAAATTACATTGATATTTCATCAGACAGCATAATCAGACCGGCATTGGAGTATTATAAACATAGTAGAGATGATGAATCCATGATGAAGACCTATTACTATGCCGGTGTAGTTAGAGGTAATGGTGGTGACAAGCAGGGGGCAATGGAATTCTATGTAAAAGCAGAGATGGCATCAAGGCACTCTGACAACTATCTCTTCAAGGGTCGGATACACGATGCAAAATATCATATTTATAGAGATTTGTTTGATATTAGCAGAAGTTTGATTGAGTTGAAGAAGTCTAAAGATTGTTTTTATAAATCTGGTGATGAAAGAAGGTATATCAATTCGTTGATATCCTTGTCAAATATCTTTATGACATTAAATGAATATGATAGCGCATATTATTATCTGAATAATATTGATAGTTATTATGAAAAGCTGACAGATAAGCAGAGAGGGTTATATTATGCAAATCGGCTCCAATACTGCATTAGAAAGGATAGTATAAATTTAAATAATTATATATATGAATATTTTGATAGGGTCAAAAACAAATCATATATCAATTGGATGGTCATCAGCATGTCATATATTGCAAAAAATGATTTTGTCAAAGCCAAAGAGGCTATTGATAAATGTATAAGGGCAGATGACGTGGGATTATACTATTATATCAAATCTGAAGTCTATGAAGGATTAGGTCAGTATGAGGAGGCATTGGATGCGTACAAAGAGTATGTTAAGGTTGATCACAAGTCCGATTTGGATATATTCAGATCTGATACAAAGTTTGTTGAGGAAAGATATATATCTGAATTGAAGAAGCAGAATTACCTGTATACTATGATAATTTTCATTCTGCTAGCTGCATTGTTTTTGGGAATTACATATGTTGTTATAGAAAGGTACAGATACTTAAAAAAGGATAAGATTCAGATAGAAAAGGAGAAAATTGCATTCAAGAAAATGTATACCGATGCTGAAAAGGAGATAGAAGCACTTTCTCTAATAAATAAGAATCTTCTTATTAGGGACAGGGAGACATTGGAAAAACTTGATGAAAGACTTTCTGTGTTGAACAAATTTATCGCATCTAATATATCTGCAAGTTACACTAAGGAGGCAAAAAATAAATTGAATGAGTTGATGAATGATAAGGGGAGATTCATTGAATCAACAAGGCTTTCGTTTGCAATATCGCATCCCGGATTCATAGAATCCCTTGTGAAATATAATCTGACAGATTGGGAGATAGGTTGTTGTTGCCTGTATGCTATGGGGCTGAGGGGGAAGGATATTGCTATATATCTCGATGATAAGCACTACTATAAGATGAGTAGTTCCATAAGGAAAAAACTTGGAATGGAGAAGAATTCGACTAACATCAATATCTTTATACAGAATATCCTACAGCACTCAAAACAGCTATAAAAGTCTGCCACTCTAAATGGTTGATATACAAATCGTTATATTTGTGTAAAAAAGAGGTATAGAATTGCCTCTCTTTTTAACTGTCTGATATATAGTGTTATATGAAAAAAGGAAGGTAGACTTTTGATTATACACTTTTAACTTGCATTGTTAAATTTGAAAAAAAAATGCAAGTTTATAGAACAATCTTATTAAGTACATTTATAGTTTGTTGTACTATATTTAATCTTCGTGCTCAAAATAACGTTAGTGAGAAAATAGAGATTCATAAAATTGGTTCATCACAAACGGATAGAGATCGTAGTGTGGTGACTATGGGTAATGTCTGGTACAATGAAGAGGCAAATCTGCTACGATTAGAATTTTACGGAAGTAGTTTTTTAGAGGTTCACATTGTAGACATATCATCCAACAGTATTATATTTAGTGATATTGTTGGTTCTTCATATATAATTCCCTCTCCTTCAAATCCAGGATCTTATCTGTTAATTATTGAGAGTGATTGTTTTTACGGAATAGCTAGCTTTATTAAACATTAAGTACTAAATTTTATAGTTATGAAAAAGATCTATTTATTAATTTCTGTTACAGCATTTCTGCTCTTCTTTCTATCATGCGAAAAACAAACGATTAGTCTTAATTGCAATGAAAGGAATAAAATTCCATTGGATGAAGCTTTATCATCTTTACAGTCAACACTGGATTTGATTGGACCAAGTACAAAATCTACTAGAAAATTCTCAAAAAGTAATATAAAAATACTTGGTTCTCTTGACTTGAAACAAACAAAATCAGATGTTGCAGATAGTTTGTATTATGTGGTGAATTTTGATAACAATAGTGGATATGCAGTTTTAGCGGCAGATAGAAGAGTTCATTCTCCTGTATTGATGATAATTGATACAGGTGAATTTAATTTAGGTAACTACTTGGAGAATGAAGGATTCAATAATCCTAATAATTTTGGAATTTCTTTGTTGGGCTCTGGTGGCGGTATTGGAGGAGAGACATTGCCAGATGATGATCCACATGAAGGCGAAACACCTGGAGGCTCAGGCCCAACATTCCCAACCACAGTTTATCCACTTTTGATAAGTAAATGGGGACAGGGTTCTCCATTTAATGACAATTTTCATAGGCCAGAAGGAGAAACTGAGCGTAGGCCAGCAGGTTGTACAGTTATAGCAGCTGCGCAAATCTTAGCAAACAATAAGGACGTTAGTTTGAGTCAATATTTCAATGTTACAACATCTACATGGACAGATTTAGATAAGCGTGATTTTAATAATATAAGTGACCCATACTATCTGGTTAGGAGGCAGGACATAGCTAAAGTTGTTAAAGCTATGGCAGATGGAATAGGTGTTCAATATAATTATTTAGGTAGCGGTGGCACGTTTGCGCAGCCTCTATGGGTCAAGAATTATCTAATAAGTATTGGCTACCATAATGCTGTTAAGCACGTTGGTTATAATGAAACAGCTATAAAAATAATGATTGCAAACCGTAAACCTGTATTTATTGCAGCTTTAGATGGAGCGTATGGTCACGCATGGGTTATAGATGGGTATATCAATACGGGTAGCCAAATGTTATTCCATTGCAATATGGGGTGGAATGGTGCAAGTGATGGATATTATGCTTCAGGTCTATTCGATACTACATCTGGACCAGTACAATATGATGGTGCAGATCCTAGATTTGATGGCCCGGAAATGGAATTTGGATGGTGGTATAGGATTATAACATATTAATTATTATATTTGACGCAAGTACCTTAATATATTACAGTTATGAAAAAGTTATTTTTTGTCGTTTTGAGTCTGTCTCTGTTTCTTATCCATTCGGGTGTGTCAAGTGCACAGGCCAAGGGTGGATATGAGTACAAGTGCGGGAAGATTCTTGTGGATGGTGTGAAGATTGGTGGGGAGAATTATGCAGCTTGTATGAGTGTGGAGAATTTTAACAAGTATATGTCAGCCAGAAAGATGTACAATGCCGGTGTGGGGCTGACAGTAGCAGGTGGTGTGTTGTGTGCATTTGGTGCAGGTATGGTCATTTATCACCATGCGGTGGCTGTCCCAAGCAGCAATCCTCTCACTGGACCTGTCCCACTGCACGGTGCGATAGGGTATACTGCCATAGGAGTTTCGGTTCCGTTCCTTGGCTCAGGTATCACACTTATGAGCATAGGTAGTAAAAGGATGAAAGGGATGTGTGCTACATTGGAGGCATCCACAGGTGGATTGGCCTTGAAGTTCTGATCTCTCTTCAGAAACGGGCACGAAAGGGGCCTATTTTATGCCAAAATGGAGTAAAAACAATAAAACGGGCACAGAAACATATGTTTTTGTGCCCGTTTGTATTTGTAACCCCTTTGAGATCCTGCGAACATGTCGCAGGATGACTTTTGGGGAATCATAGGGTATCGCTGTTAGTCAACGCAAGCTTTGAGGTTACGGTCGCCCCAGCCATTGTCTACGCGGGTTACGTATGGCCAGAACTTGTTCTCTCTGATCCACTCAGCAGGGAACGCTGCCTGCTCTCTGGTGTATGCGTGGTTCCACTCAGTAGCACATACCTCATCAGCTGTGTGAGGAGACATCTTGAGAGGGTTGTCCACTTTGTCAAGTTTGCCTGCTTTGATGTCTTCGCACTCCTGTTTGATGACTTTCATCATTCCGATGAAGCGCTCAAGCTCTGCAAGTGATTCACTCTCGGTAGGTTCTACCATAAGTGTCTCGTGTACAGGGAATGAGAGTGTAGGTGCGTGGAAGCCGAAGTCCATCATACGTTTGGCGATATCGGTAGCATCTACGCCGAACTCCTCTTTGAATTTCTGTACGTCGATGATACATTCGTGAGCAACACGACCGGTAGCACCTGTGTAAAGCACAGAGTATTCAGGGGCAAGTCTGCAAGCGATGTAGTTTGCATTGAGGATAGCCATCTCAGAGGCTTTTCTCAAACCATCTGCACCAAGCATCTTGATGTAAGCGTGGGTGATAGGGAGTAGAAGAGGGCTACCGTATGGAGCTGCAGAAACTGCTTCAACACCTGCACCGCCGCACTCTGGAACTACAGGGTGACCAGGAAGGTATGGGGTAAGGGCCTCTGTACAGCAGATAGGACCAACACCAGGACCACCACCACCGTGAGGCATAGCGAATGTCTTGTGAAGGTTCAAGTGGCATACGTCAGCTCCGATGAAGCCAGGGTTGGTGATACCTACCTGTGCATTCATATTTGCACCGTCCATATATACAAGACCACCGTTCTCGTGGATAATGTTGCAGATCTCTCTGATCTGTACCTCAAATACGCCGTGTGTAGAAGGGTAGGTAATCATAAGACCGGCAAGTACATCTTTGTTCTCAACAGCTTTTGTGCGAAGCTCTTCTACATTGATGTTACCATTTTCGTCACAGCCTACAAGTACGATGTTGAAACCTGCCATAGCAGCACTTGCAGGGTTGGTTCCGTGTGCTGATGTAGGGATGATGATTACGTTTCTCTCTTGCTGGCCGTTTGCGTGAAGATATCCACGGATGGTCATAAGACCTGCGTACTCTCCGGCAGCACCTGAGTTAGGCTGAAGTGAACAGCCGTGGAAACCGGTAATTACTGCCAAATCTTTCTCAAGCTCTTTGATGATCTGAAGTGAGCCCTCTACCTGATCTGCAGGTGCATAAGGGTGAACGCCGCCAAGCTCGCTCCATGTAACAGGAAGCATCTCTGCAGCAGCGTTGAGTTTCATGGTACAAGAACCAAGTGGAATCATTGAGTGGGTAAGTGAGATATCCCTTCTCTCGAGTTTCTTGATGTAGCGCATCATCTCTGTCTCAGAGTGGTATGAGTTGAATAGAGACTGGGTGAGGATAGGGGTCTCTCTCTTCATATATGAGAGTTCGTCAAGCTGACAGCCGCAGTGTACCTCTACACCGAAGATGTTGCAGATAGCTCTTGCATCTTCACAGCTTGACAGCTCATCGAATGAAATCTGTACACATTTGTCGCAAGGGTAGTAGAAGTTGTAACCTGCTGCGAGTGCTTTCTCCTGGATAGCTTTGGCATCCACATCCACGATACGGATAGTGTCGAAGTAGTTCTCTTTGGCAAGTTTGTGGCCACCTGCTACAAGTTTGCCTGCTACGATATGTGCATATTTGTAACCGTTGAGGGCAATCTCTTTAAGACCTTCTGGTCCGTGATATGCTGCATACATTCCGCTCATAACTGCCATTAGTGCAGTAGCTGTACAGATGTTTGAGGTAGCTTTCTCTCTCTTGATGTGCTGCTCACGAGTCTGAAGTGCAAGACGCACTGCAGATTTGCCAAGACGGTCCACTGAGATACCGATGATACGGCCAGGGATGTTTCTCTTGTATTTGTCGCTTGTAGCCATCCATCCTGCAGTAGGACCACCGAAGCCCATAGGGAGACCGAATCTCTGTGATGTACCCACAGCGATGTCTGCGCCCCATGCTGCTGGCTCTTTAAGCACAGCAAGTGCGAGCAGGTCGCAATATGCAGATACAAGGATACCTGCTTCGTGAGCTTTGGCTGCAAATTCGGTGTAGTCACATACCTCACCGTCGCATGCAGGATATTGTACAAATGCACCGTAGCACATAGGGTCGAAACCTGTTGCCAATACCTCTTTCCAGTCACCAAGTACAAGCTCGATACCTAAAGCGGCAGAGCGGGTCTTGAGTACTGAAAGTACTTGAGGGAAGATGTTGGCATCCACGAAGAATTTGTTTTTGCCCGCTTTTACAGCATCTCTTGAGCGGAGCTCGTATGACATTCTCATAGCTTCAGCAGCAGCTGTGGCGTCATCAAGCATAGAGCAGTTTGAGATATTGAAACCTGTAAGTGACGAAATCATGGTCTGGAAGTTGATAAGGGCCTCCAGACGGCCTTGTGAGATCTCTGCCTGATAAGGTGTGTATGATGTGTACCAGCTTGGGTTTTCAAGGATATTTCTGGTAATTACAGCAGGTGATGCTGTACCATAGAAACCAAGACCGATCATAGAACGGTAAAGCTTGTTTTTTGAAGCAATCTTCTGCAGGCGGTCGAGATACTCGTGCTCGCTCATGGCAGGATCAAGATTCAATGGCTCTGGAAGGATAATGTCCGAAGGGACTGTCTGGCTGATGAGCTCATCTACGCTCTTGGCGCCGATAGCCTCAAGCATTTGTTTTACTTCATGCTCTCTGGGGCCGTTGTGTCTGTCTGAAAATTTGAAAGGCATATATGTTTGGTATTTAAAAAATTGTCAATCACACAAAGTTATAAAAAAGTTCGAATTACTTCCATCTTTCCAGGTCAAGTCTTATAAATATGAAGAGCAAGGTGGTAAACGACAGGAACGATGTTCCGCCGTAACTGATGAAAGGTAGGGGGATACCCACTACAGGGAATAGACCGATGGTCATAGCTATGTTTATGAATACGTGCATAAAGAGGCAGCAGGCTACGCAGTAGCCGTACACCCTGATGGATCGGTCCGTGTGTTTCTCGGCGTTGCTTATTATCCTCAGTATCAGGGTGAGGAAGAGTGTAAGCAGGACAATGGAGCCCACAAATCCCCACTCTTCGCCAATGGTGCAGAAGATAAAGTCGGTACTCTGTTCAGGGACAAATTTGAATTTGGTCTGGGTCCCCTGAAGGTACCCTTTGCCTGTAAGACCTCCGGAGCCGATGGCTATTTTGGACTGATGGACATTATATCCTGCCCCTTTGAGGTCCTGGGTTATCCCCAGGAGGTTCTCTATCCTGTCCCTGTGGTGCTCTTTGAGCACTTTGTTGAAGATTATTTGTACTGAAAATATGAAAATCACTGAACATATAAAGGTCAGTACCAGATATTTCAGCCTTATCTTCCTGTTGCTTTTCCTGTTGCGGACTATCGATCCGACAATTACCGGGACAGTGAAAAGGAGTATGAAGTAGTGTGGGCCGATGGCATTGAGCTTGGCCAGGAATTCCAATTGGAGGATTTTAGGGATGAATGCCAGTGCGGTGATTATGGCTCCGTAGGTGAGGATATGGCTGAATGTCTGCTTGCTGAGTATCCCTTTCATGATGCCATAGATGGCAAGCAATACGAGAATGGCACTGCCGGGGGTGAATTTGAGGGTAATCACAAACAGCAGGACAATCAGGAATGCAAATGATATTATCCACCCTGTGAGCCCTTCCCTGTAGAGCATAAATACGAATCCGCAATATACCATCATGGTGCCGGCGTCTGGCTCCAGGATTATCAGACCTGCTGGGATGAGGAGTGTCACAAGTACCTTGACAAGGTCAGGCAGGTGGGTTATTTTGAAATTGTATCTTCCTATTATTGAGGCAAGTGCCAACGAGGTGGTGATTTTAGAAAATTCGGATGGCTGGAATCTGAATCCACCAAGGGCAATCCACGATTTTGAGCCGTTGACCTCTTTTCCCACCACCAGTACAGCTACCAGAAGCAGCACTACGAAAAGGTAGAACCACCAGGTGAGGGAGAAATATATCCTAGGGTTGATGACAAACAGTATGAGGGCTATTGCTACCATCGATATCCCCATCCAGAGCATCTGCATACCGCTCCTCTGGCTGAGGGAGAATATATTGGCACTCTCCACTTCGTATGAGGATGCGTATATGTTGATCCAGCCGAAGAGGATGAGCAGTAGGTAGCACACTACCATCACCCAGTCAATCTTTCTATATATGTTTCTGTCTGTTGTCATCTTCTCTCCTGCAATCGTTTCCAAGCTGGAACCTTATCCAGCAAAAATCCGTTGACAATCCTATCTTCAAGCCACTTTCTTTTGGGGTCAATCCCTCCGTTGAGGTATTGCTCCACCAGCAGTGATGCTGTGGGGGCTGCCCAAGTGGCACCGAATCCGGCATTTTCCATATATACAGCTACCGCAATTTTGGGGTTCTCCTTGGGTGCGAAGCAGATGAATACGGAGTGGTCATCCCCATGGGGGTTCTGGGCGGTACCGGTCTTTCCGCATATTCCCAAAGAATCGACGGCTGCAATGGTGGCTGTCGCCCCTTTTCCAGGTTTGCTGTTTACAGCCATATCCATACCCTCTACCACAGGGGTGAAGTATGTGGTGTCCACCATTGTATAGTGTTTCTCCTTGTATTTAGGATCAATCTCAAGGGAGTCTGTGTCTTTGATTATGTGAGGGATGTAGTAGTATCCCCTGTTTGCGAGGATTGCTGCGAGATTGGCCAGGTGCAATGGTGTGCATCCGAGCTCGCCCTGCCCGATGGAGAGAGAGATGACCGAGAGGGATTTCCAGCGCCCTTTGCCGTGCACTCTGTTGTATGTCTCTGCGGAGGGGACGAAGCCACCTTTTTCAGATGGGAAGTCACTGCCGAGTTTCAAGCCAAATCCGAAACTCTGCACGTATTCCCTCCATTTGGTGAAAGATTCCTCTATGTTGCTGTATTTTTTATTGTCGAGGATTTCTCTAAGGACATTACAGTAGTAGGCGTTGCAGGACATCATTATAGATTCTTTCAAGTCTACAGGTGTCGGGTGTGTGTGGCAACCTACTGTGAGGTTTCCCGCGTGGTAGCCGTTTCTGCACCCGAACTCAGAGTGTTCGGTGATTATCTCCTCCTGCAGACCGATGAGGGCATTGACCAGCTTGAACACCGATCCGGGAGGTTGGGGCGACATCACGGCCCTGTTGTACATAGGTTTGAAGGGGTCAGATGATATCTGTTTGTAATTGGCCCCTATGTCGGCCAGGATGTCTACATTTATTCCGGGGCTTGAGACCATTGCTAGTATCTCTCCGGTAGAGGGTTCGATGGCCACCACTGAGCCCACTTTGTTCTGCATCAGGTGTTCTCCGTAGTGCTGGAGTTCTGCATCGATGGTAGATACCACATTTTTCCCGGGGACTGCAGGTTTGTCGTACTCTCCATTTTCATAATGGGCCTGAATCCTGTTGTTTGCATCGCGCAGGTAGATGTCATACCCTTTCTCCCCTTTGAGGGTGGCTTCGCATACCTCTTCCAGACCGGTTTTCCCGACATAGTCACCCGATGAGTATTCAGGGTGCTTCTTCAGGAACACCGGGTCCACCTCCGTAACATAGCCTAGGAGATTGCCTCCAGCATTGTATGCATAGCTGCGGATGGTACGTGGTGAGGCGGAGAAGCCGGGGAATTTGTATTTTTTCTCAATGAACATGCTGTATTGAGCATATGATACATTCTTGAGAAAAACTCTGCTCTGATATCCTATTCTGGTACGGTATCTTCTGTAATATTTGAAAGTCTCCTTCACTTCGTCCGGATCGAGTGAGAAGATCTGGCAGAGGGCCAGGGTGTCAAATGGTTTGACATCGTATGGTGTGACGATTATGTCGTATGAGTTTGTGTTCCCTACAAGAGTTTTCCCGTTCCGGTCCAGAATTTGCCCCCTGACAGGGTATCTGGTCTGGTATCTGAGGGCGTTGTTCTCGGCATTGATTTTATAGCTTTGGTCGATGAGCTGAAGATTGATGAGCTGGAATATAAGGGCAAGAAAGGCTACAACCAGCCCCACAACCAGTATCGTATGCCTATTTCCCCTACCACTCTCCATAATCAGTTTTTCTTATATTTTTTAAGAGACCACAAGGCGATGAGCCCGCTGACAGCTGTGCTGAGGAGAATCTTGGAGAGGGTAAGTCCGAAAGGGGCGAATCCCATATTGTCCAGTAGTGTGTATGCTGTAAAGAATACAATGTAGTGGAACATTACATAGAAAAGACCCTTCCCCAGGCCAAGAACTATATAGTCGGGACTGTCGTGCCTCTCCATATTGCGCTCGTCAAGGATGGAGTGGAGGACCTTTTGTCTGACAAAAGCTACAGCGGTCATTGCTCCGGCATTGAGCCCAAGTACACCTGAAGTGAAGATATCCACAGTGAGACCGAGCAAAAATGCTATTATCATGGTGGAGATGGTCTTGTAGCGGTATGGGAGCATGAGGATGACAAATGGTATTATTACTATCCTCAGATAGAGCCCAAGGTCTGCGTAGTTGTCCAGCAGGCATTGGAGACACAATACCATCAGTATATAAAATATCTTCTTCATGCTTATATTCATCGCAGACTGTCCCCCTTGTTGATTAGATTCTTGAACTCTATGTTGTTTGGATTGTCTACCACATATACGTGATAAAGGTTGGAGTAGTTTTCAAAGAGAGATACTGTGAGTGTATAGCTGGTGCCACCCACAAGCTCGGATGATTTTACCGTCCCCAGATCTATCCCTTTGGGATATACAGCGGAGTAGCCGCTGGTGGTGATGGTGTCGCCGACCGAGAAGGTTGTGTGGATAGGTACCTCACTCAATATTGCCTCGTCAGTCTTCACACCTTTCCACTGGAATGTGCCGAATGTGCCATTCTTCTTAATGATGGCGGTGATGGTGTAGTCAGTGTTGAGGAAGGATACTACCAGAGAGTGTTTCCTGCTGACAGACTGCACGTAACCCACGACACCACTTGGGGTAACTACCCCCATATCTGGTTTGATACCGTCGTCGGAGCCCTTGTCTATGATTATGTAGTTGTGCTGTCTGTTGATGCTGTTTTTGATAACAGTGGCAGGGATGTATCTGAATTCGGGGTTGAATGCCTCTATGAGACTGTCTGAAAGATGCTTGGAAGAGAAGAATTTGTATTTTTCAAGCTCATTTACAAGCCTTATGTTCTCCTCTATAAGATCTTTATTGGCCTCTTTGAGGGAGATGAAATATCTCATGTTCTCCCCCCTCTTCCAGAGATGGCTCTGAATAGAGCGTACCCCCGTCATCAGCCTGTACTTCTGGATGGTTCCATTGTGCGAAACCAGCACGAACGAGAGGGTCTCCAAAAGTATGAATACCACTAAGGAGACCAGGGCAGTGATGGTGGAGGTGCGTCTTTTCATCAGACTATCTCATCAGGAATTGGTATCTTGATGTATTCTTAAGGGCCATACTTGTACCCCTTGCAACAGCACGAAGAGGATCTTCTGCCACGTGGAAAGGGATATTGATTTTCTCAGTAAATCTCTTGTCAAGACCTCTTAGAAGGGCACCACCACCTGTAAGGAAGATACCTTTCTTCACGATATCCTGATACAACTCAGGGGGGGTCTGCTCAAGTACTGAAAGGATGGCTGATTCTATCTTGGCGAGAGATTTGTCAAGGCAGTGTGCCACCTCTTGTGATGTGACACCAATCTCCATAGGATGGGCAGTCATAAGGTTAGGTCCCCTTACGATAAATGGCTCAGGAGTGTTTTCGATATCTGTTATAGCGGCTCCGATTCCCATCTTGATCTCCTCAGAAGTAATCTCACCCACTTTGATGTTGTGCTGCTGACGAAGATATTGCTGGATCTCTGCAGTGAATACGTCTCCGGCTACACGGATGCTCTGCTGGCTTACGATGCCGCCGAGTGAGATGACAGCGATCTCGGTGGTACCACCTCCGATATCAACAACCATATTTCCTGCAGGGGCCTCCACATCGAGGCCAATACCCATGGCTGCAGCCATAGGCTCGAAAATCATATAGACGTCAGAGCCACCGGAGTGGTTTGATGAGTCGCGTACGGCACGGATCTCCACCTCGGTACTACCCGATGGGATACATATGACCATCTTGATATTTGGTGTGAAGAGAGTCTTCTTATGGTTGATCATCTTTACAAAACCTCTCAACATCTGTTCTGCAGCATAGAAGTCTGCGATAACACCATCTTTCAGCGGACGGATAGTTTTGATGTTGGGATGGGTTTTCCCGTGCATCAGCCTCGCTTTCTGGCCGAATGCGACCGGTTTGCCAGTGTTCTGGTCAAATGCTACTATTGAGGGTTCGTCCAATACTATCTTATTGTCCATAAGGATGACAGTATTGGCTGTTCCAAGGTCTATAGCCAATTCTTGTGTAAGAAAAGAGAATAGCATGTTTTACTTTTTTACTGTTTCAGAAGATTAATGTTTGAAGTGTCTCTTGCCGGTAATAACCATTGAAACACCGTTTTCATTGCAGTAGTCCACACTCTCTTGGTCGCGGATAGAGCCACCCGGGTGGATTACAGCGGTAATACCTGCTTTGTGGGCAATCTCCACGCAGTCAGGGAATGGGAAGAATGCATCTGATGACATTACAGCCCCTTCAAGTGACATCTCAAAGCTGCCGGCTTTCTCGATGGCTTGTCTGAGTGCATCCACACGTGATGTCTGCCCGATGCCGCTCGCAAGTAGCATTCTGTTCTTGGCTAGAACGATTGCATTGGACTTGGAGTGTTTTACGAGGATGTTTGCAAACAGCATGTCCTCCACTTCTGCTGCGGTAGGGGCAGTTTTTGTTGCCACTTTGAGCTCTTCTGGGAGTTCTACCACAGAGTCCCTCTTCTGCATAAGGACACCACCGAGAAGAGATCTGAATTTGACCTCGCTTGGGGTAACTTTATTGGTCTTGAGGATGATGCGGTTTTTCTTGGTCTTGAGCACTGCAAGTGCATCTTCGTCGTAGGCAGGGGCAATGATAACCTCAAAGAAAATCTTGTTTATCTCCTCCGCTGCTGCGAGATCTACGGCCCTGTTGGCAACGATAATGCCTCCGAATGCAGATACTGGATCAGCACTCAAAGCATCTGTCCAGGCCTCAAGGATAGTATTTCTCACTGCGCAGCCGCATGCGTTGTTGTGTTTGATAATCGCTACGGCAGGGTCCGAGAAGTCAGAGATAAGTTCGATGGCTGCCTCAATGTCTAGGAGGTTGTTGTACGAGATCTCCTTGCCGTGCAACTGCTCAGGCAGAGAGTCTTTCGAACCGAAGTACACACCCTCCTGGTGAGGATTCTCGCCATATCTCAAGTGCATTGTCTGTGTGATGCTCTTGTCGAATACAGGGAAATTGAAGCCTCTGTTGAAGTAGTCAAAGATCATGGTGTCGTAGTGTGAAGAGGTGAGGAAAGCTTTGGCTGCAAAATACTCCCTCTCTGCAAGGGTCGAAGCACAGCCGTGCTCTTTGAGAACCTCAAGGAGTTTTCCGTATTCTTCGCTGCAAGGGACAATGATAACATCCTTGTAGTTTTTGGCAGCAGCTCTGATGAGTGATATGCCACCTATATCGATCTTCTCGATGATGGCCTGGTGCTCTGCATTGGCTGCTACATACTCCTCAAAGGGGTAAAGGTCCACGATAACAAGATCTATGTCAGGAATGTTGAATTCATCTCTCTGCGCAAGGTCATTTTCCAGGTCGCGGCGATATAGGATGCCACCGAAAACCTTGGGGTGAAGTGTCTTGACACGGCCACCGAAAACAGATGGATACCCTGTGATCTCTTCCACGGCGGTAACCGGGATCCCCCTGCTACGCAAAAAATCGTAAGTGCCACCTGTGGATATTATCTCTACACCACTGTTATTAAGTTCATTTACAATCTCTTCAAGACCCTCTTTGTGGTACACGGAGATCAGCGCTTTGCGAATTTTTTTGAGTTGAAGATTTTCTGACATTTTCCTGACTTTTTAAGGTTAAAATATAGGTGGTAAAAATACAAAAAAATAAGATATAAAGCCTATATTTGTATAAATAATTTCAGAAAATGAATCTATGAAGAAATCGGTTCAGAAATATGCCATAATTATGGCAGGAGGGAGTGGGACAAGGATGGGTGCAAGTGTTCCCAAGCAGATGCTTGAGATAGATGGAAAACCTGTGTTGAGGCATACGATAGAGAAGTTTCTCTCCCTCCCTTTCGAGGTGAAAATAATCCTGGTGATGAACAAGGATGCCAAGCAGATCTGGAAAGATTACTGCAAAGGGAGCGGTTTCACCTTTCCACATATCCTTACAGATGGGGGGATAACCAGATTCCATTCTGTGAAGAATGGGCTGAAATATGTTAAGGAGGATGGTATTGTAGCGGTCCATGATGGGGTGCGCCCTTTCATTTCGAAGGAGAAGTTGGTTGAAATCTATAATATGGCAGAGGAAAAAGGTGTTGCTATCCCTTGTATGAAATCGATAGAGTCAATGAGGATGTCGGATGGCGAAGGGAGATATATCTATGTGGACAGGGAAAAGTATATTTCAGTACAGACCCCACAGATATTTGATTCCAGAATATTGCTGGAGAGCTATGCTCAGCCTTACTCTCCGGAATTTACAGACGATGCGTCAGTTGTAGAAAAAGCGGGACACCCTCTCCATTTCTGCGAAGGGTCCCGCTTCAATATAAAAATTACCACTCCGGAAGATATGGATCTTGCCAGAGCTATAATCAGTCTTGGTTTGGATAATCTTTAACCCAGATTTGTCTCTCTATCGCCTGGTCAAGTGATACCAAGGTTTCAGTTTTTTCCACATAGGGGATATTCTGGATAGTGTTGATAAGCACCTTCATCAGGTGATCGTGATTGAAACAGTACAATTTTACCAGAAGTGCGTGTGTCCCTGTTACAAAGTGACACTCTACCACTTCAGAGATCTTTTTGAACTGCTCGATTACTTCAGAATATTTGCTGGCTTGTGAGAGCTGTACACCAACAAATGCACACACGTTAAGTCCGAGGGTCTGTGGCTTAACCAATAGACGGGAACCTGTAATAATGCCCAAGCTCTCCATCTTTTTGACCCTTTGGTGGATAGCAGCGCCCGAGACACCGCATTCGCGTGCTATCTCGAGAAAAGGCATCCTTGCATTTTTGACAAGAAATGACAAGATTTTCTGGTCGGTTTTGTCAATTTGGTACTTTGTCATAATCTTTGATATTGGTATTTGTTGCAAAAATATATAAAAACTATCAAAGATTATACTTTATAACTACTTTTTCTTATAGTTTGTAATTATGTTGAGACATTCCTCAAGGGTAATCTCTTCTGCTTTAGTACCTTTAGGTATCTTATAATTGTTACCTGCGTGTTTGATGTATGGACCGAACCTTCCGTTCAGAATAGTGATGTCGTGCTCCGGGAACTCCTTGATATTCTGTTTGGACTGCTTGGCTTCATGTTCTTTTATAAGCTCTATAGCACTCTGAAGATCAAAGGTATAAGGGTCCCCTTTCTTGCCGATGGAGATAAATGTGCTGCCCACTTTTATATAGGGTCCGAATCTGCCTGATGAGCAGGTTATCTCTTTACCTTCATACTCTCCAAGGTGTCTTGGCAGTCTGAATAGGTTGAGGGCCTCGTCGAGTGTCAGACTCTCTATAAGTTTCCCTTTAGGGAGGCTTGCAAATCTCTTTTCAGGGTCATCGTTCTCACCTATCTGGACAAGTGGACCGAAGCGGCCCATTCTGGCGATAACGTTTTTCCCTGTAGCGGGATCTGTTCCGATAACCCTCTCTGCATTTTTGGGTTGGGCTACCTGAAGAGTCTTCTCCACCACTTCGTGGAAAGGTTTGTAGAATTCGTGTATGGTCTTGTTCCACTGAAGTTTGCCTTCTGCGATCTTGTCGAAGTTCTCCTCCACTTTGGCGGTAAAGCCATAATCAAGGATAGAAGGGAAATTCTCATCGAGGAAATCTGTCACGATGATTCCGATATCTTCGGGGCAAAGTTTCCCTTTCTCCGAACCGATCACCTCACTCTTGATGCTTCTGGTGATCTCACCTTTTTTGAGTTTGAGTGTCACAGTCTCTTTAGTCTCACCGGTCCTGTTGTCCTTTATTATGTATCCTCTTTGGACAAGTGTCTGGACTGTAGGTGCGTATGTGGATGGTCTGCCGATACCTATCTCCTCCATTTTCTTGATCAGGGATGCCTCTGTATAGCGGAGTGGCTTGGCTGTATATTTTTCAGTGGCGGTCACCTCCTGCTGATTCATCTTCTGTCCTACTGAGAGAGCAGGGAGAAGGTCGGCATCTTCCGAGCCGTGATCATCATCGTGTGACTCCATGTAGACTTTCAAAAATCCGTCAAAAAGGACTTGAGAACCCTCGGCAAGGAATTTTTCGTTGATATTCTCCGAAACGATCTCAATATCAGTCTTTTCTAATTTGGCGTCGGCCATCTGGGATGCGATGGTCCTTTTCCATATCAGGTCGTACAGTTTTTGTTCCTGGACGGTACCCTCGATGGTGGTCCTGTCGAGATATGTGGGGCGAATCGCCTCATGGGCCTCCTGTGCCCCTTTTGATTTGGTCTTGTATGTTCTCCTCTTGGCGTATTTTGAGCCATAGAGGTTCTCGATACATCTTTTGGCTGTGTTGAGGGCCAGTTCGGACAGATTTGTAGAGTCGGTACGCATGTAGGTGATAAGACCGCTCTCATACAGACGCTGGGCTATGCTCATTGTCTGACTTACTGAGAATCCGAACTTGCGCGATGCCTCCTGCTGAAGTGTGGATGTGGTAAATGGTGCCGCCGGCTTCCTCTCCACCTCTTTTGTCTCTATTGAACCCACTTCAAACTGGCCATTGGCGCAGCGGTTAAGGAGATCATTGGCCTCTGATTCGGTGCTGAATCTTCTGTCAAGGGTGCTTTTGATCTTGACAGATGCCGGTGTCCCTTCCGGTCGGAAGATAGCATCCACTTTGAAGTATGGGGTAGATTTGAATGCGAGAATCTCCCTCTCCCTATCCACTATAAGTCGCAATGTGGCAGACTGCACGCGTCCTGCCGAGAGTTGCGGTTTTACCTTTTTCCATAGTATAGGGGACAACTCAAAGCCGACAAGGCGGTCAAGGACCCTTCTGGCCTGTTGTGCATTTACCAGGTTGGTGTCAATATCCCTGGGGTTTTCTATGGCGTGGAGTACAGCCTCTTCTGTAATCTCATGAAAGGCTATTCTTCTGGTTTTGGCAGGATCAAGCCCCAGTGTCTCAACAAGATGCCATGCAATTGCCTCCCCCTCGCGGTCCTCATCGGATGCAAGCCATACCATCTTTGCTTTGGCGGCGTCCTCTTTTAGTGATGCGACCAGAGCCTTTTTATCTTCTGAGACTATGTATTCAGGGGTAAAATCGTGGGCAATGTCGATACCGAGATTCTTCTTGGACAGATCCCTTATATGCCCGCGGCTAGATTTAACTGTGAATTCCTTCCCTAAAAATTTCTTAATAGTGTCGGCCTTTTTTGGAGACTCGACAATAACCAAATTCTCTCCCATAAATGCACATTTGTCAACGAGGGTGCAAAGTAAGGTATAAAGTGGGGTAAAAACCAAATTTTTGTCTAAATTTGTGAATTATAACGATTATGGCGATGAAAGAAGTCACTAGAAAAAAGTTGGTAAAGTGGATGTGGTTGATAGTTTTTGCCCCATTTGCAGCTTTATTCCTTTTTATATTGTTTGTCGGTATTTTTGCCGAAATTCCCTCGTTTGAGGAGCTTGAAAATCCTAAAAGCAAACTTGCTACTGAGCTTATCTCTGAGGATGGTGTGGTCATAAACACATACCATATAGAGAACAGGAGCTATGTCAAGTTCAAGGATCTATCCCCAAACCTTGTAAATGCGGCTGTGGCAACTGAGGATATCAGATTCTATAAGCATTGTGGTATTGACTTCAGAGGATTGGCCAGGGTGGCTGTCAAGACACTTGTTATGGGCGATGCAAGTTCGGGCGGTGGCAGTACGATTACCCAACAGCTTGCCAAGACCCTCTTCCCGAGGGATACCACCTCATCAAGATTCCCAGGACAGAAGGAGTTCAAACTTGTAGTGAGCAAATTCAAAGAGTGGATTACAGCTGTTAAGCTTGAGAGAAACTATACAAAGGATGAGATTATGGCTATGTATATGAATGCCATATTCTTCGGGAGCAATGCATACGGCATCAAGGCTGCTTCCCAGACATTTTTCTCCAAAGAGCCCTGGGAGCTCAATGTAGAAGAGAGTGCCACCCTTGTAGGTATGGTGAACAAGCCCACAAGATACAACCCGGTCCTGAATTATGACCGCTCGATCGGGAGGAGGAACCATGTCCTTTCGCAGATGCACAAATATGGATTTCTGGAGCAGGCTGCGTACGATTCGATAGTGGTGCTCCCTATAGAACTTGCATACAAGCAACAGGACCACAATGCGGGACTTGCACCATATTTCAGAGATATGCTACGAAGATATATGAATGCATCAGAGCCCCGGAAGTCGGCATACTATTTCAAGGAGGATTATCAGGCAGACCTTGTGCTGTGGGAGGAGGATCCCCTCTATGGCTGGCTCAATAAGAACCTAAAGCCCGACGGGACCAAGTACAATCTTGATAAAGATGGTCTGAAGATATACACCACCATCAACTCCAAGATGCAGAGATATGCGGAGGAGGCTGTGGTAGAGCATCTCTCAAAGGATCTGCAGAGGTCCTTCAACGCAGATATGAGGAATAAGCCCAAGAGACCTTTTGCTTTGGATGTCCCTGAAGAGACTATTGAGACACTGATGCAGCAGGCCCGTAGATGGAGTGACAGATACAGAAACATGAGGGCTGCAGGTGCCTCCGATGAGGAGATTGCCAAAAGCTTCAATACGAAGACCAAAATGAGGGTCTTCTCCTGGAACCAGAAGGGGTATGTGGATACTGTAATGACCCCGAATGATTCAATCCGCCACTACAAATCTTTCCTTAGGGCGGCATTTATAGCGATGGAGCCCCATACAGGCAATATCAAAGCGTATGTGGGTGGTCCTAACTACCGCTATTTCAAATATGACAATGCACGTCAGACCAAGCGCCAGGTGGGTTCGACCATCAAACCTTTCCTATATACTTTGGCTATGCAGGAGGGTTACACCCCTTGCGACAGGGTGGTGAATGTCCCCCAGACATTTATCGTAGGTGACACTACCTGGACCCCTAAGAGTACAGACAAGGCAGAGTGGATCGGTCAGACAGTCACCCTCAAGTGGGGTCTTACCAAGAGTAGCAACAATATCTCTGCCTATCTGATGAAGCAGTTCGGCCCCAATGCTATGGTGGATATGTGTAGAAAATTGGGTATCACTACCTATTTGCCTGCAGTTCCGTCATTGTGCGTTGGTCCTGCTGATATCACTGTGATGGAGATGGTGAGTGCATACAATACTTTCCCGAGCCGAGGTGTCAATATCAGCCCTATGATGGTGACCAGAATTGAGGACAATAACGGCAATGTCCTTGGGAACTTTGCTCCACGCAAGAGGGAGTCCATCAGTGAGGCTACTGCATATCTGATGGTGAATCTGATGCAGGGTGTGGTAAATGAGGGTACAGCGGGGAGACTCAAATGGAAATACGGGATGTCCGGTGAGGTTGCCGGCAAGACAGGTACTACAAATGACCAGTCAGACGGATGGTTTATAGGCTATACCCCAAAATTGACAGCAGGTGCCTGGGTGGGTGCTGAGGACAGACAGGTCCACTTTGAATCGCTGGCCCTTGGTGGCGGTTCGAATATGGCACTCCCTATATGGGGTCTCTTTATGCAGAAAGTGATTAAGGACGGGACACTTGGTATTACTCATGATGACAGGTTCCTGGCCCCTCCAGGTCTGGTACTTAACTTGAATTGTGACGGCAGTGATGCGGATGCGACCACCTCTGCGTCCCATTCTGATGAAATATTTTTCTAGAATATGAAGAAAAGGGTAGCATTGATATATGGCGGATACTCCTCAGAGTGGGAGGTGTCGGTCAAGAGCGGGAAAAATGTATTTGCAAACATCGATCCTCAGAGATATGATGCATATGAGGTGTTGCTCAGACCCGATGGCTGGAGAGTCCTATTGTCTGAGGGAGATGCAGAGATTGACCGTTCAGATTTCTCTTTCCTCCGAAAAGGGGAGAGGGTGAGATTTGACAAGGCCTTCATTATGATCCATGGTACTCCGGGTGAGAATGGGTTGCTCCAGGGCTACTTTGAACTTCTGGGGATTCCCCATACAGGGTGCTCCGCTATGACATCAACACTCGCATTTGACAAGTTTGCATGCAAGACCTATCTGAAAGAGGCAGGTATCCTCCTGGCGAAGGATCACTTCTTGAGGAAGGGTGACGGCTACTCTCCTCAGGAGATAGTGGACAAACTGGGATTGCCCCTTTTTGTCAAACCCAATCAAGGGGGGAGCAGTTTCGGAATTACAAAGGTTAAGAGGGTGGAGGATCTGGATGCTGCCATCGAGCTCGCTTTCAGGGAGGATGACAGTGTCCTCATAGAGGAGTGCATTACCGGTAGGGAGCTCACTATGGGTATATATATGGAGGGCGCTGAGCTGAGAACCCTCCCTGCGACAGAGATTATCCCCCATAACGAGTATTTTGATTACGAGGCCAAATATATGGGTGCCAGTCAGGAGGTTTGTCCGGCAGATGTGCCACAGGAGATATATGACAAGATAGCTGCTGCAACCAAGAGGATATACCGCCGTTTCGGATGCCACGGCCTTGTAAGGATGGATTACATACTAAAAGGGAATGATCCCTATTTTCTCGAGATAAATCCTATACCTGGTATGACCGACACCAGTCTGGTTCCCCAGCAGGTGAGGGCAGCGGGGATAGATATGAAGGATTTTATCTCCAATATTATTGATAATTAGATAATAGTCTGTTTATGAGAAAGATGGTTCTTGGAATAGCTTCTCTACTCTTGGCCTTTAATCTTTGGGGGCAGAGTGGGGAAGTTTTCGTTGATGCCAATGCCAACGGCGTGAGGGATAAAGGGGAGAAGGGGATTGCCGGAGTGGTGGTTTCAGACGGCTTCTCTCTGGTAAAGAGTGATCAGAAAGGGAGGTTCTCCCTTGAATTGGCTGGCAGGTCGAGATTTGTGACCCTATACACCCCATCAGGATACAGACATACCACACCTTTCTATGTAGATGTCAGAGGTGGGGCGGAAGATCCCTGGTCTTTCGGTTTGGTGGAGGCTGATGATTATATGGGTGAATTTATCCAGCTGTCGGACATCGAAGAGAGGAGATATCTCGACTGGATGGATGATTTCAAGGACTATATCGGGGTAAGGAGGGTGGATTTTGTGGCGGTAACAGGTGATATATGTTATGAACAGGGGCTGAAGATCAACGGTGAGGAGTTCAATACGGATGATCTGGGTGTCAGAATGGTCTATACCCTCGGCAATCACGATCTTCTCAAAGGGTTCAAAGATTCTCAAGGACTTGATTATGGTGAGAAGCCATATGAGGATCAGTTTGGTCCAGTGTGGTACTCCTTCAATATAAAAGGTGTGCACTATATGGTGACCCCTATGCTCAGTGGAGATGCCAAACCATCATATAGCCCGGATGATATCTACAGATGGATGGCTGCCGATCTTGAGAGCATCCCTGAAGGTACCCCTGTGGTAATTTTCAACCACAGCGTGCTGGGCAATACCGAGCATCTGTTGCTGAAAGGGGAGGGCATTGAACTTGATCTCTCCGATTATAATGTGATAGGGTATATCTATGGTCATAACCACGTCAATTACCACTATGTCAACGACAATGGTACCCAGATGATATGTACGATTGCACCAAATAAAGGGGGGAATGACCACTCCCCATCTTCGTGGAGGCATTTCAAAGTGGATGGGGGCGTGTTGACAAATGAACTCCATTATTACCCGATACCTAAGCATATTGCGGCAAATGGCAGAGTAGTGGGTGATAGTGTGGAGGTAACCGCTGTAGTCTATGACGGCAAGTCAGATGTGGAGAGTGTCAAACTTATGCAGGGGCTATCAGCTGTGAATATGGCCAGAATCAACGATTTTGAGTGGCGGGGTGTAGTAAGGAACTCTGACGGCAAACTCAAAGTGGGGGTCCTCTTCTCCGATTCAGAGGTCCGTCTGGAGAGTGTCAAATTCCAAAAAGGTCTGGTCTGGCAGAGCCATTTGAGGGGTCTTGGCGGTCTTGGTACCCCTATTGTATCGGAGGATGTTCTCTATGTACCCCTTGTGGATGATGCGATGAGCCGGAATTGCGGAGTGGTTGCGATAGATAAGGGGAGCGGAGAGGAGGTATGGTATTACAAAACAAGGGGCTCAGTAAGGAACAATATGGTTCTGGCAGAGGGGCTTCTCTTTGTTTCAGATGTCACATCGCAGATTTATGCACTCGATCCGGCAACAGGACGAGAGGTGTGGAGATACAAATTCAGGAAAGATGGGATGCACCCATGCAACAGTCAGGGTGTCTGTTATGCGGATGGGATGCTATATGTGGGACAAGGTCTTCATCTGACTGCCCTGAAAGCAAAGGACGGATCGGTGGTGTGGAGAAATACCACAGTGAGGAATACAGGAATTACAGATGTCTCCACCTACGCAGTGGCAGATGGAGTTTTGTGTGTAAATGCCTATTGGGTAGCAAGATATGGCTTTAATGCTGCGACCGGTGAGCTTTTGTGGCAAAAGAGTGATCCGGAGACAAGGTATAGTACAGGTACCCCTGTCTATCATGACGGTAAGTGGTACTATACAGC
The DNA here is from genome assembly GCA_017630155.1 of Bacteroidales bacterium. GTDB lineage: Bacteria > Bacteroidota > Bacteroidia > Bacteroidales > UBA932 > CAAGNP01. Next base: position 38,520 of record JAGBVU010000021.1, read on the forward strand.
ATATCAGTCATTGGTGGAGATGGATCCTCGTTCAGGGGTGGAGTCAAAGATGGTGAAACAGGGACATATATTCAACACCCGTTCGAGGATGTTGATAAAAGACGGCGTAGTCGTGGTGGGTACATCAAATCATGGTATGACAGGATACAAATTTGAAGATTTTTCTCAAATATGGAATACTACCACTATGCCTGCACTCATCTATACATCACCATATACCAAAAGTTATGAGATGTCGGTAGAGGGTGATCCTGTCCTTTATGGAGATAGTGTAATCTATGGTGCAAATGACGGATATGTGTACTGCAGCACCATAGACAAGGGGGCTTATGTATGGAGGTACGAGATGGGGCTGCCTGTCCTGGCAAATCCTGTGGTGGATGGTAAATATCTGTATGTGGTAGATATGGGGGGTAAACTTGTAAAACTTTCTTTGAATGACCTATAAAGAGTTTGTAACCAAAGCTATTGACGCCCTACAGGACCTATATTCCATAAATGAGTCCAAAGCTATTGCCATCAGGGTGCTGACACATTATCTTAATGTGTCGGACTATGAGTATCTGGTCTCTCCAAATGTCATTATCCCCAAACCTGAACTGAAGAAGCTGCAGGGTGCGCTCGATGAACTTATGGACAATCGTCCAGTGCAGTATGTCCTGGGGTATGAGGAGTTTGCAGGTCATAAATTCTGTGTATGTGAGTCGGTTCTTATCCCACGTCCTGAGACAGAGGAGCTGGTCCGTCTTATAGAGAACGACTGGAAAGATGACAGGATGGGAGAACTCAATATCCTGGATGTGTGTACAGGGTCAGGGTGTATCGCTCACTCCCTTGCGGCCCATTTCAGGAAGGCCCGTGTTATGGCCTGCGACCTGTCGGATGGGGCACTTGAAGTGGCACGTAAACAGAAAATATGTGACAATGAGCCCATTTTCTTCAAATGGGATGCTTTGGCAGGTCCTCCCGATGAGAAAGATGTAGCGACTTCTCCAGAGGGGATACCAGAGTTGGAGGAGCTGGACATTCTGGTCAGCAACCCTCCGTATGTTTGTGAGAAAGAGAGGGATTTTATGTCCCCCAATGTTCTTGACTATGAGCCGTCAATGGCCCTCTTTGTCCCTGATGGAGATCCATTGAGATTTTATAAGGCCCTGGCAGAGTGGGCATCGGCACTTCTCCGTGTAGGTGGAAAGGGGTATTTCGAGATCAACGAAGCGTATCATCGCGAGGTGGTGGCCCTCTTCGAAAGCTACGGTTTCAGCGACGTCACCATGGTCGAAGACATTCACACCAAACCCCGTATGGTCCACTTTACCAAGTGGTTCTAGAATTCTTCCTGGTTTTCGGTAGAGGGTAACTGTCGGCACATCTAGCTACTCCGGGTCAAATATGTGTATCGGCCTCGGAGAGTTAGGTTCTGAAGGCCTAAGCACCCGCGCTTGATAGCGGGGGTCGTGAGCGATTAGTGAACACTCTGTGAGTGTTCACAGCGAGCAGCCGCGCAAGCGGTGGTGGGGGTGAGCGTAGCGAACGCCTGAAGAACCTAATCTCCGGGCGAAATGTTTTGGGTACGAAAGGACTGTGCGCAAGAAACCCCTCGAGAGGTGTCTCTGGAGGGGTTCTGTGCGCACAATCACGGCTTGTGGACCTGGACTGTGCGCGTTTTCTGCGTTATATGGCCGTTTTTGCGTCCAGTCCCTTGGGGTGGAGGTCAGAATTTCGGGCCAATCTATACAGCCAGATATGGGGCGATCATCTCGCGGATCTCCTGCTTGGCCGCTTTCCAGCGTGGGATATCCACTTTGGCTCCTACCACTTCCACCACTTTGGATGATATGATGGAGCCTATGTTTCCACATATCTTGATAGGGAGACCGAGGGAGTGTCCGTAAAGGAATCCTGCAGCGTATATGTCTCCGGCACCTGTGGCATCGATGGCATTTGCTGGCCATGGCTTGATGAAGTGATATTCGTCGCCACTCTTGACCATTGAGCCCTCTTTGCCCACTTTTACCACAGCAATCTTACAAGATTGGGCTATCACATCAAGAGCTTCGCGAGGCGGAAGTTTGGTGAAAGCGTGTGCTTCGGTCTCATTGGCAAATACGATATCCACGTAGTTTTCCACTATGTCGTGAAGGAATGCATCGTTAGATTCCACCACATTATATGATGCCATATCGATGGAGATGGTCATCCCTGCCTCTTTTGCGAGTTCTACTGCGCGGCGTAGAAGTGCTTGGTTCTGAACGAGATATCCCTCTATGTGGAAGTAGTCATATCCTTGGAACATCTCTGGTGTGAGGTCCTCTGGAACCATCTCGAGGGCTGCACCCAAGTATACTGCAAAGGTCCTCTCAGCATTGGGGTTTGAGATGAAAACCATTGCCCTTCCAGAAGAGGATTTACCCTTAAGAAGGGTAGCCTTGATGCCATTGCGTTCAAGGTCAGATTTGTACAGGGCACCCAGATCATCATCACCCACTTTGCCGATAAATCCTGCGCGCATTCCGAATACCGCTGCACCATTGATGGTATTGGCTGCAGAGCCTCCTGCCACATATTCCACACCCATAGGTTTAAGTGTAGCCCAGATCTTATCACCTGTGGACTGGTCCACGTGCTGCATGCTCCCTTTGGGGAGGTGGTATTGTTTCAAAAGCAAATCGTTTGGGAGTACTGCCAGAATATCTGTCAGGGCATTCCCTATACCTAAAATAGACTTCATCTCAAATAGAAATTTTACCCTGCAAAGGTAAAGTTATCTCCGATAATTCACAAGGATGTTTGGATATGTTTTTGAGACACATTACATTTGCACCGAAATTCTACGCAGAATGATTATAGCTAAAACTTTGGCAGAATTTGAATCTGCTCGTGCTGCGATTGGCGGCGATAAAAAGGTGGGTTTTGTCCCTACGATGGGTGCTCTTCACGAAGGTCACCTTTCGCTTATCAGAAGGTCTGTAGAGGAGTGTGATGTTACAGTCATCTCCATCTTTGTAAACCCTACCCAGTTCAATAATCAGAACGACTTCAATACATATCCCAGAACAGTGGACAATGACTGTAAGCTTGTTGAGCCTGTGGGAGTTGATATAGTGTTTGCCCCCAGAGTGGTGGACATTTATCCAAACGCAGCCAAAGGTGATGGTGCCCCACTTGATGAGAGGATCCTGAATCTTGGCGGTCTTGATACCTACGGTGAGGGACCCCGTCGTCCTGGCCACTTCAATGGTATGGCGCAGGTGGTTACACGCCTTTTTGACATAGTGAAGCCTACCCACGCATTCTTCGGTGAGAAGGACTTCCAGCAGCTCGCCATCATCGAGTATTTTACCAAGGATCTACAATATCCTATCCAGATAGTACGCTGTCCTATCGCCAGAGGTGAGGACGGTTTGGCACTAAGCTCACGCAACGAACTCCTTACCCCAGAACAGAGGGCTGCTGCTCCACATATCTACAAATGCATCTCCAAAGGTGTGGATATGGTGGGCAAAGTAAGTGTTGCCCAAGCTGTTGAGGATATAACAAATGATATAAATTCAAACCCTCTTCTGGAGACCGAGTATGTCGAAATCATAAACGGAAAAACTCTTGAGCCTGTTACAGATTGGGATCAGGCAGAGACCATCCAGCTATCCTGTGCAGTATTTGCACACCCTGTAAGACTAATTGATAATCTTAAACTAAAATAAGATGCTTCTTCAAATACTTAAATCCAAGATTCACAGAGTAACCATTACCGAGGCAAACTTGCACTATATCGGTAGCATCACCATAGATAAGGCCCTAATGAAGGCAGCAGGTCTGTACGAAGGTGAGAAAGTGTTGGTGGTAAATATCAATAACGGCAACAGACTTGAGACATATGCTATCCCTGGAGAAGAGGGAAGTGGTAAAATAGGTCTCAATGGTGCAGCAGCCCATCTTTTCGGTGTTGGTGACATCGCTATCATTATGTCATTTGCATTGATGACAGAGGAGGAGGCTTCTGAATACAAACCAAAACTTGTTTTCCCAGATACAGCTACCAACCAGCTTGTATGAAGATAGATCTGAAGAAGATTGGGGGGTGGGTCCTGATGCTGCTTCTGGCAGTGGTTTTGCTCTATTTCGCCTTTAAGGGGGTGAAATGGAGCGATTTTATTTCGGGACTGGCCAGCTGCAACTTCTGGTGGATACTTCTCTCTATGGCAGCAAGTTTTGCCGTGTTTATCCTCAGAGGGATAAGGTGGAGGTATATAATGCTCCCTCTCAACCCCTCTATTACCAGAAAAGAGGCCTATGATGGGGTAACGATTGCCTATCTCTCAAACTTTGCCCTCCCGAGAGCGGGGGAGTTTGTCAGATGTGGAGTAATATCCTCTACAGGGAAGGCCAACTTTGAATCTGTCCTGGGAACAGTGGTCCTCGAGAGGAGTTGGGATATGCTCTGCTATATTTTCGTACTTATGGGTGTGCTGGCCCTCAGGTGGGAGAGATTTGGCGCTTTTATAACACAGGAGATATGGAAACCCCTTGTTGAAAAGCTCCCTTTTGATATAGCATGGCTGATATTGGTAGTAGCGGTTGTGGTGGTAGCAATGGCAGTGCTGCTCTATCTCAAACGTCAAGTGCTAAGGAAAAACAGATTTGTAAACAAGGTTTTTCAAATAGTGGAAGGGCTGGTAAAAGGTCTGATGGCTGGTGTCAGGATGGAGCACAAATGGGGCTTTATCGTGAGCACACTCCTTATCTGGGTTGGATACTGGGTCATGAGTTACTGTACAATCCTCGCTTTCCCTCAAGTAGGTGGGCTGACAGCTGTGGATGCGGCATTTCTGATGGTGGTGGGGAGCCTTGGCTGGATTATCCCAGTGCAAGGGGGTATAGGGGCTTACCATTTTGTGATAAGCTTGGCACTCTTTTCAATATATGGCATAGCCCAGACCTCCGGTGTGATATTTGCAACCATTTCACACGAGAGTCAGGCCCTTATAATGCTGATTTGTGGCACAGTCTCATTATTTTCATTGAGAAAAAGAAAATTTACTATCTTTAAGCACCAAAACAACAATTAATGAAAAAGGTTTATTCGACATTTCTGATAACAATAGTGGCATTGTTGTCAACAGATACAGTTTTTGCGCAGCGCAGCAGAGTTGAAAGGGAGATTGATGCACAATACTTCCCCCGTCACGAGATATATGTTCACTATGGTTCACCTACAGTGATGGAGCTTGTGACAGTTCTTCCTGCCCCTAAAGAGTTCAATGCAGATACCAAGGATCAGGTTTTTGTCGGAGCCCCCGGTATAGGCTACAACATCTCACTGAGTGAAGATTTCTCGCTCGGTATTTTTGGAGGCTACAGTTACTCGAAGGCCAATATATATGCTTTGCCGCCCAAAGGGGTCAATGCAGATGAGTTGCTTCTCTACGGAATTGGTGTACGCAGTTATGTAGGGCAGTTGTCTGCAAACTGGGTATATTTCAAGGAGGATGACCTCGAACTCTCTACCGGATTGTATCTGGGTGCTGCATTTTGGGATGAGGATATCCATTTCTATGCAGACAAAGGGATTCTGGCAGGTCTAATTACCGAGGATTTTGATATTCCACACTCAAGTGAGCAGTGGAAACTCTCATACCACTTTACCGCCTGCAAGGTCAGATATGGAGATACCTTCGGCGTATTTGGTGAGTTGGGCTTCGGCTATAGAGGCCTGGTCAATGTGGGCATCTCTATTAAGTTGTAGTTATGACTATCCTCTTCAGTGTAGATTTTCGTACCTCTTTCGGACAAAATCTATTCGTAACCGGCTCCCTTCCCGAGTTGGGTGGAGGTGATATGTCCAAGGCACTTCCCTTGGAATATTGTGGTGACAGGTGGGAGAGGGAGATCAAAGTCAATACTTTCAAGGATAAGACATTCAATTACAAATATTTTGTAAAAGGGGATGATGGGCTTACCTTTCAGGAGGTGGGACAGGGACGCACCATAACCCTTCGTGGGACGCGTCGCCTCACTCTGATGGACTCGTGGCAGGGAAATGATGACAACGCCCCCTTTTTTCACTCCCCATTTTCCAACATTTTTCTCCCCCACAGAAGTAGCAGAACCACTGTTACCCATCAGTGCCCCAAAGAGGTGATAATAAGGGTTACAGCACCCAATGTTGAGGCTGATGCAGAGGTCTTTATAAGTGGCAGTTGCCGTGAATTGGGGGCTTGGACCCCGGCAAAGGCACTACACATGAAATCTGTAAAAGGGTTCAGGTGGGAGATACATCTCGATGCATCGAAACTTACATCAGAATTCAGATATAAGTTTATAAAGCGTTTCCCGGATGGTACATATATTTGGGAGGGTGGTGAAGATTACCATTTGCAGCTCCCGGCTATAGGTGAGGATGAAACCTTCTCTATAGAGCACTCTTCAGACAGGTTCGGTACACCCAAGCCCCGTTATGCAGGTGTAGCGGTCCCTGTTTTCAGCCTCAGGAGTGAGAATGACTGCGGTGTGGGTGAGTTTGCCGATATAAAGCTGATGGCAGATTGGGCTGCGGCTACAGGGCAGAGGTTTATCCAGCTCCTCCCCATAAATGATACCACTACAGATGGAAGCTGGAGAGATTCATACCCTTATAATTGCATATCGGTGACAGCTCTCCATCCTATATATATCAATATCCCTGCAATAGGGCCATTTCCTACGGAAGAGCTGGAGCAGGAGTATGAACAGGGGAGAGCTTCGCTCAACGGGCACAGCTCCCTCGAGTATGAGTTGGTCTTCGCATTCAAGATGAGATTCCTGAAGGCCCTTTTTGAGTTCCATTGGGAAGCGACATCTCAGAGTGGGGAGTTCAGGAACTTTGTTAGTGATAACAGGGATTGGCTTCTCCCATATGGGAGGTATTGCGCGAAGCGTGATGGGGTCAAAAACCAATATTTCTATCAGTTTGTCCAATACCACCTCTCAAAGCAACTCTCAGAGGCAGTGGAGTATGCCCACTCAAAGGGTATTGCCCTAAAGGGTGATATCCCTATTGGAGTTTCACCCATCGGGGTGGAGGCTGCTGCTGAACCACAGTATTTTCACCTTGACTCCCAAGCCGGTGCACCGCCGGATGCATTCTCAGACGATGGACAGAACTGGGGTTTCCCTACATACAATTGGGAGGCAATAGCTGCAGACAATTATCGTTGGTGGAAGAGGCGTCTGACCAATATGGAGCGCTATTTTGACGCATACCGCATAGACCATATTCTGGGATTTTTCAGGATATGGGAGATCCCTTCCTGCTATAAAAGTGGAATAAACGGCCATTTCAACCCTGCATTACCTTTGGATGTGGATGAGATTAGGGGGTGGGGACTTCACTTCAGAGATAGTTTCAAGGAGACACTCTTCTTTGAAGATCCTGTGAAGAGAGGTTTCTGGCATCCGGGTATCTCTGCCCACAAGAGCGATGTGTACAAGTCGCTTCCCGAGGGGGAGAAACTTGCTTTCAACCGTCTGTATGAGGATTTCTTCTATGTGAGACACAATAAGTTCTGGGAGAGAATCGGGTATCAGAAACTTCCGGAGATAGTATCAGCGTCCAATATGCTCCCTTGTGCTGAGGATTTGGGGATGATTCCCGATTGTGTGCCGGAGGTGCTCAGGGATCTCAAGATACTCACCCTGGAGGTGCAGAGGATGCCCAAGGAGTATGGATGCTCTGTGGGGGATCCTGCCCGTTATCCATACCTTTCAGTCTGTACGACAGGCACCCACGATATGGATACCCTCAGGGGGTGGAAAGGTGAGTGTCCGAAAGATCAGGTGAGGGAGATTATCCGCCAGCACCTTGAGAGCCCGGCAATGCTTACAATTCTCCCGCTGCAGGATTGGCTTGCCCTAACTGACCATTTGAGGGTGGAGGTACCTGCAGATGAGAGGATAAATGATCCTGCCAACCCCAATAATCGTTGGTGCTATCGTATGGGGATCTCCCTGGAGGATCTAAAAAAAGAATCCCACCTGAATGGTGAGATTCTCTCAATGATTAAAGGGCTGCGGGGCTGACCTTTGCCTCATTTACCAACCATTCGAAGATTGGTGAGAATTCGCATTGGCCGTGGGCAGCAAATCCTTCCGGATGGAACTGGAGTCCGAGTACCCTCATATTGCCTGTACCCTCTATAGCTTCCACTACACCATCTTTAGCTACAGCGATCACCTTTAGAGAAGGTGCCACTCTCTTTACAGCTTGGTGGTGGAAAGTGTTTACGGCAGTTTTTTCTGTCTTCAAAAGGTTGTAGAGGAGAGACCCTTTCTGAATAGTTATAGAGTGGGTGGCTGTTGAAGATGGAGCCTCCTGTTTGTGGTCCACCATAGAGCCTTTTACCTGTGAAGGGATATCTTGGATAAGTGTACCGCCAAGTGCTACGTTGAGCATCTGCATACCTCTGCAGATACCGAGTACAGGGATACCTTTTTCTACTGCTTTCTTGATAAGGATGTAGTCGAATTCATCCCTTGCTGGGGCGATTTCTCCCATTCTTGGATGTGGTTCCTCTCCGTAGAATTTAAGTGGGTTGACATCCTCTCCGCCTGTCATTACAAGGCCTGTGATGGTGTTGAGGATAGCGTCAAGCTGCACCTCGTCAGTGGTCATAGGGATAACAAGTGGTACACCACCTGCATTCTTAATAGCGTTGATATAGGTAAGTGGAGCGCTTGCAGAACCTGAAGAGGCTGTAGATGATACGCCGATGATAGGTTGTGCCAACAAGCTGCCGGCAAATAGAAGGGATATAATCCCGATCAAAACTCTTTTCATATTATAATTTGTTTTTAATTAATACTAATGGTGGTCGTGCTCTTTCTCCCATGGACCGAAGTTGTTTCCGTCTCCATTATGGAAGTCAATCTCAAGTTTGACAGCCTCTTTGCCCTTCTTGTCCATAGTGAATTTTACAGGGAAAGCGTATCCGTCTGAACGGAATGAATATTCAAGCCCGTTTACGTGGGTAAGTTCGCGTTTCCACCCTTTCTTTCCCACTTTGATGTATAGTTTGCCATCTTCAAACTCCACTTCGGCACAACCGAAAAGGGGACCTTTGTGGTAGTGGCCTGTGATGGCTTTAGGATTTGGAGCAGGGATAACCTCTACAGGTTTCTGGTTTTTCTCCTTTTCTGCCTGATCCTTTCTCTCTGATTCCCACCAGTCTGCGAGATATTCAGCATTGTAGTCCCTCTCTACTCCGTCACCAAGATAGAGGTCTACGGTCTTGCGCATGATGGCATAACGTGGGTCTGAAGGAACTTCGCTGTTGCATAGAACTACAAGACCTAAGTCAAGTTCGGGTACGAATGCGCAGATGGCGGTAAATCCCCAAGTGGTACCGGTGTGGAAAAGTAGTCTGTATCTGTCATTCTGCTCTACAAACCAGCAGTGTCCGTATAGTCTGATATAGTCATCTGACTGAGATACGATGGTCTGCCCTTTATGGAGATATTTCATCTGCCTTTCAGAGATCACCTGTTTGTCACCCACTTTGCCAAGATCCAGATGGAACTGCGCATATTTGGCCATATCTTCCACTGTTGAGTTCACGCTGCCGGCAGGGCCGATAACGGTCTCCCACCACAATGCTCTCTCATCACCATAAAGTGGAGCGACATGCATCTTGTCGGGAACATAGTAGAATTCGTGAGGTACGCAGGCTCTGTCACCTGCATCCACGAAGCCATTTTCAATATCTGAGCCTTCACCGTTAACAGACGAGGAGGTCATTCCAAGTGGTTCGAAAATTCTAGTCCTAATGTTCTCCTCCCATGTTTTTCCGGTAACTTTCTCGATAACCTTTTCAGCTATAATGAAAGTGATGTTGTTGTAGGCATAAGTGTGGCGGAACTGGTATTTTGGTTTGATAAGACCCATCATCTGGTATACATCATCCCTGTCGTAACCTACGTTGGGGATATATGTGCCCACCTGGCCGCCGATACCTGTCTTGTGGGTCATCAGGTCCTTCACCTGCATATTGTTCTCCACATATTCATCGCCCCATCTGAAGTCGGGGAGGATGTTTTTCACTGTATCATCCCAAGATACAAGCCCTTCATCCACCACAGAGGCCATAACTGCTGCTGTGAATGATTTGGAAACAGAGCCGATCTGGAAGATGGAACTGCTCTCAACAGGGGCGTTGCTGCCCATCTCCTTTATGCCATATCCTTTCGAGAATACCATCTTGCCGTCTTTAATGACAGAGACTGCCATTCCTGGGATCTCCCAGCCCTCTTTTACCTGCTGGATATATTCATCCAGGGTATTAAGAAGCTGGTCATTTTGACACTCGTTTTGAGAATAACCTGCCCAGGTAAAAGTGAGTAGGGCAAGCACTAGAGCAAAAAAGAATTTCTTCATATCGTGTTTGATTTATTTATCCACAAATATAGTTAAATTTGCTTTCAAATAGAGTGAAAAGGTTATGGCAAAAAGTAAAACAGTGTGGTTTTGTTCCTCTTGTGGCAATGAGAGTTCAAAATGGATGGGGAGATGTCCTGCGTGCGGTGAATGGAATACTATGGTAGAGGAGCCCAAAGCCCCTTCTGCAAAATCATCGTCTGGGGATAGAAGCCGCTCACTGCTGAAGATATCTGATGCCAGACCCACCCCTATCAACAAGATTGATATCACTCAGGAGAGCCGTATCTCCATAGGGAATGAGGAGATAGAGAGGATACTCGGAGGTGGTTTGGTCCGTGGTTCGATGATACTCATCGGAGGCGAGCCCGGTATCGGCAAATCGACACTCTCCTTACAGATCCCCCTCGGCTGTCCATCATTGAGGACATTGTATGTCTCGGGTGAGGAGTCTCCACGTCAGATAAAATTGAGGGCGCAGAGACTTTCTGGTGGCAAGGATGATGAACTTGAAAACTGCCTTGTCCTCGGGGAGACCCTTCTGGAGAATATCCTATCTACAGCGAAAGAGACTGCCCCTGAACTCCTTATCGTAGACTCTATTCAGACAATATATTCCGAGGCCCTGGAATCGTCACCAGGATCGGTGACACAGGTGCGCGAATGTGCTTCTGCCCTGTTGCGCTATGCCAAGGAGAGCAATGTCCCGGTAATCCTTATCGGTCATATCACCAAGGATGGTTCTATCGCAGGACCTAAGGTGCTTGAACATATTGTGGATGTGGTCCTACAGTTCGAGGGGGATACCAGGCATGCATACAGGATATTGCGTAGTATCAAAAATAGGTTTGGCTCTACTGCCGAGCTTGCCATTTTTGAGATGCTCAACAGTGGCCTCCGTCAGGTCTCCAACCCCTCTGAGATCCTCACCCCTATGCATGATGATGATCTGAGTGGCGTCGCTGTCGGGGCAATGCTGGATGGAACCAGACCATTTCTTATCGAGGTGCAGGCACTTGTCTCTACCGCTGCTTATGGTATGCCACAGCGCTCTGCCACAGGGTTTGATGTCAGAAGGATGAACATGCTGCTCGCTGTTTTGGAGAAAAGGGCAGGGTTTAAACTCTCTGCAAAGGATGTATTCCTCAACATTGCCGGAGGGCTCAAAATCTCCGATCCAGCCTGTGACTTGGCTGTCATTTGTGCTATATTGTCATCGAATTTCGATCTGAACATATCCCCACGTATATGTTTTGCTGCAGAAGTGGGACTAAGTGGTGAGCTTCGCCCTGTCGGCCAGATAGACAGAAGAATAGCCGAAGCACAGAGGCTCGGCTATAAGAAAATCTATATCTCTTCATATAACTCAGCAGGGGAATTCCGCGGGAAAAAGACAAAGGGAATCGAAGTGGTCGAAGTATCCAACATTGCAGCCCTCTGCAAAAGTCTGTTTCAGGAGTAGTTGAATCCCAAATCGGCCCACATCAGGCTGGTCCATTTGGAAGTGTAGCTATAATCCCAGTTCGCGCCCTGTGACTGAATCGGGGTTTACAGCCACCTCCTCTGGTGTCCCTTCTGCCACAATATACCCTCCGTCTCGGCCACCCTTTGGTCCCATATCGAAAAGATAGTCAACAGACCTTAGAACATCTATATTGTGTTCGATAACCACTACGGTATTTCCTTGGTCCACAAGTCTTTGGAGAACGTTCAATAATACCTTAATGTCTTCAGAGTGGAGACCTGTAGTGGGCTCATCCAGAAGAAAGAGTGAGTTTCCCGTACTTGGCTTGGATAGCTCAGCAGCAAGTTTTACACGCTGGTTTTCACCACCGGAGAGTGATAGTGACGATTGGCCCAGTTTGATATAGCCGAGTCCAACATCTTCGAGGGTTTTTATCCGGCGATATATCGACGGTATTGGCTCAAAGAACTCAGCTGCCTGTGATATTGTCATTTCCAGGACATCATTGATGCTCTTCCCTTTGTATTTGACAGCCAGTATATCTGGTCTGTATCTCTGTCCGCGGCACTCCTTGCAGGTAACTTGTACAGAAGGGAGGAAGTTCATCTCTATAAGCTCCACCCCGGCCCCTTTGCACACCTCGCAGCGGCCACCTTTTACATTGAAGGAGAATTTGCCCGCTTTGAGTCCCCTGATTTTGGCATCGGGGGTCTGTTCGAAGAGCTTCCTTATATCAGAGAAGACGCCGGTATAGGTGGCAGGGTTGCTCCTGGGGGAGCGCCCGATAGGAGCCTGATCTATCTCTATTATCTTATCAATATTCTCCACACCGCATATCTCGTCATAGGGGAGAGGTGTGTATAGAGAGCGATAGAATCTGTTGCTCAGGATGGGCATTAGTGTCTCGTTGATAAGTGATGATTTGCCGCTTCCGCTCACTCCACTTATCCCGACAAAACATCCGAGGGGGATCCTTATATCCACCCCTTTGAGGTTGTTACCTCTGGCCCCTTTGAGCTCCAGAGATTTGCCATTGCCCTGGCGTCTTGTCTGGGGTACCTCAATTCTTCTTCTGCCGAGCATATAATCTGCAGTGAGGGAGTGCCCTCCTACAGGGAAATGCTCCTTCAGTTGGGCAGGTTCATTGCAATATAGTACCTCTCCACCTTTGATACCCGCTCCCGGGCCAATATCTATCAGCCAATCTGCACTGTGCATCATCTCCTCATCATGCTCCACCACCATCACCGAATTCCCCTCGTCCCGGAGTTTCTTTAGGGAGTTGATGAGTTTTCTGTTGTCCGACTGATGGAGACCAATGCTTGGCTCATCGAGGATGTAGAGGACATTGACAAGCTTTGACCCAATCTGGGTAGCAAGACGGATTCTTTGGCTCTCACCTCCGCTCAGAGAGCGGGTAGATCTGCTGAGGGAGAGGTATTCAAGCCCCACATCAATGAGGAACCCGATTCTATCCTTAAGCTCCTTGAGAATGTCGTATGCAATGGCACTCTGTTTCTTGTCAAGCTTCTCAGCCAAAGTGCAAATCCATTTGTGCAGTTCGCTTATATCCATATCGGACACCTCTGCTATATTTTTGCCGTCAATCTTGAAATACAGTGCCTCCTCTTTCAGGCGGGTTCCATGGCAATGTGGACAGAGTGTCTCCTGGGAAAAACGCTCCCTCCTGTCAAAGGTGTCATCGCTCTCATCATCCTTGTGCTCAATCTTGGAGATAATTCCCGGGAATGTCACCATATCTGAGAGCCCACCAATCGATTTTACCCTGAAAAGTTCCTCTGACCCATACAAAATAAGGTTCAGTACATCTTCCGGGAGATCTTTTATAGGTGTTGTAAGGGTAAATCCGTATTTCAGGGCAATGCTGTCAAGGATAGCGAAGAGATTGTTCTCCTTTCTCACCCCAATGGGCTCTATTCCACCCTCAGCTATCGAGAGTGAGTCATTTGGGATAATCTTCGACATATCCACTGTGGATATGACACCAAGCCCTTTACAATGGGGACAGGCCCCCTGAGGGGAGTTGAATGAAAATGTATGCGGGGCGGGCTCAGGGAACGATATGCCGCTGTCCGGGCATATGAAGTGTTTGCTGTAATGGGTGATTTCATCAGAGGTGATGTCCCATACAGAGAGGGACCCTTTGCCATAATTTAGGGCTGTCTGGACAGAGTCCCTTACCCTTTTGTAGTCCTCCCCTTTAGGGACAAGCTTATCCACTACCAGATCTATGAAGTGGGTCTTGTATCTGTCCACACCATCCAGGAGGTCTGAGATGCTTTCAAGATGGCCATCTACCCTCATTTGAGTGTACCCCTTGCGGAGCATACTCTCGAAAAGATCCTTATAATGACCCTTTCGTCCCTTTACCAGAGGGGAGAGGAGGATGGTCTTCTTTCCCGCGTATTTGTCGAGAATCAGATCAATTATTTGAGCATCAGAGTATCTGACCATAGCCTTGCCGGTGACGGGGGAATAGGCTACAGATGCCCTGGCGTATAGAAGTCGTAGAAAATCGGAGATCTCCGTAATGGTACCCACAGTGGATCTTGGATTCCTGTTTGTGCTCTTTTGTTCTATAGCAATAGTGGGACTGAGCCCCTCAATGCTTTCAACATTGGGACGCTCCATAACCCCTATAAAGTGCTTGGCATAGGGTGAAAGTGTGTCAAGATATCTCCTCTGAGCCTCGGCAAAAATGGTGTCAAAGGCGAGAGAGGATTTTCCGCTTCCGCTCAATCCGGTGATCACCACAAGCTTCCCGCGGGGTATCTCAAGAGAGACATCCTTAAGGTTGTGTACGTTTGCTTTGGTAATCTTTATGCTATCCATACTTTACATTAGGAATGGATTGGTTTGTTTCTCTGTGGCAATATCTGTTGCAGGGCCGTGGCCAGGATATACTTTAGTATCTTCAGGAAGGGCAAGTATCTTGTTTTTAAGGCTATCCATGAGCTCATCAAGGTCTCCCCCAGGGAGGTCTGTACGCCCTATGCTCTGGGCAAAAAGGGAGTCACCGGTGATGACATACTTCTCCGCTTCATTGTAAAATACCACCCCACCTTTCGAGTGGCCAGGGGTGTGGATAACCTTGAGGGTGGTATTTCCGAAAGAGATTACATCCCCATCCTTCAAGTCGGTAAACTCCTCGCCGGGATCCTCAAAACTGTATCCGAAATATCCTCCATAGGATGATGCCCTTGCCACCTGAGGGATATCGCCGTGGTTCATATAGGCTGGAATCTCCCACTGTTTTCTGGCAAACATACACCCCATTACGTGGTCGAAATGGCCGTGAGTCTGAAGAAGTTTGACAGGTTTCAAACCATTTTCATATACAAATTTGGCCAGACGCCCCTTCTCGCTCTCCGAGTAGCAGCCGGCATCCACTATTACACACTCTTTAGTGTCGTCCCATAGCACATAGCAACAGGTACGAAGGTCGTTGAAATAAAAAGTCTTGATCATAATGGCAAATTTACGAAAAGAATTAGGTATATTTGTCATTTGAAATTAAAAATATCGGAGGTAACAAGATGCATATAGCTATTGCAGGAAATATCGGAAGCGGTAAGACAACCCTTACCAACTTATTGGCAAAACATTACGGATGGGAACCAAAGTTTGAGGATGTGGATTTCAACCCATATCTCTCCGATTTCTACAACGATATGAGACGCTGGTCATTCAATGTCCAGGTTTACTTCCTGAACCGTCGTTTTGAAGATGTAGTGGCGATCCGCAACAGTGAGAAGAATGTGATTCAGGACCGTACCATCTATGAAGATGCACGTATATTTGCACCAAACCTCCACTCAATGGGCCTAATGGATTCAAGGGACTTTGAGAACTACTCATCCCTCTTCAATCTTATGACATCGCTTGTCAAGGCACCGGATCTTATCATCTACCTCAAATCCTCCATTCCAAACCTTGTAGCACAAATCCAGAAGAGGGGACGCGAATACGAAAGCAGTATCCGTATCGACTACCTTAAAGGACTTAATGACCGCTATGAGGAGTGGATCGAAAACTACAAGGATGGTCCACTTATGATAGTAAATGTGGATGAACTCAAATTTGAAGAGAACCCAGACCACCTTAACCAGATTATAGACCGTATCGACGCCCAGCTCTACGGATTGTTCTAGTAGATCACGGCACAAACATATATCCCGCGACAAAATTCTGCTAAAATCTGTCGCGGGATTTGTTTTTTCGGGCTGCCGCGTCAAAATATCGCCATTTTTTGTCGCGGGAACAGTCTCCTGTCTCTAATATTTTATCGAACTGCCGCCGATAAATTCCCTCAGTACGGAAGTTGGGGGGACCGCCACTATCTCTTCCGGTGTGAGTGGGGTGATGTGTGAAAGGAATTTGAGCATCCTGACACTTTCAGAGTATGCGGGTGAAGTGACCGGAATTCTGTTAAGATGGGGTTCTGCATAATATTTCAGAAGGGGAAGTTCGAAAATCAATGAGGAGTTGAACATAACATCTGCATTTTCCTGGAACGGGAAGATGTTTTTCTCTTCACCTCTGCGGACACTCGGCCATCTGAGTATGGTCTCCTCTGGTGAGACACCGCGGGTACGGGCGTCGCGAACCATCCTGCGGAGAAGTCGGCAATCTGTGGTCGAGATCACGTTGTTCTCATCCAGAGACAGTGATGTGAGGGCAGATACATATATTCTGAAAAGCTTGCTCTGGTCAAGATCTTTTGTCAGCTCTTTGTTGAGTGCGTGGATTCCCTCCATAATCAGAATATCTTTCTCGGTCATCCTTATTTTCCTGCCTGAAGGGATGCGTTCCCCCTTTACAAAATCAAATTTGGGCAGTTCCACCTCTTTGCCGGCAAGTATGTCGTTCAATTGCTGGTTGAGGAACTCCAGATCCATGGCGTACAATGATTCAAAGTCGTACTCCCCGTTCTCATCCAGAGGAGTCTTGTCGCGGCTCACAAAGTAGTTGTCCATCTCTATAACGATAGGGTTAATACCCAGTGTCCTGCACTGGATGGCTATACGGTTGGATGAGGTGGTTTTTCCACTGCTTGAAGGTCCGGCTATGAGGACAAGTTTTACCTGGTCCCTGCGGTTGTGTATCATATCTGCGATATTTGCATATTTCCTCTCGTGGAGGGCCTCCGCTATCTGGATTACAGGTGCTGTTTTGCCTATGCTTACTGCCTTGTTGAGGTGGGCAAGACTCTCTATGCCAAGGATGTCATTCCATTCTGAATGCTCTTTGAAAATCTCGTTGAGCTTGTCCTGGTATTTGTAGTCTGCCACTTTCCAGGGTTCAGATGTGGATGGGGCCTGGAGGCAGAATCCGTTGCTGTAAGGGATCACATCGAAAAGATTAAGGTAGCCAGTGGAGTCAAGCAGCGGTCCATAGTATGTGTCGGCATATCCGTCCAGGTAGTAAGTGGAGATGAAATACTGTTTGGACTCCTCTGCGAGGATTGCTTTGGCCTGATACCCATTCTCTCTGAAGATGGATGATGCGATATCTTTAGGCAATTTCTTCTTAATGAATGGGAGGTCAAGCTCTACATACTCCTCCATTTTTGATTTGAGGAGGGCCACTTGTTCCGCTGATAGACGGAGTGCCTTATATTTTCCGTCTTCCCCTTTCTTTTTCTCTATGATCTCCCCGTAGAGTCCGCTTGGGAGGGAGTAGTTGAAGGTGAGTCTGTGTTCTGGAAACAGGTCCAGCGCACATCTTTGGGCCAGAAATGAGAGGGAGCGGATATACATTCTTCTCCCGTCCGGATGGGACATATCGATAAATTTTATGATATGTGGGGAGTAGACATTGTAACTCAACTCTTTGAGCTGGTTGTCCACTATTGCACCCAATGCCCTGTATTTGCATTTGTGGTCAATGGTTTTGCAAAGTTCAGAGAGTCTTGCCCCTGGTCTGATATCGTGCAGGGAGGATGTGTTTTCACAGAAAATTTGAATTGTCTCCATATGGGTCTATTTTGCAAGCCAATGTTCAGGGTTCTGTTTGTCAGTCCCTTTCCAAAGCTGGAAGTGGAGTATGGCATTACCCTCTTCATTGTCATCAATGGTTCCAACTACAGCTCCCCTCTTGATGGTCTGACCACTCTTGACATTGACTTGTTTGAGTTTACAGTAAAATGTGAAGTATTCACCGTGCTGGACTAAAACGCACTGGTTGTATCCAGGCATTACCAGAATCTGTTTCACTACGCCGTCAAAAATGCACAAAGCCTTGGCATTTCTGTCGGTAGAGATGTTTACCCCATTGTTGAATGGGAGTTTGACTGTCCTGAATACGGGGTGGTATGCCTGCCCGAATTTTTCCACCACGACACCCTTGTTTACAGGCCAGGGGAGTTTCCCTTTGTTGTCGCTGAATTTGGCAGAGAGTTCGTAATCTACCTTTACAGCTTTGCCTGCCTGTTTCTGTTGTCTTACCGCTTCAGCGAGAATTCTCTCGATCTCTTTGTTGAGTTTCTCTACCTCCCTCTTCTTTTTGTTCATGTCGTTCCGGAGCTTCTTCTCCTCACGTTTGAGGGAGTTTATGGTATTCATCACCTTGGTCTCCTCCTGGGTGAGCTTGTCGTACTCTTTCTCTCTCTCTTTCTGGGTGGATATGGATGATAAGCGGAGCTCCTGGAGCTTCCCCCTCTCCTGGGTCAGCTGCTCCTGCAGAGACCTTATTTGAGTGGCTTGCTTCTGTACTGATGTTGAGAGGTTTTTGAGGTATGACCATCTGCGGAGGCTCTGTCCGATGTTTTTGCTTGACATTATGTACATAAACCACACTTTGGCATCTCTGTTCTTGTATGCGTTGTACACAAGGTGTTCGTGATACAATTTCAATGTGTCAAGTCTCCTTTCCAGGCGGGAAATTTCATTCGATTTGGTGGATATGAGGGAGTTGTACCTTTTTATGTCCTTGTCAAGGGTGTAGATTATCTCCCTCCTGTTCTCAATCTGCTTTTGTGTGAGGTTGAGGGTGTTGATGCTCTTTCTCTGCTTGCTTTTGGTGTTGCTCAGCTGTTTGTCTATGTACGCAATCTCATCCTCGATCTTCTTCTTTCTGGCGTTCTGTTTGGAAACATCCTGTCCGAAGGTGATCTGGAGTGCGAGCAGCAAGGTGAGTATGGTGAAGAGGTGTCTCATTGTCATTTTTTAAGTTGCCCTTTTCTCTCGGCAATTTTCTTCCCTATCCCCAATGTGGGGTCTTTCTTGTCTGCCTGTTCCCAATATATGAAGGCGAGGTCGTACTCTTTCAGCGCGAACAGAATCTCTGCATAGTGGTCCAGAAGGGTCGCGTCCTCGTTGCCGCCATAGAACATTGCCCTTTTTATGTGGCTTTTGGCTTCGTTGTATTCCCCCAACTGGAACAGAATCCAGGCATAGGTGTCCAGGTATGTGGGGTTGTCCGGCTCCGACTCGATGGTCTTCAGGCTCATTTTGGCTGCCTTCTTGAGATCTTTCCCCTCCAGACACAGGTAATATGCGAAGTTGTTGAGCACAGGATTATAGTCTGGCTTATGTTTGAGTGCTTTGCGGTAGTAACTGTACGCCTTTTTTGAGTCACCCTTGTCGTGGTACAAATCCCCAAGTGAGGCATAATAGGTGTATGCGATAGTGTCCTTTGGGGTGAGGTTTTTTATAAGGGTATTGTATTGCTCTATAGCCTTGTCAGTGTCACCGCTTTGCCAGTAGGCAATGGGGAGTATCTCCAGAAAACTTTTATCCTCCGGGAAATAGTGGAGAGTGTTTTCTGTCTGTATGGCAAGCTCTTCCCAGTCCTTAAGGTAATAGAGTAGCGATATATACTCCATATTTGCCTTATGGTCTTCCGGATATGCTTCAACTGCCCCTTTGAAGAGCAGTTTTCCGGTAGTATCCCTCCCTGTCTGAAGGAAATAGGCCCCACCCATATACAGTGCAGATGTGTCTTGCGGGTGGGCACTTATGATGCTGTTGACCATATGGTCCACCTTGTCCATATATTGCCTTACGAAGTGTGGGGTGATTATCACCTCCTTCATGTATCTTGTCTTGATGGATACATTCATCTTCGGGTCTCCAAGGAATCTGTATATGTGCGGGAAGAACTCTTTGAAGTTGACATTTGTCCTGTAGACCTCGGCGAGCCCGAAATCTGCTGGTGTAAATCCCGGATCCATCTCCAGAGCTTCGTTATAATATCGGATGGCCAGGGTGTCCCTGTACATTGACTTGTTGAGGTCTCCCAGGATAAGAGCCACGCGTGGTGCCGGGTATTTCCTGTAGTAATCCTCCAGATGGGTGAGGGCCCCCTGATAGTTCCCCTGACGGAGGAGCAATTCGTACCTTGCTTCCCCAGTCAGTTCATTTTCCCCCTTCAGTGACTCGATCTTGTCAAGGGTCTCCAGAGCTTTGTCATATTGCTGACTGGCGGTATATAGGTCGATTATATCGTAGAATACGGAGTGCTTCTGAGGGTGGTCCCTGGTGATCCCTTCGTATGTTGTTATTGCTTTGTCCACCTGGTTTGTCTGTGCGTAAAGTTCAGCAAGCTTCACCTTGTACCAGAAATTGGAAGGGTCCTTTTCCTGGGCCTTGACCAGATATGCCTCAGCCGCCTGGAGGTCTCCCAGCTGGATATACGAGAGGCCAAGATAGTAATATGCGGCATCATTCGCGGGATCAGCCCCGATGGCCATCACAAAGAGTTCGCGGGAAGTGCTCCAGTTCCCTTCATTATAGTGTCTCAACCCCTCCAGATAGTACTCCTGAGGCTCTATTTTATCCTGATTCTGAGCATATGCGACTGTCGGAACAAGCGAAGATACGGCAAGCAGAACACTACATACCAAAACACCAAAACTATTGCCAATATATCTCATAAATAACAAATTTGAGTTGCCATTACAAATGTAATTATTTTTTAGGAGATGCAGCAAAATGGGTTATTTTTGCATCTATTATATGGAACAAAAACTTATAGCGGCTTGTATGCGGCAGGATAGGTCTGCCCAGAGAAAAATATACGAGAAATACTCTTCCCGTATGTTCGCTGTCTGTTTGAGGTATGCCAAGGATCGCGATGCTGCGATGGATATGCTACAGGATGGTTTCATTACCGTCTTTTCCAAAATTTCAAGTTATAGGGATGAAGGTTCTTTTGAAGGGTGGATGAGGAGGATATTTGTAAATACGGCGTTGATGAGTTTGAGACGCAATGATATCCTCAAGGGTGCGGAGGAACTCTCAGCCCCAGGGTCGGACCTCCCGTTTGAGGACAATATCCTTGAGCGTCTGGACGGCCAGAAGATAATGAAACTTATCGGGGAGATGCCAGTGGGTTTCAGGACGGTGTTCAACCTCTCTGTGATAGATGGATTCTCCCATCAGGAGATAGCGCAGAAGCTGGGGATAACGGATGGGGCATCAAGATCACAGCTCAGCAGAGCCAGGGTGTGGCTCCAGGAGAGGATCAAGAAAATGGAAAAGTGATTTTTATGAACAATATAGATTTTGACAGAAAGATAAAGGGGTTGGTCGACTCTTATGAAGAGCCGCTTGATGTCGATTTGTGGAGTGGCATAGAGGCGGGACTTGAGAGACGATCTGCTGCCATATGGACCAAGAGGGTGAGTTATGCTGCAGTAGCCGCATCTGTGGTTATTGCATTGGTTTTGGGTATAAACTCAAAACAAGAGGACCTCACTCCACGTGGCGCCATGGCAATAGAGGTGGTTCAGCCGGCCCGATTGGATATGGATGTGGAGGTGCCGCATCTACTTGCAAAACTTAATGTGGCAGAGAGGCCCCAATTGGACCAAAGTGTGATAGGTAAGGCTATGGCTATTGAAGGGGAGAATATTGTAGGGACCAAGGTGGCTGAGGCGACAGAAAGTGTCCCCACTGTGGCACAACCACAGGCAAATGTTCCGGTCTCTTCACCTACAGAAGAGGTGGAGGAACCTGCAGCAGGAACAGCTTGGGATGAAAGCTGGTTCTATGAGGAGGAAGAGGCTAAGGGGCGTAGAGGTGTTGTCTTGGGGGTAGCTTCAAATATGTTGGCTATGGGCGGTGGAGATGTCCCTGCCGGTGGAGTCCAATATATGCCTGGTGCAAATATGGCCATAAAAGATGGCATAACACCTGTTACCAAACCCTCATTTGCCATACCATTGACATTTGGTGTGCAGGTGCAGTTCCCTATAGGAGAGCTCTTTGCAATAGGTACCGGGATCAATTATACATATCTTCAAAACAGTTTCCAGGCTTTGATAGACAACTCAGTCCAAGCTCTTGTTAACCAAAAGATTCACTATATAGGTGTGCCATTGTCGCTATATGTGAATGTGCTCAAAAATGACCACTTTACTTGCTATGTTTCCGGTGGCGCAGCTGTGGAGAAGGGACTTCAGGTCTCAAGTAGGATTCAGGACTTGTCAGATGGTGTCTCATACCGCAAGGAGGGTGTGAAAGGGTTGCAATGGTCGGCCAATATAGGTATTGGTCTCCAATACTCTTTCAATCAGCTGATTGGTATCTATTTTGACCCCAGTCTGGTCTATTTCTTTGACTCTGACCAGCCATTCAGTATGAGAACTACCCAGCCATTCCAGTTGGATATGGAGTTGGGATTGAGATTCACCTTATAATTTCTGCACGAATTGACAGTATTATACCGTATAGGATTGTTTTTGTATATGTTGGGGGCAAGAATTGCGGCCCCCTTCAACAAGAAAATATCCCTTTTTGTTATGGGGAGGAGGGATCTCTTTTCCAGATTGGAAAAGGAGATAAAGGGGGACGATCCTCTCATCTGGTTTCATTGCCCATCTGTGGGTGAGTTTGAACAGGCAAGACCAGTGATAGAGAGGTACAGAAAAAGGGGGGGCAATGAGAGGATTCTGCTCACATTCTTCTCGCCATCCGGTTATGAGTTGAGGAAGAACTACCCTTTGGCTGACTGGGTTTTCTATCTTCCAATGGATTCTCCCCGCAACGCCTCCAGGTTTCTTGATATTGTAAAGCCCAAGATGGCAATATTTACCAAGTATGATTACTGGTACTTTTACCTTACAGGGCTTAGGAAGAGAGGTATCCCCACATATATAATTTCTGCAATCTTTAGAGAAGAGCAACCATTCTTCAAATCATGGGGAGGTATGTGGAGAGAGATGCTCCGCTGCTTTACCACCATATTTGTCCAGAATGAGGAGTCAAAAACCCTCCTGTTGTGGCAAGGGGTCAGGAATGTTGTCGTGGCGGGCGATACAAGGTTTGACAGGGTGAGCGACATTGTTTCGGGTGTCCCCTCTTCAAACAGAATAGTGGAGAGTTTTGTGGAGGGTAAAAGGGTCCTTGTGGCTGGAAGCACCTGGAATGAGGATGAGGTGAGAATATGTGAGGCTATTGATGGTCTTGACTTGAGTATTGTTCTGGCACCTCATGAGGTTTATCCTGATCATATTTCCAGGATAGAGGAGGTTTTTCATAAGTATAAAGTGGTAAGGTATTCGCAGAACCCCTCTGAGGAGGATCTTAAAGGGGCGCAAATACTGGTAATTGATTGTATCGGTCTGTTGTCTTCACTTTATAAGTATGGGGAGTTTGCATATATCGGGGGCGGGTTCGGAGCAGGTATTCATAACATTCTCGAAGCTGCCACATATGGACGTGGAGTCATTTTTGGCCCCAGATACCATAAGTTCCAGGAGGCGTGCGACCTTATTTCATTAGGAGGTGCAGTTTCCTATACCACCAGTGGAGAACTCAGGGAGCTTTTTGCGCTGTGGCTGAATAACTCCGAGAAGCGTGCTCAGGTGTCAGAAATTTCAGGAAATTATGTCAAGGGGCATCTTGGAGCATCTGAAATTTTCCTGAAAGAGGTTTTTTCGCTTTAAAAAATTTATAATTCAGTTTTTCATCCGTCAGGGGATTGTTTTTGGTTTGGGCGACATCTAATTTTGAAATAAAAAAGATGTTGTTCAGGGCTTATTGTGCCACCTGTGTAGGGTTGGAGGTTATCCCTGTGGTGGTGGAGATTTCTGTCCAGCAGGGTGTAGGTATTTATCTTGTAGGGCTTCCAGACAGTGCTGTCAAAGAGTCATTGTTGAGGGTGACAACTGCGTTGCAGAGCTGTGATTACAGGGTCCCCGGATGGAAGACTGTAATAAATCTGGCGCCAGCCAATATAAGAAAGGAGGGCTCGGGGTATGATGTTGCGATAGCAGTGGGGCTCCTTGCTGCATCTGAGCAGATTGCAGCTCCCTATATTCAGGATTTCCTTATTCTGGGGGAGTTGGCGCTGGACGGCTCCCTGAGGGATGTGCCGGGTGCATTGCCCATTGCCCTGAAAGGGAAGGAGCAGGGTTTCAGCAAGTGTATATTTCCTTGTGCTTCTGCACTTGAAGCTTCTGAGGTGGAGGGGATTACGATATATGGTGCTGCCAATATAGGGGAGGTGGTGGATATCCTCAATGGTGAGGATTATACGAACTCTCTGGTCGTTCATCCCAAAGGGGAGCATCGTGGGGAAGAGAGGTCTTGCAAAGCCGATTTTATGGATGTTATAGGGCAGGAGTTTGCCAAGAGGGGAATGGAGATAGCTGCAAGCGGAGGACACAATTTGATTCTCTGTGGTGTCCCTGGTTCAGGGAAGAGTTTTATGGCCTCCTGTCTTGCATCCATCCTTCCGGGGATGAGTCGGGAGGAGTCTTTGGAGACAAGTGCCGTCTACTCCGTGGCGGGGCTGCTCGAAGGGAGGGGGCTTATCAGGGAGCGCCCATTCAGAACGCCCCACAATACTTCCAGTGTGGTGGCTATGGTCGGAGGTGGGCCATCAGCCTATCCCGGGGAGATCTCCCTTGCCCATAACGGGGTCCTCTATCTTGATGAGATATCACTTTTCAGTGCCTCTACACTCGACCTTTTGCGCCAGCCATTGGAGGAGCGTATCATCTCCATTTCCAGAGCCAAATATAAAGTTACCTATCCTGCTTCATTTATGCTTGTGGGGTCGATGAATCCATGCCCCTGCGGATATTTTGGAGATGATAGCGGGAGGTGCACCTGCACACCAGGGATGATATCCCGCTACCAGGCCAGGATAAGTGGCCCGTTGATGGATAGGATTGATCTGAATATCAAAGTAAAGCCGGTGGAGAGGGATTTGCTGGTCTCTGGAGTCAAAGGGGAGAGGAGTGAAGATATTGCCCGGAGGGTCCTAAGGGCGAGGGAGATTCAGCTGGAGAGGTTCAAAGGTGAGGGGATTTTTACCAATGCGCAGATGGATGCGGCCCAGCTTTCCAAGTATTGTCCTCTTGGTGAACAGGAGCGTGCTTTTATGGGGAATATAATGGAGAAATTGTCATTGTCGGCCAGAGGGTATGGGAGAATTTTGAGGATTGCCAGGACAATTGCAGATATGGAAGGGGGTAAAAGGATAGATATTTCTCATATTTCAGAGGCTGTGCAGTATCGTTTCAATGATTTTTTGTAACTTTGAAGGTTATGAAGAATATTGTTATTGAAAGCCTTGACAGGATTGATGAGGCGGCAAGGGAATTCCTGAAAGAGATAGGGGATCATAAGATTATTGCCCTGTATGGTTCGATGGGGGCCGGCAAGACCACCTTTGTAACTGCAATATGCAGGGTGCTGGGTGTGGAAGATATTGTGAACAGCCCCACATTTACCATTGTAAACGAATATGAGACAGAAGAGGGGGAGTCTGTATTCCACTTTGATTTCTACAGGATAAAATCTCTTCGTGAGGTGGAAGATCTTGGTTTTGAGGAGTATGTTTACAGCGATTCACTGTGTCTTATGGAGTGGCCTGAGATGATAGAGGAGATGCTCCCTGAGGAGACTGTAAGGGTTTCCATAAGTGAACAGGAGGATGGGACAAGATTGATCAAATTTATTTAATACCGATATGAAAAAACTATTTGCTTTAACACTTTCGCTCCTGTTGATGATCTCTTGTGCACCTGCACAGAAGGAGATTCAGGTGGGAGCATTGTCTTTTGACGAATATTTGCCTCTATTGGAGGGCAAAAGGGTATCTATCCTCTCAAACCAGACCGGAATGGTCTCTTCTACCACTCACCTTCTCGATACATTGCTTGATATGGGTGTTAATGTGGTGTCTATTATGTCTCCTGAGCATGGCTTCAGAGGTGTGGCTGATGCTGGTGAGCACGTAAGCAGCTCCATTGATGAGGCTACAGGAATTCCTATCAGATCACTTTATGAGTCTGGTGTAAACAGACCTTCAGACGAATCTATGGCTGAGTTTGACGTGATGGTGTTTGACCTTCAGGATGTGGGTGTGAGATTCTATACCTACAACGCTACAATGGCCAGAATGATGGATGCTTGTGCACAGTTTGGAAAGAAGATGATTGTCCTTGATAGACCTAACCCACTTGGGTACTATGTAGATGGTCCTATCCTTGATATGCAGTATAAGTCAGGTGTGGGTTGGCTCCCAGTTCCAGTGGTACACGGTATGACACTTGGTGAACTTGCCCTTATGATCAATGGCGAGGGTTGGTTGAAAGATGGTGCCCAGTGTGATCTGACAGTGGTTCCATGCAAAAACTACACAAGGGATATGGAGTATGTACTTCCTATCAAACCATCTCCAAACCTCCCAAATATGAAGTCAATCTACCTTTATCCTTCGACCTGTTATTTTGAGGCTACACCTGTAAGCTTGGGTAGAGGTACCGACAAACCTTTCCAGATCTATGGTCACCCCGATATGACCGGTTATGAGTTCTCGTTCACCCCAAGAAGTGTCCCTGGTGCGAAGAATCCTCCACAGCTTGACAAACTTTGCTACGGTGTTGATTTGAGCGGTCTTAGTGATGAGCAGATCAAAGCTGAAGGTATCAACCTTGAGTACGTGATCGATGCATACAACAACCTCAAACTTGATGATAAGGAGATGTTCCGTAAGTTTTTCGAACTTCTTATCGGACAAGGTTATGTCAGAGAGATGATAGTTGAGGGTAAAAGTGCAGCTGAGATTGAGGCTATGTGGGCTGAAGATGTGGAGAAATTCAAGGAGCAAAGGGCTCCATATCTGATTTACGAATAGTGATAGTATGAGTGCTGTAAAAACCAATAGATATGTGGCGCTGGATGTCCTTCGCGGGATGACAGTGGCCGGTATGATTCTGGTCAACAACCCAGGGACCTGGGGGCACATATACCCACCGTTGAGACACGCGGCATGGGCAGGTTGCACCCCTACGGATCTCGTTTTCCCCTTCTTCCTCTTTGTGGTAGGGGCTGCTATGGCATTCTCTTTTGCCAAATATAACGAGGGGCTTAATAAGACAAGCGTTGTAAAACTGGTAAAGAGGGGTATCCTCATATTCCTGGTAGGATTGGGCTTGAATGCATTCCCATTCTATCCTATGAGTCCAAACCCCGATTTGTCTTTCTGGGAGAACTTTGTATATCATTGGCAACATGTCAGGATAGTGGGTGTTCTCCAGAGGATTGCGATGTGCTATATTCTTGGAGGTTTTGTGGCGTTATGGCTGAAGTCCGCCAAGAAAATAGTAATCTCTATGGGTGTCCTGATGGGACTCCATTGGCTTATATTGTTCCTGATCGGGGATCACTCTGCACCCCTTGTCAATGGTGCAGCGGGATCTTTCTCCCTTGCGGGGCAGAATGCAGATGTGATTGATCTTGCAATTTTCGGAGAGAACCACATCTATAAAGGATTCGGCATTCCATTTGATCCAGAGGGGCTTCTGGGTATGCTTTCAGGGGCATGTACAGTTCTTTTGGGCTACCTTATTGGCAATAAGATCAGAAATACCGAGAGTAAAATCGATGTGGTGGCACAGCTTTACACTATCGGTATGCTATGCTTGGCAGGTGGTCTTGTGTGGAGCCTTTGCTACCCTATCATCAAAGGGCTTTGGACAGGGTCATATGTTCTGTATGCTGGTGGTTGGAGCATCCTTATGCTGGCATTCTTCATCTATCTTATCGATGTGAAGGGTAAAGAGAAGGTGTTTACCCCATTCAAGGCATTGGGTATGAATCCTCTGTTTGCCTTTGTGATGGCAGGTCTTTTCGCCAAGATTCTTGGCAGGATGATTAAATGGACCTCTGAAGTGGTATTGGCAGACGGAACAGTTCAGGAGAAGAGCTGGAGTGTATTGTCCTGGTTCTACAACAATGTCTGCATTGCGATTGTGGGGGAAAATAATGAGCTCTCATCATTGATCTATGCCCTGGTGTATGTGGCAGTGTTTACCTCTATGGCAATGTTCCTCTACAAAAAGAAAATTGTAATTAAACTCTAATGAAATATATTGGTCTCATATCAGACACCCACTGCACTTTTGATGAGAAGCTCCGTGAATTCCTGGAGCCTGTCGATGAGGTGTGGCATGCAGGAGATTTCGGGGACTTGGAGACGTTGAGTGCCATTGCACATTTCAAACCTTTGAAAGGGGTTTATGGCAATTGCGACGGGACCCCTATAAGACAGAGGGTACCGTACACACAAGTCTTTGAGTGCGAAGGGATGAAAGTGCTGATGATGCATATAGGAGGGTATCCGGGGAGATACGATTTCAAGGCATTTGAGCTTATCAATGCTCATCTTCCGAATCTCTTCATATGCGGACATTCTCACATCCTGAAGGTGATGAATGACAAAAAGTATGATATGATGACAATCAATCCCGGGGCGGCAGGGAATTCAGGATTCCATTATGTCAGGACAGCCCTCAGATTCAAGATTGATGCCGGCAAGATCATTTCGATGGAGGTCGGTGAGTGGGACAGAAACAACAACAAACCATTATAATTTATGAAACAGTTAACTTATGCTTTAATTATTGCCGCTTTGATGCTGTCGTTTGGTGCCAATGCACAAACTCCGGTAACCGAAGCTAACTATGAGCTTGCAGAGAGGTTCTCTCCCAAGAAGCTGAACAGAATGGTATATTCTACACAGCTTCGTCCCAACTGGTTTGCAAACTCAAATAAATTCTGGTACACATGGAAAACCTCAGAAGGTACACAGTACTATATTGTTGACCCTGTAGCCAAGACAAAGAGTGCTATTTTCGATCTTGAGAAACTGGCTATGGAGCTGACAGAGATCACTCACGATCCACTTGATGCACAGCACATTCCTATCCAGAAACTTGAGCTCAAGGAGGATAAATACTTCACTTTTGAGATTCAGTCCAAACTCGAAGTAGAGAAAAAGGATAAGAAAAAAAATGAAGGTGAAGGTGAGAAAGATGGCAAGAAAAAACGTCCTGAGATGGAGAAGAAACTTTTCCGTTTCAAATATGACATTGCTACCAGAACCCTTACTGACATCTCTGATGAGGATGAGAAGAAAGATTTCCCTCGCTGGGCATCAATCTCTCCAGACAGCAGTGTAGTAGTCTATGCAAAGGGCTATGATATGTACTACACAGATATGGCCAACCTTCGCAAGATTATGGAGGATCCAAAAGATTCTACCATTGTGGAGCACCGCCTGACAACTGACGGAACAAAAAAATGCCCTTACGGCAGTGACAGTTACAGAGGTGTGACAGAGGATAGGGATACCACCAAGAGATACAGGGTATATGCTACCTGGTCACCAAACTCGAAATATTTCGTGATGAGCAAATACGATATGTCTGAAGTGAAAGAACTTTGGGTTATCGACGCACTTGCCAATCCACGTCCAAAACTTGAGTCATACAAATATCAGATGCCAGGTGAACCTGGTCCCAAGACCTATACACTCCTATTCAATATGGAGGACAAGAGCCATAGGGAGATCAATGTAGCTGCATTCAAGGATCAGACCCTTGATGTCGAACGCAAGCCTATGACCAACAAGGATATGTATAAAGACTACTACTCTATCGAGTGGCTTGGTACCAATGACTACTTCTACATCACCCGTCTGAGCAGAGACCTTCACCGTGTGGATGTATGTAAAGTGACCCTTGGCGATGACACTGCAAGAGTGGTTATCGAGGAGAGACTCAATACATATATCGAGACACGCTCTTTGAGAGAGGTTAAGAACACCAAGGAGATTATCCAGTGGTCAGAGAGAAACGGTTGGGCACACCTTTATCTTTACGGTGCTGACGGCAAACTTAAAAATGCCATCACAAAAGGTGCATGGCACGTGGAAGATGTGGTCGCTGTTGATGAGGTTGCCAGAGTGGTATATTTCAGGGCTCACGGTGTAAACAAAAAAGAGAATCCATACTATGAGCACCTTTACCGAATCAACTTCGACGGTACAGGTATGAAGCTCCTCAATGATGGCAACTACGATACCAGATCATTTATGAGTGATGATGCCAAGTTCTTTGTAAGCAGCGCATCAAGGGTAGATGCTGTCCCTACAAATACACTGTATGACAATATGGGTAGAAAGGTGATGGATCTTGAGACTGCTGACTTCAGTCAGTTGTTCATGGCCGGATACAAATTCCCTGAGACATTTGTGGTTAAAGCTGCTGATGGTGTCACCGATTTGCACGGTGTAATGTACAAACCTTACGATTTCGACTCTACCAAAGTATATCCTATCATCGAGTATGTATATCCTGGTCCACAAACTGAGGCTACAAACTACTCATGGAGCAAGGGTATGGACAGAATCGACCGTTTGGCTCAAATCGGTTTCATCGTAGTGACAGTAGGTAACCGTGGTGGTCACCCTAACCGTTCAAAATGGTACCACAACTTTGGTTACGGAAATCTTCGTGACTATGGTCTTGAGGATCAGAAAGTGGCTGCACAGCAGTTGGCTGCCCGCCATAGCTTCATCGACATCAACAGAGTGGGTATTCACGGTCACTCAGGTGGCGGATTTATGTCTACTGCAGCTATCCTTACATACCCTGATTTCTACAAAGTGGCTGTATCTTGCGCCGGTAACCACGACAACAGTATCTACAACCGCTGGTGGAGTGAGACTCACCATGGTGTGAAAGAGGTGGTTACAGAGAAAGGTGATACCACTTTCAAATATGATATCAAGAAAAACCACGAACTTGCAAAGAATCTTAAAGGTAGACTTCTGCTTGTTCACGGTGATATAGATGACAATGTTCACCCTGCCAATACCACCAGAGTGGTAAATGCACTTATCAGGGCAAACAAACGTTTCGAAATGCTATATCTCCCTGGCCAGAGACATGGCTTCGGTGATATGTCAGAGTATTTCTTCTGGAGAATGGCTGACTTCTATAGCAGATATCTCCTTGAAGATTTCGAGAACACTGTGGATATCTCCCAGATGAACAATGACTAAATCAAAAATTTATAGCACACTTGCCCCCTTCGACTATTTTCTGATAGTCGGAGTGGTGGCTTGTAGTGTTATATATTCCTTTTTAAGCGGGGAGTGGGACCTCCTGGGGATGGTAGCTGCCATCGCCGGTCTGGTAAATGTTGTACTCTGTGCCAAGGGTAGTATTGTGAACTATCTTTTCGGACTGGTCAACGTCTCCCTCTATGCTTATATTTCATTCAAGTCCCAACTCTACGGGGACTTTGCCCTTAATGCCCTCTACTACATTCCGATGCAGTTCATAGGGTTCTTCAGTTGGAGAAAAAGGGGGAATGTAGAGAATTCGGCTCAAGTGGACGGGCGGAGACTCTCCTGGAAGCAAAGGGCTGTCTGGGGAGGCATCACAGTTCTTAGTACCGCTATAGGTGCTTTTGTACTAGCCAAAGTAGGTGACCCATACCCGGTCAAAGATGCCATTACCACTATAGTCTCTATTATAGCTATGCTCCTTATGGTCAATGCATATATGGAGCAATGGATCCTCTGGATCCTCGTGAATCTGGTATCTGTCTACATCTGGCTCCAGTTCACCCTCGCACACGAACCGCACGCAGCCCTTATGCTCATAATGTGGCTCTTCTATACAGCCAACTCCATCAACGGCTACAGAGTGTGGTTGAAAATCTCGAAATAACCATAAAGCGGGTCCTGAAGAGATTCTCCTACCCTTGAATAATAGTGTCATATTTATACCAGTAAGAATTACTCTTAGATGTCTCTGCCTCCTCTGCCAGGAATCCAGCTCCGACTCACCCGACATATCTGACACACCATCAAGTTTTTGCTAAAATTTCTGCATGTGTGTCTTCAAATCATGGCATTTTGTTCTGAATTCACCACACACCCACGAGTTTTTCCCCGAATTCTCGTGTGACGGTATAGAAATACCGGCTTCCATATTGAGAGGCCGGTATTATTGTTGGATATTCCTCTGCAGATGCAGCAGGTCGCTCTACAGACAATGGAGATAGTGCGCCAGTGTGGCGGTGAGGGCTGCAGTTTCGGTGCGAAGGCGCGACTCCCCGAGGCTGACCGGGATGAAGCCGGCTGCTGCAGCGTGGTGGATCTCGTCGAGTGAGAAGTCCCCTTCGGGGCCGATCAGCACTATTGAGCGGAGCTCAGCACCATCGGCTGTCTGTCTCCTGATGGCCTCAGTAATGGGGATTCGTGGTATTGCATTTCCCTCGGCATTTATAAGCTCGCTGTCGCAATAGCATATGTATTTCCCTCCGTCAAAGTTTCTGACTGAGTCTATAAATTCCTTTACAGGGGTGAGGGGTGCAGCTGCAGGAATTTCCCCTTTGAGTGATTGCTTTGCTGCTGCAATTATGACCCTCTCCTGACGCTCCTCCTTGACTACTTTTCTCTCGGAGTGTGCGCAGAGGATAGGGGTGATGGCATCGATTCCCACCTCGGTAGCCTTTTCGAGGAACCATTCGTAGCGGTCAATATTTTTGGTAGGGGCTACTGCAATATGGAGGTAATAGGGGTGTTTGCCGAATTCCCCTTCAATAGATATGATGGAGAGCTCTGCACTTTTTCCGCTTATATCGCTTATGGTGCAACGGTAGAGGTTTCCGTCCCCTCCGCTGACCTTCACCTCGTCTCCCACTTTGTGCCTGAGCACTTTGACACAGTGGGTGGTCTCCTCTGGTGATAGGCGGATTTTGCCGTCAGCAATGGTATTGGAGTAAAATACTTCCATTATTCCCTGATGATTTTCACCTCTGAATTGAGGCCGAGTTTGATTATTGAGGAGGCTTTTCCTGTGGCACCTGCATCCCATGATGGCTGAGCAGTCCAGTCAGCAGCAGATGCAATGGCCTCTGATACATCTTTCAGATGCACTGGAGATTTCTCCCCAGAGATGTTTGCTGATGTTGAAACAATCGGCTTGCGGAAGGCTCTCAGGAGCTGGGTGCAGAATTCATTGCCTGAAGGGACGCGGATGGCAATAGTCCCATCTTCTGCCACCACATTTGCAGCAAGTCCTACTGCTTCGGGGTAGATGATGGTGAGTGGTTTGTCAGTAATCTCAACCAGGGTGATAGCCATCTCAGGGATCTCTTTCACGTATCGTGCGATCATGTCAAGGTCTCCAGCAAGGACCACAAGGCTTTTGGAGTCTGCCCTCTGTTTGATTTTGTAGATTTTATCTACAGCTTCAGGGTTTGTGGCGTCGCAACCTATTCCCCAGATAGTATCAGTGGGGTAGAGGATGATTCCACCATTGTTGAGAACTTCTACAGCTTTTTTGATTGCCTCTTTCATATGCTTTTATGTATTTCTGTTATTACGGGGTAATGGTCTGAATATTTGATTTTTGGTGTTACGTGTTTGTCCACCTGGTATTTTTCGGGAGTTAGTACATAGTCTATCCTCAGGAGTGGCCAAAGGAATGAGTATGTAGAGCTGAACCCTTTTCCTGCTTCCAGAAATGTGTCTTTGGACACTTTACGGAGTTGCTGGTATGTGTATGACATAGGCGTGTCATTGAAGTCTCCGCATATGATTGACTGGAATTTGCTCTCTTTGATATGGTTGAGCACTTTGTCCACCTGGTCTGCCCTTTTTATGTTGGATACTTTCATTTTGCTGTGTACCTCTTTTAGTTCATCAGAGATAGTGTGTGTACCGCTCCTGAGTCGCTTGACAAGTGCAGAGGGGGAGAGACTGAATGATTCGAGGTGATTGTTGTATACCCTGATGGTATCCTTGTGGAAGAGGATGTCTGCGTAGATGGAGAGGTTTGTGCTCTTCTGGAAGGTTATCTTGCCGCTTGAGACAATGGGCCTTCTGCTGGCAATGAGGTTGCCGAAATAGTAGCCGTCCCTAATTTTTACCAGGTGGTATTGTTTGTATGGGTGGCTTGGCAGGAACTCTTTGACCAGAGATGGTGAATCGGAGTAGAACTCCTGGAGACACACCACATCCGGATCTTCACTCAAAATGTATGATGCAACTTGCCTTTTGCACTCCTGCTTGGAGATATTCATCTCTGATGAGGAGAACTGGCCGGTGTTGTATGTCAATATTTTGTATGTCTGCCCGGTATATGCTGCGTGGTTGTCGTCAAACGATACGAAGTGTCTTAGGAAGAAGAATGATGGGAGCAGGACAACTATCGGGAGCCACGCAGAGGCTGACCATCTCACTACAGCCATTGAGAGCAATATGACATTGATTGCGACAATAGGTATGTAGTAGAGCCCAAAGAGGCTGGATACCCACAATTTGGCAGGGTTGATGAAGATGGAGATATAAGATATTACCAGGGCTAAAGCAGCAATGGCGACAGCCATCCTGAACAGGTAGCCCATGAAACTTATCTTTTTCCTCTTCTTTTTTGCCATATAGTTCTCTTAGTAGTACAGGCGGTTGGTTTTCTTCCAGTAAAGGATTATAATGATGCCGAAGAGCATACCTCCCAGGTGTGCAAAGTGTGCCACATTGTCGCCTGTATTGCCCATGGCACCAGAGATTCCCGATGTAAATTCAATGATTCCGAATATGAGCACAAACCACTTGGCTTTAAGGGCAATAGGTGGGAATATCAGTCTCATTATATTGTTCGGGAACATCATTCCGTAGGCAAGAAGGAGTCCGTATATTGCCCCTGATGCTCCGACAGTAGGTGTGAGCATCAGCATTTTCAGTTTCATCCCTGCATAGGCGTTGCCCGCAGCTATGGCAGCAGTATAACTCTCAGCCTGGAAAAACATCACCAGTTCGTGAAGGAATGCGGCACCGAGTCCTGTAACCATATAGTAAAGGAAGAATTTCTTGCTCCCCCAGATATTTTCAAGGAGACTTCCGAAAATATAAAGGGTGTACATATTGAAGAAAAGGTGCCAGAATCCTCCGTGCATAAACATATGTGTGATGATCTGGTATGGGCTGAACCACTCCGACTCCACATAGTAGAGTGCAAAGTACTTGTACATAAAGTCCCCTGTAAACATAGTGAACAGGAGCATTATAACATTTATTATAAGCAGGTTCTTGACCACCGGTGGGGTATTAGAACCAAATGAGCTTCCAAACATATTCTATAATTTCTTATCTAAATCGTCTGTGGTTATAATTGTCATACACGCTCTGCCATCCGGAGTCCTGTCCGGCTCTGTGCAGGCAAATAAAGAGTCTATCAACAATTGTGCCTCCAGGTTGCTCAGTTGGAGTGCTGCCCCTTTTGCCCCAGATCTGGCGAGAGACAAGGCTACATCGTGCCTTCCGTCTGCCCTTGTCAGGGCATCCCTTCCAAAGTCGGAGAGCAGTATAATAAGCTCGTCGATGCTGTTTCTTACAGATGGGATATCTGTAGAATACCCTCCAGGAAGGCCATTGACCGAGATCTCAGTAGGGGATACAAATGATATGTCAAAGCCTATTTTGTGGAGCAGGTCCTGCGATTCCTCCAACAGGGAATAGGATATGGCATCCATTTCGAGCGTGGTAGGGAAGAGGGTTTCCTGTGCCAGAGGGGTACAATCATCCAGAGATCTGATGTATCTCTCATAGAGGATGCGCTCCTTGGCTCTGGAAATATGGATCAGCAGCAACCCCGATTTGACTGTGGTAATGAGATATTTGCCCTGCACCTGGAGTATGTTGCGTGTTTGGGCTATTTTCTCTTCAAAGACCTCCCCATAACCCTCTACCTCGGGCTCACTTTTAGGGGTGTAGCTCTGTATTGTCCCTCCGTACATCGGATGGTCATTAGTATTGATAGGGGTGGAACCCTTCATCGGAATGGTGTCAAAAGGGTTGAACAGGGGATCAAAATCGATCTTTGGGGGTGGTGTGTAGACGTTTGGCTTTTGTGGAACCGGAATCTCCGGAGCCCCCTCCATGTCGAAATCGATACTGGGGCCGAGCGAGTTCATTCCGAGTGACTCCCTGACTGCCGCATTGAGAATCTGGAACACCATCGAATCATCCTCAAACTTTATTTCGGTCTTGGCAGGGTGGATATTGACATCGATGTTCTCCGGATTTGTCTCGAAAAATATGAAATAGGATGGGCTGTACCCCTCAGGAACGAGCTTTTCATAACCTTTCATAATGGCTTTATGAAGGTATGGGGATTTGAAGTAGCGTCCGTTTGCAAAAAAGTACTGGTGGGCAGCATTCTTTCTGGCCCCCTCCGGTGTTCCTATGAACCCGGAGATTGACACTACGGAGGTGTCTGTCCTCATATCGACAAGTTCTTTGGCAAGCTCCTTGCCTGAAATCTCCAGAATCCTCTGTTTGACACTCTTTGCCCCTTTGAGGTTGAAAACATCTTTTTTGTTGTGTACAAGCCTCATAGATACCTCATAATGGCATAGTGCTACGCGGCAGAATTCTGCTACAATCTGTCTCAGCTCGGCAGCATCTGTCTTGAGGAATTTCCTTCTGGCGGGGACATTATAGAAAATGTTCCTTACCGATATATTGGTCCCTTCAGGGCAGGATGTAGCCTCCTGGGATACAAGTCCCGATTCTGCATAGACAACCTCTGTTCCTAACTCTTCTCCCCTTTTTCTTGTTTTCAGGGAGACCTCAGAGACGGCGGCGATGGATGGAAGTGCTTCCCCCCTGAATCCATAGGTGAGGATAGATTGCAAATCCTCTGCAGAGGCAATCTTGGATGTGGCGTGACGGGTGAAGCAGAGTCTTGCATCCTCTTCAGACATACCGCATCCGTCATCTATTACCTGAATGAGTGTGCGACCGGAGTCGCTGATGACCACTGTGATGTTCTCGGCACCGGCATCCACGCTGTTCTCCATCAGCTCCTTTACTACAGAGGCAGGTCTCTGGACCACCTCTCCAGCTGCGATGAGATTGGATATATGTGACGGGAGTACTTTCAGCATATTTTAGAGTACATTCATAAACCAACCGAAGTAGTTGGCAAAGTAGTAAATCAAAACGAATAGGATGACCATAGAGATAAGGGCTACTATCTTGCTCAGACTTGAAGACATGGAGTGACGTTTGTTGTTCTCCATATTCTCACGGATTTTGCCCCTGATATTCCTTCCGGGGATATATCTCTCGTTTTTCCACTCTCTCCCCTCTTTCTCTGCCTTCTCTTTCTCTATGGCGTCAAGCCTCTCCTGCATACGCTCCTTCCTCTCATCATAATAAATGGGGGTGTAGTTGAAAACTCTATGTTTGGGTGTCTTGAAAAAACTTAATCTGATTCCCATAATCTCAATTCTTAATAGGGGTTAAACATACAAAGATAACAATTTTTAGTATTTTTGCCCTACAATAGATTTGATATGGACATAAGAGTAGGTAACGGATATGATGTACACCAGCTGGCTGATGGTCTCAGACTTGTTATTGGTGGTGTGGAGATAGAGCACACAAAGGGGTGCGTAGCCCATTCGGATGGGGATGTGGCCATTCACGCACTCTGTGATGCTATCCTCGGTTCACTGGCGCTTGGTGATATAGGCAAACATTTTCCTGACACATCTTCAGAGTTCAAAGGGATTGACAGTAAGATCCTTTTGGCCAGAGTGATGGAACTTGTATGGGAGAGGGGATATGTGCTTGGCAATGCTGATATTACTATTGCAGCCCAAAAGCCCAAGATGGCCCCCCACCTCCTAAATATGAGGGAGACTATGGCGGCCATTATGAAAGTGGATACTGATAGAGTTTCTGTCAAGGCGACCACCACTGAAAAGCTCGGTTTTGTGGGTCGCGAAGAGGGAATTGAGGTTTGGGCAAGTGTGATTGTGTTAAAAAAGTAGAAAATTTTTGTTTTTTATAAAATATTCATACCTTTGCACTCCCTTAAGAAAAGGGAGAACCATTGAGATATGGTGTAATGGCAGCACGACAGATTCTGGCTCTGTAAATCTAGGTTCGACTCCTGGTATCTCAACCAAGAACTTTGAAATAAGATGGCGAGGTAGCTCAGTTGGTTAGAGCGCATGATTCATAATCATGAGGTCCCCAGTTCAATCCTGGGCCTCGCTACTGGAAGGAAGCACTGCAAACGAAGTTTGCGGTGCTTTTTTGTTATGGAAGGGCAGAGAGCTTGCTCTCATGGCCCTTCCATAACAAAAAAGCAGCGGACCCCGGTCCGCGGTGCTTCCATCCAGTAAAGATCAATAGAGGCCGTTCCAGGAATGCCGGAGGCCAAATCCTGGGCCTCGCTATTTGAAAATAAAGCACTTACGAAATTTTCGTGAGTGCTTTTTCCTTCTTGGGAACACAAACTATTTTATTTTTCAGTTTTTCGGATTTTGTCGGATCTATCACATTTTGCCTACATTTGCACAACTGTAAAATAAATATCTATCCACCTATATATCAGATACAAATAAAAAACTTAAATTTGCAAAGTCAACGTGTTAAATTAGCGATTCAGTAAAATGGCAGTATCTGATTTCTCAGCCAAGGAGCCAGCCTTAGGTTACCACTATCAAATATTGCATGGCTTATATCTCCTTCTCAAACAAGGCGGTAATGCATCTTCGCTCTTTACCCTCGAGTCTTTAGACGACATCACTATTGATGGCATAGATACTCTTTCTCTTTATCAAACAAAACTACACATTAATCATAGTACAACACTAAGTGAACGTAGTAGCGACTTGTGGAAAACAATACGTGTATGGAGTGAAGGTATTTTAGACGGAACATTATCTACGGACACAACCTTCTTTCATCTAGTTACCACCCAAAACATCTCAAACGGGACTTTCCTTGAAAAAATGAAACCAGGTAAAAAACGAGATATTAAGGCCATTGTCAAGCACATGACTGAAATCGCCTCAGAAGTAAGTAATGCAACAAATTGTCTGGCCTACAGAGCGTTCAATCTTTTATCCGACACTCAAAAGGAAGCATTAATAAAAAACATCTATATTTTAGATGCCTCATTAGACACAGGCGAAACTATTAAAAAATTAAAGGAAGATTTAAGGTTATCTGCACCGCCCGATAAATTGGAGATATTTTTTGATGAATTAATTGGATGGTGGTTCATTCAATGTATTGAAATTTTACAAAATAAGTCAGATTATATTTCATATAGACAATTACATATTAAAATTCAAAACATACGCGATAAATACAAGTTAGACAACCTTCCGGATGACTTTCCAAATTCAATTGAAATAACTGATGATGAATTAACACACTGTCAAAAAGATGTCTTCGTAAAACAACTAACATTAGTTGGGGTAGGGAATGAGGCAAAAAGAATCGCAATCAGCGATTATAAGAGAGCATATAGCCAGAGATCAAAATGGGTGCGAGAAGGCCTTGTTATAGCGGATGAATTGGCCACATACGACTCACGCATCCACGAAGACTGGGAAAGGGCATTTACTTTTCTTAAAGATGATACTGCTAATAGTACTGAGGAGGAAAAAATAACAAAAGGAAGAACCTTCTATCGCTCACATTACAGTAAAGATTCAAATATAAAATTCAGAGAATCATTTCAACCAGCATATTTAGAGAAAGGCAGCATTCATATGCTATCTGACCTAAAACGTCTAGGGTGGCATCCTGATTTTGAAATCAAAATTAATGAAGAATGAAAAAATGGAATCAACGCTCAATTATTGATGCCAGCATCTTAAATCCAGCATTTTGCAGCATCTTACTATACTGCACGATTAAAGAACACAACAATGCTTCGAATAAGCCTGGTTTTGATTATCCGCTTATATACATAGTACTGCCATTACTATTATCAACAAAAACATTAGAAACTTTCCCTAAAACAATTGCAACTAAACTTCTAAATTGGTGTATTGTAAATGAACATCTATTAATTGAGTTTCCTAATAGAGTTAAAGAGTTAAAAGAGTACACAAATGAAGCACTTATGTTTTCTATATCACGTAAACACATAATACTAAATAGCGATGGAAGTTTAGAAGCTAACCCAAGCATTTCATTTAGGAAAGTTCCTTTAAGCCCCGAAAATGAATTCCTTATGAAACAGGCGCGATTTCTAGGTAAATGGCTACACAGAGCGGGTGACACAGCAACAATATTCTCTTTATTAAAATTAAGACCCTAAATATGCAGATTAATAATATCATACTCTATAAAGATCGTGACCATGCCCCACGAATCCTTAATTTCAATACTGGACAAGTAAATATCGTTACTGGTGATTCGAAATCAGGAAAATCGGCCATATTAAATATCGTTGACTATTGTTTGGGTTCAAGAAGTTGCAAAATTCCGGCTGGAATTATTCGAGAAAATGTAACTTGGTTTGGGATATGCGTTACTTATAATAATACAGACACCTATTTTATAGGTAGACTAAATCCCGATGTTAAAAAAGTTTCAACAACATCAGAAGCCTGTTTATTAAAATTAGAGGACAGTGGTATTATACCGGATTATGATCAAATAACAGATAACGTATCAACAGACTACCTCATACGCTTTCTTTCCAATCAACTAGGAATCTCCAAGGATATCGATTGCGTACCAACGACCACAACGGAAAAAGCACCTGTAAATTTCAGGCACGCCAGACTATATTGCTATCAACCTCAAACGCTTATTGACCAACAAGAATATTTGTTCTATCAACAAACAGAGCAAATGATTCCTCAAGCAATACAAGCAACACTTCCTTATTTTCTTGGAGCAATTCGAGAAGATCAAGTTGCCATAGAGGCTGAAATTAAAAAGCTGAAGAAAGAACTTGCCAAAGCGAAACAACGCAAACAGGAAATAGAAGATTTAGTAAATCAAGGGAATGAAATTGTTGACTCTCTTCTTGAGGAAGCAAAAGAAATGCGTCTTATAAAATTATCTAACACATTGTCATTATCCACAAAAGAAAAACTAGATATTTTACACTCCATAAAAGGATGGGAACTTAATTCACCTGAAGCCACACACTCGGGAACAGGCACTAGACTAAACGAA
The DNA here is from genome assembly GCA_017630155.1 of Bacteroidales bacterium. Lineage (GTDB taxonomy): Bacteria > Bacteroidota > Bacteroidia > Bacteroidales > UBA932 > CAAGNP01. Next base: position 79,670 of record JAGBVU010000021.1, read on the forward strand.
CTAATAACCTCACGAAATGAATATTTAGACGAATTAGGAAGAATCCAAGACTTAATAGCAAAAACTAAATCATATGCCAATAATAGTAAACAATTTGAAACAGAATTAACATATCAAAAGAACAGACTAGATAGTATTGGGCTCTTTGATGACAATGGTGTAGACCCCCAGAAGTGTCCTATTTGCGGAAGTAAATTGGATACAGAACTCCCTTCTGTATCTCAAATGCTTGAAACTCTTTATCAATTAAACTCAAACCTTGAAAAAGCCACCTATGATTCGACTCAAGCCGAAGAATATCTTGCCAAACTGATTCAACAAGAACTTGACATCAAGTCAAAATTAGCCAGTCTTGAAGCCTCAATAAATGCAATATATAAGATTGAGAGTTCTGAAAGAAAACGTCGGGATCTCAACTTGGAACGCGGGAAGGTAATAGGAAAAGCCACTCTATTTTTAGATAGTATCGAAGCCAGTCGCAATTTTGGTAATTTAGATAATCAAATAAGCGATATTCAGCAAAAGCTAGAGAGATTTCAAGCATTAGTTGATAAAGAACAAACACTATCCAGATTAGAAGATAGTATTTTTGTGATTGATAAATACATGAATAATTGGCTCAAGTTATTAGACATTGAGCATATTGGAGCTACTATCAGATTTGATCTTAAGAAATTAGGTATTAAAACTTTCTTAGACACTGATAAGGTCTTAGATTTATCTGAGATTGGAAGTGGAGCGAACTGGGTCAGTTATCACCTTCTCATTATTTTTGCTTTGCATAAATATTTTATATTAAATAATCGGCCAGTACCAAGATTCATATTCATAGACCAACCATCTCAGGCATATTTTCCACCAGAGTATTCAGAAGGAGACCTAACCGATACTGACAGTGAATCTGTTTTAAAAATGTTCAACTTTATTTTTGACAGAACAGAAGAACTTAAAAACCAACTACAGGTAATTATTATGGAACACGCCTCACTTGAAGATGAACGTTATCAAAATTATATTATTGAGGAGTGGCGTAACGGACAAAAGTTAATACCAGAAGAATGGATAAATGAATAAAATGAAACACGAACAATTCATACCAAGCATTAATGCCCAAGCATTAAAAACCAGTAACCAATATGTATGCTGGATTGATACAATGGGCACCCAAAACACTATGTCGGAATCATTAGCCAAATCTGCAAATTTCATTCTGAAACTACACGCTGTTATTATAGAATCCGCAAAACATTACAACAATTCAGTAACTATTTATCCTGTAATGGATGGTGCATATCTCACAAGCCCGAATAAAAAAGATATGACATGTGTTATAAAACGTATTTACAATAATCTGTACACAATCTTTAGCGAAGAACCTGCGTTTGACAAACGCTTTATTATACGTGGAGCCATTGCATATGGCGAAATCATCAACGGCAAATCACTAACAGAAGAGGTCACGACTGACATTGAACAAAATTATAAAAATAGCTTGCTATTGGGCATGCCAATAATCCAGGCTTTTCGTTCTGAAAGTTTTTCTCCACCATTTGGAGTATTTATTCATGAATCAGCCAGGAAATTCGATGATATACATAAAATGCAGGGGCGCACATTCCGATGGTGGTCCACAGATATAGGAGAACAGATTGGACAGAGCATCATTAACTACTTCGAATGGTGCAAATACAACTACACGCTACTAGATATGGATTTATCAAAAATTCAGACTTACATAGATTCCGTCAAGGCATACTTTATACCATATGAACTTCACGAGTAGTTATATTATCACTTCAACAAGGGGCTGACTCAACTAAATTAGTCAGGCCCCTTGTTTGTTTTCTGAGCACAGATCTACTCTATCATACGTTATAAAGGCTCCACATCATCTTCCGTCTCTTCATCCCTTCTGTCTCTATCCGTTAACTCCATGAAGATGTCAAGAAATGCACGCTTTGAAAAGAAATACCCCTTATCAGATTCTAACTTATCAGCCATTACAGAGAATCCGTAGTTTGCATATTCTTCCATAGTCTTGATAAGCTGAGTAACTACGTCAGCCACTTTAATTTCTCCTTTATCAAGAGCTATCCAATCAATTGGCGTTTTGGCAACAAGCGAAATAAAGATGTACTCTCTCAATTTAGGATAAGCTTTCCTTAATTTCTTTGAATCAAGATTTCCCCACTTATCTAGCGGCTGACCTAACCACTTTCTGTTTCGCTTGTAATTCGAATCAATGACTCCACCTCGGTTTTAAGCTGATCCTGTGTAGGAAGATACAACTGATATTGGCTTGCTAATATGGATGAATTGTTTTCTGGAAGGCTCATCTTGACCACAGTGTCATTCTTTGTGGTACAGAGAAGAATTCCTATGGTAGGGTTTTCATCCGGAGTCTTCTCGACACGATCATAATAATTCACATACATCTGCAACTGGCCAAGATCCTGATGAGTCAGTTTCTCAGTCTTAAGTTCTATTACCACAAAGCAGCGCAGTAGGCGATTGTAAAACACAAGGTCAGCAAAAAACTCATCATCCTCTATGAGTATTCTTTTCTGACGAGCAACGAAAGTAAAGCCATTGCCCAATTCCAACAAAAACTTCTGCAGGTGTGTAATAAGAGCCTGCTCCAAGTCTTTTTCATAATACGCAGCCTTACGTTCCAAACCAAGGAATTCCAGAACCATCGGATCTTTTATTATCTCCTGTGGCTGCTGAGGTATTCTTTCTTTACGAGCTATAGCCAACACGCTTTCCTTATCATTACTCAACAGGAGGCGCTCATACAATTGACTGTTAATCTGGCGCTCCATCTCGCGAGCTGTCCAAGCATTGTTAATAGCCTCTAGCTCATAATACTCTCTTTTATAATCATCTGAGATTGCAAGAAGCAATTTATATTGAGTCCAGTTGAATTGCGTCCGCAGTGCGGTCGCAATTGGATACATCTTATAAAATTGACGACTCCTCTCCAATTGTCTAACAGAAAAGCCTGTTCCATATTCCGGCTCAAGCTTCTTTGCCAGGTTCTTCAGCAAGTAAGAACCATACTCAGCTCTTTCCTTTCCCTCTTGTTCTGTCTCCAGAATACGTTTACCGATACTCCAGTACATCTGCACACGACAAAAGTCCACACTGCGAGTCGCATTCTGCCTCGCAGATGCGATTATCTCCCTCACTTCATTATAGAGGCTCTGTATATCTTGTATCTCGTTCATGGCACTAAGTTATAGATTTCTTCTCAGATTCGTAATCTTATGATTTATTTTTCTTCACCATCTCAATCAAAGCTTGTATCTGATCCGGGGTGAGTCCTTGAAGTTCC
>JAGBVU010000022.1 GCA_017630155.1 Bacteroidales bacterium
CAAACTAAAAATAGGATTTTAGAACATTAAGATTATCAACAAATTAGAGGGAGTGCTGTCAGTTCGCTAATGCTCCACTTCTAACGGTGCGATTTCGCTCCGAAATAAACCGAAAGACATTGATAATCTGATAGATTACCGATGTCTTTCTTCATTTTTGCACCCGTTATCCTGACAGCACCCGTTAAAACCTATTTCTGATAGCGGGTAGGTGCAGAAAGATGTTGATAGTCTGACAAATATCCACACAGCACCCCCCGCAGTATGCTGTCTGAAACGGATGGGGATACGGTTGGACAGTCTTATTACATCAGTTTATCAGACACTTCTTCTACACGCTTCATTATTGTTTCGGGGAGTAGTTTAGCATACACCATCTCGGTGGTCTTTGTTGAACTATGTCCGAGAACCTTTGATACAGTAAGCATATCCACGCCAGCATTGAGGAGCAGCGTTCCACAGGTATGGCGTGCAAGATGGGAGTGCAGTGTCTTCTTGATACCACATAACTCCTGTATCTCTTTCAGGTATGAGTTGTATTTCTGATTAGTCAATGTCGGCAGGTGATAGTTATGCTTGACCAATATCTCCTTGACCACAGGGAGGATGGGGATAAACGCAAGAACACCTGTCTTGATACGCTCCTTGACAATCCATTCTTTACCGTCCTTGTCTATCTCAATGTCCTTTTCACTCAAACAGGACATATCCCTAAACGCAAGTCCCGTATAACATTGTAGAATGAAAAGGTCTCTGATGTTTTCCAAACTCCTTGACCCCAATTCCTTTGTCCGTATCCGACGGACTTCTTCAAGGGTAAGGGGTTCTTTCTTTACCTTGTCCTTATGTAATTTGAAGGTGAGTGGGTTGCTTGATATGTATCCTTGACTGATAGCATATATTAATATAGTCTTTAACTTTCTCATATAGCAGATTGCACTGTTGTTGGACATCTGATGGAGCATATAAGTGTAAATGTCTTCCATATCAGATGTGGTGAGTTCGGACAGCATCTTGTCGGTCTGCATCGCTTCCTTACAATAACGGATTGTGCATCGGTATTTAACATATATAGCGTGTGTAATCAGACCCACTTCCTCCTTCTCCAACTGCTTTTCCATAAAGTTGTCAAATAGTGCATAGACGGATATGCTGTTCTGTCTAATTCCGTGCTTGAACGCATAGACAAAAGTATCCACTGTGAAGAGGAGACCACGCTTCAACATTTCCGTTTCCAGCGAATAACACTTCATACGGACTGCTTCAATGTATTCGTTGGTCTGCGGGTCTCCACGGACAATCTGTTTCTTGGGGTTGAACAGTTTCTGGTCAATTTTACGGTTAAGGGAGACGAACCGCCTTTTCCCTTTGATGATAACGTATAGTTCCAATGGGGTCAGTCCGTCCTTTTTACTGACTTTTGCACTTCTGCAAACGAATGTGATAGTCATAGGGGTATAAGTTTAATGTTAGACAATATTTCACACAGAAAAAATTGGTCTCAGATGAAAAAAAATTGGTATCAGATTTTGAACATTTTCCAATCACCATCCCCATCCGTTTCAGACAGCATACTGCGGGGGGTGCTGTGTGGATATTTGTCAGACTATCAACATCTTTCTGCACCGACCCGCTATCAGAAATAGGTTTTAACGGGTGCTGTCAGGGTGATTGGTGCAAAAATGAAGAAAGA
>JAGBVU010000023.1 GCA_017630155.1 Bacteroidales bacterium
CTAAGAGAGAGACTGATGTTAACGAAAATCTTGTACAAAATAGTGGTTATTAAAATTTGAACAGACAATGAAAAAAGTATTGACATATATAAGCTTGTTCGTATTTGGTGCTGCTTTGTTCAGTTCTTGTAACCTGAACGAATCGCCTAAATTCAACGACAAGGATGCTTTCGTAGCATTTGACAAAGCTGCTGTCTCTGTTAAGGAAGAGGGTAAAACTGTTGTTATCCCTGTTACCCTTGCTTCTCTTAAAGGTGTCTCAACATCAGTCTCTTATGAGGCTGTAGATGGTACTGCTAAAAACGGAGTGGACTACAAACTTGCTGATGAGACCGGTATCCTTACCTTCACTCCTGAAGCAAGAACTCAGTACATCACTGTAAACATCATCGAGAGAGATGGCATTTTCACAGGTGACATCAAGTTCTCTCTTAAATTCAAATCTACAGGTGATGTAGCTGAAGGTGCTGAGAACTCTTGTACTATCACTATTCTAGACCATGACCACCCTCTAAGTGCTATCCTTGGTAAGTACTCAGCTTCTGCTTTGAGTTACTACAATGGCCCTTCAACTTGGGATTTAGAGATTATGAAAGATGAGAAAGATGTAACTATGGTTTGGTTTGCCGGTATCATCCCTTACTTCGCAACCAGCTTTGCATATCCATCAGCTGATACAAGATTCTACGGTATTGCAGATCTTGAGGCAGGTACTATCTCTATTCCTATTGGACAGTCTTGTGCATACAAGTACAACGGCACATATGAAATCTCTCTTTATGGTGTAGATTTCCCAAATGTTGTACAGTCAGGCAACATCGTTCTTAAGGTAAATACTACTGATGGTGTTGTTATCACAAGTGAAGATCTTGGTATCTATATCACTGATGAAACTGGCGCATGGGATTTGGTTCTACCAGTAGTAACATTCACTAAAAAGTAAGCATCAGCTTATCAATAATCCAATTAAGGCATCCTCCCAGGAGGGTGCCTTTTTGTTATTATATATGTATCATATCTTGAATTGTGAAAATTTTTCTCTATTTTAGTGAAATATATTAACAAGTAACCACTGAAAAGATGAGAAGATTTATTGCAAGTTTACTAGTTTGTGGCTTATTTTTAAGTAGTTGTACTCAGGAGGCCCCTATAGATGTTCAGGAGGAGCTCCTCACTATCAATGATCAGGAGTGCAATGCCAAGTATTTTGAACAGGGTGTCATCAACATAAAGATCACACCTCAGTTCTTCAAGGATATTGAAGAGAATATCAACGAAGAAGGTACCGTACACTTTGACTCTGTAAAATCGATGGACGGTCTCACATCTACTCTCAATATTACCAATATGAGACGTCTGTTCCCACCTGCCGGAGAGTTTGAGGAGAGGACCCGTGCAGAGGGGCTCCACCTATGGTATATAATTGAGTTCAACCGCGAGGTATCTCTTACCAAAGCAGGAAACGAGCTCAACACATTGGAAGGTATAGATATCGTGGAGTACAGACCTCAGCTAATACATATTAAGAGCGAAGTGATCCCCGAAGCATTCGCAACCAACCCCTTTGCAGTTCCAACTGCAGAAGATTATCCATTTAACGACCCGGGGCTAAGCAAACAGTGGCACTACTATAATGATGGCTCACAGAGCGGTCATATCAAAGGCTCAGACATCAATGTAATGCCCTTATGGAAGGGTAAATACAAAGCTGGAAGCGAAGATGTTATTGTATCTGTAGTGGATGGAGGTATAGATTTCAACCATGAAGACCTTGCAGGGAATATGTGGCACAACCCAGGGAAGACAGGGGATACCAAATACGGCAAGAATTTTACCAACGGCACATTTGGCATTACTGCAGATGATCACGGAACACACGTAGCGGGAACTGTCGCTGCAGTAAACAACAATGGCAAAGGTGTTTGCGGTGTGGCTGGTGGCGATGCAGCGAAAGGTGTACCAGGGGTAAAACTCATGTCATGCCAGATATTTGACGGAGATGACTCTGGCTCTGGCGCTGAAGCAATAAAGTGGGGAGCTGACAATGGTGCAGTAATATCACAGAACAGTTGGGGATATTTGCCTCAGGCCAACCTCTCCGACACCCCATCTTCAGACAAAGCTGCTATAGACTATTTCAACAAATATGCAGGTCTGGACAAAAATGGCAAACAGGTGGGTCCAATGGCCGGTGGCGTAGTAATTTTTGCATCAGGAAATGACAATAGTGAGATTGGATACCCAGCAGAGTATGAAGGGGCTATAGCAGTAGCATCTATCGGTGCCGACTTCGTAAGGGCATACTACTCAAATTACGGAGACTGGTGCGATATATCTGCTCCAGGTGGAGATGCCATGAAGGGGCCACAAATATACAGCACCATCCCAGGCGACAAATATGGATATATGCAAGGTACATCGATGGCATGCCCACACGTATCAGGTGTAGCTGCTCTAACCGTAGCAAATAAGGGTGGCGCTGGATTTACCGCTGAGAAGTTAAGAAACATTCTGGAAACTACAGTAAAGGACATATCAAAACAAAATCCAAATTTCCTTATAGGCAACGGTCTTGTCGATGCATATATGGCTGTGACAAGTGGCACAGGAACGCCCCCGGAAAATATTGAGGACTTCAAAGTATCCACAGTCTCAAACAACATTATATTCTCACTCACTGTACCTGCTGATGAGGATGACGTGACTCCAAACAATATTATGATTTGCTACTCGAAAAATGATTTTTCGAAGCCAAATCAGGCCACTAGGGAGTTGTTCCCACTGGATGGTTATAAAGCCGGTGAAACATTCAGTGACACACTCAGAGACCTTGAATTCGAGCAGAATTACTATGTAGGTGCAGTGGCTGTAGATGCAGCCGGCAACCAATCGGAGATAACAGAAGTTACCGCTGTAACCACAACCAAAAACAATCCACCTGTAATAGGATTTGCCCAAGGTTCTGAAATTACTGTAAAGGCGACAAGACAAGGGATACTTACACTTACTATCAGCGAGCCAGACGGACACTCTATAACACCGTCATTTACACCAGGCTCTGAGGCTGCTTCCTTCAGACTCGTATCAAATAATTTGGGTGAAATCACCATTGAAGGACCTAAAGCCGATGCCGGGACATACACCGGAAATATAGTAGTCAAGGACAAGTACGGAGCATACGACTCTGCTGACTTCCAGTATACAATTCTACCCAACCACGCCCCTAAAGCTCTGAAAGACTTTGATGACCAGATATTTGCATCAAAAACAGCGGCTACAGTCTCTCTTAAAATCACAGACTATATAGTGGATGAGGATGGGGATGACCTCTCATTCAGCAGTGTATCTACCAATAATGCCGTAGCTAACGTCAACATCGTTGGGGACAAGATTCACATCACCCCTATGGCATATGGCAGCTGTATAGTGGATATCATAGCCAAAGATGACCTTGGAGCCTCTGTAACTACCCCTCTGAGGATACTTGTAAGGGATGCATCAGTACCTGCAGACGTATACCCTAACCCTGTTACAGAGTATATGTACATCAGAACAGGGAAAGAGGAGCCGGTATCGATAAAGATCACCAACAGTATGGGAGGTCTTGTCCATCAGGTGAGTGATCTGGTAATTGATCCATTTGATCCATACAAAATAGATGTTACAGGATGGGATGGCGGTGCCTATAATGTAGAGGTAGTAACATCTGAGGTGACACTCAAAAGAACTATTGTCAAACTATAATAAGGAGGATGAGAAATGAAAAAGATATTATCAATAGCCATATCAATAATTTTTGCGGCACAACTTTATGGTCAGAGTGCCCAGTTCCTTAACATCTCATCAGATCCTGCATATTACAGTCTGGGTGGTGCTACCCTTACAGCCGATGCAAATGCCTTTACCATTGCATCCAATGCCTCTGCTACAGCACTTGGAACACAAAAGATGTCTGTAGCAGCATCCTACGGGGCATGGCAGCCAAAAGGGATGAACGACGGAGTATTGGCCGTATCAGGATACGGTTTGCTCTTCAATAGACTATCAGTGGGTCTTAACGGCAAATATATGCTGCACAAACCATACGATATCATAGGAAATGACGGTTCTATAAAAGATCAGTTTACTCCGAGCGATATGTCCGTTGAGCTGGGCGTAGGATACAAGATCTTCAGAGGACTCGCAATAGGGGTAAATTTCAGATTTATCTCATCTACCATATATGAAGAGACATCCGGATCAGCTTTTGGAGCCGATATCTCCGTATCATACCGACTCAGAGGGCTACGCCTCGCGTTGGCTGCCACAAATCTTGGGTCAAAGATAGATTATGGCTACACACCATATAATCTCCCCGCAATGGGCAAATTGGGTGTAGGTTATGCACTGGATATAAATGAGCAGAATACACTCTCTGTGCATGCAGAGGGTGATTACCTCCTTTATCACCAGAGTTTTATGGCAGGAGCAGGCCTGGAGTACAAATACAACGACATGATAGCAGCCAGAGTGGGCTACCACTATGGAGATCAAAAATCCATACCAAGCTACTTTTCAGCCGGACTAGGTGTTAAATTCCTCGGAATAACACTCAACGGAGCATATGTGATAGGATTTGACAACTCCCCTATCAACGGCAGCTTTATGGCCTCTTTAGGGTATGAATTCTAATCGATAACGACTGTTTCGAAAACACAGTCCGATAAGATGGGGTCTATCTGAGATACGATAGACCTCATTATTTTTGTATCCCCTGTAGAAAAGAAGAGATACCTGGAATTTGAAGATTTTGGAGAGTCTAGGGACTCAATAATCCTTTTGGTCTGCAAGGCTACAGCAGGTGCAGGGTTGAATATCCTCACACCCTCCCCAGCTATTCTGGATATAGCACCCTCAAGGAACGGATAGTGGGTACATCCCAGTACGATGGCATCAGCCTTTTCACTCTTCATCTCGTCCACATAACGGTGGAGAAGGGCATCTACCTCCTCACCCTCAGTATTTCCCGATTCTACACACTCGACAAGACCTGTCCCCACTTTCTCTATTACTTTAACATTGGAAGCAAATTTCTCCAGGGTATTGTTATAGAGGGACCCTTTGAATGTATTTGCTGTGGCCAGAACCCCCACTACCCCACTTTTGGAGGCGAGTGCCGCCGGTTTTATGGCCGGTTCCATCCCCACAAAAGGGATAGAGTATTTCCCTCTCAGATAATCCACCGCTGCAGCAGTGGCTGTATTACAAGCAATAACCACCACCTCTGCCCCTTTCGACAGAAAGAAGCGGGTGATGGCATCTGCTCGTGATATGATGAATTCAATGGGCTTGGTTCCATAAGGGCAATGGGCTCCATCAGCAACATAAATATAATCCTGCTCTGGCATTATCCTGTATAGCTCACGCCATACAGAAAGTCCCCCTACCCCGGAATCATATACCCCTATCATTCTATACTATTTAAGGTGTTCTTCAAGAAGTTTGACAATCTCCTCTTCAGATACTCTGCGTGCAATTATCTTACCTTCAGCATCCACAAAAGCATTTTGAGGGATGTATCTTACATTGTAAAGTTTTGCAGCTTCAGTATCCCAGAAATTGATATCCGATACCTGTGTCCAGGTAAGCTTGTCAGTCTTGATAGCGTCAAGCCACTGGTCTCTGTCTCTATCAAGAGACACACCAAGAATTTCGAAACCTTTCTTGTGGTACTCCTTATAAATTTTTACAAGTTTAGGGTTGAACTGACGGCAAGGGTTGCACCAGCCTGCCCAGAAATCGATCATGGTAACTTTGCCCTTAGGGTAGATATCTGAAAGTTTAACCTCTTTACCATCAGGATCTTTCATGGTGAAATCTGGAGCCTGCTGACCTGGCTGAAGAGCCCTCTCCTTCTCGATATAACCCTCAGCTGTAAGGAGTTTAGGGTGTGTTGCAAAACGTACATCTGCCTTGAAAGAGGCCAATAGCTCCTCAGCTTTTGCCAACTCATAATCAAGTACATTAGAAGCGAATTGCATCAAAGCGTAATAGCTCAAAGGATTTGCATTTACAACAGAATCAGAGATAGCATTAACCCTTTTATCCACTTCGTCAAACAAAGCTACAATCTCCTTTTTCCTCTCTGGAGTGGTAGTAGCAGCCCTGTACTCATCCAAAATCGCTTTTCTATCTGGAATGAGTTCGTTCTGGATCTTTTTGCCCTCCTCATTGATAAAAGTTATCATTGCCTGGGTCTCACCACCTTTAACTTGAGCTTCTGATAGTTTGTCAGATGCTGCTGATACTGTATACGATGTGTTTTCAAGGAAAAGTGTTACATAACCTGGAAGGCCTTCCACTTGGATATAATAAGTATCAGGATTTACAACTTCACCAGTGAAGACAAATTTACCGTCAACGACATCTACTGTGTCTCTTGTAGGATTTTTTCTGTCTGAATTGACAAGGTAAGCCTTACCCTCTTTCAGAACTTCATCTTCTCCGGCTACTGCGCCTGAGATTTTGTAGCCGCCATTTGAGCAAGAGGCAAATGCCAATGCTGCTGCAGCCAATAGGAACAATTTTTTCATAATATCTATATTAAAATGATTTATTTATAATTCTCTTCATCCAGGAACCATCCCTTATACATCATATAGCCCTGTGCATTCTTATGTGCCGCTGCTGTGATCTCTTCGCTCCCCTCCTTCACCTGCACAGCAGGAATACCTGCATATACTCCGGGTTCAAGTTTCTTGTTTGAAAGGACTACTGCTCCTGCAGCAATAATACTGCCATCTGCCACTTCTGCATTGTCCATAAGGATAGCACCCATACCTACGAGAACATTGCTTCCAACCTTTGCACCATGAATGATGGCATTGTGCCCTACAGAAACATCATCACCTACCTCTACTATAGACCTTTTATGAAGTGTATGAAGTACTGCTCCATCCTGAATATTTACTCTGTTGCCTACCCTTATAGGATTGACATCACCTCTCAAAACACAAGAATACCAGATGCTGCAATCGTCTCCGATCTCCACATCTCCCACTATAACCGCATTTTCAGCGATAAAACAGTTTTTACCTATCTTAGGGGTAAATCCGTTCAATGATTTTATTATTGCCATACTTAATTGTATTAGAGCACAAATATAAAAAAAAGGACCGACATTTCGTCGGCCCTTCTGGATATTTGAGTTTCTACGGTAAACCGTAAAATGACATTCATTAAACAGTACCCTGCTCCAACATAGCCTGAGCCACTTTCATGAAACCGGCGATGTTTGCACCTTTCACATAGTCAACAGAACCGTCTGGCTGTGTACCGAATTTAACACAAGCCTCGTGGATGCTCTGCATGATGAAGTGAAGTTTGTCATCAACCTCTTTAGCTGACCAGCTGATGTGAGAAGCGTTCTGAGTCATCTCAAGACCTGAAGTAGCTACACCACCTGCGTTAACAGCTTTACCAGGAGCGAACAAGATGCCAGCTGACTGGAATGTGTGGATAGCCTCAGGGGTACAACCCATGTTAGAAACCTCGCAGCAGCACCATGTACCGTTAGCAAGAAGTTCTTTAGCGTCGTCACCGTTAAGCTCATTCTGGAATGCGCAAGGAAGAGCGATATCACATTTTACGCTCCAAGCTTTCTTACCTGCAGTGAATTTGGCAGCACCAGGGAATTTGGTAGCCATATCCTCTACTTTGTTGCGGTTAGAAGCACGCATTTCAAGCATATAGTCGATCATCTCAGGAGTGATACCCTCTGGAATTTCGCATACGCCGTCTGGACCAGAGATAGCCACAACTTTAGCACCAAGTTCAAGAGCTTTAGTAGCAGCACCCCAAGCTACGTTACCGAAACCTGAAAGGGCAACAGTTTTACCAACGATATCTTTACCAGCTTTTGCAAGAACATGCTCAGTGAAATAAAGTGCACCGAAACCTGTAGCCTCAGGACGAAGGATAGAACCACCCCAAGTACCACCTTTACCGGTCAATACACCTGTGTTGTACTCACGAGCAAGTTTTTTGTACATACCGTACATGTAACCGATCTCACGACCACCTACACCTACGTCACCAGCAGGGATATCCTGATCTGGACCGATGCAGTTCCAAAGTTCCCACATGAATGCCTGGCAGAATCTCATGATTTCAGCGTCAGATTTTCCAACTGGATCGAAATCAGAACCACCTTTACCACCACCCATAGGAAGAGTAGTCAAAGCGTTTTTGAAAGTTTGTTCAAAACCCAAGAATTTCAACATAGAAGGGGTAACAGCTTTGTGGAAGCGAAGACCACCTTTGTAAGGGCCGATAGCAGCGTTGAATTGAACTCTGTAACCAAGGTTAGTTTGAACTTCACCTTTATCGTCTACCCAAGTAACTCTGAAAGTGAAAATACGGTCTGGTTCAACCATTCTTTCCACGATTTTAGCTTTCTCAAACTCAGGATGTTGGTTGTAAACTTCCTCGATTGAGTCAAGTACCTCTTTAACTGCTTGAAGATACTCTTTTTCGTGACCATACTTAGCCTCAAGTTTGGCCATTACATCTGCAACTTTCATAATAAATGTTAATTGATTAAAGTTATAATTGTTAATGTTATGTCGTGATTATTTTACCTCCCAGGTAGCACCGCTGTGAAGCAGTTCATCCACTGAGTGAATCTTGGCGTTGGCTTTTACCTCTTCAAGCTGAGCCTCAACTCTCTGGTCATAAGTACCATCCTCCACATCGCGGATAATACCCAATGCTACAGGATAATCAGGGTGTTTCATCTCCACAAGCATTGTGTGCATTGATGCATCCTGACAGTGAGCATCGTGTACAAGGATGTCTTTCTCTGTAACACCGTTCTCACCAATCTTTACCACTTTAAGCTTGCCGTCCTCGCCAAGAACAAGACCTTTGTCCCTGTCTTTACCGAAGATCATAGGCTCACCATGACGTAGGGTGATAGTTCTGTCCGCTTTTACATCTTTATCTGAAATCTCTTTATGGCTACCATCATTGTAGATAACGCAGTTAACGAGCATCTCGTTTACTGAGCAACCCCTATGCTGGGCAGATGCCAAAAATACCTCTTGATTAAGTTTGATATCAGAGTCAATGCTGCGTGCGAAGAATGTACCTCTTGCACCAATTACAAGAGAACCTGGGTTGAATGGCTGCTCAACTGTACCATATGGAGAGGTTTTGGTGATCTTTCCAAGTGGAGATGTAGGTGAGTACTGACCTTTTGTCAAACCATAGATTCTGTTGTTGAACAATACGATGTTGATATCGATATTACGACGGATAGCGTGGATAAAGTGGTTACCACCGATAGCCAATGAGTCACCGTCACCTGTTGCCTGCCATACTGCAAGTTTAGGGTTAGCCACTTTCACACCTGTAGAGATGGCAGTAGCACGACCGTGGATACTGTGGAAACCGTAAGTGTTCATATAGTAAGGAAGACGTGAAGAACAACCGATACCTGAGACAAATACAAAGTCCTCAAGGTTATAGTTCATAGCCTCCGCTACTTCAGGCATCGCTCTCTGGAGCGACATAAGTACCATATGGTCACCACAACCTGGGCACCATCTTACTTCCTGATTGCTTTTGAAATCTTGTGCTGTATATTTCATAATCGTACTTCCTCCTATTAAAGAATATTATTAACTGCATCTACTACATCTTTCACAATGAAAGGCTGACCTTGAACTTTGTTCAACTGATGGTAGTGGAATTGAGGATGTTTGTCTCTCAAGTAAGCAGCGAACTGACCGCTGTTCAACTCGCAAACGATAATTTTCTTGAATTTAGAGAATACCTCTGCAGTGTTTTTAGGTAGTGGATTGATATAGTCAAAGTGAGCAAGTGATACGCTCTTACCCTCTGCCTGGAACTCTTTAACTGCTGTATAAAGGTGACCGAATGTACCACCCCAACCAACAACAAGAACTTCACCCTCTTTCTCTCCGATTACCTCAACATCAGGGATATAGTTTGCTACTCTTGCTACTTTCTCAGCACGTGCAGCACACATCATCTCGTGGTTTTGAGGGTCAGATGAGATAACACCTTCTGGAGTCTTCTCAAGACCACCTACACGGTGCATAAGGCCAGGGGTACCTGGAACTGCCCACTGTCTTGCAAATTTCTCTTCATCCCTTACATATGGTTTGAACTTACCTTCGCATTCAGTAACAACAGGGGCAACGATAGATGGATAATCTTTCATTGATGGGATTTTCCAAGGCTCTGAACCGTTGCCGAGGAAACCTTCAGTCAAAAGGATAACAGGCATCATGTGCTCCAATGCAAATTTACCTGCGTAGAAAGCTTTGTCAAAACAGTCAGATGGAGAGTGAGCTGCCATAACCATAATAGGACACTCACCGTTACGGCCATACAATGCCTGGTTAAGGTCAGTCTGCTCAGTCTTGGTAGGGATACCGGTAGATGGACCACTACGCTGAACATCCACGATAACAAGTGGAAGCTCAGTAATCATAGCAAGACCTAGAGCCTCTGATTTTAGTGAAAGGCCAGGACCAGAGGTGGTAGTTACAGCGAAATTACCTGCATAAGCTGCACCAATAGCTGTACAGATACCTGAGATCTCATCTTCACATTGAACAGTCTTGGCACCAAGATTCTTGTAGATAGCAAGTTCCTCAAGAACTGCAGTAGCAGGGGTGATAGGATAAGAGCCGCAGAACAATGGAATTCCAGATTTTTCTGAAGCTGCCAAAAGACCCCATGCTGTAGCCTGGTTACCGTTAATATTACGGTAGGTACCTTTCTCCTGCTGTGCAGGTGCTACTGTATATGTATTTGCGATAGCGTGGATATTGCTTGCATAGTTGAAACCATCTTTCAACACTTTCTTATTGACGTCAATAAGCTGTGGTTTCTTTTTGAATTTCTTCTCAAGATATTCAAAGGTGTGATCCATCTCCCTGTTGAAAAGATAGAAGCACATACCCAAAGTGAACATATTTTTACAACGGACAATAGACTTGTTGTCAAGGCCGCTATCTTTCAAAGACTCTTTGGTCAAAGTGGTGATAGGTGAAACGATGATGTTTCTGTCCTCGATTTTCAACTCCTCAAAAGGATTCATAGTCTGGAAACCTGCCCTTTTGATATTTGCCTCATCAAAAGCATCCTCATCGAGGATAATTGTAGCGGTAGGTTTTGTCCATTTTGCATTTGCTCTCAGAGCCGCAGGGTTCATAGCGACAAGAACGTCGCAGAAGTCACCAGGTGTGTTGATCTCTACAGCTCCAATGTGAACTTGAAATCCAGAAACACCTGAAACAGTACCTTGAGGAGCTCTAATCTCTGCAGGATAATCAGGAAAAGTAGAAATTTCATTGCCGTACAACGCAGATGAATCTGCGAAAAGGGTACCGGTCAATTGCATACCATCACCCGAGTCTCCAGCGAAACGGATAACAACATCTTGTATGTCAATAACTTTGTGCTGCATAATATGATTTGTAATTTAGTAAACACAAAATTAAGCAATATTTTCTCGCTTTGCCAATTTATTTTAAGAAAAAAAGGGGAACTACTTGAAAATAGTTCCCCGTCCAAGGTTTTCCCCTTTTAAATTTCAATCGACTACTGCTGTGCTGCAGGCTGTCTCATCTTCTTGTCAAGAGGGATATTCAAAGCATTTTTAAGCATCTCTGATACATCCACACTCATCTTCTCATTAAAATACCCTACTGAACCTGTAGAGATATCGAAAATGTAGATGAAACCATTTGCCTGTCCAAGGTTGGTCAATGCCTCATAAGCTTTGGCCTGTACAGGGGCAATAAGTTCCTGCTGTTTCAATTGAATATCCTGCTGTGCGCTTGCCTGGAACTGCTGAAGTCTCTGCTCCATACTCTGCAACTCCTCTGTTTTTGCCTGCATTACAGCTGGTGTCCAGTTTGCACTCATCTGCTGATAAGTGTTCACTTTTGACTGGAACTCATTCTGCATTGAGACAAATGTCTCCTGAAGTTCTTTGCCAAATTTCTCCAATACCACCTGTGCAGAATCCATCTCATCCATAAGTAGGATAATCTCCTGCATATTCACGTGGCCAAATTTCAATTCCTGCGCAAATGAAGATACAGAACTGAAAAGTGCAATAAATGCGATGATAACTAGTTTTTTCATAATCTATTGATGTTGTTTTTATAAATTTCTTATCACTTCGAGGCTCAGGTCTGCTGTCTGATCTGCATACACGACACCCTGTACAGCTGAGACATCTATAATCAGCGTATAGCCCCTTGACTGGGCCACCTTCCGGATGGCTGCATCCACTCTGCTTCTCAACGGGTTAAGCAACTGCTCAGATTTGGTTGCCATAACACCTTTCTCCCCAAAATACTCTTTCTGCTTCTCCTGGAGTCTCTTCTCCATAGAGATTATATCGTTTTCTCTGACTTGCTTCTGTGACTCTGTAAGTCTGCTCCTGTCAGACTGATATGCACGATACGCCGCTTCAATTTTAGCAGCTTCCTGCTCCAGATACTGCTGGTACTGCGCACTCAGTTTTTCAAGACTCTGCTGTGCTGAGAGATACTCGGGCATCTCACCCAGAATGGTCTGAGTATTGATATAGCCCACTTTCTGTGCTTGAGCAACACCAACTGATGCCAGAAGGGCAATAAGTACAAACAATATTCTCTTCATAACTCAACGGGGTTAGAATTGTTGGCCAATTACGAAGTGGAAGTTTGATCCACTCACCTTTTTATCAAGTATAGGGTCAAATCCCCATCCCCAGTCAATACCAAGAAGACCCACCATAGGCAACATAACCCTCAGACCCACACCTGCAGACCTCTTGATCTCAAAAGGATTGAATTTCTCTATTCTGTCCCAACAGTTACCACCCTCCAAAAATACGAGTGCGAAAATGGTGGACTGAGGTTGAAGAACCAATGGATATCTCAACTCAAGTGTAAACTTGTCATAGATGTGTCCGCAATACACACCATCTTCATTGATAGGTGTAAGGGAGTAGTTTTCATAACCTCTGAGGGCGATTATTTCAGATCCGTAGGTATTGTAACCGGACATACCGTCACCACCCACCTGATAACCTTCAAATGGAGAGTATCCCAGATTTTTGTTGTATGATCCCAAATAACCGAACTGAGCCCTAGCCATCAGGATAAGGTCACCTATTACCTTAGTATAAAGTGAGCCCTTGAATGTCCACTTGTGGTACTCAATCCATTTGTACCTCTGCTGGTCAGTCATGCTTTTATAATTGGTATTAGGATCCCTGAATGCAGAGTATGGAGGTGTAAGCTGTACCGAGAATGTGAAATCGGAACCCTGACGGGGGAAGACACCCTGGTCTGTTGAATTTCTGGTAAGGCTCAGTTTATAACTGATATTGTTTGACTGACCTGTAGAGAAAAGGAAGTTATATCCCCAATCATGCAGATTGTATGACTGCCAACTGAACTCGTGATAGAGGACAAAATAGTTGTCAGGCCATTTGAGACGGCTACCGAGGCCCGCTGCCACACCATATACCTCAAAATACTCGTCAGGATTCTGGTAGAAATAGTATGAGTTGGTCTGCCTTGTATAGTAACCGGATATATTCAGTGAGGTAGGCTTTTTACCGAAGAGCCAAGGCTCCATAAAGTTGACACTTGCTGCGGTATAATAAGTACCGTTGGTCTGGAATCTCAATGATAGCACCTGGGCATCACCGAGGGGAACAGGTCTCCACGCCTTTTTGTCAAACACTCTTTTAAGAGAGAAGTTATTGAAACTTACACCGATGGTACCAACAAAAGAGTAACCGCCCCAACCACCTGAGAGCTCCAGCTGGCTGTTTGGCTTCTCTGCCACATTGTATGCGATATCCACAGTATTGTTCATCGCATTGGGGATCAATGAGTAACCCTTTGACGGATCCATTGCATGCTCCGGATCGAAGTGACCCATAGAGGAGATCTCTCTTACTGAGCGCTCAAACTGGGACTGGCTGTACAGATAACCTGGCTTGGTAAAAATCTGTCTTCTTACGATCTTTTCATTTGTGACAGTATTACCACTGATGATAATATTGTTGAAAGTGGCAGGCTTACCCTCCACCATTCTCATCTCCACATCCACTGAATCACCGGCAATATTCAACTCTACAGGGACAACATTGAAGAAGAGATAACCCAAATCCCTGTACATGGTACCCACATCCATAAACTGCTTTTTGGGGTCACCATTGAGACGTTTGTTCATGTTCACCACATCATAGACATCACCTTTCTTGATCATAAGAACATTGTTCAACTCCTCTTCAGTATAGAGTGAGTTTCCTGTCCAGGTAATGTTTCTGAAGTAGTATTTTTGTCCCTCTTCGATTTTAAAATTGATAGCAAGTCTGTTGGGCTCTATATAGTACATCGAGTCACTGACAATCTTGGCATCCCTGAAGCCTGCCTCATTGAGCGCTTCGATAAGGGCCCTCTTGTCATTGTCGTACTCTTTCTCCTTATATTTCTTGGATGAGAAGAAGTTCCTGAATCTCATATCACGGGTATTCTTCATCGCTTTTACAAGCTTACCCTCCTTAACATTCTCCACACCCTCGAAAGTGATGAGTTTGATTTTCACCTTCTCACCTTTCTTCACGTCAAAGGTAACACGCACTGCATTCTTGATGACAGTATCCCTCTCCTGAAGTACATTAACTTCACAATTCTGGAAGCCCTTCTCTTTGAAATAGTCCTTGATTACTTTGATATTGGTTTTGACACCATATTCAGACAACTCTGCACCCCTGCGGAGATTCAATTTATCCTGCAAATCGGACTGCTCTCCATTTTTAACCCCTCTGAAACTCCATTTGGAAACACGCGGTCTCTCCTGAAGTGAAAGTTTGAGGAATGCAGTATCTCTAGAAGGGGCAAGAGAGTCAATATACAACCCCACATTTTCAAAATAGCGCTGCAGCCATATACGCTTTACAATAGCTGTCAACTCTTCACTTGGGACCTTGATTCTATCCCCCACTTTAAGACCAGTAAGGGAAACCAGCTGATCCTTGCTGAGATATTTAACACCTTCCACTTCAATACCTCCCACCACATAAGTGGAAGGCTTCTGATAATTTACCACCACTCCGTTGTCTTTCACAGGCTCCTGCGCAAAAGCGACGGCTGTAAAGATACAGAGCAGTGCAGAGATATAGAGTTTCTTAAAATTCATTTGTCTGATGTAAGTCAAACTGCAAATATACTACTTTATTTGATTTGTTCACTTGTTTTTCCGAATCTTCTCTCCCTTGAAGCATAAGTTTTGATAGCTGAACGGAGCTGAGGTTTGCGAAAATCGGGCCAAAGGGTGTCGGTGAAGTAAAATTCTGTATAGGCACATTGCCATAGAAGAAAGTTGCTTATCCTCTGTTCACCGCTTGTTCTGATGAGCAAATCGGGATCAGGAATCCCTTTTGTACACAAATAATCCTCAAATTCACCAGCAACACCTTTCTTCATATCCTCAGCATAACGGGTTGCAGCCTGTCTGATATCCCACTTGCCACTGTAACTCAAAAATACTATCAGTGTAAGTCCGGTATTGGATGCGGTCTCTTCCATTGCTTTGTCTATATCCCCTATCAGCTCCTCAGACAACTGGCTTCTGTCCCCAAGGACCATAAATCTGATATTGTTTTTCTGAAATGTGGGCTTCTCCTCCAGAATAGACTTCGCCATCAGACTCATCAGCCCCATAATCTCATCTTTGGGTCTGTTCCAGTTTTCTGTTGAGAAAGCATACAGGCTAAGATACTCTATACCCATCTCCACTGCGAGTTCACAACAAGCTCTTACACTTTCTGCCCCCTCGATGTGTCCGTATATTCTCTCTTTTCCACGCTGTTTGGCCCATCTCCCGTTACCATCCATTATGATGGTGATATGCTTGGGTAAATTTTCCATAATTACTGCAAATTATTCCTTTTGTCGGCTCCCCAGAGCAATTTCTCCTGCAATGCATCGAAGAAACCCTCTTTTCCAAGAGAGACTGTGCTCATACTGAAGCTCCCCTTTTCCAATTTTATTTTTGCTGATGAAGGTATTATCACCTCCCTGTTGTCCACTGTAAGCATCACCTCCTCCGCTCTGGAGTGAATCTCCATCTCTATCTGGACTTGGTCCGGGACAATGAGCGGCCTCACATTGAGGTTATGGGGGGCAATCGGCGATATTGCAAAGACCCCAGCCTCGGGAGTCACAATAGGACCACCCACACTCAGAGAGTAGGCAGTAGAGCCTGTGGGTGTAGCGATCAGAAGCCCGTCCGCCCAATAGGTAGGAAGCGACATACCATTGATTTTCAGATCAATGCCTATCATATAAGGTGTTCTTCTCTGAATGGAGATCTCATTGAGTGCAAAAGGGAAGAAATCATCAGGAAGTGAATCGGAAAATATCCTCAGCGTAGCACGCTTTATCACATCAAATTTTCCCTCCAGAATAGCAGGAATCCAATTTTCATTCTCCTCTCCAGCCTTTGCAGCTGTCAGAAAACCGAGCCTGCCGAAATTCACACCAGCCACCTTTACATCCCTCTCCCTGACAATGGTCAATGAATGGAGAAATGTCCCATCCCCACCAAGTGAGAGGAAAAGGTCGAGGTCTTCCGGAAGGTCATCACTGGAAGAGAAAAGGGGACCTTCGGGGAGATCGAATCCCATGTCACCCGATATACGCTCCAGCAGAGGATAGAGTCCACTGTAGTATGAAAGGGAAACACCTCCGGACACAAGCCCCTGAATAAGCGATCCTATCTTCTCCTTATGGCCTATGGCAATATCTGACCCGAAAAGTGCTATGTTCATATCCAAAATATGACAAGTTTAATTATGCAAAGATTGTTAAATTTCTTTTATTATGTATATTTTTGCAGAAAATAACATACCAATATGACTAGATTAAGTGTCAATATCAATAAATTTGCCACATTGCGCAATGCCAGGGGTGGCAACCTTCCAGATGTGCTCAAGGCCGCTATCGACTGCGAAAGATATGGTGCAGAGGGTATAACTGTACACCCAAGACCGGATGAAAGGCATATCAGATATCAGGATGTGCTCGACCTCAAACCGATCCTCAACACAGAATTCAATATTGAAGGAAATCCTATAGATTCGTTCATCGAACTTGTCCTGAAAGTTCACCCTGCACAGGTAACACTTGTTCCCGACGCACTTAATGTCATTACATCCAATGCCGGATGGGACACAATAAAGAACAAAGCCTACCTGCAGCAGATATGTTCAATGTTCAAGAAAGAGGGTATCCGCACATCAATATTCGTGGATCCGGATCCTGAGATGGTACGTCACGCTGCAGAGTGCGGATGCGACAGAGTGGAACTCTATACTGAAGCATATGCCGCCAATTATCATAAAAACAGGGAGGAGGCCATAGAACCATATTACAAGGCAGCACTTGCTGCACAGGAGGTGGGTCTGGGGCTGAATGCCGGTCATGACCTTAATCTGGACAATCTCCAATATTTCGACAAGATAATCCCCGGACTTCTGGAGGTATCTATAGGCCACGCACTTATTTGCGATGCCTTGTACTATGGTCTGGAGAGCACAATTAGTCAGTATTTAAGACAACTAAATAAATTTTGACTATATTTGCACGATAAATTAAATTAATAATAAGATAGATGAAAAATTTTTCAGTAGTACTGAATGCAGTACTTGTAGCAGCAGTGGCTGTGTTGTTTGTCCTATTCTTCACAAACAATAACAAATCGGCCAAAAGTGAGGAAGTTGCAACAGAGAGCACAGCTCAAAAAGGTGACGTTGTATACATCCAGATTGATTCTCTTATCAACAAATACGACATGTTCAATGACCTCCGTTCAGAGCTTGAGAGCAAAGCTACCAAAATCCAGAACGACTTGAACAAGAAGAGCAGAGCATTTGAGAATGATGCCAAGAACTTCGAGGAGAAACTTAACAAAGGTCTCCTTACCAGATCACAGGCTGAGACTATGCAGGCTTCATTGATGCAGAGACAACAGGAACTTCAGAACTATACCCAACAGAAACAGATGGAGATGGCTGAAGAGGAGACTGTAATGATCAACACAGTTATGGATGCCATCAAAACTTATGTAAAAGAGTACAACAAATCTCATCAGTTTGCACTTATCCTTACCACATCTGCTACCACACAGGTTGTAATGGAGGGCAATCCTGCTCTTGATATCACAAAAGACATCCTTACAGGTCTCAATGAAGAGTACATCAAGACAAGAAATAAATAGTTTAACCTAAAATAATTATGCCATACCTGAAGAGTAATCTTCCGGGTATGGCTATTTTTTAATTATGAGAGCAATAACACGTACCGAATTCAATTTCACCAAACAGACAGCCAAGTATGTAGGTAAAGTTAGAGATGTTTATACCATTGCAGATGACATCCTTGTAATGGTAGCAACAGACAGGATCTCTGCATTTGACGTAGTGCTTCCCGAAGGTATCCCATACAAAGGGCAGGTACTCAACCAGATCGCATCAATGTTCCTCGACAGCACATCTGATATAGTTCCCAACTGGAAGATTGCATCTCCAGATCCAATGGTAACTGTAGGATACAAATGTAAAGGCTACCCTATCGAGATGATCGTAAGGGGCTATCTTACAGGAAGTTCATGGAGGGCATACCAGAGAGGTGAAAGATCCATCTGCGGCGTTCCCATCCCAGACGGAATGAAAGAGCACCAGAAATTCGAGAAACCTATCATCACCCCTACCACAAAAGCTGAGATCGGTGACCACGATCAGGACATCTCAAAAGAGGAGATTATCGCCAAAGGTCTTGTCCCAGCAGACGAGTACGAAAGACTTGAGCAGATCGCTTTGGCCCTTTTCGAAAGAGGTACAGAGATGGCTGCAAAACAAGGTCTCATCCTTGTAGATACAAAATACGAGTTCGGTAGCAGAAACGGTGAGATCTACCTGATGGACGAGATTCACACCCCTGACTCATCACGCTACTTCTATGCAGATGGTTATCAGGAGAAATTTAACAAAGGTGAACAGCAGAAACAGCTCTCGAAAGAGTTCGTAAGGGAGTGGCTTATGGACAACGGTTTCAGCGGCCAGCCTGGCCAACAGGTTCCAGAGATGACCACAGAGAAGGTGGATGAAATCTCAGGAAGATATATCGAGCTCTTTGAAAACATCACCGGCAAGAAATTTGAAAAGAGTGAATATGGTCCAGAGTCTTATGAAAGGATTGAGACCAACATCGAAAATATGATTGCCAGACTCATATGATAAGAAAAACAGGATATATATTGATAATGGTTACCCTCCTCGCCACAGGGAGTCTCTTCCGTCTGGCGGGGCAGGATTTTGTACCCACCGCTGTAGAAAAATCTGCCGAAAAGGTCAATATAAGCGGCAAATTGCATTATGCCCATATGGTGCTTAAGGGGCAAACCCTATACTCCATAAGCAAGACCTACAACGTCTCTGTGGAGACAATCATGGAGCATAACCCATCTCTCAAGGATGGGCTGAAAAGCGGCACATTGATATATATACCTGTTGAAAATGCGATAGCTGAGGCTCCTCGCATCCCTAAGGGGACTAGCCCGGCACCGGCACCTATTCCGGAGCCTGAGAAGAAAAATTACAAAAAGCACACTGCCAAATGGTATGAGAACATCTACGATATAGCTCAGAAATACTCTGTCCCCGCAGATGCCCTTATGGCCATAAACAAGCTTGGAGAAGAGGCAGTTCTCTCAAAAAGGCAAGTTTTGCTAATCCCCGACAAAGAGTACATTGCAGCATATAACAGAAGCAAGAAGGGTGATTTGCTCTCCACCCCTAAAGTTGAAATGCCAGCCATATCTGTTGCAGATACAACAAATGTGACAGACACCATTGGGACAATGGATGAAAATGTATCATCAGATATAGATTTATCCATCTACCAGCAGGATATCATCAGGAGTTACAAGATAACACTGCTGCTACCTTTCAATACCGCTGCAGGTGCAGAAAATGCCAATGTCAACCAGATGGACTTCTATGCCGGATCAATGGTTGCCTTCAACGATTTCAACAGTCGCAAAGGTGATAGCCGTTACAAACTCAATATTGTAGATATGAACGACTATCCCAGCGTCTTCTCCCTTATCGTATCGGGGGTCCTCAACGGTAGCGAGGTGATTATCGGTCCTGTATTCGAAAAGAATCTCGCACCACTTGCAGAATGGGCAGATGAAAACCATATTCCACTGGTATCCCCATTGGACCCTAAGGCCCACCATCTGTCACTGAACCATCCATTCTTTTTTCAGTTTCCTCCAGCCCAGGAGACACTCATGGCTACCACATACGACGGTATAGCTCAAGAGGCTAAAACCAACGGATCCAGACCACTTGTCATCTATGAGAAGTGGACTGGGAAATCAAAAATGGTAAACGAGGCACTCAACAACCTCTCTACCAGAGGGGTAGAGTATGACACCCTGAGTTATGGCATCCTCGAGGGTAGAGGCATCGACACCACTATGGTCAAGATGATGGATACCACCAAAGTGAACACTACATTTGTGGTTTCTGAAAGTGAAGCATTTGTATCTGATGTTCTGAGAAACCTCCACCTGGCCAAAGGTGATAATACCAAGCTGGAGATAAGTCTGTACGGACTACCAAAATGGAGAAATTTTGAGGTGGTGGAACTCTCATATCTTCATGAGCTCAACACTCACTTGTCTCTGCAGTACAATATAGACTACACTCATCCTGATGTAGAGAGATTCATTGGCGAATTCAGATACCATTTCAAAACCGACCCCAACCAGTACGCATTTCAGGGATATGACATCATGAGCTATTGTCTCTCACTGCTGGACCAATATGGAAGGGGGTTCCCAGCCCATATCAACGGGGAAGAAAAAAGCCTTTTCCAATCCAACATAAGATTCGAAAAGGCTGATAACGGTTCCGGTTTCACCAATAAAGGTGTCAGGAATATCCTCTATTCAGAGAATTGGGTCATAAAATCGTGGGAATAAAGCCACTCTTTCTCCTGATCTGACAACATCGAAGCGATAACCGGCTCTGAACTGATCGGGATTTTTGTTATTGTCTCAAACTGATAATAATCTGTATCGCTGGTAATCCAGGGGGCTACCACAATGGTATTTTCAATCCTGATACCATGTGAACCCTCCACATAGACTGCAGGCTCGTTGGACATCACCATCCCCTGCTGCAACATCACAGGGTTCTCCTCCATTCTGATACTCTGAGGGCCCTCGTGAACACACAGGTTGTGACCTATTCCGTGTCCGGTACCATGGAGATACCTTTTACCCAAAGCGAACACAGGTCCTCTTGCCAGAATATCAAGCTGAGCCCCTCTGGTCCCCTTCGGGAATTTGGCCATAGAGAGATCCACCATACCTTTAAGCACCGCTGTATAATCTCTTTTCTCCTCCTCTGTTAGTGGGCCCATAGGAATGGTTCTGGTGGTATCTGTAGTACCATACAGATACTGCGCACCTGAATCTATCAGGAGAAATCCCCTCTTACTGATCAAAGCGCAGTTTTCTTCTGTTGCAGAATAGTGAGGGAGGGCACCATTTGCCCCATATGCCACAATAGGTTCAAAGCTCTCTCCCCTATAATCAGGAGACTCCTTTCTGAAGCTGATGAGCTTCTGGGCCACCTGATACTCCGTGATGGGAGATTGGGCATACTCCTCTTCGCTCTTATCGATGATATTCTCCTTCAGGTAGGACATAAGTTTTGCCCAAGCCTTAGCATCTTCTTCACAAGCCTTTCTGAAGCCATCCAACTCAACACTGTTCTTTACCGATTTCATAAGATTTATGGTGCCGCCCGGTGTGGGATCAGGAAGAACCGAAGGGAACATCGATGTAGGATGGATATTCTCCAGCGCAGCAAAGTAATGCTTTGATGTCACCTTGTTTGATGAGAAGATCCTTACACAGCTCTTCTCCAGGTCAGAGAGATATTTTGCGAACGAGCGATAATCTCTTATCTCCACACCTTGACTATAAAGTACTGAGAGCGCTTCTGGGGTAAATTTCTCCTCGCAGGCAAACAGGGTGATTCTCTCCTGAGTCACCACCGCATATGAGAGGACCAATGGATTATACTCCACATCTGTCCCCCTTATATTGCATAGCCACGCAATCTCATCGAGAGCAGTCACTATATATGCAAACCTGTATGGCCCGACAAGTGCTCCGCACACCCGTCTGTGCTTGGATGAGACAGATTCACCTGCCACCGATTCATCCATACACTCCACTTTATGGAATTCAAGCTGGGGCCTCCCCTCCCATATTTCATCAAAAGGATCCTCTATCATTGTGACATTGATAGGCGACAACTCGTCTACCAGTTGTCCATACTCCTGATACGAGAAAAGATCCTCGTCTACTGCCACCACACTCTCTTCATCAAGTTCTCCCCTTAGCCACTCATTGATGGATGGAGTCCCCTCCATCTTGAGTTTCATAAGGGTTATACCTGTCCCTTCGAGCTCCTTCTCAGCCTGGACAAAATATCTTGAATCTGTCCACAATGCGGCTTTGTCCGAAGTGACTACAAGTGTTCCAGCCGACCCCGTAAAATGAGAGAGCCACTCCCGGCACTTGTAGTGGTCAGGAATGTACTCTCCAAAATGGGGATCGTTGGAGGGAATTATCATTGCTGATATCTCTTCCCTCTCCATAAAGGCACGGAGAGAGAGAATTGCCCTCTGCTTATCCATATATGTATACTATTTCAAAAGGGTTGCAGGATCAAGGTTGTCCTTCTCGATATCCTTGAAATAGTTGAATGTACCCACTTTCAACTCAACAGTGGCAGCCTCATCACAAACGATGATACCTTTTTTGTGCATCTGAAGTACGCTGATAGTCCAGTAGTGGTTTACACAACCCTCCACAGCGTGAGACAAAGCACGCGCTTTTGCGTGACCATTGCAAAGGATAAGAACCTCTTCTGAGTCCATAATGGTACCAACACCTACTGTAAGGGCTCTCTTTGGAACTTTGTTCACATCGTTATCAAAGAATCTTGAATTGGCGATGATAGTATCTGTTGTAAGTGATTTCACACGTGTGCGTGAAGTAAGTGATGAGCAAGGCTCATTGAAAGCGATATGGCCATCAGGACCTATACCACCCATGAAAAGGTGGATACCACCATAAGATGCAATCTTATTCTCGTATCTCTCACATTCAGCCTCAAGGTCGTATGCATTGCCGTTAAGGATGTTCACATTCTCCTCCTTGATATTGATATGTTTGAAGAAGATGTTACACATGAATGAGTGTTATCTCTCAGGGTGTCCTTCATCAAGACCGATGTACTCGTCCATATTGAAGGTCACTACATTGGCAAATGACACTTTACCTTCTTTGTAAAGTCTGATAAGCTCTCTGTAGGTTCCAAGAGGGGTAGAACCGGTAGGAAGACCAAGAACGAAAGGACGTTCAGGGGTAGGAGCAAAAGTGTTGATCTTGTTTACAATGTAGGCAGCTGCCCACTCTGATACTTCCCTGTAAGAGGGTTCGATAATTAGTCTCATAGTATTGATTTATGTTTATAAATTGTTCTTCAATAGTTCTTTGGCATTCTCCACTGCAGCATCGGTAAGGTTTGCCCCGCTCAACATACGAGCCAGCTCCATAACCCTCTCCTGCTCCGAGAGTTGCCTTATGTGTGTTTTGGCGCCATCTCCCACAAACTCCTTGTATACGAGGAAATGTGCACCTTTTTTGCTTGCTATCTGTGGAAGGTGGGTAATGGAGAATATCTGCATATTCTCACCCATCTCCCCTATCATTGTCCCCATCCTGTCGGCAATCTTGCCGGAAACACCTGTATCAATCTCGTCAAATATCATAGTGGGGAGGGTGGTCAACCTTGCCATTACCGATTTTAGTGCAAGCATAACCCTGGAGAGCTCTCCCCCTGATGCCACTTTTGATATATCTGAGAGTCTGCTGTCCCCATTTGCCGAGAAGAGGAATCTCAAAGTATCACCACCTTTGGGGGTAAGTTTGCCAGATTCGGCTACCTCAACACTGAATATTGCCCTTGGCATCTCTAGGGATCTTACAGCCTCCTCGATGCACTTTGAGAGTCTTGGTGCCCCCTCACTTCTCTTTTTAGAGAGCTCCTGGGCAAGATGGATTCTCTCACGGTCCAGCTCTGCAATCTCTTTCTCCAGATTATCCCTCCTCTGCAGAAGTTCCTCTGCTCCGTCAAGGGTATTTCTCAAACTATCCCTTATAGCAATGAGCTCTGCTATCGTGTTGCAGTGGTGCTTCTTGGTCAAAGAGTAAAGCTGGGACATCCTCTCCTCCACCTGTTCAAGCCTCTCAGGGGAGATATTTATCCCCTCTCCTGCCCTCTCTACCTCTTGTTCAATATCCTCCACCTCAAGTCGGGCCGATTCAAGTCGGGCCGCCAACTCTTCAAAAGAGGGAAGATACCCCGAGAGTCGGCTTAGGATATTTGATGCATCTTTTAGGTTCTGCACCAAAGATGACTCGTAAGGGTTGAAAAGTTCTGCTACAGAGTGGATACTCCCTTTTATCGATTCGGCATTTGCCAACTGGCTCTGCTCCACCTCGAGTTCTTCAAGCTCTCCATCCACCAGTTTTGCCTCCTCAAGCTGCCTCAACTGAAAATCCCTGTACTCCGCATCTGAAGAGAGTGCATCTATCTCTTTCTGGAGCTTTACAAGCTCCTCCGATTTGGACCTATGCTCATCGAACACCCCTTTGTACCTCTCCAGATCCTCTATTGCTCCGCAATAGTGGTCAAGCACAGACAATTGGAATGCCGCATCACTCAAAAGAAGATGCTGATGCTGTCCGTGTATATCTATAATTTTGTTTGAAATCTCTGTAAGTTCAGCCAGGGTAACGGGTTCATCATTCATAAATGAGCGCGATCTCCCTGCTGGAGAGATGACCCTTCTGAGTATAAGGTCATCATCAAACTCAGCCTCTACCACACAATTTTTGGCGGGGTCATTAAAAACAGACGCCTCTGCCTTGTGTCCAAGGAGAAGCGATATTGCCCCCAATAGGATAGACTTACCTGCGCCAGTCTCTCCTGTGATGATTATCAACCCTTCGGGAAATGTTATATCCAGTGAGTCGATAAGTGCATAATTCTGTATGGTTAGTTTCCTGAGCATTCGAGAAGCTTTTCGATGTTATCCGCTATATCTTCCGCTACTTGCGTCTTTGTTTTGAGGGGGTACTCCAAAGTCTCACCATCTCTGAATATGATGGAGATCTTATTGGTATCTACCGCAAAACCGGCACCTTTGTCCTGCAATGAATTGAGGACTATCATATCGAGGTTCTTCCTCTGAAGTTTCCCCTGGGCATTGGTCATCTCATTGTCTGTCTCCAATGCAAATCCGACCAGAATAGATCCCTCTCTCTTTATCTTACCAACAGAGGCCGCTATATCTTGTGTTGGACTGAGTGTCAACACCATATTGTCCCCCTCCCTCTTTATCTTCTTGTCTGCCTTCACCGCAGGGGTAAAATCTGAAACTGCGGCACAAAGGACAGTGATGTCGGGTTTGTTCTGAGTGTAGGACGAGATCACCTGCTCGTACATCTGACCAGCAGATGTCACACTCTTCACTTCTACATTGGGCATCGAGATACCAAGCGACACAGGGCCGCTAACCACCTCCACCTCTGCCCCTCTGCTTGCAAGAGACTCAGCAATAGCATATGCCATCTTGCCTGAAGAGTGATTGGTGATATATCTGACAGGGTCTATATCCTCTCTGGTAGGTCCTGCTGTAATCAGAACCCTCCTCCCCTTCAATGTACCATTTGCCCCAAGTACATATTTTACATAAGATACAATCTCTGCCGGCTCAGCCATTCTCCCCTTCCCTTCAAGGCCACTTGCCAGCTCACCCGATTCGGGTTCCGAAACCCAAACACCCCTCTCTTTCAGGAGTGAGAGGCTGTGCTGTGTAGCCTGATGTTTGTACATATCCAAATCCATCGCAGGGGCCACCACTACAGGACACCTTGACGACAGATAAGTGGTCAGAAGAAGGTTATCTGCAACACCTGTTGCCATCTTGGAAAGTGTGTTGGCTGTAGCTGGGGCTATCAGATAGATATCCGCCCACAAACCGAGGGAGACGTGACTATTCCAGTCTCCGTTTTCGGGGTTGTAGAACTCTACCAGTATAGGGTTCTTTGAAAGGGTAGCCATAGTGAGCGGAGTTATGAACTGTTTGGCCATTTCAGTCATAATCACCTTAACCTCTGCCCCCTCCTTGACCAGGAGTCGGACAAGCATAGCAGCCTTGTATGCCGCTATACTACCTGTAACACCCAAAAGGATGTGTTTCCCTTTCAATGAAGACATAATATTTACTCCTCTGATGCTTTACGATAGAAAATCTCCCCGTGCTGGAATTCGTCGATAGCTGAAAGGGTAGGTTTTGGCAATCTCTCGTAGTGCTTTGAGATCTCAATCTGCTCCCTATTCTCAAAAGTCTCCTCCAGTGTATCTGCATAGTTTGAGAACTCCTCCAGTTTGTGGCTGAGTTCCTGTTTGATAGATGCTGCAATCTGGTTTGACCTTTTGGCAATGATCATTGCTGATTCGTAAACATTGCCAGTAGGTGCAGCGATTTCTGCAAGATTTCTGGTCTCTGTGTTGTTGCTGATTTTTCTCTGTTCCATTTTATATATAAAATTTGCTATTATTTCTTTTTAAGAATCTTCTCTACCCTTTTTGAGAGGTTATCAAGCTCTCTCCTGTACTTTGACTCGGGAAACTCACTAATAAAGTTATAGTAGTCATCCGTAAAAGTCATATATCTCTCTTTCTGCTTCTCGTAGACGCTGTTGAAGGCATATTTGTATGATGAAAGGGCCAAGTGGTACAAAACATCCTCTCTGTAGATATTGGATGCATCCTCTTTAAGGACATTGCGGAAAGCATACTGTGCAGCCTTGTAGTCCTCTGTGTGGTAGTACACTTTGGCCGCCTCGAACGCCTTTTTGTCCAGTCTCTCATTCATATCGACAAGCATAGCCTCGAACTCACCCTTGTACTCAGTATCGGGATGTTTTTTGAGGTATGATTCGATATAATCCATTGCCTTGTATGTAGGGGTCTGGTCAAGCTCATATCTCAATGTCTGCTGGTACAGACACTCAATGTAATAGTAGTTCGCCCTATCTGTGAAGACACTCAGCGGAAATGTCTTGATGAAAGAGTCAAAGCAGGTCTCTGCTGTGAATATGTCTCCCCATCTGTAGTTTGCCATTCCTGTATAATACTGCACTGTATCATCCTGTGCAGTACCCTTTACAGCGAGTTTGAGTGACTCAAAAAGTGCAATGGCCCTTGAATACTTGCCAGCTTCAAAATATGTGAAGGCTGCATCGTACTTTCCGGCTATATCATTGCTCTGCAAAAGTGCTTCATACTCACTCTTGCAGGAACTTCCCAATATCAGGGCAATAACAATTGTTAGAAAAAGTTTGATCTTCATTTTTACAAGTTTTGATTTGCAAGGAACTTCTCTGCGTCCATAGCAGCCTTACAGCCTGAACCTGCAGCCACAATACCCTGACGATAGTGTGGATCCTGAACATCACCTGCCGCAAAGACGCCAGGAACATTTGTAGCGGAACTTGCCCCGTCAGTCACAATATATCCTTGAGAATCAACATTTACCCATTTGCTGAAAACCTCTGAATTAGGATGGTGGCCGATAGCGAGGAAGAAACCGTCAATATCCTTCCTGATCTCTTCACCTGCTTTGTTTACAAGAATCACACCATTCACACCCATATCGTCACCAACGATCTCCTTGGTCTGAGTTTCCCACAAAATCTCAATATTTTCGGTAGCAAGAACCCTCTTCTGCATAACATCAGAAGCTCTCAATACATTTCTTCTTACGACAAGATATACCTTCTTGCACAAACCTGCCAGATATGTAGCCTCCTCACAAGCGGTATCGCCACCACCGACAACTGCAACCACCTTTCCCCTATAGAAGAAACCGTCACAAGTAGCACAAGCAGAGACACCCTGTCCTCTGAACTTCTCCTCAGATGGAAGGCCGAGATATTTTGCCGATGCACCGGTAGCGATAATTACAGTCTCAGCTATCACCTCTTTCTCTCCATCTATAACCACTTTGAATGGTCTCTGAGAGAAATCCACCTCTGTAACAACACCCCATCTGATGTCTGCACCGAAACGTTCAGCCTGCTTGCGGAGATCCTCCATCATCTGGTTTCCATCCACACCTTGAGGATAGCCTGGAAAGTTTTCAATTTCTGTAGTGGTAGTCAACTGTCCTCCGGGCAACATACCCTCATAAAGGACTGGGTTCAAATTAGCGCGTGAAGCATATATCGCAGCAGTGTAACCAGCTGGGCCACTGCCAATTATAAGACATTTAACTTTTTGTGATTCCATTTGATCAAATATTAGTCTGCAAAGGTACAAATTTATTTCTAATCCATAACTCAAAACGGTATCCCCAAACCAATATTATGGACATTACCCACCTCGAAAGTATCAGTATCCACCATATTGCACCCACAGAAGCAAGCAGGAACACATCCTCCATATTGCTATGGGAAATACAGATGTGATAATTGGTGAGATCTACATCCTTCTGCGAGAGTTTTCCTGTGCTCGCCTCATCTATCATTGCCGCTGCCCCATAGGCAAGACCCACCACATTTGCGATAATCCACAGAAACGATGACTGTGCAGGGAGTCCGAAAACAGCCAGAAGGGGTCTGAGGAATTTCGAAATCCACTTTATGACACCGAATTCAGAGAGTATCCTCTGAAGAATATTGAGCGAGAATATGATAAGGACCATCTTTATTACCAGCCCTACAGTCGAAATGGCCCACTCTTTAAGCATAGGCCAGAAGAGAAGTTCACCCTCCTGAACCCCTTGAGCGACCACCTGTGTACTCTCGGCAGGGATGATCCAGTTCAGAGCCAGACCAAGTGCAACAGCAGAGAGGGTTCTGTAGATGACTATTCTTACCGCAGGTGTACCTGTCTTTTTCTGTACAGCACTCTCCACTATCATATTGTGGGCACAAAGGACCATCGCCGCCAGAATTGTCATCTCTCTGACACTAAGATCGAGCGTCACAGCCACTGCAATAGCGGAATAGACATTGACAAAATACCCGGAAACAAATGCAAGGGCAGCCTCACCGGGGAGACCTACCACGTGAAATACAGGCTCCAGAAGGGCTGATATCCAGGGGATCACCTGCAGATATCTCAAAATGACAATACAGAAAGATACGGAAACAGTGAGTTTTACCACCCAGATACAAGTCTGGACCGTACCGGGGAGGGCCCCTTTAATTATCGACCAAAGTCTTGATGTTACATTTTTCATCCTTTATGCCAGATTCCATTTATTGGTTACAAATTTATCAATCCAGGCTACAACTGTATGGGACAGTACTTTTGCCAGCAGTGCCGCAAACTTATTGACAAGCCCAGGTGTCTTTCCCGACTTCCCTTTGAAAAGCATCTTGAGAGCTATTCTGCACGCCTTCTGAGGTGTTATCATCACACCCAGATTGATGGCCAGCCTCCTCAGGCTATCTTTCAGGTTATACAATGGGGTGGATACCGCACCAAAATATATCGAGGAGGCCACTACTCCAGTACCTTTTAGTTCGGTTCGGAGTGCCCTGGTAAACACTTTCGTAAAAGCTTTGGTCGCCGCATACAATGTGATGAAAGGGTAAGGGAATACTGCCGCCAATGATGAAATATTGAGTATATAACCTCTCTTTCTCTCAAGCATCTCAGGGAGGAAGTAGTGGCAGAGCATAGCTGTGGTGTGGTTGTGAATCATGATAATCCTGCTCACCTGCTCTTTGGACATATTTCTGAAGTGCCTTGGATAGAGCACACCCGCATTATTGATCAAAACCTCCACAAAAGCATCGGGTCTCTCACTTCTTACCTTCTCATACAATACAAGAGGGGCATCCGAAGTGGAAAGGTCAAGACCTATAGACAGGATATCTGTCTGCGGGAACTCACTTTTCACCACATCTCTTGCCGCATCGGTCTCATTCTGAAAGAGGGCCACCATAATGATGTTGTATCCCCTTTGGGCCAATTGTCTCACATATTCAAGCCCCATTCCGGAACTGCTTCCGGTCACAAGTGCGTAATTCATATACAATTATTGATATATGCTGTAATTTCGGCACAAATATAGTATCAAATAAATTATCGGAAATCATTTTTTCTTTTAACTTTGTAACGATTATAAAAACACAAGTATTATGAGCATTAAAGGTACCAAAACAGAACAGAACCTGCTTAAATCTTTCGCAGGTGAATCTCAAGCAAGAGGTCGTTATACATATTTTGCAAGTGTAGCAAAAAAAGAGGGATACGAACAGATTTCAGCCATCTTCCTTGAGACAGCTGAACAGGAAAAAGAGCACGCAAAGAAATTCTTCAAATATCTTGAGGGTGGTATGGTAGAGATTACTGCATCATACCCTGCAGGAATCATCTCCACTACAGCTGAGAACCTTAAAGCAGCTGCAGAGGGTGAGAATGAAGAGTGGACAGAACTTTATCCTGAATTTGCAAAAGTAGCAGATGAGGAGGGCTTCCCTGAGATCGCTGTTACATTCAGAATGGTTGCTAAAGTGGAAGCTGAGCACGAGGCACGATACAGAACCCTTTACGACAGAGTAGTAAAAGGTGAAGTCTTCTCACGCGAAGAGGCTATTGACTGGCAATGCCGCAACTGCGGATTCGTATACACAGGCAAAAAAGCACCTGAAAAATGCCCTGCATGTGCACATCCACAAGCATACTTTGAGCCAAAGAAAACAAACTATTAGAATACAGCACGCCTGCTCATTCTGATGCATTGGCCAACCCCTGACAAAGGGGAATAAAATATACCATTATTACCCCCGACTCTGTTCGGGGGTCTTAAATTATAGCCGACTTGAGAGTAATCCGAAATATCCTTATTACATTGGCGGTACTGGTAATTGTCGTACCACTGACTGTTACCGCTATCCTGTCATCCGAATGGTTCAGACCGAAACTCACGGGGATCTGCAACTCCTTTGTGGAAAATGGTGAAATAACAATGGACTCCCTCTCCGTATCACTGTTGGAGGAGATTCCCCTACTCAGCATAAAGCTGTACAACGGAGCCGTCCATTCACATGCATACGCAGAGATAGATGCAAAAAATGAAAAGTACCTCCCTCAAATTCCCGAGCAGGCACATACACCCGTCACCTTCAAGCAGTTTGTCATATCACTTGACATACCGAGCCTTATCTTCGGAAAGATAAACATCCGAAGAATCCGTCTCTCTGAGCCAAACATCTACGGCTACATATCCCCTTGGGGAAAAGCCAACTGGGATATATTCGGAGAGGGGACTCAAGAGGACGACACCACTGAGGAGGAGACAACCTCCACCCTCAATCTCGGAGTGCAAAGGGTATCACTCAGTAAAGCATATGTCACACTCCTGGATGACCAGAACAAGAATATGTACAAAGTGCATATCGAAAGGTTTCTAACAAGCGGAAACATATCACTCGATCCTAACGAGCTCAATATAAGAAGGGTACATCTCAAGGACAGCGATCTCTCCATAAATATGAAAAAGGGGGGCAATTGGGCAAAATTTACTATCGACTCCCTCATCATACGGGGCAACAAAGCAGAAGAACTCTACTCCATCGCCTTTGCCTCCAAGACAAACCTCTCAATGGGTGGCAAAGCCTACACCAGAGGATTCCCCCTGAACATCGATGGAACCATAGGGATGGATATTGCCAACCCTACCAATTTCGACATAGACAACACCACACTCACCATTGCCGGCTCGCCTATCACCTTTGACGGCAAGGTGGGCTTCATAGGTGAAAGCATATTTACCAATCTCACCTGCGGCATACCCGATTTCCATGTAGGAAAGGCGATCTCATATCTTGATACAGCAGCATTTCCCCAATTCAAAGGGATGAGTACCGACCTCAGGATAGCGCTTGACCTGAAAGCCCAGGGTAGATATGAAGGGGAGACAGGATTGCTCCCTGCAATCAATGCAGACATCAGAATACCTGACGGCACATTCAAATATCCTGGGATAGATGTGGAGGTAAACAGACTGGGATTTGATGCCACATTGAACTACGACCCATATATAGTCGATTCCACCTCTGTGGAGATAAGATCCATCGGACTCGATGCCACTGGCATTACCCTCAACGGAAACGGATCCGGCACAAACCTCCTCTCTGACCCATATTTCAATCTAACATTCAATGGCGCTGCTGACCTCACAACCCTCTCCTCGATCTTCCTGAAAGATGCTGGGATTACAGCCCTTGGCGATATGGAGATTGACCTCAAAGGGAGATTTAAAAGCAGCGACCTCTCATTGGAGAGGATCGGCAATACCAAACTTTTCGGCCGTTTCAAAACCGGAAATCTGCTCGTAAACATCCCTGAAGATACTATATACACCAGCCTCCAGGGGGTAACTCTCCGTTTCGGTTCACTTGAGAACAAGAGGGACACATCTCTGGC
Organism: Bacteroidales bacterium; assembly: GCA_017630155.1. GTDB lineage: Bacteria > Bacteroidota > Bacteroidia > Bacteroidales > UBA932 > CAAGNP01. The sequence continues at coordinate 32,687 of JAGBVU010000023.1, forward strand.
TGTAGGGGAAAAGACCCTGCAGGTCTCATTCAGTGCGGACTCTGCAAATATCCAGTATAAAGACATTGCTCTGGTGGACCTGTCGAAGGCAAGGGCCTCTGTCAAGAGTGCTGCTGACGGTCTGTCGGGAGATACCACACACGTCCATCCTCTCAAAGGGAGCATATCAGCAAAAAGGTTGCGCCTGGCAATGGCAGACTCCCTCAGAGTAAGGGGCAGTGACCTCTCTATAAGGGCAAGCATGCTCCCATCAAAAGTGGATTCGATGGCACCCCAACTGGCTCTCAACACATCTGCCAAAAGATTGGCATACAGAGACGCAGAGAATCTGTTCTCCGTGACCAATGCTGAAATAGGATTTGACGGCACCTTCCGCTCGGTCAACAGAAAAAAGAGGATGAACGACACACTTGCTATAGCAAGAATGGAGAGACGCCTCGACTCCCTGCAACTGATATACCCGCAGATTGCCCGTGATTCACTGATGAGACACTCTATGAAGATGCGCAGTACCAGAAATACCGATGCACTGGGAAAAGAGGGGAATATCGATATGAGCGTGGATGAATCGGTAAAGGGTATCCTCGACAAATGGGATGCCAACTGCACCATCAAAGCAGATGGGGGACGTATCATCACCCCATATATGCCACTTCGCAACAGACTCGGAAAGGTGGATATCACCGTCAACACCAACGAACTCCGCTTCAAAAATACAGAGGTTAACCTCGGAAGGACAGACCTTAACCTCACCGGAAGGGTCTGGGGTATAAGGAGGGCCCTAACAAGGGGTGGCAAACTCAGAGCAGATCTGATGATAGCCTCAGACACTTTGGATATGAATCAATTGATGGCGGGCCTCAATGGTGCATCTGCATATATGAATGCATCTTCTCAGATAAAGGACTCGCTGGCCAAGATGGAGAGCGAAGAGGAGATGGCCGAATATGTAAACAGCAATCTTGACACCACCGGAGTATCTTCATCCCTCCTTCTGATTCCGGGCAATATAGACATGAAACTTGGCCTCTTTGTAGGGTATGGAGAGTTTGCAAACATCGCGTTGAACGGAATATCTGGTGACCTGTACGCAAAAGACAGGGTACTGCAGATAGATGACTTCAAAGCTATAACCGAAGCGGGAAATCTTGCACTTACCGCACTCTATTCCACCAAATCGAAAGAGGATCTCTCCACCGGATTTGACCTTGAGCTCCGCAATGTACAGGTGGAGAAGCTCATCGATGTGGTACCATCAGTGGACTCACTGGTACCGATGCTGAGGTCATTTGAAGGTATTCTTGACTGCGAAGTAGCTGCAACAGCCAAACTTGATACAAATATGAATATCCTCCTCCCAACCCTCAATGGTGTAGCGAGAATACAGGGTGATGACCTGGTTCTTCTTGACGGGGAGACATTTGCCAAGATAGCCAAACTTCTCCGTTTCAAGGATAGGGAGAACAATAAGATAGACCACATCGCCATAGAGATGCTTGTAAAGGACAACAAAGTGGAGATGTTCCCATTTGTACTGCAGATGGACAGGGTGATGGCGGCAGCAAGTGGCGTCCATAATCTCGACATGAGTTTCAAATACCACGTATCTGTCATCAAATCCCCTCTCCCTATGAGACTTGGCCTTAATGTTTCGGGCACATTTGATGATATGAAATTCAGACTCGGCAAACCTCTTTACAAGAGTGCTGAAGTCCCCAGTTTCACCAAAGTGATAGACGATTCGAGAATAAACCTTAGAAAAAGCCTGACCGACATCTTCAACAAAGGGAGATACGACATCTCAGGGATCGAGGTATTCAGAAGAAATGAAGAGATCGACAAAGCCCTCAAGGTCGAGGATATAGAGGAACTCGACGACAATGATAAAAAGGCGCTGGAGATGGAGGGGATTACTCTCCCTGCTCCAGAAGCTCTTTAGCCCTCACTGGATGGTCGGTGGTGATGAAGTCAACACCGATCTCCTTCATCTTGAGAATACTTGCATCTTTGTTTACAGTCCACACATTGACTGTCATACCCAGATTGTGGGCCTCACGGAGCCAGTCTTTCCTTACCGCCATAATGGTCTTATGGTAGTCAAGACCATCTATCCCCACCTTCTTCAGAGCTGAAGGTGACTTGTCTCCATTGAGATATGCCACAGGGATATCGGGGAAAAGCTCCGCAAACTTTTTGCACATTTCATAATCGAATGATATGAACTCCATCTGCCCCCTTCTGTAGGCTTTGGAATCCTTTACGAGTTCTGCCACTATCTCCACTGCCCTCATATCATTTTTATCAGTGGAGTGATCCTTCAACTCCAGGATAAGTTTCATCTTCCTGTGTCTGGCACCCTCCTTAAGATACTCCTTAAGTGTAGGGATAGTCTCTCCATTTGAGAGTTTCTCCCCTTTCAAGTCTTCATAGTCGGTCTTCTCTATTACAATCCCGTTTATATCCTTGTTATGATTTATGACAGCTACACCATCACGGGTGACCCATACATCAAACTCTGCACCATACACCTGTGCATCTGCCGCCTTCTCAAGGGCTGCTATCGAATTTTGAGCAGAGCCCTCTGTTTTCCAGAAGCCTCTATGTGCGATTACCTTTGTCTGTGAAGCAAGTGGGAGAGCAAGCAGAACCGCTGCGAATAGTGAGCAGATTATTTTTTTCATACCGATTTTCTTTTTAGAACACCCCAAAATTATACATTTTTTACTATTTTTGGAGAATATATCTAAAATCAACCTAAAATGACTACTCAAAAAAAGAATTACGCATTGCCTATTGCGATGATGTTCGCACTGTTCGCAATGATTGCATTTGTAACAAACCTTTGCTCCCCAATGGCTGTAATTGTAAAGAACCAGTTCGGGGCATCAAACTTCGCTGCCCAATTGGGTAATACAGCAAACTTCATAGCCTATGCAGTGATGGGTATTCCATCGGGCATGCTTCTTAAGAGATTCGGTTATAAAAGGACCGCACTTCTTGCTGTCCTTGTGGGTTTCTTAGGTGTGTTCCTACAATATATGTCGGGATGGGACTCAGTACAAAGCTTTGGAGTATACCTTGCCGGAGCATTTGTATCTGGTTTCTGTATGTGTATGCTCAACTGCGTGGTTAACCCTTTGCTCAACACCCTTGGCGGTGGTGGCAATAAAGGCAACCAGCTGATCCAGTTCGGAGGAGCTCTCAACTCACTTTCTGCAGTATTTGTAACCATCCTGATGGGTTCACTTATCGGAGATGCTGCCAAAGCTACCATATCACAGGCAACACCTGCACTTTTCATTGCTTTGGCAATATTTGCATTGGCATTCCTAATACTTCTTATCTCAAGAATTCCAGAGCCTGCAGCTGAAGCTGAAGCAGACGCACCTAAGTCTGACGTCAAAGACAAACACAGTGCATTCTCGTTCCGCCACTTCAAACTCGGCATCGTGGCTATTTTCCTATACTTGGGTGTAGAGGTGGGAACCCCTACCTATATCCTTCAGTATCTTACATCTGCAGCTGATGCAGCTACCCCTGGTTTCGGCATGGACGCAGGTATTGCCGCCACACTTGCTGCAATGTACTGGCTGTTGATGCTTGTTGGCCGCCTCGTAGGTGGTTCTATCGCAGGAAAGGTATCCAGCAAAAAACTTTTGGTATCGGTATCGGCACTGACTCTCGTTTTAGTTTTGATAGGAATGTTTGCACCTACTGATGTACTTGTTACAGCATTCGGATTTGAAGGTGCTACCGGCAGCTTCGTCGCTACCAAAGTTCCTGTAGGTATCTTCGCCCTTATCCTTGTGGGTCTGTGCACATCTGTAATGTGGGGTGCCATCTTCAACCTTGCAGTAGAGGGTCTTGGCAAATATACAGCCATAGCATCAGGTGCATTCATGACAATGGTATGCGGTGGTGGTATCCTGGTTCCTCTTCAGGGTTGGGTAGCTGACCTTACAGGATCATTCCAGATGAGTTACCTTGTAGTTGTAGCCTGCGCAGCATATCTCCTTTTCTATGCACTTGTAGGCTCTAAGAACGTAAATACAGACATCAAAACCGAATAACAATGGAAAAATCACTCGTAGTAGGTATAGATATTGGGGCACAGTCCTCAAAACTCGGAGTTGTGGATGCAAAGGGCAATATCCTTTGCCAAAGTGTGATAACATCGCTTCATCCCACCCTTGATGAATATGTCAACGACCTTACCGCCGCCATTGAGGCACTCATCGCCCAGGCTGGTGGCAAACACCTCATCAAAGGTATCGGCATCGGGGCACCAAATGCGAACTATTACAAAGGGACCATTGAGTGTGCAGCTAACCTCACCTGGGGAAGAGATGCAGACGGGAACGGCATCTACATTGAATTCGGCAAGATAATAAGTGAAAAGACCGGTCTGCCTGTGGCAATGACCAACGATGCCAATGCTGCAGCCATCGGGGAGATGACCTATGGTGCTGCAAGGGGGATGAAGAACTTCATTATGATCACCCTTGGCACAGGGGTAGGAAGCGGCATTGTAGTGGATGGCAAAGTGGTGTACGGACACGACGGATTTGCCGGTGAACTTGGCCACACCATCTCTATCAGAAACGGAAGACAATGCAGCTGCGGCCTTAAAGGTTGCCTTGAGGCATACACATCGGCTATCGGAGTTGCACGCACAGCAGTGGAGTGGCTCCAGAGGGATGATACCCCTTCCCTACTCCGTGAAGTACCGGACGGCAAAATGTCATCCAAAGAGGTTTACGATGCTGCCAAAAAAGGTGATAAGCTTGCACTTGAGATTTTCGAATTCACAGCCAATCTGTTGGGTGAGGCATTCGCAAACTTCATAGCCTTCAGCGCACCTGAAGCCATCATCCTCTTTGGTGGTCTGGCACGCTCGAGAGAGTTCATCGAGAAACCTATCATCGAGAGTATGAACAAAAACGTAGTAAGCATCTGGAAAGATAAAGTAAAAGTGGAATTCTCCCAACTCAAAGACTCTGACGCAGCCATTCTTGGAGCCAGCGCACTTGGCTGGGAACTCTAGCTTTACCTTCACTACGATAAGATCTAAGGCACCTATGAAACGGTGCCTTATTTTTTATGTGTAAATTTTCTTGTGGAAATTTGTTTAATTAGAAATTTAGATATACATTTGCATTGTTAACAGGGAGAAGCTTCTTCAAAGTAAAAGATTATGATGAGAAAAATTATTCTTGGCACAATTATAGCCCTTTTATTTGCGGCATGTGCCAATGGACAAAATAAAAACAAAAAGGAGACAGAGATGAAAACTATAGAGATTAATAAAGAACAGTTCCTGCAGAAAGTGGTGAACTACGAGGTTAATTCGACTGAATGGAAATATCTTGGCGACAAGCCTGCTATTATAGACTTTTATGCCAGTTGGTGCGGCCCTTGCAAAATGGTAGCCCCCATCCTTGAAGAGTTGGCAGAAGAATATGGCGACAGCATCGTCATTTACAAAGTGAATACAGAGAAAGAGAGGGAGTTGTCATCAGCATTTGGAATCAGATCCATCCCCACACTTATCTTCGTCCCTATGGGTGAGAATCCACAAGTGGTTCAGGGAGCTATGGGTAAAGCCGATTTCAGAAAAGTTATAGACGAAGTTCTACTAAAAAAATAATATCTATGAAAAGACTGTGCAAAATTAGAGAGATCCAACACGCAATCTACCAGACCGAACACTTGTTCAATGAGAAGTACGGTATCTGCTTCAATGAAGGTGCATTGCTTTGCATCCTGAGCGAAGAGGTCAAACCGCTCACTTCCGGCGAAATCAGTGATCATTTGGGATTGAGCCACTCAAACACATCGAAAGTGATTTCATCTGCGGAAGACAAAGGTTTTATCCACAGAGAATTGGGTCACGATGACAAACGTCATATGTACTTCAATATCACAGAAAAAGGTGCAGAGTTGTTGAAATCTATCGACTGCACAATCTTGGAGATACCAGGAATCTAGTGGTCGGAAAGAGGCGACTCGAACGCCCGACCCCTACGTCCCGAACGTAGTGCGCTACCAACTGCGCTACTTTCCGAAAAAAATAAGGTGACCAACCAGGTCACCTTTATTTTTGTCGGGATGAGATGACTCGAACATCCGACCCCCACGTCCCTAACGTGGTGCGCTAGCCAACTGCGCCACATCCCGATTGGACTGCAAAGGTACTAATTAATTTTTAATAGCAAACTATTTTTAATACATTTGAAGTATCAAAATAAACTTCAGATGACAACATTAAAAAGAGTACTCGCACTGGCAATCCTCACTTTTGCCATTTCGTTCACTATCAGCGGACAAACTAAAGATTGGGCCAAATTCTCACGCTACGCAGAGAAAAACACCATCCAGACAGGAAAAGTGGATGTGGTATTTATGGGCGACTCAAATACAGAAATATGGTATCGCGACCACCCCGCATTTTTTGACAACAATGCATTTGCCGCGAGAGGAATATCGGGACAGACTACTGCTGAGATGCTCTGCCGCTTCAGACCGGATGTCATCGAACTCAAACCAAAAGTGGTGGTATTCTGTGGTGGAACAAACGATGTAGCCCAGAATATAGGTTACATATCTGTGGATAACATTATGGACAATATCCAGTCCATGTATGAACTGGCAAAATACAACGGGATAAAATTCGTAATAATTTCAATCCACCCCTCTGCCGGATTTTCATGGAGAAAGGATCTCAACCCTATCCCTATGATCCAGGAGTGCAATGCACGTCTTAAAGAGTTTGCCAAAGCAAATAAAATCCCATTTGTGGACTCATACACCAAGTTTGCAGACGAAACATATGCATTCCCCAAGCCATACAGCTATGATGGTGTACACTTTACCAGCTACGGCTTCACATTCCTGGAAGATATGGTAATCGAAGCACTTGCCAAGGAACTGAAAAAGAAAAAGGGTGACTTTTACAAATCACCCTCAGAAAAACCTGCATTGTAGGTTTATTCTCCTCTAAATCTTCTGGCCTGCTCCTCGATAAGCTCCTTATCCTCGAAATAGTTGATTCTCATCGAACGGCGCACATCCTCAAGTGTTGCGGCAGCCACTGCACGTGCCTCATCGCACCCTTTCTTGAGAATATCGTAAACCATAGGGATATCTTTTTCAAACTCTTTGCGACGAGCTCTGATAGGCTCAAGCATCTCCTGAAGGATAGAGTTAAGGAATTTCTTCACCTTAACATCGCCAAGACCACCTCTGCGGTAATGCTCCTTCACCTCATCAAGGTTTGCATAATCTGGCCAGTAAGCTGCAAAATGCTCAGGACGGCAGAATGCATCAAGATATGTGAACACTGTATTCCCCTCCACTTTACCTGGATCCTCCACGCGAAGGTGGTTAGGGTCAGTAAACATACTCATCACCCTTTTGCGTACATCCTCTGCTGTATCGGACAGATAGATGCAGTTATTGAGCGATTTTGACATTTTCGCCTTGCCGTCTGTACCAGGGAGACGAAGACAAGCTGAGTTATCAGGGAGAAGAATCTCAGGCTCTACAAGTGTATCACCATATACTGAATTGAACTTGCGTACTATCTCACGGGTCTGCTCAATCATAGGCTCCTGGTCCTCACCTACAGGGACTGTGGTAGCTTTAAAAGCTGTGATATCTGCAGCCTGGCTGATAGGGTATGTGAAGAAACCTACAGGGATACTGGTCTCGAAGTTTCTCATCTGGATCTCAGTCTTGACAGTAGGGTTTCTCTGAAGTCGAGATACAGTCACCAGGTTCATATAGTAGAAAGAGAGTTCGCACAGTTCGGGTACCATAGACTGGATAAAGATGGTACTCTTGGTTGGGTCTATGCCACAAGAGAGGTAATCAAGTGCCACCTCAATAATATTCTGACGCACTTTTTCAGGATTGTCCGCATTGTCGGTAAGGGCCTGGGCATCTGCTATCATAATAAATATCTTCTCGAACTCACCAGAATTCTGAAGTTCTACCCTTCTTCCCAGTGAGCCTACAAAGTGGCCCAAATGCAAACGACCGGTTGGACGGTCACCTGTTAGAATTATTTTTCCCATATATACTTTCAAAAATTTGTGCAAATATAGCAAAAGGATTAAGTCTAAAAGTTAAATTTGTACTCCTAATAGCAATTTTATGAAAAAGCTCCTTACTGTTATCGCCCTTCTGTCCATATCCCTCTTCGGATACGGTCAGTTGAAACACAATTCCAAAAAGCCTATAGACCCAGCTACTCAGCCACTTGCAGAAAATCTTAAAGGTACAGTTATCACCGGTACTATCGATTTTTCACACACATACCCAGCCACCAAAAGGAAGATACAGGTCTTCGTCCCTAAGAAATATGACGGGGAGACTCCCGCTTGTCTTGTCGTGGGGCTTGACGGCAACCTGTTTGGGGCTATCACAGTGATTGATAACCTTATACAGACAGGAGAGATGCCAGTAACAATCGGCATATTCCTCGATCCCGGTGTAAGTTACCACCACGACGGTACTGTAGCACGATACAACAGAAGCAATGAGTTCGACAGGACCGACAGAGCCTTTGCCACATTTCTGGAGCAAGAGGTGATCCCATTTGTGGAGCAGATGTCCACCCCTGACGGAAGGGAGATAAAGATATCCAGAGACCCCAACGACAGGGCAATAACCGGTGCCAGCAGCAGCGGCATTGCCGCTTTTACTGTGGCTTGGGAACGTCCTGACCTCTTCAGCAGAGTCTATAGTTCAGTGGGGACATTCGTCGCAATGCGCGGTGGCAATGAATACCCCGCCATCATCCGCAAAAGTGAACCCAAACCTATCAGAATATACCTTCAGGACGGAGCAAACGACACATGGAACCACATATTCGGAGACTGGTGGGAATACAATCAGTTGATGGAATCGGCCCTTAATTATGCGGGATACGAAGTTATGAACCGTTGGGACAAAGGGACACACAGCATAAAATACGGGACACTGGCCTACCCTGATGCCATGAGATGGCTTTGGAGAGGCTGGCCCCAAAGGGTAGAGAGCGGAAGCACTATGAACGAAATGATTACCTCTGTAGTAGATCCTGAATCCCAATGGGAAGAGCTTGAAATGCTGGAGGGTACCAGCCACGGATATGCTCCCGCCTCATCATCTGCCCTTATGGCTGAGACCCGACCACCAAAGGAGCTCAGAAACACCCTTTACACCACCCTGCCACTTCCTGACGGCAGTGCTTATGCCACCACCAAAGATGGCATCATATGGTATTACAGCGCCGAAAACAAAAAATGGAGACAGATGTACACAGTGGAGAATGGTGGTCCCGAATTGGCAATATATCCAGACCACAGACTGCTCGTGACATCCGAGAAGAACTCAGACTGGCTCATCAGCTATATAATCCGTCCGGACGGGGAACTGTACGCAGGACAGAGATTCTACTGGCTTCACAATACATCCAACCATTCGCAGCACCAGACAGGCAGCATGGCATTTGACACCGATGGGAACCTCTATGTTGCCACATATATGGGGGTACAGATATGTGACCAGAATGGTCGTGTAAGGGGGATACTCTCTCTTCCAAGCGGACCTGTGGAGCAATTGTGGTTTGTCGACGACATCCTTATGGTAAAGAGCGGCGGCAGGATCTACTCGCGTAAACTCCTTACCACCGCTCATCAGAGTAACCAACCCCCTGTTGAAGTTAAGTCACAGGGGCAGGGTTGATCATTTATTTCACTTTTTTGAAGTCACCTACAGGATCATTGATATCAAAAGTGAGTGACTGTACCTTCTTGTTTTTAGCTGTGAAGATAAGGTCAAATGTACCGCTTCCAGGTTGGAAGAATGTGAATACATCACCGTTTTTATGGGTTAGAGGGCTATCCACTTTATTCAAGTTGAAGTAGAGCTTGCCATCTTTTTCATACACTTTGGCGTTGCCCCATACATCCTGATAATAGGTGCCTACATATGCTTTGTTTGGAAGTGGAGCAACAAATTCCTCTTCTGGTTTCTCCTCCTCATCTTCAGAGAAAAGGTCCTCTTTATACTCAGCAAGATACTCGTCGAAATATGCCGAATTTTTATTGCCATAATATCTCTCGATAAGGTCACGGGCAATAGCAGACTGTGGATCTGAGCTGCTGCCGTTGTTTGTGAGGAATACAAAACCAAGATTGAGGTCTGGAACCATACCTACAAGTGCAGTGTAGCCGTAAGCAAGACCTGTATGGCGGATATATTTGCCCCTTCTGTTGTGCTCAATGGTCCATCCCTGAGCATAGTTGCAAAGTCTCTCATCTGAGCATGAAGTGATGGTCTGAGGATAGAGAAGCATATCGTGATTCTCGCGTGATATCACCTCCTGACCATTGAACTCTCCATGGGCAAGGTTCATTTTTACCCAATTTGCCATATCCTCCACTGTAGAGATAACAAAGCCTGCAGGGGCGACAGCTGATAGCCATGTGAAGGCATCCTGCTTGTCTGTACGTGGCACTACTGTAATCTCGTCTGCATCCTCAGCTTTACGCATACGGTAACCCTGGGCGAGATTTTCTGCTGTAAAGAATGAGACATTGCCGGTAGTACTGTTCTTCATCTCAAGAGGGGTAAATATCCTCTCTACGATAGCCTCATCCCAGCTCTTGCCTGTATATTTCTCAATGATTTTAGCAGATACAGTGTACATCTCATTGTTATATGCATACTTGGTGCGGAAACTGTATGAAGGACGGATACCAGCAAAAATCTCATACAGACCATCACGGTCATAGCCCCAGGCTGGAAGGTCATCCATGGCATAGCTGTTCCAACCTGTATGGTGTGTCATAATATCACGAACCTGGAAGTTCTCAGTAACCCAAGGATCGTAAAGTCTGAAATCGGGAAGATACTGCTTTACCGGTGCATCCCATTTGATCTCTGGATAATCATCCATTACGGTAGCAAGAAGACCGGCAGTAATGGCTTTTGATGTAGATGCAATAACAAATTTTGTCTGTGGGGTAACAGGAACTGCTGCATTTGCAGAATCCCCAAGATGAGCCTTACCGAAGCCTTGCATGAAGACCACCTCACCATCTTTAACGACAGCTACTGCCATACCTGGCACTTTCCACTCATCAATGGCCCTTTGGCACATTTTGTCAAACCCTTTTGGGATAGATTTGTAATACTTTGCAGTTGGATCGCTATTGCAAGAGATAAGCGCGACAAGCGACAACAATAGGAAGAATTTTTTCATAGGTATCTTATATTAAAATTGATTTCCTCTTCGAGATTCTACAAAGTTAGCAAACTTGACTATCTTTGCAAAAACGCCTCAACAATTATGGAAAAAGAGAAAGATATTACACTAGAAGAGATCAAATCGATCCGTTTCGCATGGGACAGGATGGCCAATGCAATGACAGTCATCGCTGTCATGGGAGTACTTGGAATCTCCATCTTTATGCTCCTGAACATTAAGACAGAGGGATACACAATGCTTATTGGTACAGCCATACTTGTACTCACCACATCAGGGCTTGCTTCATTCGCTCCACTTGGACTGACAGTTGATAACGATTACATCATCATAAACAAACTTGTAGGGAAAGTCGTAATAAAAAAGAGCGAAGTAGTCTCTGTCAAATCTATAGACAGCTCCATTGTCCGCCGATCTGGACGAATGGCTGGCAGCAGCGGAGCATTTGGATACTGGGGGAGATTCCGCCACCGTACAGAAGGGTCCTACTCACTCTACGCCACCAACTTCGACAGGTTTGTCATGATAGAGACACCAAAGAAAAAATATGTAATCAATTACTAAAATGAAAGTTATGAAATTAATGAATATTGCCACATGCGCCATAGCCCTCCTTTTCTCGATAGCATCGTGTGCACAGGATAAGAACAACAGCGCTTTCAAATCGGTAGATCTCAACCAATTCAAAGAGGTTATTGCCGACACTGCAAATGTTGTCCTGGTCGATGTACGCACTGCCGACGAGCATGCCCAGGGCAATATCCCAGGGACAAAATGCAATATCGATGTGCTCAAGGAGGATTTTGAGTCCATCGCTGTAGAATCCCTACCCAAAGACAAAACCATAGCAATATATTGCCGGAGTGGCCGCAGGAGCAAAAATGCTGGAGCCATCCTCACCAAAAACGGCTACAATGTCGTGGAACTCTCTACCGGATACAACGGATGGAAATAAAAACAGACCCTGCCTTCAAAGCAGGGTCTTTTTGTAATGCTTGAATATCAGGAGTAGATTATCCTACTTGCCAAGTGCCTTCTCCACTCTCTCCTTATCAAGTTTCTTGGTGCAGAAGAACCAGTCGTGGCAGTGAACCTCTTCATCGCTGCTCTCCATCCTCTCCTTCGCCACTCCACAAGAGCCCGCTGTAGGTACAATCACATCATCACCAGGTCTCCAGTCTGCAGGCATAGCCACACCGAAATTGTCCGCTGTCTGAAGGGCTATTATCACCCTCTTGATCTCGTCAAAATTCCTACCTAATACCAGCGGATAGTACATAATGGTGCGGATTCTATCCTGTGGATCGATGAAGAAGACTGCTCTGACTGCCGATGTCTCACTGTCACCAGGGTGGATCATCCCGTAAAGTGACGCCACATCTGTTTTTATATCAACTATTAATGGAAATTTAACCTCCACATCTTTCATCCCCTTCCAGTTGATCTTCTCCTTGATAGTCCTGAGCCATGCTATATGACTGTAAAGACCGTCCACAGAGAGACCTACAAGCTGAGTATTGAGTGCTTCAAACTCCTGAGCCATACTTGCAAAAGTCATAAACTCTGAAGTACAAACCGGGGTAAAGTCTGCTGGGTGACTGAAAAGGATTTTCCATTTACCCTTGAAGTCTCCAGGGAAGTTTATCTCGCCCTGAGTAGTTACAGCTTTGAAAGATGGTGCCAAGTCGCCGATGCGTGGCATTGGTTTGTATATATTGTTTACCTGATTGTTATTATTATTGTGTTCCATATTCTTATTTTTTTAATTGTTATCAACTCGTTTTCTGTATTACAAAAGTACGGCCATACTTTTATTTACACAAACGATACAATAAATAAGAATATAGATTTTATCAATAATTATAACTTAATCGGAAACTTATGGAGGCGAGGATGGATCATCTCGCGTGGGACTATGCTCTTAACAGCATCAAGAAGTATGTTCAGCATCCTTTCACGGACAAAGTCCTGACGGATTATAAATGCCACAATCCTGGCAGGCTCAGGATTTTGCAATGGTCTCACATTATTTTTCTGTTCTTCGCACAAGAGAGGGACATGGAGCTCAGGAATAATACTGTACCCCCCATTTTCATCCACCACCTTCAACAGAGTCTCAATGCTTCCTGCCTCATAGACTGCATTGCGGCATGTATTGCACTGACAGAAAGGAAGGGCTCCGCTTCTGGGGCAATAGCTCTCCCTCAACACCCAGACATTTTCCGATGTAAGGGTCATGGTCTCTATGGTTTTATCGTGATACATAGACTCCTTGGGAGATACATAGGCAAAGAATTTCTCCTTGAAGAGGGGTATCTCGAGCAACTCCTCTCCCACCACAGGGGTAGCCATCAGGGCTACATCAAGCTCAGCCCGCTCAAGTTTGGCGGTGAGGTCATCCACCCTGGCCTCCTCGACGAACAGGTGTATGCCCGGATGATGCTTTGAAAGGAACTTGAAGAGTTTGGGAAGGATATAAGGGGCAATGGTGGATGCTATACCCAGTCTGAGCTCACCTGTAGCTTCACCCTTTTTGGATACTACAAGCTCCTGCAACTGGGATGTATTGTAAAGGACCACTTTTGCCTGACGGATCACCTCCTCCCCCACTTCTGTAGGCTTGAGAGGGTGGGCTTTCCTGTCAAAAAGGGTCACCCCCAACTCCAGCTCCAGTTTCTGAATCATAGACGAGAGGGTAGACTGTGTAATGCCGCAGGCTTCTGCCGCTTTTACAAAATGGCGATAATTGTCCAGCGCCACTATGTATTCCATCTGCTGTAGAGTCATAATACAATAAATTGTCTAGTTGAATCCTGACAGATCAATCTCTGCAACCCCTTTGAGACTCTCGAAAAGTACCTCATTGGCACCCCACGTCTCTATCTTCACAGTATAGCTCCGTTGTGAAGAGTACTGGTGCTCAATGCTCATCACATAGTTATCAATTTTATTGTCTCCCCAGTCAATAGTGGCACCAAATGACTCTCCAGACAATATTGGAGCCTTGAAAAGAACATTTGAATGGGTTATGCCAATAACCTTGATATCTTTCTCCTTACCGGTCTGTATTACTGTTATATTCTGTTCTAATTCGTCTGTATACAATGTAATTACACCCTCTCTGTCATCATATGACGTATTCTCCTCCACATCAAATGTAAGGGTAACTTCCTCCAGTGCTGTGGCTTTCGGATTCAAGCGAATCCAGTCCACAGATACCTTCACACCAAAATCAACATTAGTGTTCACATCAAATGAAAGTGAGGTAGCCTCAGCTTCAAGTGTATATATGTCCTTAGCCGGCACTATTACACTATTCTTCAACTGAATTACTTTGATCCTTTGGGATATATCACCGTTTGAAACTGTTATTATACCCTCCCTGTCCACAAATGACTCATTCCTGTCTATATCAAAAACAAGAGTAGTATCCTTCAATGACATTGATTTAGGGGCCAAGCGTATCCACCCAACAGATGTTGTGACATCAAAATCAATATTGGCCGATACGTCAAAGGACAATTTTGTCTTTTCTGCACCGATTTCATATTCACTCTTTGCTACCAGAATGGCATCTTTCTGCAGTTGGATAATTCTCACTGTGTCGGACAAATTCTCATCATTGGACTTGAATATGATTCCAGCTTCTCGAGAATCATACGAATCGTTGGGTTTGACAAAGAGATAATGTGTATAATCTGACATTGCCCTGGTGCTTATCTTCTCAATCCAATCTGCATCCGCAGGAATAATCATATCATACTCGATATTGCTCTTGACCTGAATGGCAATCTCCTCACCGTCAGATTTCACCACATACTCATCCTGCGAAAGGACAATAGAGGGCTCCTCCCCCTCCTGATATACAGTAACAGTCTCTGAGAGATTCCCACTTTTGATGACAATCTTCCCCTCACGTTTCATCCCGTCGTTCTTCTTTATGTGAAAATAGAGGGAAGATTCGCTAAGTCCTCTGGTATCCGATATGGTAGTTGGAGATATCCAGCTTTGAGCAGAAGATCCGATCTGATATGTATACTTAACATTGGACTTAACAACAAGAACAATGTCTGTCGCAAGTCTCGGAACTTCAATCTTGTTGGTAGAGAGAAGGAGTGCATCCTTCTGTTTCTGTGTAACTGTTATAACTTTGGTGACAGTATCAGACTTGAAAGTAATCTTCGCATTCCTCTCATCATAAGTGCCATTTGCCTCCACATCAATATAGACAATGGATGCCCCTTTATTACCTGACATTGGACTCACCTTGCACCATGCCTGTCCTGAAGAGGCAGTCCAAGCTTTTGTAGAGGTCAGGCTCAGTGTGAATTTACCCCCTGCGGACTCCATTGTCTGATCTGGGGAGCCCGTTAAGGTTATAGACGCAACTTCAACTTTATCATCAGAATTATCATTTCTATCCGATAGCTTCACATCTGAACAGGCAACAAAAAGAAGTATTGCCATCAGATACGATATTATCTCATTTATATGCCTCATAATCATCGGCTAGTTTAGTTTGATATTAACACTTACACTCTCTGTCCCATCAGTCAGTACTAATTTATATGTACCTGCAGAGAGATCCGATGTATTGATGGTGGTAACAAGCCCATCAGACTGACACATACTGCTCAAATCTACACTACCAGGTGAGTAGAAACCTACATCCACACCCGCAACAGTGGTGATTTTCAATATTTTATCCACCCTATTATAACACAATTGGGTAGACTCATCCAATGGAATATCCTCTATCAAAACCAAATCCCACACACACTTCTCTCCACCTTTCATCAGCACCCACTCACTTTCGCTCTCCTGTTTGTAGTACATTCTGACACGATCCCCCTTCTTTATAGGTTCTGAGGCATTAACGCTGACTCTTAGTTCTGAATATCTCCATCCAGGCTCAAGTCCTGTCACCTTGAAAGTCTGGATATCCTGCTTCAAACCTCCATCTTTATCTACCAGACACCACTTCATAAAACCGGTAAAAGCGACACTTCCTGAACTCGCCACCTCATCAGTGATAAAGGTGACCTGTCTATCTGTGAATGGGTAATCGGGAAGAACGGACATACCTTTTTCGCCAAAAGAGAGTTTTTGTACATATTCACCACCTACTTCCGGTTTCAGTCCCACCACTGCTTTCTGATTAAAATTGTAGTGATCGTAGTTTCCACCAATACCGCTCCCTGCGGGAGAGAGTGCATCCAGGAGGAAATAGCCATTATAGGAGCCACCCCACCCCCAGTTGACGCTGAAATAATCTTCTGTAGTATATCCATCCAACACAAACGCGTGTCCGGATTCGTCATTGAAACCACTATATATGACAGGTCTGTTGTTGTCAATCTCATTCTGAAGCATATTATACCACTCCTCATTTACATAATCGCCTCTCCTCATATCCAATGCTCCTTTATGATAGTAGAGATATGTGGACAATCTGTGGGGGATTATCCCAGTTGATGCACCTGTTCCGCTATAACTATAATCTGCCTCCAACATATGCCCCAGGTCTGCCATAAGGGTAGCTACAGCATTTGCCTGCTCATCGGTATAGCTGCCGTATGCATATTTGTCCAACATTTTATTCCATTCATACTTGTGTCCCAATGTCCTTTCCGGCACTGTCAAGTTATATGAATCTGTAGTATATGCCGGAATTGTCCCTGTACCTCTCTCAGGATATTTGTGATAGAACATCACTATAGCTGTGGCAGTAATGGTACATCCTGTCACACAGTGGCCATTGCCATGAATAGGAGTTTTCCTGTCAAATGGCTCCCCCTGGTTCCATAGGGCCGTCTCCAGCTTCTTTACTACCGAACCAATATTGTCAGCTGCCCTCTTCGGGGTTATTGCCGGTTCCCATCCGGCTTTGCGACCATATTCAATCCTATCCTCCATACCTTCAAGCCACCAAGCCACGTGGGGCGGAATATTCTCCTTTGGGAAGTCAAATTCAAATGAGTAACCGAGGATAGGGTATGCTATATCATCACCAGATACGATAACAAAACCTTTTCCGTCAGGGTTATCAAATACATACAGGGCCGGTGCTTGTGATGAGGTACGGGCCATATTGCCGCTCCCATCATAAACCATATTGAGTCTGCTTACAGAAAGGGTACTTGCATTGGATTTGAAAAAATCCATAGCCATCTTTTTGGCCATATCTGCAGATATGTTCTCTGCCTGGAGACCAAATGCAGTCAAAATAAGGGCCGCAACTATGAATAAGCTTCTTTTCATAAATATAATTTAAATCTGAGATTGTCCAACAATATGCGAATATAAGAATTTATTTGCAAAAAGGCCCACCTGTACAGGAGGGCCTTTTCCAATATAGTCCGACAAATGTGCTGTCTTATTAGAATTTTGTGAAATCTATCTCTGAGACACCTACGATATCAGGGAGGGTCACTTCATCTGCTCCCCATACCTGAATCTCCACAGTGTAGGTCTTCTGTGTAGAGTATTCGTGGGTAATGTCCATTACATAGTTGTCCTGCTTACCATCACCCCACTCAATGACAGCAGTCACTGATGTACCGGTGAACATAGGAGCTTTGAAGAGTTTGTTGTTGTGAGTGATGGTCAACATATTGGAATCACCCCTTACAAGCTGAATCACCCTGATCTTCTGTTCTATATTTTCACTGGTCAGGATTATGTAACCTTCCCTATTGGCAGTTGTCTCATTTTTTTCTAGAACAAATGAGAGTTCCACCTCCTCCAATGCTCTTGTATCTGGCGCAAGCTGAATCCAGTCAACAGATGTCTGCACCTCGAATTCCACATTTGTAGACACCTTGAATGACAACTCTGTCTCCAAAGCTTCAAGGATATACTCACTCTTGGCAGCAATGATGGCATCTTTCTGCAGCTGAATGATCGAAACAACCTCATAGATATCCTCGCTCTCACTGTAAAATATGATTTCAGCCTCCCTCGAGTCATAAGTCTCATTAGGCTTCACTGTGATGTAGTGGGTATAATCAGAAAATGCCTTGGTCTGCTCCTCCTTCAACCAATCTACATCCTCAGGTATTATCATTTCGTAATCGATATTGCTCCTCACCTCGATGGTTATCTCTTCACCCTCAGAACCCACTACAAACTCATTTTCGGTAAGGGTGATGGCAGGCTTGGCTGCTGACTGGTATATAGTCACAGTCTCCTCTATGCCATTCATAATATCACCACCTCTTACAATAATTTTACCCTGACGTTTTTCACCCTCATTTTTCTTGATTTTCAATACAAGCTCAGAATCTCTCAGCCCCTTGGTACTTGACTTGTCAGATACACTGATCCATTCTGCTACAGAGGACTCTATCATGCAGGTATATTGCATGTTGGATTTTACTACAATGGAAACTTCACACTCATCATCAGAGACCTCCACTTTGTTGTTTGTCAACAATAGTGCATCTTTCTGTTTCTGGGTGACAGTTATAATTCTGGTCACCGTATCCGATTTGAATGTGATTTTGGCATTTCTCTCATCATATGTAGTATTCTCATCCACATCTATGGTAATGAGGGATGTACCCTTCTCCCCACTTGAAGGGGCAACTTTGCACCAGCTCTGGCCTGATGACACTGTCCAATCTTTGGTGGATGTAAGGTCAAATGTGATATTTCCACCTTTGGTGTCCACTGTATAAGCTGTATTGCCGGTAATCTCTATTGAGGCTTTCTTCAAGCCATCAAAAAGGTTGAAATCTGCGCAAGCAACCAGAACAAGAGCCGCAAGCGAAGAGACAAATATATTTTTAACAAATCTTCTCATAGTTATTCTAGTTCACTTTGATTTTAAGATTTACACTTTCTTTAGCATCGGTCAGTTTGATGGTATATGTACCAGCCGGCAAACCTTTAGTATCGATGGTAGTAACTTTACCCTGAGTATGACAGTAACCGCTGTAATCAGAGCTATTGGATGCAAAAAGCTTGACAGTGACACCGCTCTTGGTATACACCACCACCTGATCCTTGGTCTTGTTAAAAGTCACTTTTGTAGATTCTGATATGGTTTTCGGAGCAGTAAGCACCAGTTCATTGACACACTCCTCTCCGCCATCCACCATATTCCATTCATCTGCCCCTTTTACTCTATAATACACCCTTATGCGGTCACCTGTTATGATAGTGGAAGTAATGGTAACGTTGAACTGTAATGACGGGTAGTAATAATGTGGTTTCAAAGGGTTTGCATCTGTAATTGTGAAAGTATGCAATATCTCCTTGAAATCCCCATCTTCATTCACTAAAACACAACTTATATCTCCAACGAAATCGGCATTTCCTATATTATGAACACCGTTTGTATAGACAATAAATGACTCACCTGTGACAATATCGGTCACATTTGTCGAGAGTCCTGGTTCTCCGAATGAAAGCTTTATCACATAGTCCCCGCCGGCATCAGGTATAAGTCCCAACACACAACCCTGATTAAAATTATAATGATCATTATTTCCTCCAGATCCGCTTCCACTTGGTACCAGACCATCAAGGAGGAAATAGCCGTTGCAATATCCGCTCCATCCCCAGTTTACACTGAAATAATCTTCAGTAGTATATCCATCCAGGACAAAAGCGTGACCACTGTCGTCATTAAAACCGGTATACAATACTGGACGATTCTTATCCAATTCATCTTTGATCATTGAGGTCCAAGAATCATTGCTATAATACCATCTGTCCTGCTGTACAGCCCCTTTATCGTAGCCAAAATAGTTTTGAAGCAGAGCAGGAATATCCTGACTATATGCGCCTGTCCCTGTAGGTGTAAAGTCCGACTTCAGACCGCACGCTACATCCATCATCAGACGGGCAATGGCATCAGCATTTTCTGTGGTATAGCTCCCATTATAGCTATCCAACATCTTGTTCCAGGCATAAGTATGTCCCAATGTGATTGTAGGAACATTTATTCCGTGGGTACCAGTAGTGAATGACGGCAGAGTTCCTGTCCCTTTGCTTGGGAACTCATGATACCCCATCACAATGGCTGTGGCTGTAGCTGTACAACCCACATAACAGCTTTGACCATTATATGTGGGGATAAGTTTATTGTATGGATACCCCTGGTCCCACAGAGCTGTCTCCAGCTTCTTTACTACCGCGCCTATATTGTCAGCAGCCTGTTTTGGGGTTATCGCAGGCTCCCATCCGGTTTTGCGGCCATAATCGATCCTCTCCTCCATACCGCGAAGCCACCAAGCTACGTGAGGGGGAATATTTTCCTGAGGGAAGTCAAACTCAAATGAATAACCGAGGATAGGGTATGCTATATCATCACCAGAGACAATAACAAAACCTTTTCCGTCAGGGTTATCAAATACATACAGGGCTGGGGCCTGTGATGAGGTACGGGCCATATTGCCGCTCCCATCATAAACCATATCAAGCCTGCTTACAGATAATGTACTTGCATTGGATTTGAAAAAATCCATAGCCCTTTTTCTGGCAACATCCACAGAGACATTCTCTGCAGACAAACCAAATGTTGCCAAAAGAAGGGCGACAAGGATCAATACTCTGTTTTTCATAATTTTATAATTTGGGATACTTTTACACTTTATAGTTTTTTGGAACAAAGATACCACTCGTGGCAGGTGACACCCTCTTCCGCCACCCTGGCCTTGGCATCGTCTGTGGTAACAGGGTAATGGAGCACCACATCCTTGCCTGGCTGCCAGTTTGCAGGCATCGCCACTTCGTGGGCATCCGATGTCTGGAGACCCACTATTACACGCTTGATCTCATCAAAATTGCGTCCCAGGTTCAAAGGGTAATAGATTATTGCACGGATCTTGTCTGCAGGATCGATGAAGAATACGGCACGTACACATGCATTATTGCTCTCACCAGGCATTATCATACCATAGAGGGTAGAGACTTTTTTGCTCAAATCCACAATGATAGGGAAACCTATCTCCACATTTTTAGCACCATCCCACTCTATCTTCTCCTCAATATTGCGTACCCAGGCAATGTGGCTGCTGAGGCTATCTACCGAGAGCCCCACAATCTGGGTGTTCAAAGCCTCAAACTCCTTCTGCATCTTGGCAAATGCCAAAAACTCTGTAGTACAAACAGGGGTAAAATCTGCAGGGTGACTGAAAAGGATTTTCCATTTGCCTGCATAGTCGGAAGGGAAGTTGAGTTTCCCGTGGGTAGTCATTGCCCTGAATTCAGGGGCCTTGTCCCCTATACGGGGCATAGACCAGGTATTGTTATCCATATCCATAATATCTGATTTTTTTATTTTACGATTTATAGCAGATTGCTCATATTCTGATCAATCTTATTCAATGTATGGAGAAAAGCCCTCAACTCCTTCTCTTCTATCCCTTCGAGCATCATATCCAGAATATCTATGCCACTCTGCTTGGCGCCCGATTTGAGTTTCTCGGCCATCTCTGTCAGGACTATAGTATTCGACCTACGGTCGTGTGAATTCTGCTGGCGGACTACAAACCCTTTTGCCTCTATTGCATCCACAAGCTTGGTGACAGAATTTTTGTCCTTCTGCATCTGGTCTGCCAGCTGCTGCTGGGACATCGGCCCCTGATTCCACAGCAAATCAATGAGAATAAACTGCTCCGGGGTCAATGGAACACCCCTCTTCTTGAGCATGGAGGCCAAATATTGTTTCAATTTGCAATGGGTCAAATTCAGCTCAATAGCAACTTGTTTGGATAGTAGCATAGGTATACTATATTAGACTCCTACAAATTTATGATTATTTTTACATTGTACCCAAAATTTTATAGAGATGTGCTATCTATTTATATAATTTGTTGTTAACACCACCTTAAGAGATACCACAGAGCCTCTGTGGGCTTTTTTCTTTATGCAAAAAACGCTACCTTAGGGGCATAATTAACAATTGACTATATGAGAAGTTTTTACAAGCATTTGCTATGGGCCGTTATGGCACTGGTAATGGTCTCTTGCGGAGAGTCCCGTGAAGAGGCTGCCCGCCGTGATTTTGAGGAGATTATAAGCAGGAACAAAGCAGTAGGTCTCGCTGTTGTCGCTGTTAAGGATGGCCAGGTGGTCTATGACCAGACATTCGGATATAGAGATCTTGAGAGTCAGGAACCATGGAAGGGAGATGATGTATTGCGTATAGCATCCATCTCCAAATCTTTTACCGCCACCGGCATATTGCAGCTTGTAGAGCAGGGGAAACTTTCCCTCGATGCAGATGTATCTGACATTATGGGATTCACCATCAGAAACCCCCATTTTCCTGACAAGCCCATCACCGTACAGATGCTCCTGTCGCACACGTCAAGTATGAGTGATGCCAACGGCTACTTCTCTTTCGACTACCTCCACCGCGAGAAATCCTCCACTTGGGAAAAGGCTTGGAACAAATATGAACCAGGGACAGGATACCAGTATTGTAACCTCGGCTTCAACACACTCGGAGCCATCATAGAGAAAGTAAGTGGTGTACGTTTTGACAAATATATCTCCACCAATATTCTGGAGCCACTTGGAGTATATGCCAATCACAATGTACACGCTCTCGATTCGTCCAGATTTGTGAAGATATACACTTACAGCCGTAGAGACAGCTCTTTCAGATGGACCAGATCCGCATACGACCTCGCTCCTGAGGCACTTGAAGATTACACACTTGGCTACTCAACTACCCTGTTCTCCCCTACCGGAGGGCTTAAAATCTCTGCATCAGACCTGGCCAAGGTTATGCTTATGCACATGAACTACGGGACACTTGACGGGGTAAAGATATTGGAAAAGAGTTCTTCAGAGCTTATGCAGTCTGCACTCACCGATACCGACCATAAAGATGAGAATTACGGAATGGCTATAATCCAGACCAATGATCTTCTCAAGGGGCATCGTCTCACAGGGCACGATGGCCTCGCACTCGGCGCATATACCGCTATGTACTGGGATCCTGAAGAGAGATACGGCTTCGTGGTGATGACCAACGGCTGCACCGGAGTATCTGACAACCACGTCTTTGCAAATATTCTCTGCGAATCCGTAGAGTGCCTGTACAAGAACTTCATAGAGGAGAAATAGGCTATGGGGAGCATCTCTGCAAACAAAATAAAATTTATCCGTTCCCTCGCCCAGAAGAAATTCAGGGATGAACACTCCCTTTTTGTCGCAGAGGGGGAGAAAATTGTGGCGGAAGCTCAAGCATCCGGCTACAAGATCGAGGAGATCTACAGAATCGAGGAGATAGGGGCCGAGGCTATGGCCCGCATCACAAACCTATCCTCCCCTTCACCTGTACTGGCAGTAATAAGAAAACCTGAACTCTCTGCTGAGGATATCATTTCAGCTCTGAAACCCGAATCAAAAGGGCTCTATCTTGCCCTCGACGGAGTTAAGGACCCTGGAAATCTCGGGACAATAATCAGGATAGCCGACTGGTTTGGAGTGGAAGCTATCTTTGCCAGCCCCGGCACAGTGGAGGTATTCAACCCCAAAGTGGTTCAGGCCACAATGGGGGCAATATTCCGCAAAAAGGTGATATATACCGACCTTGCAGAGCTCTGCACCAGTTTCAAATCTCTCGAGCTCCCTGTCTACGGAACACTCCTTGACGGGAAAAACATCTACGAAGCACTCCCGGCAGACCGCAAACACGGCCTGGTGGTGATGGGGAGTGAGTCATTCGGAATATCGGAACAGCTCCGCCCACACATTGACAGCAAACTATTCATCCCGCCCTACCCTGCCGATGCAGTCACATCAGAATCACTCAATGTGGCCATTGCGACAGCTATAATTTGTGCGGAATTCAGAAGATAACACTTGAACACTATGGGACTTGCAACTAAAGAAAAACCCTTCTCAAAAGAATTTTTCATCACATATGCCTGGCTTGCAGGGGGATGTTTCCTCTTTGCCTTGGGCAATGTACTATTCGCCGAACCCTACGGATTTGCACCTGGGGGGACATATGGACTCTCTATCGTATTCCACCACCTCTTCGGATGGAGAACTGAGGTCGCCGCATTGAGTATGGATATTCCGCTGCTTATTATCGGTTTCCTGTTCCTTGGAGGGAAGTTCGGAATAAAGACAGTGGTATGTACTTTTATGATTCCTGTATTCATGGGACTTATCCACAAATTTTATGGATTTGATGCCCTTCTGGAGCCCGGAATCAGTGATGTGGCACTACTGGAAGAACAACTCCTCTCATCAATATTCGGAGGTATCGTTTATGGTGTCGGTCTGGGTATGATTTTCAAATCAAGGGCCACCTCGGGTGGAAGTGATATAATCTCCATGATTCTCCACAAATACACCCATATATCACTAGGCACATTGGTCATTATAGTGGACTGCCTTATAACCCTTACCACTGTAATAGCGTTCGGTGACTGGAGACTCCCGATGTACTCTTGGATTCTCATCTTCATAGAGGGGAAAGTGATTGACCTGGTAGTGGATGGTGCAAATGTCCACAAGACCATGATGATCATTTCTGACAAGACCGAGGAGGTGAGGAAGATAATAATTGAGGATATCGGACGTGGAGCTACTATCTTCAACTGCGAAGGGGGATATAAAGGTGAATGCCGTAAGATTATCTACACCGTAGTGACCCGCAGGGAGGCATCCATCCTCCGCCACAGAATTAACGGGGTAGACCCGAAAGCCTTTATAAACATCATTGATTCCAAAGAGATATTGGGCAACGGATTCAAACCTTTGGAAGAATAAAAAAAAGGGTGTATATTTGCACCCCAGATGGGGTATTAGCTCAGTTGGTAGAGCGTTTGAATGGCATTCAAAAGGTCAGCGGTTCGATCCCGCTATACTCCACAAAAAACCGGCCTCTCCACATGGAGGGGCCGGTTCATTTTTATCTATAGCAGGGATTACCAGATGATAACCCTCTCCTCCTCTGGAAGGAACATTGCACCTTCGGTGATACCGAATGCTTTGTGGAATGATTCAATGTTGCGGAGAGTAGCGTTTACACGGTTCTTGCCAAGTGAGTGAACATCCACCTTTGTAAGGCGTGCAGCCTCCTCATCACGGATATTCTGTCCCCAAATGGTAGCGTAAGAAAGGTAGAATCTCTGATCTGCAGTAAAGCCATCTACAGGTGCAGGCTCACCCTTACCCTCGAATGAGTTGTGAAGGGCTGTATAAGCTACGCGGAGACCACCCTGGTCAGCAATATTTTCACCAAGTGAAAGGGCACCATCTGCCATTACTGCAGGCTGGTCACCTTTTGCAGGGAGGATCTCGATCTTGTTGAATTGCTCTACAAGGACATCAGTGCGAACCTTGAATGCGGCGGCATCCTCATCTGTCCACCAGTTGTTCATATTGCCATCCTTATCAAACTGGCGACCCTGATCATCGAAACCATGGGTCATCTCGTGACCTATAACCACACCGATTGCACCATAGTTTACTGCATCATCAGCTGCTGAGTTGTAGAATGGTGGCTGAAGGATAGCTGCAGGGAAGCAGATCTCATTTGTAGTAGGGTTATAGTATGCATTCACTGTCTGTGGAGACATGAACCATCTTGTGCGGTCCACCTCCTTGCCGAGGTCTGCAAGATTGTCTGCAGTATACCAAGCACTTGCACGCTTGATATTCTCCCAATATGAAAGTGATGGATCGATAGTAAGTGACGAATAGTCTTTCCAAGTGTCAGGATAACCAATCTTCACTGTGAAAGTGTTGAGTTTCTCCATTGCCTTGGCTTTGGTAACATCCGACATCCACTCAAGGGCCTGGATATGCTGGCCAAGTGCCACCTGAAGGTTCTTCACCATCTGAGTCATGCGCACCTTGTCGCTCTCAGGGAAGTATTTCTTCACATAGATCTCACCTACAGCCTCACCAAGAAGTCTGTTTGGAACTGCCATAGCACGTTTCCATCTTGGACGCATCTCCTGCTGACCAGACATTTGACGACCGAAGAAATCGAAGTGTGCAGCATAAAGTTCATCACCGGTATAACCTGCAGCACTTGATATGATACTTGCTGCCATATAGGCCTTCACAGTCTCAATATCCTCTTTTGAGAAGAGTTTGAATACTGCATCCAATACCTCTGGCTGACCGACGATTATCTTGTCGAACTCTCCGATACCCATCTGAGAGAAATAGGCAGCCCAGTCAAATTTTGAGTAACGTTTGAGGAAATCCCCTTTTGACATAGGGTTATAGTTGGCAGGGACATCACGTAGCTCTACATTTGAGCGGAATGCCTTCGCCATCTTGGTCTCAAATGCCAATACCTTCTCCGCTTTGACAGCGGCATCTTCCCAACCCATCATAGAGAAAGCTTTGGTAAGCCACTGGACATATCCCTCACGTTTTGAAGCATTCTCTGCATCGAGATAGTAGTCACGATTGCCCATTCCCAGACCCGACTGGTCGATATAAAGGACATTTACATTGCTGTTGAGCAAATCTGCACTTACATACACACCGAAAAGAGGACTTCCTGCAGAGGTGTGGATGAGAGCTGTAGCGGTTGCTAGGTGTGAAAGCTTCTTGGCTGCCATAAGTTTCTCCACATCACTTTTTACAGGGGCCACACCCTCATTGTTCAGACGGGTAGAATCCAGACCCATAGTATAGAGGTCAGCGATTTTCTGATCTACTGTACCGGTCTCGAATTCTGACTTGGCGATAGATGCGAAAAGTTCATTGAGGCGCACCTCATTATTCTCGCGAAGGCGGTCAAATGTGCCATAGCGTGCAAATTCCGGTTTCAATGGATTTTTTGCCTGCCAGCCGCCGGTAGCATACTGGTAAAAGTCTTCGTTGAGTGCCACTGCCTCATCGAAGTTGGCACGGTCGATAGCTGGTACACCTGCCTGCTTGGTATTACAACTTGCCATAAGAGCAATTGTTGAAAGGGTTAGTAATAACTTTTTCATTATATTGAACAATTGTTATTTAGACATAAACTCTATCACTGTACCCTCTGCTCTATAAGTCACTTGGGTATATACACCAAGGAAAGTTTTGCAGTAAGTCTTGACAGTAATATTAATAAGTGCTTGTGAACCTTGAAGATTTGCATTAGCAGTAAGTTCTGCTACAGCGTTAGCCTCAAGAGATTTTTTATTCAATCCGCCAATACCGAAAATATAGGTTTGTGAAACCTCTGCTGATACAGTATTAACAACTTTGAAATTGTCTTGAGATAGAACAACAGTAGTCTCATTAAGGTTTGCATTTGATGTCATAGGTATAGAAACTCCACAACTTGTCACCAAAAGAGCTGCTGCAAAAAGTGTCACGATAAGTTTAATGATTTTCATAACTGGAGCCTTGTAAAATTAATTGATTTACGAATTTTAAGCCGCAAAGGTAAAAAAAATCTCCACTCCTCAGAACTGAACAAATGTGATTTTATGAATATGTATCGCCATTATTGCAGAAATGATGAAACTATATTTTTAAATTTCAGTGAGGATTTCCAAAATTCAGTTTTTATTTCTCAGTCTCAACACCATAGCCTTGGTTTTGCGACACATATACCCGATTATTGTGACGATTATTTTTGTTCTAAACCTTTAATAGTATCGCAAAATGGAGTCATTGGAAAAACAACGTTATGTGGACATCATGTCCAATAGTGGTTTTAAGGCTGTGTTCGGAGACCAGGAGAACAAGCCGGTGTTGATTGATTTTCTTAACGCTGTGCTTCCCAGGGGGAGAAAGGTAAAAGATCTCACATACACCACCACGGAGATCGAAGGCATTACATCGCAAAACAAATCCATCAAACTGGACCTCAGATGTGAAGATGAGGATGGTACTTCTTTCATCATAGAGATGCAGAAGTACGATCAGGAAAATTTCTTCAAAAGGTGTGTATCCTACAGTTCTAAAGTGTACGACATCAAAAACACAAAAGGGGACAGAGATTATGATATCCCTCCGGTATATCTGATAGGTATTCTGGCTGTGGATTGCTTTGA
>JAGBVU010000024.1 GCA_017630155.1 Bacteroidales bacterium
AATATGACCCCCCTGAAGTCCCCCTTAGGGGGACGGGAGGCACGCGACTACCCGTCGCGGTCTGCTGATGCAGACATTATATCCGCAGGTCAATTGACCTGCTTTTTTCGTGCTCTATATCGTCACACCCGATGCCGTTCGAGGGTGTTATACATATCAGATATATATGTCAGATTCCGGCTCGGAGATTAGGTTCTTCAGGCGTTCGCTACGCTCACTCCCACCACCGCTTTCGCGGCGGTCCCCCCGCTATCTACCGCGGGTGGTAAGGCCTTCAGAACCTAACTCTCCGTAGCCTTATCATCCTGTCACACCCGACCCCGTTCGAGAGTCCCTCTCACTATACAATCATATTCACGACGCACCTTTTGGAGGCTTAAATCACTGCGTCACACCTTATTTCAAACATAAATTCATCGAATTTGCCCTCTCACGCAGTGTCTCAAGCCTCATATCACTGCGTCGCATTCTTTCCCTGCCGAACTGAATCTAGATAGTCTCTGTTCTGGTATCTGAATCACGAAGAGATTGGGCACGGAAATGGGCCCATAATGGGCAAAAGTGTGCCCAATCTCCTTGCCCAATGAGACTCCCGAACAAGATCGAATGTATATATGAATGGAGTCAGCTATGTCAGTGCGTATGCCGAGACTGTGCCACCCTCGGCACCATAAGAGGGAGGGGCCCGCGACGTCAGTCGTGGGAGGGGTCATGCGAAGCATGACGTCAGAGGCATCGCACTGACTAGCTGATGACAGAAAAAGACACCCGAACGGGATCGGGTGTGACAAGATGGGGTAAATACAAACAAAAAAGAGACTGACCTAAAAAGTCAATCTCTTTCTGTGGACCCGACTGGGCTTGAACCAGTGACCCCCTGATTATGAGTCAGGTGCTACTAACCGACTGAGCTACGGGTCCAAAATCACAACCTTTAACGGCAGCAATGTGCCGTCAAAGGTATGTAATTCTTTGATATTATCAAACTTTAATTTCTACTTCAACACCGCTAGGAAGTTCAAGTTTCATCAAAGCGTCTACTGTGCTAGGTGTAGAGCTATAGATGTCAAGAAGACGGCGGTAAGAATTAAGTTCGAATTGCTCACGTGATTTTTTGTTCACGAAAGTCGAACGGTTAACTGTGAAGATCTTCTTGTCTGTAGGAAGTGGAATAGGACCATTTACCACAGCGCCAGTAGCCTTAACAGTCTTTACGATCTTATCAGCTGATTTGTCAACCAATGCGTGATCGAAAGATTTTAGTTTAATTCTAATTTTTTGGCTCATATTATTATTTTTTTTCTTTATCAATAACAAATGCTAATTATTCTTCATCATCAGCAGGTTTTCTGCCACCTGATTTCTCGATGATCTCCTTAGCCAAGTTAGCAGGTACCTCTGCGTAGTGAGAGAACTCCATTGTACTTGTTGCTCTACCTGAAGATAGGGTTCTCAAGATGGTAACATAACCGAATTGCTCTGAAAGTGGAACTTTAGCTTTAACGATTCTTGCGTTACCTTTTGAGTCCATATTGGTAATCTGACCACGACGTTTGTTAAGGTCACCGATTACATCACCCATATAATCCTCTGGAGTTACCACCTCAAGTGACATGATAGGCTCCATAAGTACTGGGCTTGCTTTAGGAAGTGCATGACGGAATGCCATTCTCGCAGCGATTTCAAATGACAATGCATCTGAGTCTACAGGGTGGAATGAACCATCTTTAAGGATAACCTTCATAGATGTTACTTCATAACCAGCCAATACACCATTTACCATTGCAGATTTGAAACCTTTCTCTACTGCAGGGATAAACTCACGAGGAACGTTACCACCTTTAACTTCGTCGATGAACTGAAGACCTGTAACACCTTCGTCTGCAGGACCAATCTCAACGATGATATCAGCGAATTTACCTCTACCACCAGACTGTTTCTTGTAAACTTCACGATGTTGAACAGAGCTTCTGATAGCCTCTTTGTAGTTAACCTGAGGAGCACCTTGGTTGATTTCTACACCAAACTCTCTCTTAAGACGGTCAACGATGATATCCAAGTGAAGCTCACCCATACCACTGATAACAGTCTGACCAGTTTCGTGGTCTGAACGTACAGTGAATGTAGGGTCCTCCTCAGCAAGTTTGCTAAGGCCCACACCAAGTTTGTCAAGGTCTTTTTGAGTCTTAGGCTCGATAGCAAGACCGATAACTGGATCTGGGAATGAAATTGATTCCAATACGATAGGATTGTTCTCGTCGCAGATAGTATCACCTGTACGAAGCTCCTTGAAACCTACTGCAGCGCAGATATCACCTGCCTCAACGAACTCAATAGGATTCTGTTTGTTTGAGTGCATCTGATAAAGACGGGCTACACGCTCTTTCTTGCCTGAACGGGTGTTCAAAACGTAAGAACCTGCATCAAGTTTACCTGAATATGCTCTCAAGAATGCAAGACGACCAACATAAGGGTCAGTAGCAATCTTAAATACAAGAGCACAGAAAGGTTCTTTAGCGCTTGCCTGACGAACTACTGGAGCATCAGTCTGAGGGTTTGTACCCTTAGTCTCCTCTTTGTCAAGTGGAGAAGGGAGATATCTCATAACTGAGTCAAGAAGGAACTGTACACCTTTGTTCTTGAATGAAGAACCGCAGCAAGTAGGAACAACTGCCATATCGATGGTAGCTTTTCTAAGTGCTGATACGATCTCCTCTTCAGAGATTGAATCTGGATCTTCAAAGAATTTCTCCAAAATCTCGTCGTCGTATTCTGCAACTGCTTCGATTAGCTTGCCTCTCCACTCTTCAACTTCATCAGCCATATTTGCAGGAATCTCTCTGTACTCATAGTTAACAAGCTCTTTGCTATCTGGGTTGTAATAGATAGCCTTGTTAGCGATAAGGTCAACGATGCCTTCAAATTTGTCTTCAGAACCGATAGGAAGACAGATTGGAACCGAATTAGCGCCTAATTTGTCTTTAATTTCTTCAACAACGGCTAGGAAGTCTGCACCGATACGGTCCATCTTATTTACATAAGCAATTTTAGGAACGCGGTATTTGTCAGCTTGACGCCATACGGTCTCAGACTGAGGTTGAACACGGCCTACTGCACAGAATGTAGCCACTGTACCATCAAGTACACGAAGTGAACGCTCTACCTCTACGGTAAAGTCCACGTGGCCCGGAGTGTCAATTAGGTTGATCTGGTAGTTTTCACCATTGTACTTCCAGAACGCAGTGGTAGCGGCTGAAGTAATGGTAATACCTCTCTCTTGTTCCTGTGCCATCCAGTCCATGGTAGCTGCACCATCGTGCACCTCACCAAGTTTGTGGGTCTTTCCGGTATAGAACAAAATTCTCTCCGATGTGGTAGTCTTACCAGCATCGATGTGGGCCATAATGCCAATGTTTCTGGTTAATCTTAAATCCCTTGCCATTCTTGTTTCTTACTAAAAACGGAAGTGAGCAAAAGCCTTGTTAGCCTCTGCCATTTTGTGCATATCTTCTTTTCTCTTATAAGCAGCACCTTCGCAATTGTATGCCGCCATAATTTCTGCAGCCAACTTTTCTGCCATAGAGTGGCCCGAACGTTTACGTGCAAAAAGTATCATATTCTTCATAGCCAATGAAACTTTTCTTGAAGGGCGCACCTCTGTTGGCACTTGGAAGTTCGCACCACCAACTCTACGGCTTTTTACTTCAACCTGTGGAGTGATGTTTTCCAATGCTTTTTTCCAAACATCGAGAGGAGCCTTGTCAGAATCTTTCATCTTCTCGCCTACCATATCAATGGCATCGTAAAAAATAGAATACGCGATACTCTTCTTCCCCTGCAACATAAGATTATTCACAAACTGTGTCACTGACACCTCGTGAAATTTAGGATCAGGAAGTAGAATCCTCTTTTTAGGCTTCGATTTTCTCATTTTTTAAATCTCTTAAAAATTAATTAAATAAAAAGGTTACTTCTTAGCGGCTGTTTTCTTTGGTCTCTTAGCACCGTATAGAGAACGACTTTGTAGACGACCCTCTACACCAGCTGTATCCAAAGCACCTCTAAGGATGTGGTAACGTACACCAGGAAGGTCTTTTACACGACCGCCACGCACCAATACGATTGAGTGCTCCTGCAAGTTGTGGCCTTCACCTGGGATGTATGCGTTGACCTCTTTCTGGTTAGTAAGCCTTACACGAGCTACTTTACGCATAGCTGAGTTAGGTTTCTTAGGGGTTGTAGTGTAAACACGTACACAAACACCTCTTCTCTGAGGACAAGCATCCAACGCGCGAGATTTGCTTTTCTCTACGATAACCTCGCGTCCTTTGCGAACTAATTGTTGAATTGTTGGCATAAATAGTTGTAAATCTTAACTTTATACAATCCCGTCAAAATAAACGGGCTGCAAAGATAGTCATTTTTGGGGATTTACCAACAAGAAATCAACAATTTATCTAATTTCAATTGATGATTTGTATTTCACACCCTCTTTGAGTTGGCCCTCTCTCTCCTTCTTGATAGGATCTGAATTGAGATTTGTAGCCTTTACAGGGGGAACAGCGTTGACTGCCGATTCAGCCGATTGCTTTACAACACCCTTGACCGCAGGTTTTGCAGCAGGTTGGGGTGTTGGCTCTACAGGTACAACAACGGGTACCGCCACCGCTGGCACCACAACTTTTGTCTCTTCCTTAACGCTCTGCTGCTTCTTCGGAGCCTCCTGCACCTTCGACACAGGTACAGGAACAGAAACTGCCGGAGTGACGGGAACTGGAGGCGGAACAACAACACGCTCCTCCTTGAGGGTCTTGTTCATAGGTTTGGACTCAATGGTCTCCTGGCTGACGGCTTTGATCTGCTCCATCAGTTTTGTGTCGTCTATCTCTTTTACCTGCTGAATATGTTGCGTTCCAAGATTTGCTCTGTAATAGAAAGCTTCCCCAGATGATGATATTCCCTCTACTACTACCTGGAAATTACCATTATATAGAGGCGCAATGCACCTGATCTCCCTCTTCTCACCCCCATCCATATCAATGATAGGATGCCAGTACACAGTCTGACGATAGTCTGGGTAAGGATCCCCTTCCCTGATAGAAGATCCTGTAAAGGACATCGGATAGAGCGCCCCCTGATATGGGAGAATCTTGAGACTGGTTCCAAAATCAAAACCGGACATATCCCCTTTATATGTAACGAAGTTCGCTACACCCTCAAAGAACCTTGGTCCCACCGAGAACGGATCCATAAATATCTCTATGCGCTTGACCAGAAGTGGATCGAAGGCTATTATCTTTTCATGATCTGTGACAGGGATACCATCCAGCAAAATGAGAGGAACGCCGGATCCGAACTGAGGATTGGAAATCACAGCTCCAGGCTGCTCCATCAGAATAGCCAGAGACCTCTTTTTCTTTTCACTCCTTATTTTGATCTCGGAAACATACTCCACGATTACCTCCTGCATAGTGGGGAATCTGGTGTAGTCATCCAGATTGTAGACTATCATATTCTCATCAAAGAGGATATTGGGACGCACAGGCAACCTCTCATATAAGGTGTCAGCATCAAACCTCTTTCCCACCTGCATTGAGAATCCCCTATCGAGGAGTTCCCTCTCCATACTTGACGATAGCTGCAGTTTGGGAATGCCACCTGAGACCCTTCTGAGGAAAGGATCCTCAATCACAGCAGAAGTGGCACCTGAATAAAACATGTCATTTGCCCCGAAAATATTGGGTGTCACCACTATAGCATTACCGCTCTCATCCACCGAGGGAACAAAATAGTTGGACTGGTTGCCATAGAATGAGACCTGTATTGTCTTGTCTGTAACACCTGTTGTCTTGAGTTTTATAACTTCACCCTCATAATCGGGGAGATGGGTCTCAACAATCTTGCCTCTCTCCTCTACCGCTGTCACACCAGAGAAGGTAACTATGCCGTAGTTCTCCTCCACAGGGAGGGGATCTCTGTTGAAAACAGACACATTGAGTGTCACCGCATCCTTGAATCTGTTGTCCAATGTAAAATGGAACTCCTCCCCAGGCTTGATGGGCTCCTTGGGCAATACAATATCCACTGCGCCATATTTGGCTGTGAAGCCTGTATTGCCATCTGTCTCCAGATGGTCCGCAATCTCCACATTGCCCTCCACCCTCTCTGTGGTAAGGACATTGTACACAGATATTATCTTTCCTGCAGGGGCAAAGCCCAATTCATTTCTGTTCTGCTTGGTATAAGCCACCAGCTTGTAGTTACCGGTAGGGAGTGTAGGGGGTAGCTCAATAGCTCCTGCGCCCCTACCATCTATCAGGGCTATTTTTGCTGTCAGCACCACCTGCTCATTGGTCTGGAGCTCAAGATATACAGTACTGCTGAAATCTGAGAGCCTCACTCCGTCACCCTTGGTGAAGCAATATGCAGAACACCACACTTTGTCTCCAGAGACATAAGTCTGCTTGTCTGTAGCAATATATACCCTCTCCCACACAGAATCATCCTGTGCAAAAAGGGGTCTCTGCAAAAAAGCGGAGAGAATAATCACAATAATATATGCTACACACTTCTTCATATCGTTCTATTCGTGCTTAGTGGGCCAAAAATCGGGTTTATCCTTTGTTCCGTGACGCAGGCAGGTAAGACACCTGTCTTCAACATAGAAAAGGTCACCTGTCTCTTCATCATAAACGTATACCCCCCATGTAGGAGATGGTTCGAACTCCCCTTTATCGGGATTGGGAAACCACTGGAAAGGGGTACAATCTTCCGGATCCCTGTATATCCTGTGATCCTGTGCTTTTATATAGACCCTCATTTTCTCCACTGCACAGGAAATTATATAGCCAAGCACCATCTCTTCCGGATCATCGATACAATATATATTGCCCCTCAACTCATTGGGCTGTGGTGCAAATATTCCACCTGTCCCTTCGTTGTTTTTCAACATTGTATCCCAATATTTGTAGGCTTCCTCGGATATTCCCTTCTGATATACCTCTATGGAATAGAGATCCATCAGTCTTTTGTTGGTGCAGCCTATACTGGTAATAAGATGATCTTTTACCCTGTTCTCCGACAATCCAGTTGTAGACAAAAGGTTAATATCACTCGAAAAGGCCTTGTTCCAGCAATAATAGTTCTCAGGGACACCTGGAGGAAGTTTCTCCGGCACATTATTGACAAGTATATATTGTTGCTGGTATACTGCGTGGAACTCCCAATCTTCACGATACTCCCATTTGAAATATCTCAATGAATCACTGATACCTGTGGCGTGGACCAGAACATCAAGTTTGGACTTATCATCTGCCACCCTGTATGTGATGGAGTCTATCACAGGTGTCTCCACAAACTCAAGCCATACAGTCTCATATTTTTTCCCTTTGCAGGAGAAGACCAGTTTATGCCTCTCCTCTCTATCCAGGGCCCTTGTATCGACAATGTAGGACAATTTGCTATCCCCCTCAAATTTATAATCCTCAGTCTTCTGTGTCCTGTAGCTGGTATACTTTTTACCGCTCTCGCTCTCCACATATATATCAGACAACTCCAGCGACTTTGCCTTCACATTCTCTGCAAGAAGGGAGAATGACTCACTGGCTGTAAAAGAGGACTCAATACCGGCGTTGATCTCTCCCTCCATCACCAGAAGACCGATCTCCTGAGGAACCTCTTCAGGGGTGAAAGGGTAGATGCAGGAGGCCACACATAAAACAGCTGCCACACATAATGTTATATATTTATAAGCCTCTTTCATCAGAATTTCACATTTAGGTTAATATATGGGATAGGGGCCCCGAATATTGTCAACATATACCCCTGAACCTTCTCTCCGGAGGTGGTATCATAATAGATAGAGTAGGCATTTTTGCGGCCAGTCACATTGTACACACCCATAGTTATGGAGAAATGGGAGAGCTTTTTCAAATTGTGGCTTGGTTCAATATTGAGGGCAAGGTCCATTCTGAAATAGTCGGGGATACGGTAGGCATTCCTATCTGAGTAGTATAGTCTGTAGCCACCGCCATAAACATATTTTCCAACAGGGATGGTCGTCGGTCTGCCGGTAGAGTAATCGACATTCATAGATATGCTATACCTATGGGTAAATTTGAAATTGCCCACAAACTTCACATCGTGCGGTTTGTCATACGCTGCCGGATACCACTCGCCCCCGTTTACAGCGAAGACACTACCGGCATCCTGCTTATCCTGAAGCAGTGTCCTTGAATATGTGTAGGAAACCCATCCATTCAACTTGCCAAGAGGCTTCTTGAGCATAACCTCTGCACCATATGCACGACCTCTGGTCTCGATAACATCCTCCACCAGATTGCTGTTCATAATCAGTACGGAACCGCTCTTGTAGTCAAGATAGTTATCCATACTCTTGTAGTAGCCCTCCAAAGAGAACTCCACATTATTGTTGAACATCATAGCATAGAGAGCCATAGCTGCCTGCCATCCGGTCTGGGGTTTGATGTCTGCATCACTCAGTTTCCAGATGTCTGTAGGGGACATTGTGGTGGTGTTGGACAACATATGGATATACTGCCTCATACTGTTGTAACCCGCTTTGAGTGTCACCTTGTCCGACAGAAGGAATTTGGCAGATACCCTGAACTCCGGACCGCCGTAATATGTAAACGGTCTCAAGTTAGCAAAAGCGGAGTACCTCACACCTATATCGGCAGAGATGCTCTCTGTCATATCCCAAGTGTCCGAAATGTAGGCTGCAGCCTCTGCCCCCATCTCCTGGTCAAGGATCTTGGGTACTACCAGAGAGGCTTCAAGCCCCGGAATATTGTATGGCAACATCGTGCCGGGTGTCAGATAATAGTATGTCCCTGTCAATCCATAATTTAGGGTATGTTTGCCCAAAACAGATTTGAACTTGAATTTTGCAAAAGCCTGCTGTATCCTGAAGTTCAGATTGTAGGCCTCTATATCCTTATGGGTATCCAAAACATTATAGCCATACTCATCATACCCAGTAGAGAAGACCATGCTGTGCTTCTCTGAGAAATTGCTCCTGAATTTCAGCGATCCGTTGATGTTATAGTAACTGTATGTGGTATCAACACTGAAGCTGAACTTATCCTTTGAGTAATAACCATAAGCATAGATACTGTTGTTATTGTTGAACTTATGGCTTATAGATGCGTTGGCATCGTAGAAATTGGCAGTACCTTGATTATAACCGCTGTTTTTAGGGAGGAGTCCCAACATCCAGTCCGAATATGTAGTTCTCGCACCGAGGATAAATTTGGTCTTCCCTTTTTTGGTGAATGGACCTTCGATGTGCCCCTTTGCAGTAAGGAGACCGACACCCAGAGATCCTGCCACCTTCTTCTCATTTCCTTCACGACCTCTGATCTCAAGTACAGATGACAACCTTCCGCCATACTCTGCAGGGATTGAACTCTTGAACAATTCTACATCTGTCACCACATCGGGATTGAAGGCGGAGAACAGACCGAAAAGGTGGGTAGGGTTGTATATGGTACCGTCATTGAAAAGGATAAGGTTCTGGTCGGTAGCACCACCACGGACATTGAATCCTCCCGATGCCTCACCTACAGACTTGACACCCGGCAATGTAACGAGCACTTTGAGCACATCAGCCTCACCCAATACCGTAGGGACGTGCTTGATACGGCCGATCCTCACAAGCTCCACACCCATTTTGTTGGATTTGCGGTTATTTGATGACTCTGCAGAGACCACGGCTGAATTGAGGGAATATACCTTCTCCTTCATTATGATGTCCAGGTTGCCAGTCTCATACAGTCTGACATCCAGCTCCACATCGTTGAGCGAGAAGCCGCTAGCTATCACCTTGTTAGCTCCGGAAGGAAGCTGCAGTTTATATTGTCCGAACTCATCAGTCTGTGTAAATGATTTGCCATCAGCACTATATACAGAGACACCCACCAATGGTTCACCGTTGCTTACATTCTGGACCTTACCCGACAAGAAGAGTTTGCCACCCTTGCAATTCTCCTCACGCCCTATCTCATACACTTTGTTTGCAAAGTTTGCCACCTTGGCATCATCGCTCAATGCCCCCAAGTAATCTTCAGAACCATATACTGTCGGCATACTCTTCTGGAAATACTGGACCGGAAGGGAGGTGGAGATACCTACGCCTTTAAGGATAAACATATTACCATCTTTCATGGTCACTGAATAGCCCTGATTTTTCAGAAGGTCCAGTGCCTGCAGGACAAACTTGCTTTCATCATCTGTCCTGATGGTAAACCTGTCTGTGCTGGCAGTATCGGGGACAAAGAAAATCTTGCCGGAAAAATACTCCTCCATCTTCATCACCACAGAGTCAAGCGGTGACTTGTAGAACGATATTTTCTGCCCGGACATATGGACAGAGAGGGTCAAAAGCAATATTGAAAGTATCTTTTTCATTTGACAACCTCCATATATGCTTTATACAGTAAGTCCTTATCCTCCTTCACAGCAAAAGAGACCTCCTTGTTTACCCTTTTCAACTCCTTCTTGCTTTGTGGAAACACCCTCTCAAAGGTCTTCTTTCCGTGCACCTTTTCGACCCTTCCATCTATCTCTAGATAGTAATCCACTTTTGACAGAAACTCCCTCTCTACAATATCCCTCTCCAGAATTTCCTTGTACTCCTTATAGATTTTCTTCAGAAGTCTCTTGTCACCAACATCAGACAAGACTTCATAATATCCGGCATCCAGACCCTGATATTCATCCTCTCCGATATTTACAAAAAGTCTGCTCCCAATCTTGAACCACTCCACATACCTTCTGTCCAGAATTACCGGAAGCTGCCCTTCCGATTTGGTCACGGAAACCCTGTCACGATGCGAATTGAGATTTATAAAGATATCTGAATAACGTCTTTTGTTGAAATAGACCTCCCCTTTCACATATTTGTCCTGGTATGCGAAATATGTCCCCTGATATCTGTAGGCATATCTCCTCTCCACCCTTCCTCTGAACAAAAGGGACTGCATATCCACACTTTTCTGATACGACTCCAGCGGATACTGCTGACCACAGACCTCCCCAAAAGAGAAGACCAGAAGGAGGACCAGAATGGCTCTAATATGGAGATACTTTATCGACATAGAGATACAAAAGTATCTAAAAACCAGTTAAATTCAAATAAACTGTAGGAATAAGCAACAAAAATCCCACAACTATCAGCAATAATATGAATTTCCACACCCATTTCACCCACTTCGAATATGGAATTTTAGCCATTCCAAGTGCTGCAATAAGGACTCCGGATGTGGGGGTAATCATATTGGTAAAACCGTCTCCGAACTGAAATGCCATCACCATTGCCTGGCGTGACAGCCCGATAAGGTCCGAAAACGGAGCCATAATAGGGATGGTAATGGCAGCTTTGGCAGTGGCAGATGGGATAATGAGATTTATGATGGTCTGAATGCCGTACATAAGCGACAATGATGCCATCTGTCCCGCATCTCCAAGCCATGAGGCCATCGAGTGGAGGATTGAATCTATTATTTTTCCATCCTTCAAAATTATCACAATACCCGCTGCAAATCCCACCACAAGTGCTGCAGACATAATATCCTTCGCGCCATTGAGGAACTCCTTCACTATATTGTTGGGCGAGAGCCCCACAGAGATGCCACAAAGGACTCCGAATGCAAGGAACAATGCCGAAATCTCACCTATGTACCACCCGAAGGCAAGAACTCCGATGATAAGGTATACTATGGTAAATCCGAGCAGTGTCAATATAAAAAAGTGGTATGAGCGCCTCAGGGCAATGACTGACACCCATGCAAAGAGGGCCGCAGCCACAGGCAACAGCCATGCTGCCGCATACTCAGTCTCACCGATCCTGATGCTGCACTCTGCAGAATATCGGATGGCAAATGCTATGATTGCCCCCATCGCCAGGAGAAATGCCACCACAGAGGATTTGTTGCACTTATATTCTACCTTTTCACCCTCCTCACCTATTTTTTCTCTCCAGTAGCTATCACTCTGGTAGACAAGCGATTTACTGGGATCCCTTTTCACCCTTGCCGCATATACGAGAACCACCACTATCAATATTGCGGTAAGCAAGGCCCAACAGAAAAGGCGGTAGCCCATACCTGAGAACATCGGAATATCTGCCATATTCTGGGCTACACCCACGGTGAAAGGGTTCAGGAACGCTCCGGCAAAACCGACGTGCGCCGCCACATATACAAGGGATACTCCCACAATGGAATCGTACCCCATAGAGATGGCAAGTGGAACCAGCACCACCACAAACGCAAGTGTCTCCTCACTCATTCCAAACACCCCGCCAAACAGCGAGAAAAGAATGATTATCAGAGACATCACTATATTGTTCACACCTATCTTGCGAAGCAATGGGAAACGCTCAAGTCTCCTGGTCGCCCCCAGGAAGGAGATAATCCCCACATCAATCGATTTGGAGGAGTTTACAATCCAGAAGGCACCTCCAATGATGAGGATAAATACAATAATCTCCGCTTGCTTGGCAAAACCTGAGTAGAGGGCTTCGAAAAGTTGCCATGTCTGTGGCACAGATTCTACCTCTGTATATACCAGTTCATCCCCTACTGTGGCATACTCACCTCCCGGCACAAACCATGTGGCCACTGCGCAGAGGGCCAGAATGGCAAATATGATCACATATGTGTTTGGAAACTCTCTTTTCTTCTTAATCATAGAACCTCAAAACTTGTCCGGTAGAATACTGGTTGGCCTGACTCTGTAACACCCTCCACTACGAGTTCAAAATGACCTGGATATTTGGGTGCCACACACTCAAAACTGAGTGCCTCGCCAGGAGCCATCCTGACCATAGGATTCCAATAGAGGGTCTCCCTGTAGTTCGGGATGTCGCTGTTGTTGTAAAACTGCTCTCCAGAGAGATATTCAGGATACAGAGAGCCTTTGTATGTAAACATATATGCATCCTTGTCCACAGGAAAAGAGGGGATATTCCCTTTATATGTGTCAAAACAGATGACACCCTCGTATGTAATGTCTGAAATCCTGTATGGACTGGTATAGACCCTTATCTGCTTCACAAGCATAGGGTCATAGCCCAGGATATCCTCGTGATTGAATATAGGCATACCGTCCAGAAGGGCCAATGTTGCAAAACGGGAGTACATCTCATTGCCCACGGCATCCTTATACAGGATGGTGAAACTTTTCTTTCCGTCCAAAGTCCTTATCCTCACATTGGAAATGTACTCGGTAATCACCTCGTGAATGGTGTGGAATCTTGTATAATCGTCCAAAAGATAGGATTTGTCCGGCACCTCCATAAACGGGTCACCCCTCTGAGGAAGAGGTACTGTCAGGGTATCTGCACCGAATCTTCTGTTCACCTGCATTGCAACACTTTTTGCCTCCAGTTCCCCCTTCATCCCTTTGGTGATATACATCTTGGGATAATCAAAGTCAAATTTTCCGATAAACGGTGAGACAAGTTCAGATTTGTGCTTCCTGTCCGTGTAACCGGGCATTACCTGCAGCATACCATCCTTGGTACCATAGACGCTGCCTGTATAGAAATAAAGATCCCCATCCCCATTGACATTGGATATGTATATATTGTTGTCCCTGCCTGGGAACGAAAGGATCATTTTTCTGTTTATGCCATCCGATTTGAACTGCACCACCTCACCTTCAAAGTCTGGAACATATGTATGGGAAACCACACCGGCCCCACCCTTCAATGCTCCTGTCATAAATGAGCGGATCTCCTGGGCAGGAAGCTGGGACAACGAATCCTTATGGTAAACCGAGACACTCAGGAATGCCTTTTCCTTCACCTTGGATAAGATCTCCACAGGAATTTTGCCCTGTACTTTGCCATTGGACACACTCACTTGAACCAAAGGGGAAATGGGGTTTTCTGCACCCGCTCCCTGTGGAACTGCACCCTCCGCAATCTCAACATTACCCTTAACCTTGGTATCCACCAAAGTATTGTATATGGTGATATCCTTTGCATACGGGATAAAACCTGATTCATTTCTGTTCTGCTTGGTATAGGCCACCAGCTTGTAATTGCCCGAAGGGAGATTTGGAGAGAGCCTCAGCATAGCACCGCCGACACCATCTACCAGAGCCACCTTCTCCTGCATTGCCACACCATCCGCCGAAACAAGCTCCAGATAGGCCACAGAGCTGAATCCTGAAAGTAACAGAGAGCTGTTTCCCAATTCAAAACAATACAAGGCACAGCCCACGACATCACCTGCCACATAGCTGTTCTTGTCGGTGGTAACATATAGACGCTCCACCACATCTCTCCCCTGAAGAGGGATGGAGAGGAGGATTATTGCCAAACAAAATATATTTCTCAACTTTCCCATAATCTAATTGTTGTCTGTCGGCCAGAAATCGGGCTTGTTCTTGGTTCCGTACAGTGTGCAGTCCACACACTCCTCCTTTGCCCACAGATATGGGGGAGTCACACCCTCCATAATGGTCACGATATCATAACCTTCCATATAGGCTGTCTGCCACTGTCCCCGGTCAAAATTCCTGAAACCACAGTCAGATGAATTGTAGTAAATTCCAAACTCCTCCCTGGTGATGAATCTCCTGAGGGTGGAGATAGTGGTGCAGGATACTGCCCCTATGACATACTCATCCCTATCCTCTTCACAAACAATATTTCCCCTCGGCTTTCCCGGCTGGGGAGAGTAAATATCACCGGCACTCCCTGTATTTTTCCTCATTGTCTCCCAAAAACGGTAATTTTCCTCACTGACAACGAACTGTGTCACATCTATACAGTATAGGCGACTCAGTTTCTTCTCCTCCCTGTCAAGGGTCTGGATGGTAACGAGAGGGGCAACATTCGTACCCATCTCCTGAGTGTTGAAAAGATAAAAATCTGATGAAACCGATTTACCCCAGCAGTAGTACCTGTTCTGCGATTCAAAGTCTATCTCATAGACACTGTTGCTGTAGTAACTGTAAGCGTGTGTTGCCATCTGTTCAGAAACCACCTCCCAATTCTCTTCATATGTCCAGCGATAGCAACCTACAGGTGTGTTGTCATCGTGGGTGGTAACCTGAATTGCGACAGACATACTGTCATCTGCCACCTTGTAGGAGATGGAGTCTATCGGGGGTGATATGAGCACTGGCATAAAGTCTGTGGAATATGTCTTGGCATAGACCTTCGAATCCACCCCTTTTGATATTTTGGCCACAAACCTGTAACGGATATTCTTGTCGAGGTTTCTGGTATCAACCTCATATGAGACATACCCGACACTGCCCCCTTGGTGATTGGGGACAAAATACTTGCCGCCTGTTCCATCATATCTGGAACCATCTTCCCCCTCCA
Organism: Bacteroidales bacterium; assembly: GCA_017630155.1. Lineage (GTDB taxonomy): Bacteria > Bacteroidota > Bacteroidia > Bacteroidales > UBA932 > CAAGNP01. Next base: position 15,362 of record JAGBVU010000024.1, read on the forward strand.
CATACAGTTCATGCACGCCAAACACATCTGACACTGTATCTGACACACTTTGGGTAAGGCTTATATCGAATTTGGATATTTCTCCACACAGGATATCTCCACTTATAACCACTGTTCCGCTGGTACCCTCCTTCAGATCCACCTCATACGGATATATGCAGGAGACAGCAGCAGCACAGACAATTGCCATATATATATATAATCTTCTCTTCATCAGAACTTGATATTAACGTTAACATAAGGGATAGGGCATCCATATATGGTGAGCTTGCGTCCTGCTATCCCATCCAAAGTTGTGTCAAAATATACGGAATATGCATTCTTCCTGCCTGTCACATTGTACACACCCACGGTAATGGAGAAGTGTGTAAGCTTCTTAAGGTAGTGACTCGGCTCAATATTGATGGCTGCATCCAATCTGAAATAATCGGGTATCCTGTATGTGTTCCTGTCCGAATACTCCAGCCTCATCGCTCCTGCGTAGTAGTAGGTGGATACAGGGACAGTTATAGGTCTTCCTGTAGAGTACTCCATATTCATAGAAAGGCTCAATCTGTGGGTAAACTTGTAATTTCCCACAAACTTCACATCGTGCGGCTTGTCATAGATTGCTGGATACCAGGCCCCGCCATTTATGGAAGAAGCGCCCCTGTCCTCCATCTCCTTCAGATGGGTACGAGAATAGGTATAACTTATCCAACCATTGAGTTTGCCCAAAGGCTTTTTCATCATAAACTCAAGACCCCAGGCCTTTCCAAACACAGGAACTACCTCATCAGACACATTAGGGTTCATCGTAAGGACAGCACCATCCGCATAATCGAGATAATTTTTCATCCTCTTGTAGTATCCCTCAACAGAGGCCTCCACCTGATTCTCAAACAGATTTGCATACAAAGCCGCTGCTGCCTGCCATCCGCTCTGGGGTTTGATATTCTCATCAGACAATTTCCAGGTATCGGTAGGTGAAGCTGTTGTGGTGTTGGAGAGCATATGGATATACTGCATCATACTATTGAATCCAGCCTTCACTGTGAAAATGTCATCTATCAGATATTTTCCCGACAATCTGAATTCAGGTCCGCCATAATACTTGAAAGGCTTCATGGCAAAGAACGACGAATACCTGATTCCCAGGTCAGTAGAGAATTTGTCGGTAATATCCCAAGTATCCGAAACATAAAGGGCCGCTTCCACACCCTGCTCTATACCGAGGTAAGTCGGTATCACAAATGTGGAGTCTTTGCAAGTAGGCTCTATAGACCCAGGATTCACGTTATAGAATATGGTGTTCAGACCATAACTCAACTTGTGATTCGAAGATATTATGGACTGGAAATGCACTTTGGCAAAACCCTGTTTGATTCCAAAGTTCATAACTGTACCATAAGGATTCTGTGACATTGAAGAGGATCCGTCTCTGGGGACGCTGTAAGAGTTGTAACCATACTGGTCATACCCCACAGATGCTACCATCTGGTGTTCATCGCTGAATACAGATCTCCATCTCAATGAGGCATTGAGGTTATTGTATGTGTGTCTCTTGCCGTCAAGACCGAACTCAAAGCCATCCCTCGAATAGTACCCGGAAGCTGACAAAGTGTTCTTTTTTCCTATCTTTTGGGTTACAGAGGCATTCAGGTCATAGAAGTTGGCCTTACCGTTGGCATAGTTGCTGTTCTCCTCCGGAAGGAGGTTGAGTATCCAGTTCGAGTAAGTGGTTCTGCCTCCTATAATAAATGTGGTAGAAGGGGAAAGTGGCCCCTCAAGATGGGCATGTGTAGTCAATAGACCTATACCTGCCGAGCCGGTAATTTTATTGCTGTTACCCTCTCTGCCCCTTATCTCCAGAACTGACGAGATTCTTCCGCCATATTGTGCCGGGATTGAGCTCTTGTAGAGTTCCAGATCGCTCACCACATCGGGATTGAATGCTGAGAAAAGGCCGAAAAGGTGCGAAGGGTTATAGATGGTACCTTCATTGAAAAGGATAAGGTTCTGGTCTACTGCTCCACCCCTGACATTGAAACCGTTTGATGCTTCACCCACAGATTTCACACCAGGAAGGGTAAGGACAATCTTGAGAACATCGGCCTCTCCAAAAACAGTAGGAACTTGCTTCATCCTCCCTATCCTTATAAGCTCCACTCCCATCTTGTTGCTCTTGCGGTTATCCACAACATCTGCAGCCACTACGGCACCTTTGAGGGAGAGGACCTTCTCTGACATCACCACATCGAGGTCACCAGACTCATAAATCTCCACATCCAGAGCCACATCCTCCAGTGAAAATCCGCTGAATTTCACCTTATGGAGACCTGGAGGGAGGAGTATCTTATAGAATCCATACTCATCTGTGGAGGCGTAGGACTTATTCTCCTCATTATATACAGATACAGCCATGATTGGTTCGCCACTTCTGGCATCCTTGACAATACCGCTGAGGTATATCGGGTCCTGCGATATCCTGTCCTTACGTCCTATCTCATACACCTTTTGCTGGATGGTTGCTACCTGATTCTCCTGACTCAAGGCTGCCACATATGAATTGCTACCTTTTGTTGTTTCACTCTTGCTGCCGAAGTAAGTATATGGGAGAGATGTAGAGATACCTGCCCCTTTCAAGATGAAGACATCCTCGCCATATTTGGAGATGGAGTATCCCGCTTTATAGATTTCTGATTGGACCACCTTCAAAAAGTCCTCCTCTGCACACTGGAAAGTAAATCTTGGGCGCTTGGCTGTATCCTCCACAAAATAGATATTGCCGTATCCTCGGTGCTCCATCATATTCACGATCGAGTCCATAGATGCCCTGTAGAGATTTATGTTTTTGCTCTGTCCCAGGGCTGAGCCAATTGACAGGAGTGCAAAAATCAATATAAGGCCACACCTTCTCATCTGACACCCTCCACATTATAAATTTTACCAAGTATCACCACCAGATCACCCTCCATAGTCCCTTGCTCCTTGTATCTGAGATTTTTGTACTCAGGATAGAATTTGAACAGCTGGTATTTTGTCTTAAGTTGTCTGTACTGGTCACCTTTGTAGAAATGGTATGAGACCTTCTCTATAAACTCTTTATTCACATCCCTTGCCTCATAATGCTTGATTATCCTCTTGTAGAGCACTGCCTCACTATTTTCGAAAAGGACCTGGTAATAACCATCTTCAAGAGGCTTTACTCCGGTCAGATAGACAAATTTCTTCCCATCGAATTCACAGTATTCGAAATACTTCTCGTTCAACACAATAGGCTGCATGCCGTTTCCGTTGTCCACACACATCTCACCCTTATGGGCATTGTAGTTGAGATGGACACCTTCGTAAAGTTTGTGGTTGTACTTCAGTGTCCCCTCTTTATACTCCATGGAATAGGCATAGTAGATGCCTGTGTATTTCATATACGGGTATGAAGATGCAACTTTCCCCCTGAAAAGGAGGGCTTCCGGAGAGAGATCCTGCCCCGACATTGAAACAAGCGAAACAAGGGTCAGGAATGTAAATACTAGTCTCAGACGCATCGGTGAAGATTTTGTTGGCGGCAAAAGTACAAATAAAAAGGAAAAATTTTTATTATATTTGTGAGGATTATAAATTAAAAACGCAAAAACAATATGAATATATCACCTAAAGCACAATCGTACATCGATCTTGAGGATAAGTACGGGGCACACAACTACCACCCGCTACCTGTAGTCCTCTCAAAAGGTAAAGGCATCTATGTATGGGACGTAGATGGTAAAAGATATTTCGACTTTCTTTCAGCATATTCGGCTGTGAACCAGGGTCACTGCCATCCAAAAATCGTAAAAGCACTTTGTGATCAGGCCCACGATCTGTGCCTGACCTCCAGAGCATTTTACAACGACTGTCTGGGACCATACGAGAAATTCGCCACAGAGTATTTCGGATATGACAAGCTTCTCCCTATGAACTCGGGGGCAGAGGCTGTGGAGACAGCCCTCAAACTTGCCCGCAGATGGGGCTATATCCGCAAAGGGATTCCTGAGAATGAAGCCCTGATCATCACTTGCGACGGCAACTTCCACGGACGCACCATCACCATCGTATCCATCTCTACCGACCCCGACAGTTACTCCCAATACGGTCCTTTCACACCCGGTTTCGTGACCATCCCTTACAATGACCCGAAGGCCCTCGAACAGGTTCTGGAAGAGAAAGGGGAGAAAGTGGCAGCCCTTATGCTCGAGCCCATCCAGGGTGAAGCCGGCGTATATGTTCCGGATGAAGGATATCTCAAAACCTGTTATGACCTGTGCAAAAAGCACAATGTTCTGTTCGTGGCAGATGAGGTGCAGACAGGTATTGCCCGTACTGGGCGTATGCTTTGCAGCGACCACGAAGGGATCCGCCCCGATATGGTGATAATCGGCAAAGCCCTCTCAGGGGGTGTTCTCCCTGTTTCTGCAGTACTTGCAGATGACGAGATAATGCTTACCATCAAACCTGGTGAGCACGGATCTACCTTCGGAGGATTCCCACTTGCAGCCAAAGTGGCAATGGCGGCACTCCAGGTGGTAAAAGAGGAAAAACTTACAGAAAATGCGGAGCGTCTCGGCAAGATATTCCGCGAGGAGATCTCCAAGATCAAATCACCACTATTCAAATATGTGAGGGGCAAAGGTCTCCTCAACGCTGTGGTAACAGAACCCACAAATGGTGTAGAGGCATGGGATATATGCCTGAAAATGGCAGAGATGGGTCTCATTGCAAAGCCAACCCACAAACATATCATAAGATTTGCTCCACCATTGGTGATAAACGAGGCTGAATTGAGAGAAGCCATTGCAATAATCAAAAAAGCATTTGAGGAGATTGTATAATATGCAGACTACTTCTACAGTATTTATGGTCAAACCTGCGAGGTTCGGATTCAACCCGCAGACCGCCCAAAGCAACGCATTTCAGCGTAAGGACGGATTTGGAAAAGCGGTGCAGGAGGCTGCACTGAGGGAATTTTTGGCTTACGCCACCCTATTGCGTGCCAACGGGGTAAACATTGCCCTGGCAGAGGACTCACTGGAGCCACGGACCCCCGATTCGATATTCCCCAACAACTGGTTCACCACCCACGAGGACGGCACACTGGTACTCTACCCTATGGCTGCACCTAACCGCAGGGAGGAGCGCAAAGCCCACTTCCTCGACATAATAAAGAAGAATTTCAAAGTGAGCAGGACCATTGACCTTACCCACTACGAAGAAGAAGGGCTTTTCCTCGAAGGGACAGGGAGCATGATTCTGGACAGGGAGAACAAAATCGTATATGCCTGTCGCTCACCCAGAACCAATGAAAAAGTGCTGGAGGATTTCTGTGGACAAATGGGCTACACCCCTGTTTCATTTGAGGCAGTGGACCAGAATGGACAGCAAATATACCACACCAATGTGATGATGGCTGTCGGCACCACATACGCTATCGTGTGTCTCGAATCAATCGCTGACACTGCAGAGAGGGAGAGAGTGGTGGCATCACTTGAGAAGACCGGAAAGAAGATTCTTGACATCTCATTTGGCCAGATGAACCAGTTTGCAGGCAACATGCTTGAACTCAGGAGTACCGAAGGAAAAAAACTCCTTGTAATGTCCGCGACAGCCCGCAAAAGCCTTACACCCGAACAAAACCGTGAATTAAGCAAGACATACAGACTGCTTTCGCCTCAGCTTGAGACCATTGAGACCAATGGAGGTGGCTCTGCAAGATGTATGCTGGCAGAAATATTCTAACGACATGAGTGACGACATCAAGTACCTGGAGCTACTCTCCAGATCTTTTCCGACCATACAGTCGGCCAGTACAGAGATTACTAACCTGGAAGCTATCTTGAACCTTCCCAAAGGGACAGAGCACTTCCTTACCGATCTCCACGGAGAGTATGACGCTTTCCAGCACATACTGAAAAATGCCTCTGGCGTGATCAAAATTAAGGTGGAGGAGGTATTCGGCCACACCATCCGCGAACAGGAGAAGAGGGAGCTGTGTGCCCTCATCTACTATCCAGAGAGCAAGCTCAAACAGGTAAAGGAGAGGGAAGGTGACAACATTAATGATTGGTACACCATCACCCTGGTTCAGATAGTAAAGATACTTGAAGCCGTTTCATCAAAATATACCCGCTCAAAGGTAAGAAAAGCACTCCCGGAAGAGTACTCATACATCATTCAGGAGTTGCTGCACGAATCGTCATCGCAGCCCGACAAACAGAAATATATCAGCGCCATCCTTGACTCCATCATCGAGACAGGGAGTGCAGATCCATTTATAATCGCTGTGTCAAAGGTGATTCACCGACTCACTATCGACTCACTTCACATAATAGGTGACATCTACGACAGAGGACCTGCAGCCCATCTCATAATGGACACCATATGTGAGTATCACAACTGTGACATACAGTGGGGAAACCACGACCTTGTATGGATGGGTGCAGCTGCAGGAAGTGCCGCCTGTATCGCCAATGCACTCAGGATAAGTCTCCGCTATGCAAATCTTGAGGCTATAGAAGAGGGGTATGGAATCAATCTCCTTCCATTGGCCACATTTGCAATGGAGGCATACGGAAGCGACCCATGCAAATATTTCAAACCCAAAGTCGGGGACAACCCGGAGATCTCCCCCAAAGAGGAGTCCATTATCGCCAAAATGCACAAGGCGATCACCATCATCCAGTTCAAACTCGAGAAAGAGATTATCGACTCCCGGGAAGAGTTCGACATGAAAGGGCGCAATCTTCTCCACAAGATAGACTTCAAGAGGGGTACAGTGGAGCTTAACGGTGTTGATTACCCTCTGAAGGATACCAACTTCCCAACCATAGACCCCACAGCCCCATACAAACTCACAGATGAGGAGCAGGATGTGGTAAAAAAACTTGTGACAAGCTTCAAAGGGAACGAGAAACTGCGCAAGCACATAAACTGCCTCTACTCAAAGGGATCCCTCTACCTCGTTCGCAACGGGAACCTCCTCTACCACGGATCTATGCTGATGAACGAAGACGGCACCTTCAAGAAGGTCCGTATACAGGGAGAAGAGTATGCCGGAAAAGCACTTTTCGACAAGATAGACTCACTTGTAAGGGAGGGATACTACGAAAAGGACCCTGTAAAGAAGAAATTTGGCGAAGATTTCATATGGTTCTTGTGGTGTGGTCCATATTCACCTCAGTTTGATAAGGACAAGATGGCCACTTTTGAGCGTTACTTTATCGCCGACAAAGCTACCCACAAAGAGACCAAAGGTGTATACTCCACCCTCAAAAACAGAAAAGATATCTGCGAAAAGATACTTGAAGAGTTTGGAGTTACAGGACAATATACACATATAATCAATGGACATATCCCCGTGAAGACCACTCAGGGTGAAACCCCTATCAAAGCTGAAGGTAAACTCCTGGTTATCGACGGAGGATTCTCCAAAGCTTACCAGGAGGAGACTGGTATCGCAGGCTACACACTCATCTTCAACTCACACGGTCTGAAACTTGTCCAACACCACCCGTTCGAGTCTGCAGAGAGTGCAGCCCTCCTCGGAAAAGACATCATCTCCACCACATCAGTAGTGGAATTCGTATCAAACAGGATGCTTGTGAAAGATACTGACAACGGAAAACGTCTCCGTGCCCAAGTAGAAGACCTCAAAAAACTCCTTGAGGCATACCGCAGCGGCAAAGTGCGTCAGAGAGGCTAACCTCTATAGAGATTGGACAGAAACAATACTCCCGCGACAAAATTTTTTAAAATCGTGTCGCGGGAGTTCATTTTTCTCTATTCTATGGGATCAGGATCGAATCCTTCCAGAGGCCAATGGCCTTTACCAGCTGCCTGTCGTTACGAAGGATATTCTCTGCTCCACCCTTCTGGAAGTAGAACTTGGTACATATCTCCTGTTCGAGAGCCTCCTGTATGTGTTGTTTGTGGTGTGTCAGGAACTCCTCCTTGGAGAGGGTAACATCCCCCAGAAGCTTCTCCATCAACTCCTTGTTCTTCTCATACAGAGCCTCCTTTTTGGCTGCCGACACAAGCTTCTCCATCTCTATCTGAGACTCTGACCTGTGGTCAAACTCCCTTTTGGCGGCAAATTGTACGAATTGGTCAAACTCCTGGTCTGTCAGCGAGAACTGTCCGGCAGGGGCTATTGTCTGATGCGTATTGAAGTAGTCAATAGCAAAGTCGTTGAGGATATCGCTGTAAATCAGGGCCACCATAGGTCTGCTATAATACTCAGATTCCACATTTACATCAGGGGTAATTCCGCCACCATCATACACAGAGCGTCCTGCAGCAGTCTTGAACTCTTTTTTGAGGGAGTCAGCCACATAACCGACACTGCCATCCTCATTGCGGTTCGAGTAGTCTATTGCCTGCACACATCTGCCGCTTGGTGTATAATACTTGGCTATGGTCAACTTCAGGGAGTTATTGTAACCGACCGGTCTTATGCTCTGTACAAGCCCCTTACCAAAGGTGCGTGTCCCGGCGATGACCGCTCTGTCAAGGTCCTGAAGTGCACCGGCCACGATCTCTGAAGATGATGCCGAACTCGAATTTACCATCACCATTATAGGGGTCAGGGTATCCACCGGTTCACTTGAGGTGCGGAACTCCTCGTTCATCGAAGCTACCTTACCCCTCTGCGAAACCACCATGGTCCCTTTGGGTACAAAAAGTGAAACTATCTCTATCGCTTCACTCATCAGACCACCGCCATTGCCGCGGAGATCCAGGATGAGTCTTTTCATCTTGCCATTGCTTTTGAGTGACTCAAGTGCCTTTCTCACATCCTTGGCTCCGTGCATTGTAAAACCACCTATCTGGATATAACCTATTGTGTCCTGAACCATTCCATAATACACCACATCACAGATATGTATCCTCTCTCTCACCAGAACCACATCCACAACCTCACCGCTTCTCCCCTTCCTGACCTTGAGATGAAGCTCCGATCCGGGCTCCCCTTTCATCCTCTCGCTTGCCTGACTGACAGATAGCCCCTGGGTAGAGACACCCTCAATCTCCAGGATCTTGTCTCCAGGCTTAAGACCCACTTTGGTCGAAGGGGTATTCTCATATGGCTCAGAGATCATAATCTCACCGGTTGGGAGTTTTTTAATGATCGAACCCACGCCGCCATAACTCCCAGTAGTGAGCATATCTATGTCTGTCTGATTCTCTTCAGGGATATATTCTGTGTAGGGATCCAGAGTCTTCAACATCGAATTGATACCGGTTGTCACCAGTTTCTCCACATCCACAGTATCCACATAGTAGTTATTGAGTGTCCTTAGAATCAAACTCTGCGACTCAAGACTTTTTCCCGATTTGAAATTTTTGGATTGGGCAATACCCTCCGAAACAGGGAAGACCATCATAGCGATGGCCACTATCATATATTTTAGATTTGTCATACTTGCCGAATTATATCTCACAAAAGTAATCTTTTCATATCTTTGTTGCAACATTTGAGTATCAGTTATGAATATCATTTTCGCCACAGGCAACAAACACAAACTTCAGGAGGCTCAGCAAATTTTGGGCCCCACTTTTTCATTGAAAACATCGGCCGAATGCGGCATCACCGAAGATATCCCCGAGACTGCTGACACCCTCAAGGGGAATGCGATTCAGAAGGCAATGTACATTTGGGACAGACTTCACACAAACTGCTTTGCAGATGACACAGGGCTTGAAATCGACGCCCTCAACGGTGCACCAGGGGTATATTCGGCACGATATGCCGGCGAAAAATGCTCATTCCAGGACAATATAGAGAAAGTGCTGAAGGAACTTGAAAGTGCCCCTGCACCCCGTACAGCCCGCTTCAGGTGTGTAGTGGCACTGATCATTGATGGAGAGGTAACCACATTTGACGGGATAGTAGAGGGTGAGATTACCCTTGAGCCCAAGGGCAACGGAGGTTTCGGATACGACCCTATCTTCAAGCCTCAGGGCTATGACAAATGTTTCTCAGAGCTCTCTGCAGAAGAGAAGAACTCCATCTCCCACCGAGGCATGGCCATGAAACTCCTCGCTGAGCACCTCAACTCATTGCGATAGCCGATGATTTTGCTCCACACCACCAAATACGGAGACTCATCCATCATCCTGCACGGATTTACCCGTGAACAGGGGAGGAAGAGTTTTATCATCAGAGGTGTGGGAAAGAAAAAAGGTTCCAGCTCCACAGCCCTGCTCCACCCTCTGAGCATTCTCGAGACAGAGATACGTCCCGGGGCGGAGTACTCCATTGCGCAGCTGAGGGACTACTCGGCGAAATACCCACTCCACTCCCTTAGGAGCAGCGTGGTGAAAAACACCATTGCCATATACATAAGCGAACTCCTCTACCGGACCCTCCGCGATTCGGAGAGTGACCCCGCGCTATACGATTTTCTGGAGAATTCAATCCTGGCTCTGAACGGACTGGAGAGCGATTATGGCAATTTCCATATCTGGTTTACCATCAAATACATCTCCTTTCTGGGATTTATGCCTGACTCTGCATCACTTATGGCCTTCACCAACTTTGAGCCCTGGCAAAGGGAGGTGCTGGGGCAATTCCTAACACTGAAAACAGACGAGGCGATGAAGCTCCCCCTCAGAAGGGAATGGAAAAACGAATTTGTCGGAGCCCTTATCCGCTTTCTCGAACAGAACCTCGGTCAACGGATCGAAATCAAGTCCGTAAATGTGCTACACCAGGTGCTCAATTAGCCCGCCTCTGTCCCATTTGGTCTAAGCTGCTCACCTTCCGGTCTGCCGCGTCAACTTTTGGCGAATTTTTGGTAGCCGATTTTATATATTTTTTATCTTCGCACTCAGTTATGATTAAAGGAAAAGCGACTATAGTAAAGCATACCGGAAGCCATTATTTGCTTTCGGAGCTTCCTGTGTGGAGGCCATTTCCCGCTGTGGCAAGGGGAAAACTGAGACTGAAGGATACAAACAGCACAAACCCTGTAGCAGTGGGGGATGTGGTGGAATATGAAGCTGATGACGATTTTGCCGGAACAGCCACTATCACCTCAGTACTCGAGAGAAAAAATCATATCATCCGCAAATCGACCAACCTTTCCCGCCAGTCGCACATCATCGCAGCTAATATCGATTGTGCTTATCTGGTCACAACACTCGCTTTTCCCGAGACCAAAAGGGCATTCATAGACAGGTTCCTGGTCACTTGCGAAGCGTACAAAGTGCCGGTAAAGATCGTTCTGAACAAGATAGACATCTACGGGGAGAGCCACAGAGAGTATGTGGACTACTTCAAAGGGGTCTATCAGGGGGCAGGATATGAGGTGTTTGAGGTCTCTGCACTTACAGGTCTTGGGGTGGACCGCCTACGCGAAGAGTGCGCCCGCAACAGTGGGGTAAACCTCTTCTCGGGAGTATCCGGTGTGGGAAAATCTTCACTTATGAAGGCTCTGGACCCGTCACTTGAACCTAAAATTTCCGAGATATCAGAGCACTACAAACAGGGAAAGCACACCACTACTTTCTACGAAATGTACCCATTGGCATCGGGTGGATTCGTTATTGACACCCCAGGTATCAGAGGCTTTGGTCTGGTGGATTTCGAAGAGCATGAGCTCTCCACCTATTTCCCTGAGATGCTCAGGATTATGGACGATTGCCGATTCAAACCATGCACCCACACCCACGAGCCACACTGCGCAGTGAAAGAGGCTGTGGACAACGGGGAGATTGATGGGGAGAGGTATCTCTCATACCTAGGAATGCTCGAAGAAGAGACCAAATACAGATAGCCCCGTGAACAGAAGAATCCTCAAACTTGCCATCCCCAGCATTTTCGCAAACATCACTGTTCCTTTGGTAGGAATGGTGGATATTGCCGTGGCAGGGCGCCTGGGGAGTGCTGCCGCAATAGGAGCCATTGCCGTAGGTACAATGCTTTTTGACCTCCTCTACTGGAATTTCGGATTCCTCCGTGTAGGGACCGGAGGGCTTACTGCCCAATCCTATGGTCGCAGATGCTTCAAGGACTCGATCAAATATATGACGCAAGGGCTCTCTGTCTCATTGGGCTCAGCCCTTTTCATATTGGCAATACAATACCTTTTCATACTTGTTGCATTTGAATTCATTGACTGCTCCCCAGAGGTGACAGCCCTCTCGAAGCAATATTTCTTTATCCGTGTGTGGGCTGCACCTGCCACCCTCTCCCTCTTTGTATTCAAGGGGTGGTTCATAGGGATGCAGAATACCGTGAGCCCCATGGCAATAGATGTGGTGGTAAATGTTGTCAATGTAGTAGTTAGCATATGGTTGGGACTATACACAGACTTGGGTTTTGCCGGCATCGCCCTGGGGACAGTGATTGCCCAATACTCCGGATTGCTTCTGGCTATAGCGCTATTTGTCATATACTACAGGAAACTGTTCCACTATTTTGATCTGAAAGAGAGTCTCCATCTGGAGGATATGAAGGCATTTTTCAAACTCAATGGAAACCTTTTCGTCCGGTCGCTATGCTTTATGTGCATATACTCAGGTTTTACCGCACTGGCGGCCGGGTACGGCGATGTGCAGCTGGCGGTGAGCTCCATTATGATGAAACTTCTGATGCTCTTTTCCTATTTCATAGATGGATTTGCCTATGCAGGGGAGGCCTTGACAGGGCGCTACATTGGGGCAAAGGACAAGCCTAATCTGCTCAAGTCTGTGAAATACCTATTCCTGTGGAGTGCCGCTATTGGGGTGATATCCACTATAGCATATGCTGTCGGGGGTGAATGGATGGTCCGTCTGATGACCACTGAGCCTGCTGTGATAGAGGGGACCAGACCGTTCCTCTTCTGGCTGGTGCTGATGCCGATAATAAGCTGTGCTGCCTTTATGTGGGATGGCATCTATATCGGAGCCACAGCCTCTATCCCAATCCGCAATTCGATGATATGGGCCTGTGTGGCATTCTATGTGATATACTTCATCTTCAGGGGATCGACCGACAGCATACAAGTTCTATGGTATGCCTACTTCGCACACCTTATCGCCAGAGCCCTCTATCTGACCATCGTGGCCAGAAAAGAGGTATTCGGCAAGTGCCAATAATCAGCACTGATAATCATAGCCGGCATTCACGCTGCACTAATTCACGCTGAATCATCTGGCCACATGGAATCTCGCGTTCATTTTTGGCCGATTTTGAACGCGACCCCCAAAAAAAACAGCTCCCGCGTTCATTTTTGGCCAAAAACGTGCGCGGGAAACAGTTACGACAAAGCTGTTATGTGTGGACGTGGAGATAAGGTCCTCCAGGCGTTCGCTTCGCTCACTCCCTCCCACACCTTAGGTGCGGGTCCCTCCCGCTATCTAGCGCGGGTGCTAAGACCTTCCGGACCTTAATCTCCACGTCACCAAATATGTGTCGCAGATAATCTTACTCTTTTACTGTAATTTTATAGACTTTGTCGCCACGACGGATTCGATCGGCGATAGGGATAGAGCAATATGTACCTTGTGTACAGGTGTCTGCAGGTTTCAGGTCAACTCTGAGCTCCGGAATGACAAGCTCCACAACACCTGTTGTGGCACCGATAACCATAAGGGTATCCCCTACCGATATTGGCGCAGCCTCAACAAGTATTTCAGAGACACCGATATTAGAGAAGTAGTTGGTCACCTTACCTATATAGGTCTTCTGACGGGTAGCCTTGCTTCCATACACTTCGCTCCACTGACCCAGACGGGCTCCCTGATAGTAGCCATCCCAGAAACCGCGATTGAATACAGTAGCGAGTTCCTCCTTCAGTCCTGCAGCATACTCAGGGGTAAATGTTCCACCCTCTACAGCGTCCACTGCCCTTCTGTAGGCAGATGTAACTGTCTTCACATACTCTGCAGCACGGGCACGACCCTCGATTTTAAGGACAGATACTCCCGCTTTTATCATCTTGTCGATAAACTCCACTGTACAAAGGTCCTTGGGGGACATGATGTATTTGTTGTCCACGTGGAGCTGTGCACCTGTCTCCAGATCGGTCACCTCATAACCTCGGCGGCAAATCTGGAAGCATGAGCCCCTGTTGGCAGAGCTGCCATACTCGTGAAGGCTGAGGTAACATTTGCCCGAGATGGCCATACATAGAGCACCATGGCAGAACATCTCTATCTGCACAAGCTCTCCGTTGGGCCCTTTGATCTGATCACGCTCTATTATGTCGCTTATCTCCCTCACTTGCTCCATATTGAGCTCACGGGCCAGTACAATAACATCTGCAAACTGCGCATAGAAGCGGAGCGCCTCTGAGTTTGATATGCTCAGCTGTGTAGAGATATGAACTTCTAAATCGATAGAGCGGGCATAAAGGATTACCGACATATCTGATGCGATTACTGCGGTCACACCCGCCTCTTTTGCCTTATCAAGGGTACGGTAAGCCTTCTCAAGATCCTCATTGAATACAGCAATATTGAGTGTAAGATATGTCCTCACCTTATGAGCTTTACAAATCTCCACAATCTTAGGAAGGTCGTCTGATGAGAAATTGTTGGCGGAGTGGGATCTCATATTGAGATTCTCCACTCCGAAATATACAGAGTTGGCACCACCCTGGATGGCTGCCATAAGACATTCAAAATTGCCCGCAGGGGCCATTATCTCTATTCTCTTCCCTTTATTGCCCATATCTATTTCTGTCTTTTAACTATTTGGTGCGCAAACTCTTCCATCATGCTCCTCTTGTCATCATCCATTTCCACTTTGGCCAGTGAAGCGAGGGCAGATGAGTAGTACTTGTCAATCTCCTTTTCAGCTGCTGCCGCAATGTCAAGTTTATTGTACAATGCCTTCATCCTGGCTATTTTCTCCTCTGCCTGCTCCTCTGAAAGGGCAAGGATAGCATTGAGTTCCTCCTTGTCCTCACCTTGGGCATCCTTCATGGTCTTGACCAGAAGCCAGCTTTTCTTGTTATTGGTGATATCCCCACCAATATTCTTTCCAAACACATTGGGATCTGCATATACATCAAGGTAGTCATCTGTAATCTGGAAGGCAATACCAAGCTGATACCCGAAATCGTAGAGAGCCTGTGCCTCCTCCTCCGAAGCGCCACCGATGAGTGCCCCGATCTTGGCCGAACAAGCAATTAGGACTGCTGTCTTCAGACCTATCATCTTCAGATACTCATCCATGGTGATGATAGGGCAATCCTCAAAATTCATATCGAACTGCTGACCCTCACACACCTGGATGGCAGTCTGTGTAAAGACCTTCATTACTGCTGGAAGGACCTCCTTAGGTGCATATGCCATATATTCATAAGCCTGGATAGACATAACATCCCCTGAGAGAATCGCTATATTGTCATTCCATTTCTTATGGATGGTAAGCTGCCCCCTGCGCATATCGGCCTTGTCCATGATATCGTCGTGGATGAGTGTAAAGGCGTGGAACACATCCAAAGCAATAGCCGGATAGAGAACATCCCTGTCCACCTTGCTTGAAAAGAGTGAGTGGGCAGCCAGACACATCTTGGGTCTGATACGTTTGCCTCCGATAGAAAGGATATAGGCAATAGGGCCGTAAAGTTCCTTTGGTTCCTTTTCAAGTTCAAGGGTAAAAAGTGTCTTCTCAACAAGTTGACCGATTTCGTTCAGGTTAAGCATATATAACGTGTTTGTGTTTCTGCAAAATTAAAAAATTATTACACCAATGCCTCGCCGGTCATATCGGCTGGCTGCTCAATACCCATAAGTTTGAGCACTGTAGGTGCCACGTCAGCAAGACGGCCATCCTTAACCTCTTTAATCTCGTCATCCACTACGATAAATGGAACCGGATTAAGTGAGTGAGCTGTGTTAGGAGAACCATCTTCGTTTACTGCATTGTCTGCATTACCGTGGTCAGCTGTGATAAGGATTGTATAACCAGCTTCACGAGCTGCGGTCACTACCTGATCCACACAAGCGTCAATAGTCTTTACTGCTGTACAAATAGCCTCATACACACCTGTATGGCCCACCATATCTCCGTTTGCAAAGTTAAGGATTACCATATCGTTCTCTCCCTTCTTCAATTCAGCCACAAGTGCATCAGCCACCTCTGGTGCAGACATCTCTGGTTTGAGGTCATAGGTAGCTACTTTTGGAGAGTTGATAAGGATTCTCTTCTCGTTCTCGAACTCAGCCTCACGACCACCTGAGAAGAAGAAAGTCACGTGTGCATATTTCTCAGTCTCAGCGATACGGAGCTGACGGCGACCCGCTGCAGCCACCACCTCACCAAGGGTATTCTGAACATTCTCCTTGTCGAAAAGGATGTGAAGACCTGTAAATTTGTCATCATAAGGGGTCAGACAGCAGTAGTAAAGAGGAATAGTCTTCATACCGAAGTCCGGCATATCCTGCTGTGTAAGGACAGCTGTGATCTCACGGGCACGGTCGTTACGGAAGTTGTAGAAGATAACTGCATCTCCCTCTTCGATAAGGGCGACAGGATTGCCTGCTGCATCCACACCACAATGAGGCTTAACGAACTCGTCGGTGATACCCTCATCGTATGATTTCTGCATGGCTGCCACAGCGTCGGTAAATGGCTCACCAACACCTTTTACGATAAGGTCATAACCCTCTTTAACCCTCTCCCATCTCTTGTCACGGTCCATAGTGTAGTAACGGCCGATGATGGATGCTATCTTGGCACCGTTCTCCTCACATTTGCCCTGAAGCTCTGCGATAAAGTCTTTACCCGATTTGGGGTCACAGTCACGACCGTCCATCAGACAGTGTACGAAAACTTTGTCAAGACCCTCCTGTTTGGCCACAGCGAGGAACTCATACAGATGCTCAAGTGAACTGTGGACACCACCGTGTGAAGTGAGGCCGATGAAGTGAAGCTTTTTACCTGTGCTCTTCACATATTCGTATGCTGCTTTGATCTCTTTGTTCTCGAGAAGTTTGTGCTCGCGGCAAGCGATATTGATCTTCACAAGATCCTGATATACCACTCTACCGGCACCCAAGTTGAGGTGACCCACCTCAGAGTTACCCATCTGACCCTCAGGAAGACCTACGTCCTCACCGCAAGCCATAAGGTGTGAAACAGGGTATTTCGCTCTCAGTGCATCGATAGCTGGAGAACCCTGGGTATAGATAGCATTGGTGCTGTCTTTCTTGCCTTCTCCCCAACCGTCGAGAATCATTAAAAGTACTTTCTTATTTTCCATATTATTTAGTTATATTTGTTATCAATAATCTGCGGATTTCTGTCAACTGCAAAAATCACGCAAAGTTATAAAAATTATACAAGATATGAAGAGAAGAAAGTTAAGACAACCGAAGGTAAAGAAACCCGCTTTCAAGAGGGAGGAGTTAGTAGGAACAGTAAGCATGACAAGAGAGGGTTACGCATTTATTGAGATCCCCGGTCAGGACAATGATATATTCGTATCGGCACCCAAATTGCGCGGAGCGCTCAATGGAGACACCGTCAAAGTGGTTACCACCAAGGCAAAGGGGATTGGGTCCGACGGCAAACCCAAAAGGATTGAAGGTGAGGTGCTTTTCATCATTGAGAGGTCGAGACTTCCCCATATCGGTATCCTGCAGGTGACCCGTAGCGAGGCTTGGGTTATCATGGAGAGCAGAGTAATGCCTTACGACATACGCATCCCCATTGAGGATCTGGACCAATGGTTCCCAGACACCCCCGATTCCCCCCGCGATCCCAAAAAGATCTCAGGGCTCAAGGTCGCTGCAATAGTGAAGGATTGGCCCCGCAGAGCAATGGCCCCCATAGGAGAGATAATCGATGTCCTCGGAGTGCCAGGGGAGAATGACACCGAGATGCACTCGATCCTGGCAGAATTCGGCCTCCCATACCGCTTCGAACCCAATGTAGAGGAGGCTGCCAATGCCATCTCCACAGAGATTACCGCAGCAGAGATCTCACGCCGCCGCGACTTCCGCGAGGTGACCACATTTACCATTGACCCGGCAGATGCCAAAGACTTTGACGATGCCATTTCCTACCAGGTATTGCCCTCGGGCAATATGGAGATAGGTGTCCATATCGCAGACGTCACCCACTATGTGAAGCCCGGCTCACTTATAGACAAGGTTGCATTCGAGCGCGGCACATCTGTCTATCTGGTGGACCGCACAGTCCCAATGCTACCTGAAAAGCTCTCTAACAACCTCTGCTCCCTCCGTCCACAAGAGGACAAACTCTGCTTCTCAGCTGTATTTGAGATGGATGAGAAGGGCAATGTGGTAAATGAGTGGTTCGGCAGGACCGTGATCAACTCCAATGTCCGCCTCAACTACGAAGAGGCCCAGCAGACCATCGAGACCGGCGAAGGTATCCTTGCCACCGAGATACTTGCAGTGCATAAACTTGCTGAGATACTTCGTGCCAAAAGGTTCAAAGCGGGAGCCATCAACTTTGAACGCCCCGAGATGAAAGTACAGGTGGATGAAAACGGAAAACCTGTCGGTGTGTACGAGAAGATAGGAAAAGAGGCCAACTGGCTCATCGAGGAGTTTATGCTCCTGGCCAATAGACGCGTGGCGCAATTCATCGGCAAGCCTAAAGGGAGAGGTGCCAAAGTGAAGACCTTCGTCTATCGTGTACACGAGGATCCGAACCCTGAGAAGATAGAAGCACTTAGAAAATTTGTCCACCTCTTCGGGTACAATCTCCCTGTAGGTGAGATGAAAACTGCCCCCAAGAAAGGGAAAGAGAAAAGTGCTCCGGAGAAAAAGGCTGCCACCCCTAAAGGGCTGTCAAAAGAGGGTAAGAACATTGCGGGGGCCCTCAATGCCCTTCTTGGCAAAGTGAAAGGGTCACCCGAAGAGAATGCTATAGAACTTATGGCACTCCGCTCAATGGCCCGTGCCCGCTACACTACTGACAACTACGGCCACTACGGACTGGCATTTGACTACTACACACACTTCACATCCCCTATCAGACGCTACCCGGATATGATGGTACACCGCCTTCTGGCCATGTACCTCGACCAGGAGCCATCACAGAACAAGGATGAATACGAGGGTATGTGCAAACACTCTTCCGAGAGAGAACAGATAGCCACCGATGCAGAGAGGGCAAGTATCAAATACAAACTTGTCGAATTTATGCAGGACAAAGTGGGACAGATCTTCGACGGATCGATCTCCGGCCTGACCGAATGGGGTATGTATGTGGAGATTGAACCCACTAAAATCGAAGGGATGGTTCCCCTAAGGGAGATCCACACCGATTACTTCATTTTCGACGAGGAGAACTACCAGCTCATCGGCAAAGGGACAGGCAAACGTTACACCCTCGGCGACAAAGTGAAGGTCCGTGTAGTCCGCGCCTCCCTCGAACAGAAGATCATCGACTATCAGCTGATTTCAGATTAAATAGGATTGTCCCGCGCACGTTTTTGGCAAAAAATGAACGCGGCTGGATCATTTTATGCTAGCTGTGCACATTTTCAGCGGAAAATGAACGCGGGATCATTGTTTGCAGTCTGTCGCGTACATTTTGTGCGATTTTCGTACGCAGGAAATATCAGATATCATCTTGAGCTTTCGGGAATAATTCCTGGATAACGGATATATCAAGCTTCAGAATACTTTTGATTTGTCTATTAGTGGCATGATATTCATTGTGCATAACTTTAGCCATCTCTAATTTCTCCTTAGGTGAAAGGTTTGTCGGTCTGCTTTGATTATATTGCTTGAGGGTATAGGCTGATATGGCACTATACATCTCTTCATCTGTCAAGAAAATAGTATCCCCTAGTTTTAGAGATATTGCACTATACGCTTCCCACGATTTGGACAACATATTGAAATAATGGTGTGCATCTCTGAAAAACATCTCCCCTTTTTCAATATTGCAGTATGAAGAAGCCAGAGCAGTGTCTTGACAGAATACAAAATTGTCTGTATCGATCTCTTCTCTTGTCTTGAAAAGCCTGCGAGCGTGTGTAAGTGTTGCCTTTTTGCCAAGTTGTTGCAGAGCACCTTTCAATAGAGGATTGAAGTAAAATATCCCTGCACCCCACGGATAGGAGTAAGGGGTACATTTGGAGTTGACCACATAACCATTTCTGTTAACATAAACTATCTCATTTCTAAGACCTTGGAGAGTACCTATCTGAAGTATATTGCAATTGAATCCTGATAAATTAACGTACTTTCCTTTGTTTTGAAAATATCTATGTAGTCTCTTTTTGAAATTGTTGAAGAATAAATCACACATATCCTTGTCCCCTGACAAAATAAAATGAACGTGATTATTCATCAATTCAAATGTAAGGATTTCTACTCCAGGGTGCTGTGATTGGCAGATAGCAACCAAGTTCATCCCGAAAACAAGTTCTTCTCTGTCTGAGAAAATTATTTCTACGTTGTCACCAGGTGTGTACATATGCCAAAAATGACCACACTCCTCAAAAAATCTCTCGCAACGCTGCTCCAATAATGCAAATTTCTCTCTCTTCATGGTCGTCCTATTTGTTTAAGTGCGAATATATGGAACATCGCCAAACTAAATGCGCATAAAAAACAATTTTTACTTGCTGCGCACGAATTTGGCAAAAATTGAACGCGGCTGAATCATTTTCTGCTTGCTGCGCAGATTTTCACCGGAAAATGAACGCGGGAATACCATATTACTTTCATCATAACATACTTTACTATCCCATCCCCTGGCCCACACCGCAAGGGGTGGGAGGGATTGTTTCTGAATCCTACCACCCACTATTAGGCAAAACTGAAAAATATAACTCCTGCTACAGAATTTGGCCGATTTTTGTCGCGGGAGTTCTTTTTTCTCCTTTCCGCGTCAACTTTTGTCTGTTTTTGGGTTGGGGTATTAAAAATAATACCTATTTTTGTGATGAGAAAAGAAATGAACAATATGCCTATTTTATTTTCATGAGCCAATACATGTACACGTGGCATCAGGAGAAGATGAGGCTAAGTTTAGGGTAGAGCCATCGATAGAGCTGGTAGAAAACTACGGCCTCAAACCCAGAGAACTCAAGTATGCGTTAATGGCCATTGAGGAGAATAGAGATGTGATTGTGGAGCGTTGGAACGAATATTTTGGCAAATAAAATTATTCGAAATGAAAGCTCAAAAAGTATGGTTTGAGAACGGACGTATTTATCTCCTGACCGGTGATGGCAGAGAAGGCTCTCTCCCAGTAAGGATATTCCCGAGGCTGTATAATGCCACACCGGAACAGCGGGATAACTACACCCTTTCTCATTTTGGAATTCACTGGCCGGACATCGACGAAGACCTCTCTTACGAAGGATTTTTCTCTAAAGAAAACGGCAGCACTGAAGAGAATCAACTTAAAACTTTGTTTACAACATTCCCTGAACTCAATGTCCGTCAAGTAGCCAGAAACGCAGGGATAAATCCAACACTTCTCCAGCAATATATTGATGGATATAAAAAGCCTTCTGAGCTGAGGATAAGGGAGATAGAGACTTTCCTCCACAGACTGGGCAAGGAACTGTCAGATATTAGTTTATCAAAAATAAAAGATTAGTTATCTTTGTCCAAAATAGAAAACTATGTCATTTGTCCACCTTCACGTACACTCCGAGTATTCTGTCCTTGACGGCGCTTCCAAGATAAAAGGTCTTCTTAAAGCTGCCGAGAAGAACGGTCAGCCGGCATTGGCCCTCACCGACCATGGTAATATGTTCGGTGTGAAGGAGTTTCTGGACACTGCAGCCAAGATGAAGTCCCCCGTCAAGCCCATAGTGGGGTGTGAGGTGTATGTAGCCAAAGGGCACAGGACAGAGAAAAAGGGACGCGAAGATCAGGGTTCATACCACCTCATCCTTCTGGCCAAGAACATGCAAGGGTACCACAACCTCATCAAAATGGTATCCTACGGCTGGATCGAAGGGTTCTACTACAAACCGAGAATCGACCACGAACTGCTCGAGAAATATCACGAAGGGATAATATGTTCATCTGCCTGTCTTGGTGGAGAGATCCCACGTGCCATCATGAATGGAGACATCCAGAGGGCAGAAGAGCTGGCACTCTGGTACAGATCGATCTTTGGAGACGACTACTACCTTGAAGTCCAAAGACATAAGACAGAAGTTCCTGGTGCGGATGCCAGCACATTTGAAAAACAACAGAGGGTAAACGAAGTTATCTTCCAGATAGCGGACAAATACGGCATAAAGGTGATAGCCACCAACGACGTCCACTTCGTGAACAAGGAGGATGGCCCGGCTCACGACAGACTTATCTGTGTGAGCACCAATGCCGACTACAATGACCCTAAGAGGATGAGGTACACCCAGCAGGAGTATCTCAAGAGTACAGAGGAGATGATGGAGATCTTCTCCGATCACCCTGAAGTTATCTCCAATACACTGGAAATAGCAGACAAGATAGAGAAGATAGACCTTAACTCAGACCCTATCCTCCCAATATTCCCCCTTCCCGAAGGCTTTGAAGACTCAAACGACTACCTCCGTCACCTCACATACGAAGGTGCCAGGAGGCGTTACGGCGAAAATATCCCGGAAGGTCACTGCGAAAGGATCGACTTCGAGCTCGCCACAATCAAGAGGATGGGATTCCCAGACTACTTCCTCATCGTGCAGGACTTCATATGCGCTGCCCGCAACATGGGTGTATGGGTAGGTCCAGGACGTGGATCAGCAGCAGGATCCGCAGTGGCATACTGCCTCACCATCACAGACATAGACCCCATCAAATACGACTTGCTGTTTGAGAGATTCCTCAACCCTGACCGTATCTCGATGCCCGATATAGATATTGACTTCGATGACGAGGGCAGATACAGAGTACTCAAATATGTGGAGGACAAATACGGAAAGGACCATGTATCCCACGTAGTCACATTTGGCACCATGGGTACCAAAAGTGTGATCAAGGATGTCGGACGTATCCATAGCCTCCCGCTTCAGGACACTGACCGCCTCTCAAAAGCTGTCCCCAAAGCCATTACGATAGAGGTGGAGGACAATGGAGAGAAGAAGAAAAAGGATGTTGCACCCACAATCTCCCTCTGTATGGAACACGTTCCTGAGTTCAAAGAGGCCATGGAATCGGGCAACCAGACCATTATCGATACACTTACATACTCTGACAAACTTGAAGGGACAGTCCGCAACACAGGTGTGCACGCCTGTGCCACCATCATCGGCCGCGGAGACCTCACAGACTATATCCCCATCAGCATCGCTTCGGACAAGGAGAGCGGCGAGGATATCCTCGTATCACAGTTCGAAGGCTCCCTCATCGAGTCTGCCGGTATGCTTAAGATGGACTTCCTGGGGCTGAAGACCCTATCTATCCTTAGGGATGCCGTAAACAATGTCAAAAGGTCAAAAGGGATCGACATTGACATCTTCCATATCCCTATCGACGACACCCTCACATACGAACTGTTCAGCCGTGGCGACACTGTGGGTGTATTCCAGTTCGAGTCTGACGGTATGCAGAAGTGGCTCAAACTCCTTCAGCCATCCCGCTTTGCCGACCTTATCGCGATGAACGCCCTCTACAGACCGGGCCCTATGGACTATATCCCCGACTTCGTGGACAGGAAACAGGGGCGCAAGAAGATTGAATACGACCTCCCCGATATGGAGGAGTACCTCGAGGACACATACGGCATCACAGTATATCAGGAGCAGGTGATGCTTCTGTCACAGAAACTTGCCGGATTCACCAAAGGACAGGCCGACAAACTCCGTAAAGCAATGGGTAAGAAGCAGATTGCCGTTATGGAGGAGCTCAAGGTCCTATTCTTCGAAGGTGGACGCAACAATGGCCATCCTGAAGATATCCTCAATAAAATCTGGGAGGACTGGAAGAAGTTTGCACAGTACGCCTTCAACAAGTCCCACGCCACCTGCTACGCATGGGTGGGCTACCAGACAGGCTACCTGAAAGCACACTACCCTGCCGAATACATGTCTGCAGTGCTGAGCAACAACATGAACAATATGGATGAGATCACCAAGTTCATGGATGACATCAAAAAGCACGACATCAAGATTCTCGGCCCCGATGTAAATGAGAGTTTTACCCAATTTACCGTAAACAAGCAGGGCAATGTCCGTTTCGGTATGGCCGGTGTAAAAGGTATCGGAGAGAACGCCGTGAACTCCATCATACAGGAGAGGGAAGAGAATGGCACCTATAAGGACATTTTCGATTTCATAGAGAGGATAAACCTCACAGCAGTAAACAAGAAAGGTATCGAGTCCCTCGTAGGATCGGGAGCTCTTGACTGCTTCCCTGAGATCAACCGAGGCACTTTTTCCGTAGATTTGGGCAAGGGAGAGACCTTTGCAGACACACTTTTGCGCTACGGCAACAAGTTCCAGAAAAGCAGCACAGATGCCTCTACCAGCCTCTTCGGCGGGGAATCGACAATAGAGATAGCCAAACCTATGATTCCTGTCTCACCTGAGCTTAACCAGATCGAGGTCCTCAAGAAAGAGAAAGAGCTGGTAGGAATGTATCTCTCATCACACCCTCTGGATATATTCAAGCTGGAGGTGGAGCAATTCGCTTCGCTCAAAGTATCAGAAATAAATGAGCTCAAGGACAATGTTTTCGCCGGGAGCATGACTCCAAACCCTGACGGCTACTACATAGCCGGCCTGGTTACAGACGTGTCAATGGGTATGACCAAGACCAACAGGCCTTTCTGCAAAATAACAGTAGAGGACTACACATCAAGCTACCAGTTTGCCCTCTTCGGCAAGGAATATGAGGCATATCTCCCATATGCACAAGAGAATACCGCACTTCTGATTAAGGTTATGCCTACCCTGATGTTCCCCAGACTGAGCCCGGAAGAGAAGGCCAACAGGGACAAATCCCAACCTTTGGTACCTACAGAGTGCCGCATAAGGATTCAGGGAATGACACTCCTTTCAAACACCAAGGATGAATTTATAAAAGGGATAGCAGTGCTTCTACCTGTGGAAAAGATTACCGAGACATTTATGACAGAATTCTGCAAAAACCTCCGCAAGAACAAGGGAAAGGCCCTTCTGTCACTCTACATCCACGACAAAAAGAACGATGTCACAGCCGAATTCTTCTCCAGAAAACAAAAAGTAGCCCTCAACGACGAGCTACTCACATTCCTCCGCTCACGCGGCCTTCAGTACAACATCTTTAAAGATGTAAAAATCAATTAGACAGTAAATATTCCGAAGATAGAGGAGCCGCTGCCGGACATTTGGGCGAAGATGGCACCTTCGTCATATAATCTCTGCTTCTCAGCGGCCAGTTGAGGATATTTTTCGAATACACTCCTTTCGAAATCATTGATAACAACATCCTTCCACTGCTCAATGGGGAGAGAAAGGAGATTTCTGAGCCCCCGACCCTCAATCGATGGCCTCACGCCTCTATATGCCTCGGCAGTAGAAACGTGAATAGGGAAAGTCCTCGTCTCAATCTTGTATCTGGGCTTTTCTCCGAAAAGGTCATCGGTCCAGGGGGCGTCAAATGGGGTTAGAATCTCACCTCTACCCTCACCAAACATAGGTTTATTATACACAAAGAAAGGACAATCACTGCCAAGCTTTGCAGCATAGGCAGCAAGGGTCTCTTCCGAAAGGTTCAGTTCGAACAGGGTGTTGAGGCTCTTCAGCGTGAAAGCTGCATCTGCAGAGCCTCCACCCAATCCTGCACCCACCGGTATCTGTTTGCAAAGGTGTATCTCCACAGGTGGGAGGTCGAAATCTCTCTCCAGCAGTCTGTACGCCCTTACACACAAATCCTCTTCGGGATTCGCATCCGGAAGGGGATAGGTGAGTCCATAGTGCTTTATAGAAAAAATGTTAGATGTTACTATCTCCAATATGTCACATAACCCCGTAGGGACAAAAAGGGTCTCAAGATTATGGAAACCGTCTGGACGCTTCTCTATAATCCTGAGTCCTAGATTGACCTTAGCGTTGGGATATGAAACAATATTCATAACTTAATTATCAACCGCCACACTTGCTGTAGTCACAATCCTGACAAGCGAGACAACCCTCTTTATAGATCAGTCTGGTAGAACCGCATTTAGGGCATTTCGCTCCTGGTTTAGCTTTGGTTCCGTCAGGAATATATCTCTTGAGTGCCCTCTCAATACCGTTTTTCCAGGTATTGATGCTCTCTTCATCCAGGTTAAGACCTTTGACAAGGTTCACGATATCAACGATTGGCATACCGTTTCTGATCACACCTGAGATAAGTTTGGCGTAGTTCCAGAACTCTTTATCAAACATGTGTGAGATACCACCGAGGATACAAGGGTATCCGTATTTGTCCTTGTAGTGGAAGTCGTAGCGCGATTTTGCACCCTCTTCACCCTTCTCTTTTACGATCCAGCCTGTAGTAATGCTTGAAGGGAGAGAACGGGTCTCATCAAGAAGACCGGTAAAGATCTCATAAGGCTTGCCATCATATTTGCCCACAAATGCAATCCACTGCTCTGAACCGTTTCTGAAGCGGATCACATCGGCCTCAAGTGATTTGGGACGGGTAACAGGCTTGTTGTGCTCCTCTGCCTTCTTGTCGTTGGCAGACACAAGAACTCCTGTACGTGAACCGTCTCTGTATACGGTAATACCTTTACATCCGCACTCCCAAGCAGTTCTGTACACCTCAGAAACCATCTCCTCACTAATCTGGTTTGGCAAGTTCACTGTCACACTGATAGAGTGGTCCACCCATTTCTGCATCTTACCCTGCATCTTCACTTTAGCTACCCAGTCAATATCGTTTGAGGTAGCTTTGTGGTAAGGAGATTTCTTGACAATATCAGCAATCTCCTTCTCTGACATATTTTTAACAGCCTCCACATCGTAGCCATTTACTCCGCACCATGTCAAGAAACCGTGGTGGAATACATAGTACTCTTCGAAGCAATCCCCATTCTCATCCTTGAACGCAATCTTGGCATTAAGATCATTAGGATTCACTTTTCTTCTTCTCTTATAGAATGGGAGGAATACAGGCTCAATACCCGATGTGGTCTGAGTCATCAAAGATGTAGTACCTGTAGGGGCAATTGTCAATAGTGATATATTTCTTCTGCCGTAGCGGGCCATGGCCTCATAAAGCTCCTCATCCTCATGACGGATACGGCAGATCATAGGGTTGTTGACCTCTTTGTTTGTATCATAGATAGGGAATGCACCCCTCTCTTTTGCCATCTCTACAGATGAGCGGTAAGCCTCCACTGCCAAAGTCTTCTGAACCAGAGTAGCAAACTCGATAGCTGCGTCTGAGCCGTATGTATAACCGAGGGCAGCAAGCATATCGCCTTCACCTGTGATACCAAGACCTGTCCTTCTGCCACCAAGAGATTTCTGTTTGATCTTCTCCCAAAGCTCAAGCTCTGTTCTCTTCACATCTGCATCCTCAGGATCTTTTCTCACCTTGGCGATAATGGCATCGATCTTCTCCATCTCAAGGTCGATAAGGTCATCCATTAGTCTCATCGCTTTTCTCACGTGAGTTTTGAAAAGGTCAAAGTTAAATTTTGCCTCAGGTGTGAATGGATTCTCCACATAAGAGTAGAGGTTCACAGCGATAAGACGGCAAGAGTCATATGGACATAGAGGAATCTCTCCGCAAGGGTTTGTACTTACTGTCCTGTAACCTTTGTCTGCATAGCAATCAGCCACAGACTCCCTCAAAATGGTATCCCAGAACAATACACCTGGCTCGGCAGACTGCCATGCATTGTGTATAATCTTTTTCCAAAGGGCACTTGCATCGATCTCTTTGGTCATCTTTGGATTGTTTGAGTATACAGGATACTGCTGAACGTAAGGTTTTCCGCTCAAAGCACTTCTCATAAACTCATCATCCACCTTCACAGACACGTTTGCACCAGTAACTTTACCCTTCTCCATTTTGGCATCGATAAAGTTCTCTGAATCTGGGTGTTTGATAGAGATAGATAGCATAAGTGCACCTCTACGTCCGTCCTGTGCCACCTCACGGGTAGAGTTCGAGTAGCGCTCCATGAATGGAACGATACCTGTCGAGGTCAATGCACTGTTTAGAACAGCACTACCGGCTGGTCTGATGTGTGAAAGGTCGTGTCCTACACCACCACGCCTTTTCATCAGCTGCACCTGCTCCTCATCTATTTTCATGATTCCACCATAAGAGTCAGCAGGATTGTCGTGACCGATCACAAAACAATTTGACAACGAAGCCACCTGATAGTCATTGCCGATACCGGCCATAGGACCACCTTGAGGAATGATGTGTTTGAAATCTTTAAGAAGATCGAAGATATCCTCAGAGGTAAGAGGATTAGGGTACTTTGATTCTATCCTTGCAAATTCATCTGCAAGTCTCTGATGCATTTCTACAGGAGATTTCTCATAAATATTGCCCTGAGAGTCCTTCATGGCATATTTATTAATCCAAACGGATGCAGCAAGCTCATCCCCTTTAAAATAAATTTTGCTTTCAGCTAATGCCTCTTCGTAGGTGTAAGTCTTCATACTTTGCTATCGTTTTTGGTGAAATTAGGCTGCAAGTTATTACCGAATTCCACCAAAAAAAAGACAGCAATAGGAAAGTTATTAACGAAATTATTAACAACAGTTTTTACTACAATCCCTGCAATTTGAAAACTCCCCTCTGAGGCGTTTCTCGACAAGATTTTCCATCCTCTCCCTCAATTCTGCATTAGAAATTTTTTCAAGCACCGAATAGGCAAATGCCATCTGTTGGAGAAGTCTCGCCTCATTTACCGGAATACCCCTTGAGCGGAGGTAGAAGAGTTCGTTCTCATCCAGACGCCCGATAGTGGCTCCATGTGAACATTTTACATCATCTGCATATATCTCCAGCTGAGGCTGAGTATTGATCTTTGCCTTCTGAGAGAGGAGAAGATTGTGGTTTGCCTGATATGCATCAATCTTCTGGGCATCCTGCTTCACATAGATAATGCCAGAGAAATTGCCTTTTGCCTCATTGTCCAGAATCCCTTTGTAGAGCTGGCTGCTAGTGCAATTGGGGACATTGTGGTTCATCTGCACAGTGTTGGAAACCTCCTGATGACCATCCACCAGATAGAGGCCACTGAGATCCACATCAGCGTGCTCACCATTGATATCCACAGTCACTTTATTGTCAATGTTCCCGCCATGAAGGGTAAGGAATGACATTTTTAGCGAAGAATCAGCACCTGCCTTAATATTGAATCTAGTGTTGTGAACCGCATCGTTGTGTTCATTCTGCATCACTACTATCTCCACCATCGCCCTATCCTCAAGATGCACCTCCACCTCTTCATCTGTCACAAACTTGTCCATGGTGAATGTGTGGGAGCAAAGGAGCAGCCTTGCCTGCGATCCCTCTCCGAAATGGAGTGTATTTTTATAGGCAATCTCCAATGGAGAACCCTCTGTCCTGACACTTATAACCTGGAGAATATCCTCCATCACCTGCCCCTTTTCAAGGGAGATGGAGAAAGGTGTAGTGGTACCCTGTACGCCGCCATTGACGATGAAGAGCTGCCTGGTCCCTTTCATGGGGACACGGCATCTGAACTGCTCTGTCAATGGAGACTCAGGTGCGTATATATAATTCAACTCTCCCATACTAACCATTGATTAGCCAGTCGTAACCCCTCTGTTCAACCTCCAGTGCAAGCTCCTTACCGGCAGTTTTGATAATTTGTCCTTTGTAGAGGATGTGAACCACATCCGGCACGATATAGTCGAGCAATCTCTGATAGTGCGTAATCACGATAAACGCATTGTCGGGTCTTTTGAGATTGTTGACACCTGTAGCCACTATTCTGAGGGCATCCACATCAAGACCGCTGTCGGTCTCATCAAGTATGGCAAGTCTTGGCTCAAGCATAGCCATCTGGAAGATCTCATTTCTCTTCTTCTCACCTCCTGAAAAGCCCACATTTACCCCACGTGACGAAAATGAGCTGTCCATACCCACGATAGCCATCTTCTCCCTCATCAGTTTGAGGAATTGGGCCGAGGTCAAAGGCTCCAAACCTTTTTGTTTCCTATGCTCATTTACAGCACTTTTCATAAAGTTCACGTTTGATACTCCAGGAATTTCAATAGGATATTGGAATCCGAGGAAAACACCCGCCCAAGATCTCTCTTCTGGACTGAGTTCCAGCAGATTATGGCCATCAAGAACCACTTCACCCTCTGTTACCTCGAAAGTATCGCGTCCGGCAAGCACCGAAGAGAGAGTGGATTTGCCAGAACCGTTAGGCCCCATAATAGCGTGAATTTCACCCTCTTTAACATTTAAGTTAATCCCTCTTAATATCTCTTTTTCCCCTACTTTTGCGTGAAGATTTTTAATTGTCAGCATTTTGTTTCCCTCCATTCTTTTTTCCAGGTATTGAAACCCAGAATGGCATTCATCCAGTACAAAGCACTTACTATAGGCATAAATACCAGACCTGCCGAAACGTATAATATAATGTTAGTAGTATTTACAATAATCCAAGCTCCCCAGCAGTCAAGCTTCTTCTGAGCAGACAGATACTGGGCAGTAAACATAGCACCCATAACACAGGCATCCAGGAATGGCCTGCGTGCAGGGGGGAATACTTCCGGAAACTGGCCCGAAATCCATTGCATGAAGAATCCCCACGCCACTGTGAAGAGGACAATTCCTCCCACGAACATAAGGCGCTCCCTGTTGTTGAGAACAGTGACCTTGAGTTCCCTCTTCTTATTCTCCTCATCCTTGGCCGGATGGGTCCAGCGATAGTGTCCGAGGATGGTAAAACCAAGAGATATGGGCTGAAGAAGCATACTTGAGTAAAGGTGCTTCTGGATGAACATGGTAAAGAGCAATATTGCGTAAATATAGCCGAACCAAAAGTTGATACTCTTACCCCTTCCGGCCAAAAACACATTTGTTAAACCAAATAATACTGAGACCAGTTCAAGCAAACTGACCCCAACGCCTCCAAGGGTAAAAATTATAAAGTCTGTACTTAGTATTCCCATAATCCCACTATCCTACACTGCCCTCCAGAGATACTTGCAGGAGCTTCTGCGCCTCCACTGCAAACTCCATTGGGAGATGGTTAATAACCTCTTTTGTATATCCTCCGATGATAAGACCTACCGCATCCTCTGCTGTGATACCCCTCTGGGTACAATAGAACAATTGGTCTTCGCTTATCTTCGAAGTGGTCGCCTCGTGCTCAGTAACAGCAGTCATATTCTGCGAATCCACCACAGGGAAAGTGTGTGCCCCGCACTTGTCTCCAAGGAGGAGCGAGTCACACTGCGAGAAGTTTTTCGCATTGTCCGCACCAGGAAGGATCTTCACCAGACCACGGTAGCTGTTCTGGCTCTTGCCGGCAGAGATACCCTTGCTCACTATGCGGCTGCGGGTATTCTTTCCGATATGGATCATTTTGGTACCTGTATCTGCCTGCTGCATATTGTTTGTAACAGCGACAGAGTAGAACTCTGAAATCGAATTGTCACCTTTCAGAATGGTGCTCGGGTATTTCCAGGTTATTGCGGAGCCGGTCTCCACCTGAGTCCAGAAGAGCTTGCTGTTCACACCAGCGCAAATGCCCCTCTTGGTCACAAAGTTGAAGATACCGCCACGACCCTGTGCATCACCCGGATACCAGTTCTGCACTGTAGAGTATTTCACCTCTGCATCATCCATCACCACTATTTCCACCACCGCTGCGTGAAGCTGGTTCTCATCACGTTGCGGAGCTGTACACCCCTCCAGGTAGCTCACGTATGACCCCTCGTCTGCCACGATAAGGGTCCTCTCGAACTGTCCTGTGCCGCGTGCATTGATCCTGAAGTAGCTTGAGAGCTCCATCGGACAACGCACCCCTTTGGGAATGTAGCAGAACGATCCGTCAGAGAAAACTGCCGAATTGAGCGCTGAGAAATAGTTGTCTCCGATAGGAACAACAGAAGCAAGATACTTTCTCACCAAGTCGCCGTGATCTCTCACAGCTTCTGAGAAAGAGCAGAAAATAATACCTTTCTCGGCCAAAGACTCTCTAAATGTGGTCTTTACCGATACCGAGTCAAAGACAGCATCCACAGCCATACCCGCCAAAGCCTTCCTCTCATCGAGGGGAATGCCCAGTTTGTCGAAGGTCGCCATAAGTTCAGGATCGATCTCCTTCACCTCTTCCCTCTTCTTGGGTGCGGCAAAATATATTATGTCCTGGTAATCTATTTCAGGGATATCCAGATGGGCCCACGTAGGCATCTTCATAGTCTGCCACTTACGGAAGGCCTTCAAACGGAACTCGAGCATCCACTCGGGCTCCTCCTTC
This sequence comes from Bacteroidales bacterium, assembly GCA_017630155.1. Lineage (GTDB taxonomy): Bacteria > Bacteroidota > Bacteroidia > Bacteroidales > UBA932 > CAAGNP01. The sequence continues at coordinate 47,697 of JAGBVU010000024.1, forward strand.
TTCGCAGATATTAACCGGATGATATCCTCATTCAGCCCCTTGGGGATAAACTCCTGCTGGAGAACAGTCTCGAAGCCGTGCTGATACTCATTCTCGGTTACATCTCTAATTATATCATTTTTTTCACTCATAAGGGGACAAAGTTACACCTTTTTGGATATTTTTGTAAAAATATAAAAAAATGAGGACAGAACTATCATCTATCGGCAAAGTTAACGCCATAAACAAACTTTTTGAAGGGACCAAATACACAAATGAACCATCAGTAGCCTTTACCAAAAGGGCTTCTAAGTGTCACGCACACTCGGTTCTTCTTGAAGGGGTCGATTACGATCTGGTATATACCCCGCTCAAACACCTCGGATACAAGGCTGTCCTCTCTGTCATAGGAGAAATCTATGCCAAACTCCACTCTCCCTATTCACTCTCTGTAAAACTCGGACTCTCAAGCAGATTCTGCTTTGAAGATATCCAGGAGCTTTGGAAAGGGATCCTTGCTGCATCTGAAGAGCACGGGGTGGAACATCTGGCCCTTGACCTCATCCCTTCAGTCAATGGTCTATGCATCAGCCTCTCAGCTGTAGGTGTGCAGAAAGAGAAAATCATTGCCTCTCTCCCCCAATCGAAAAACATGGACCTCATCTGCCTCACAGGTGACGTAGGTGCCGCATATATGGGACTGCATGTACTCGAAAGGGAGAAAGCTGCTTTCATCAAAAGCAAAGAGAAAGAGATGAAGCCTCAGATGGGCAAATACAAATATATCCTCGAATCGTACCTCAGCCCACAGATCAAGCCGGAGATTCTGGAACGCTTCTTCGAAGACAAAATCTACCCTGCAAAAGGTTACTTCGTCACCAAAGGGCTCGGCTCCGCAATACTTCAACTCACACAAGATACAGGCTTCGGCGCCAAAGTGTACCTTGAGAGACTGCCCATCTCATCACGCACCTTCGCCATGGCAGAAGAGATCAACATGGATGCCATTACAGCTGCTATGAATGGTGGTGATGACTATAAATTCATCTTCACCATCCCTATCGAGAAACACGAGGAGATGCTCAGGGACTTCCAAGACTACGATATAATAGGACATCTGGCCCAGCCTGAAGTGGGTGCGGCACTTGTCACCCCGGAAGGGGCAGAGATCCCCATCCACGCCCAGGGGTTCTAGTCTTCCGGTCGCCCTAAACCTGTTAGGGGATCCACACGGCAAAACGGGCACAAAAACGGCCATTTCCATGCCCAAACCACCAAAAAAAGAGAGAACGGGCACGAAAACCGCCATTTCCATGCCCAAACCACCTGAAAAACACCAAACGGGCACGAAAACCCACTATTTTGTGCCCAAAATGAGAATAACCGCCACCGTCAACCAACAAGAAGCACACCCCCCCCGACTTGTTCAGGGGCCTTAATTCTATAGCACACCACACCATGAAGCGACTAATGACCCTCACCCTAATCCTTGCCCTTCTGGCCACCTTCACACCGATAACTGCCCAGACATACAACCCCACTCCGGAAAATCTGAAAGCGCGTCAGGAATTCGCCGACAGCAAATTCGGCATCTTCCTCCATTGGGGCCTCTACAGTATGTTCGCCCAAGGGGAATGGTACATGAACCGCGGTATAGACAGCAAGGAATACGCCAAAGCGGCAGATGCATTCTACCCTCACCGCTTCGATGCAGAGAGCTGGGTATCAGCCATTAAGGCATCGGGGGCCAAATACATCTGCTTCACCTCCCGCCATCATGAGGGTTTCTCTATGTGGGACACCAAACAGTCTGACTACAATATCATGAACACCCCTTACGGCCGCGATGTCATCCGCCAACTTGCCGATGAGTGCCACCGCCAGGGGATAAAACTTCACCTCTATTACTCCCATATCGACTGGACCCGTGAAGACTACCCTGCCGGACGTACCGGACGTACCACCAAATCATTGGACAATCCCGACTGGAGGGGCTACTACGACTTCATGAACGCCCAGATTACCGAGCTTCTCACCCAATACGGAGAGATTGGTGCCATCTGGTTTGACGGATGGTGGGACCACGACTCAGACTCCACAGCATTCGACTGGGAACTCCCATACCAATACGAACTGGTACACCGTCTTCAGCCCGCCTGCCTGGTAGGCAACAATCACCACCAGACACCATTTGAAGGGGAAGATATACAGATCTTCGAACGCGACGTCCCTGGCCAGAATAAAGCGGGCCTGTCCGGACAGGAAATCAGCCGTCTACCTCTCGAGACATGTCAGACCATGAACGGAATGTGGGGTTATAAAGTGGCAGACCAGAACTACAAATCTACCACAGAGCTAATCAGGCTCCTCGTTCAGACCTCCGGCAAAGGGGCTAACCTCCTGCTCAACATCGGCCCTCAGCCAGATGGAACTCTCCCAGAAACAGCCCTTGCCCGACTCTCTGATATAGGACAATGGCTTTCTGCCAATGGTGAAGCCATATATGGCACAGAGTCTGGAGGATATGCAGATGGTGAAAAAGTGGTCACTACCCGTAAAGGGAACCGCCTATTCATTCACGTGATAGATGAAACAGTCGGCAGCCTCAACATTCCCATCGAGGGGAAAGTGAAATCGGTAGTTTCATTTGCCGGACAGACCGCACTTGACTATAAGTTCCGTGACGGCCACCTTACTATGGAAGTAATCATCCCAGCGGACACCCCTGACTACATCATCGAAGTCACCCTCAAATAGCCCAATCGGAGCCACTAACAAGGCGTTATTATATATGCCGTGGAGAGCGTGTGTTGACTATCTGAATAGAAAAGACATTCAGAATAATGAGCGAAGCGAATGTCCTCTTCAGAGGACCGGCCGAAGCCTGTGTGTTTGACGAAGGCAAATACGGCAAAGGCGGGAGGCCGTGCATCCGTCTTCCTCAAATAGCCCAATCGGAGCCACTAACAAGGCATCATCAGACGCCCCGCAGAGCCCATGTGTTTGCGGAGCAAGTCCTCTTCAGAGGACCGGCCGGAGCCTGTGTATTTGCGGAGCAAATACGGCAAAGGCGGGAGGTCGTGCATCCGTCCCCCTAAGGGGGACCTAAGGGGGGTCATAAAAAAAGAGGCACCCCTCTGCTACAACAGGTACCCCTTCTTTGTGTACTAAAACCTAAACCTATTACATAGATGCAGACCGATGCATTTTCGTTGCACCGGAATCAAAAAAAAATTTAAAAATTTCTGAAATTTTAATTTTTCGACAGGAGTTTAGGCAAAACTTTCCAGGCTGGGAGTGCCGTAATGACAAATCCGACAAATGAAACCCCCACAATGGTAATCACGACATCCACCCAGTTCACTACCACCGGATAACTTGTCACAATAAAACTCCCCGGCATCTTAATAACACCAAAGTACTGCTGTATATAACAGAGAATCACCCCTAGAACCACACCGCAAAGCATACCCAGGAAGGTTATCAGCCACCCCTCCAGAGCAAAGACATTCCTGATTAGAGAGTGTGATGCCCCCATACTTCCAAGGGTCTGTATATCATCACTCTTCTCAATAATAAGCATTGTGAGTGAGCCAAAAACATTGCACGACACCACTATAATGATGAAAAGCAGAATCATATAGATTGCCACCTTTTCGTATGTCATCATCTTGTAGATGGTCTCATTTTGCTGATAACGGTTCTTGACCAGATACCCATCTCCAAGGGCCTGCTCAAGATCCCTCTGCAAAGCCCCGACATCCTCTCCTTCCTGTACAATTATCTCAAGCGATGAGACCTCTGCGTCCCCTCCAAGGAGCGATCTGGCCTTATCAATAGGGACGAAAACGAAATTATTCTCAGTATCCTGGTCTCCCTTGATGATTCCGGAAGGGAAAAGTATCTCTTTTGAGAGCGATGCCATGGGATTTACCATTGAGACCTCTGCCCCTCTGAGAGGGTAATATATCTCAAGAGGGTCTAAAAAACGGGTTCTCAGCCCCAGTTTACGGGCCATCCCCCTCCCCACCACAGCGTGGTCAACCCCCAGTTGGGTAAGGGCAAACTCACCCTCCACAACACTCTCTGCCAGATGGGGCTTGGAGAGATAAACCGAATCAACCCCTTTCAGCACTGCCACACTCTGCCTCCCTGCATAAGTGAGGAATACGTTCTCTTCCAGCACTTCAGAGACCGAAGCTACCCTTCCGTCTCCCCATATCCGGGCAAAACCATCCCCTTCAGGGACAAAAAACTTCCCTCTGGCAGGCTCCACTACCAGATCTGCCTCATAGGTGCTGTAAATCCCCTTTACAAGGGACTCAAAGCCATTGTAAACAGAAAGGACCACTACAAGTGCAGTGGTCCCTATCGCTATTCCTACCGCACTTATAAGCGAAATGATATTAATCACATTGTGTGACTTCTTCGCGAAAAGATATCGCTTCGCAATGAAAAACGGCAGGTTCATCTATGTATGTTTTAATTACTTCTTAAGAAGCTCATCGATGCGCTCCACATAATCAAGGGAGTCATCGAGGGTAAAAATCAACTCAGGAACTATCCTCAATTGCTTTGCCACTATCCTTCCAAGCTCACCACGGAGAGATTTTGAAGACTCCTCGATGGTCTTCATCACCTGTGGTGCCTTTGATGAGGGGAAGATGCTCAGATATGCCCTAGCAACAGCCAAATCGGGACTAATCTTTACACCACTCACTGTGACCAATGCTCCATCAAACGCTGCCATCCCCTTGGCACGGATTATCTCCGCAAGGTGGCGCTGAAGCTCTTTGGCCACTTTCAGTTGTCTTGTGCTTTCGCCTTCCATACTATACAAATTTTAGGATGAAATAGTTCTTTTTACCCTTCTGCACCAGGATATATTTACCGTTTACAAGGTGCTCAGCTGTCAAAACTCCGTTGGCATCGGTAAATTTCTCTTTGTTGATGCTCAGACCATTGGCCTGGATCATCTTGCGGCACTCACCTTTTGAAGGGAAGACCTGAGTATCCACTGCCAGAAGGTCAAGGATATTGCTGCCAAGTTTCTCAGTAGGGAGCTCGAATTGGGGAACACCCTCAAACACTGAGAGGAATGTTGCCTCATCAAGACCTTTAAGGGCCTCTGAAGTGGCGTTGCCAAATAGGATTCCCGAAGCCTCAACAGCCTTGTTGTACTCCTCCTCAGAGTGAACCATGCAGGTAACCTCTTTCGCAAGGAGCTTTTGAAGAGTTCTCAAGTGAGGTGCTTGCTCGTGCTCTGCAATGGCAGCCTCTACCTCCTCCTTGGTAAGCATTGTAAAGATCTTGATATATTTCTTGGCGTCATCGTCGCTGACATTCATCCAGAACTGGTAGAATGTGTAAGGGCTGGTGTACTCTGGTGAGAGCCATACGTTTCCTTTCTCTGTCTTACCGAACTTGCCACCATCAGCTTTTGTGATTAGTGGACATGTGAGTGCATATGCCTCTCCTGAGAGTTTGCGTCGGATAAGCTCTGTACCGGTGGTGATGTTGCCCCACTGGTCACTGCCACCCATCTGAAGTTTACATCCGTAATGCTCGTAGAGGTATAGGAAGTCGTAACCCTGAAGGAGCTGGTAGGTGAATTCTGTAAACGACATACCCTCGCGTGACTCACCAGAGAGTCTCTTCTTCACAGAGTCCTTGGCCATCATATAGTTAACAGTGATATGCTTACCGATGTCACGGGCAAAATTGAGGAAGCTGAACTCTTTCATCCAGTCGTAGTTGTTTACAAGTGTAGCAGCATTTGGAGCATCGCTATCAAAATCCAAAAACTTCGAAAGCTGCTTTTTGATAGCCTCCTGATTGTGACGGAGGGTTGCCTCATCGAGGAGGTTTCTCTCTGCCGATTTCATAGATGGGTCACCGATCATACCTGTTGCACCACCAAGTAGGGCGATAGGTTTGTGACCGCAGTTTTGGAAGTGTTTGAGAATCATAACACCCACCAGGTGACCGATATGCAGTGAGTCAGCGGTAGGGTCAATACCCAAATAAGCCACTGTAGCCCCTTTCATCAACTCTTCTTCTGTGCCGGGCATGATATCATTGATCATCCCTCTCCACTCAAGTTCCTTTACAAAATTTTTCATCTTTATATTTTTATAATTTCTATCCCAGTGATAATAATCTGCAAAAGTAAATATTTTTTATATATTTGCGTACACACAGACATTTAACACTTAAAGATATGAATAGAGTGATAAGAAAATTTGTATTGGTAGCTGTAGCGCTACTTCCGTTTATCCCCACATTTGCCCAACTACCAGAAAAGATCGAGGCTGCTGCTGCCGAGTGCGGCTTCAAAGTGAGCGGCATCGAGGCTATCGAGATAGGGGAACGTCTCAAAGACCTTTACGTGGAGAAATACAGACTCTTCATAGAGCAACCCATCGACCATACAAATCCCGCCCTCGGAACTTTCAGACAGAAAGTTATCCTTTTCCACATTGATTACGACCAGCCTATGCTCCTTATCACCGAGGGATATACCTCAAACGGAGGTCACCCACGCTACTCCAACGAGCTCTCCACTATGTTCAAGACCAATATGATAGAGGTGGAGCACCGCTACTTCGGAGAGTCCATCCCATTTATGCAGGATGACAGCACCATCACAGATGAGACCCTCAACTGGAACTATATGACCGCTAAAAATGAGGCAGCCGACCTCCACCGCGTAAATCAGCTTTTCAAGAAAATATACCAGGACAAATGGATCGCCACAGGTATCAGCAAAGGTGGTCAGACCACTATGTTCTACACCACATACTATCCGGAGGATATTGATATCTCTGTCCCATACGTAGGGCCTCTATGCAAAGGTCAGGAGGATGGCCGTCACGAACCATTTTTGGCAAATGTAGCCGGCACACCAAGAGACCGCGAGATTCTTCACAACTTCCAGGTGGAATTCCTCAAGAGAAGGGCTGCCATCCAGCCTATGTTTGAAGAACTCTCAAAGAAACAGAACCTCACCTACAAGATCTCTATGGATGCAGTCTATGACTACTGCGTACTGGAATTCCCATTTGCATTCTGGCAATGGGGCTATTCGACAGACATCGTACCCGATCCGGCCAAAGCTACCGATCGTGAAATGTTCGACTTTCTGGTTAAAACCAGCGGGCCTGACTATTTCGCTGAGGGTGACTCATCTGCACCATTTTTCGTGCAGGCTGCCAAAGAGCTCGGCTACTACGGATACGACACCAAACCTTTCAAAGGGCTTCTGTCGATAAAGGATGCCGAAGGGTATCTCCTGAATATATTTGTCCCACAGAGTCAGGAGTTCAAATTTGACAAATACCTCTATAAAGATATCAAAAAATTCCTTGCCAAAACCGACTCCAAGATGCTCTTTATCTATGGAGAGTTTGACCCATGGAGTGCTGTAATGCCTGTGGCACCAGTGGAAAATGAAGAGTTGAAGAAAAAAGGGAAAGGTCGCCAGACTATGCACCTTTTCATCGACCCTGCAGGGAGCCACCGCGCGAGGATAAACACCCTCCCGGATGACAAGAAAAAGGAGGCTGTCGCAATATTGGAAGCCTGGCTTGCCGAATAAAAAAATTGCCCGAAAATTTTCGGGCAATTTTTTATTTCTCTCCTACTAACCAGACCATTACGTGGTCCTCTACCATCTCGTATTCCAGTTCGAACTCCTCCTCTTCACCATCTTTGTGGATAAAGACCGCTTCGAGCTCTCCGTCGCGGCGTGGAGTGAACTTCTCAAGTTCGATCTGCTCTGCAAAATCTACTCTACGCTGAGACATCCTCTTGTAGATAGCCTCTTTCGCGCACCAGTAGATGGCAAGCTGAAGGTTATGGTTCTTGTCGCTCAGATCGTCAATCTCCTCCTCTGAGAGGGCTTTTTTCTCCACTGCGGAGAAGTCTCTGTTGACACATTCAATATCGATACCGACATCCTCTTCGTCGTGGGTGATGATAGCGGCAAATCTGCTTGTGTGGGATATGCTTATCTCGTCTGCACAGTTCTGGATGTAAGGTTTGCCGTTGTCGTGGTGACCGAGATATACTTTTTCGGGATAAAGCTCATTGAGAAGAGCTCTTACTGCCAGTTTCTCTTTTCTTCTGGCTTCACTTCTTAGGATTTCAAGTTCTTCGAGTTCGTCGTTGGGGATAGGTGAGCATAACGTTCGCAGGTCATCCTCACTTTCGGTGATTTCCCAGATGGCGATAGTAGCGCCGTTGTCTAATGTACGTTTGGAATAGAGTCCCATTTAATTACATAAAATATTCGGGTGCAAATATAAGAAGGTGTTTTGGATTTATCCAAATATAAGTGGTTTTCCACTTTTAAATTTGTGGGAGAGGTGGAATTGTCTTATTTTCACATTAAGAACAAAAGACTTGGATAATGGACAGAAGATTCACCGGCATAATTTTAATATTCATAATCATCCTGACAGCTTGCAACCATACAGACACACAGCTAAAGGGGCAGCTTGACCTTATCGAATCCATAATCGAAAAAGATGGGGAACAGGCATATAAAATGCTTAAAGGGATGAATAGGGACAGCATCTCTTCCAAAAGCGAATATGCCCGATATTCCCTTCTGATGGCGATGGCGATGGACAAAAACTACATCGACATCACTTCCGACAGCATTATAGCACCAGCAGTGGAATACTACCGGAAACATGGGAGCAATGACTATAAAATGAAAGCCCTTTACTATCGCGGTGTCGTGGAGAGGAATGCCGGCAATAACGAATCTGCCCTGGAATATTTTGTAAAGGCGGAGCAATATGTCCCCAAAACGGAGGATTATTTGTTTGCGGGGCGATTATATAATGCTAAATACAATATCTACAAGTATCTTTTTGCACACACAAAAGCTCTGGAAAATATACAGAAATCAAGCACATATTTTAAACAAGCAGGAGATACATCGCGCTATATATCTGCTGTATTGGGTATTGCCAATACATATATTGTACTTGAAAAATTTACTGAGGCGCTGACTTACCTCAATGATATTGATGACTTATACGACAAATTCTCAAACAAAAACAAAAGCACATACTACACCAATCTTCTCCACTGTGCCAACTCTGGAAAAATCACATCATTGGATTCCAATAAAATTATTGAAGACTATTTAAGAGAAGTTAAAAATGAACGCATTATATATTGGCTTGCCATATCAAATACCTATATAATGAGCCACAATATTCCACTGGCTGCACTGGCTCTTGAAAAATATGAGCAAAACAGCACTAACACGGATTATGAGCCAATTTATTACTATTTTCTCTCAACCATCCTACAGTCTAAGGGTGAGCACGAAAAAGCTCTTCAAGCATATATTGCATACACCGAGAAACTTAATCAAAGAAGTTTGTTTTCTGCACGATCAGACCTTAAATTTATGGAGGAGAGGTATTCAAATGAATTGGCCTCCCAAAAAGCAAAATCAAAGCAAATAATATTTACCCTTATTTTTGCACTCACCATATTGTTTTTTGCTACTGTCTATTTATCAATTTTAGAGCAAATAAAAAAGCTTCAAAAGGATAAGGAAACATATGCAAGACTCTATCAAGACATTTTAGATGAGATAACCATTTTAAGAGATGTAAAGAGCAATCTCCTTGACAATGACTCTCTCAATTGCTTAAATAAAAGAATGGAGTTGCTAAATAAGTTCATAGTTTCTGATATAACATTATCAAAACGAAACACAGCAAAAGCCATGAACGAACTTTCCAAGTATATTCTGGACAAGGAAACATTTATAGATTCAACTGTTGCTACATTTTCAATCTCACATCCACAATTTATCAAAACTCTTGTTGGATATGGTCTTTCTCAACAAGAAATTGGATACTGCTGCCTCTATGCCATTGGGCTTAGAGGGAAAGACATATCATTCTATATCGGTAATAAATACTACTACAAAGTGAGTCATTCCATCCGACAAAAATTCGGAATGGAGAAAAACAGCACTACCATAAATATCTTCATAATGGACCTTCTTAAAAACTCTACAAGGAGCGTAGAATAAACCACTGATTTTTGAAAATAATCGTTATAAAATCTACTACTAGCCAGTAATCTGATTTTGCTGTAAAACCCTAGCTTATTAAGTTTGTGTGTAAACATTTACATACAAACACTATGTTCACTTTTAAATTTGCCAATGAGGTGGAATTGTCTTATTTTCACATTAAGAACAAAAGACTTGGATAATGGACAGAAGATTCACCGGCATAATTTTAATATTCATAATCATCCTTACAGCTTGCAACCATGCAGATACACAGCTAAAGGGACAGCTTGACCTTATCGAATCCATAATCGAAAAAGATGGGGAACAGGCATATAAAATGCTTAAAGGGATGAATAGGGACAGCATCTCTTCCAAAAGCGAATATGCCCGATATTCCCTCCTTATGTCGATGGCGATGGACAAAAACTACATCGACATCACCTCAGACAGCATTATAGCTCCAGCAGTGGAATACTACCGGAAACACGGGAGCAATGACCATAAAATGAAAGCCCTTTACTACCGCGGAGTGATTGAGAGGAATGCCGGCAATAACGAATCTGCCCTGGAATATTTTGTAAAGGCGGAGCAATATGTCCCCAAAACGGAGGATTATTTGTTTGCGGGAAGAATTTATAGTGCCAAACAACAAATATACAGAGCCATCTATGACCTTCCCAAATCACTGATAGCCCAGAAACTGGCCTACAAGAATTTCTCTTTGGCCAAGGACACTTCAAGAATAATAAATTCACTTATAAACACTACCAGTCTATACATATCGCTCAATCAATTGGATAGCGCAAAGTATACCCTTGACACACTAAAAACATATTGGAAAAAACTGGATCTTGTACAAAAAAATTTGTTTTACTCCAATTTGTTAATTTTTACAAAAAAGCATAATAAAAAGAATCTTAACTATATATTATCATCATATCTTAAAGATGTTCCGGAGAAAGAATCTATAAATTGGATAATAGTGGCTGATTCTTACTTTGAGTGCAATAACATCGACAGTACGTTATATTCATTGTCAAAGTACAAGGAATATCACAGCAGTACTGCTAATAAAGATCCTGTGTATTTTCATATTTTATCTTGTATTGAAAAAGAGTCCGGAAGATATCAAAGAGCATACGACGCTTTATCAAAATATATCAACTTGACTAATCAACAGAACTATAAAATCTTATCACAAGATACAAAGTTCACTGAGGAAAGAGTCAGTACTCTGATGCAAGAACAAAGGGAAAAATACATTAGAGATGTTTTGATCTTATGTATAATCATTTTGTCTCTAATTTTTTATCTTGTAATCAACAACTTGAAAGCCAAAAATCTAAAACTTCAGGAAGCCAAGAATAGATACATATTGCTATATAATAGTGCCAAGGAGGAGCTTTCTCTTTTGTCTGAGCTTAGAACTAAAAATGTTTTAAGCAAATCAGGAATGGAACAACTTAATGAAAGAATTGAAATATTGAACAAGTTCATTGCGTCTCACATATCCCAAAGTTATTCCCAGAAGGCCGAAACGGAGATAGCAAATCTTATGAAAGACAGAGAAAAATTCATCCATTCTACAGTACTCTCTTTTGAAGTCTCAAACCACCAGTTTATACAGAGACTGCTTGTTTGTGGCTTGAGTGAATGGGAGGTTGGAATATGCTGCCTGTATGCCATAGGCCTCAGAGGGAAGGATATCGCCTCATACTTGCAGGATAAAAGCTTCTACAAAACCAGCAGTAATATCAGGACTAAACTGAATATCCCCAAAAACGACAGCACCATAAACATTTATCTCACCAGAATGATGGAAGAGTGCAAATAAGCGCTATACATTGTCCCTAAAATCTCCCAAACAAACTTTCTAAATAACGCGTAATAAGACTCTTACAAAACACCACATTTATCAAGACACGCTCATACAATAACCTAAAACACTAATAATCAATTTATTAATAGTGGTAGATTTTTTATTTCCATTTGAGCAGAACAAATTATAACTTGCTTAAAAAATTATTTACGACTTCAATTAATTTTGGCAAATGAAATTTACCCCTAATATATTCATTTTACTCATCATAGCTATAATATTTAACAGCTGTGAGGAGATTATGAATTTGAAGACAAAAGATATAGAGTCCAAAATGGTGGTCTACTCATATCTCACAAATGAGGATTCTGTCGTGGTGGTTGTCTCACCATCTTCAAGCATATTTGGAAACAGTCCTGCTTCCAAATATGCTTTGGATGCACAAGTAATGGTATCTGTAAACGGTACCGAATACCAAAAGATGACAAGAAATGACCATCACAACACATACAAACCGATTGACAGCTTAGCTAATGCGTTTGTTTATGAGTATGTTCCGCAAAGCGGAGACATGCTATCTTTCATAGTTGAGGATCTCTCTTCAGGCACAACACTTACTGCAGAGACAACTATACCAGCCAAGCCTCAGTTTGAAATAGAACTGGTAGGTGTAGATACAATAAAGTATTATAATGGCTTAATATATAAAGACTATTACCAACCAAGATTCCGTTGCACAATTCACGACCCTGCGAGAGACAAAAACTACTATGCCATAGAATACATAAATCATAGTGGCCGCAAATCCATAAATAACGTATATTCAGAAGACCCCATTTTTCAAAATATGACTGAAGAAACTTATTTCTTGTCAAATGCATTTTTTAATGATATGCTTTTTGACGGGCAGTCATATTCGTTTGAATTCTCGTTCGAAAACAGCGAGAATGCCAGGAAAGAAGTGGGAAAAGATATATACACCATTGTGTATGGGAGGGTTCGCCTTATTCAGCTTACTGAAGAGATGTATTTATACTTCAGTTCTTCTCACGAGGCTCTGAACCACAGAGGTGATTTATTTTCACAACCGCAACAACTATACACAAACATCCAAGGTGATGGATATGGCTTTGTTGGTGGAGCGTACCACGCGTACTCCGACACTTTGGAATACTACTTTAAATGTCAAAAATGACAGCACTCATCAGGAAAATATCTTCGATTGTGATTTTTGCCCTGACAGCACTGGAAATGGCGGGGCAGGTTGGAGACTCTACAGCCCTATTCAGAGGGAGTCTCGATGCAGCACTCGTTTCTGCCCATAACGTGATTCACTCCAATACTAGCAAAATATTCATAACCCCACTCCAGATAAAGATTACCCCTTCCATTTTTGGAGAGGATGATCCGATGAAGATTGTCTTAACTATGCCTGGAGTCCAAAATAATGGCGAAGGTGATGTAGGAATATCCATCAGAGGTGGCGATACTGACCAGAGCCTTATTTCCCTGGATAATGTTCCCATTTACAACCCGTCACACCTCAAGGGCTTTGTATCCTCCTTCAATTCTGACATAGTGTCCGGCATAGATATTTATACTGGGGCATTCCCCGCTAAATATGGGTCCAGATTATCAGGTATAGTAGATATTACATCTGCAGATGGTGATATGAAAGAATATCACGGAGGTATTACCGTCGGTCTCCTTTCATCTAAGATCCACATCGGAGGGCCAATAGTCAAAGGACACACCTCTTTTATCTTCTCTGCAAGGAAATCCTACTTTCCCTTGATTCTAGGCCGAATTTACGACAGAATTCTGGACGGAGGAATGTACGCTGACCGATTCTCTGAAATCGGATATTACGACATAAACGCAGGCATTACACAAAAAATAGGAGACAAAAGCATCATCAGTCTCAAATTTTACAATGGTGATGACATTATAAATATTGTCCCCGCAGAAGACAAGATCAATTCAGTCATAGAGAAAGATACTCTTAAAATCACCCGTAGTGGCAGTAAGAATGAGGAAAAATGGGGCAACACAGCTGCTCTGTTAAGATGGCAATATCAGAATAATAATTTGGCATCATCGACATACTCATATTACTCCAGATACGGGCACCATACTTTGGACGGGACAAATACTATGGAGGAGTATCGACTGGCTGAAAGAGATTCCTTTATAAACTCATTTTCCGAAGAATCTTCAGTATTGAGAAAATCTGGCATAGAGGAGTATGCAATAGGGAGCGATATTATCCTGAGTTCAGTGGCAAATCATTCTATAACATTTGGAGGAAAATTTTCATACCAGCACCTTTCCCCCATCATATCAAGCACTCGAACACGGAACTTCTCTTATGCTTGGAAAGATGACGAATCAGAGATAACCGAGAATGTCTTCGGAGCTGAATATCATCTTTTCACTGCATCAATTTACGGAGAGGATGATATATCCATAGGAGAAAAGTGGAATATAGCTGCCGGTCTAAGACTTACAGGTTATGGTATGCACAATAAATTCCAGCTTGTCCCGGAACCCCGTATCCGTGGAGCCTTTTTCATAACCCCATTACTGACTGCCAAAGCATCATACTCCAGAATGAGTCAGGCCATTCATCAGCTTTCATCATCTAACATAGCATCTCCCTCAGATCTATGGGTCCCATCTACAGCGAGTTTGCCGGTTATGGTATCAAATAATTTAACATTGGGGTTGTGGTTTGAGAATGAGTATGATAAAGTGTACATTTCATCATCCATTGAGGGATATTATAAAACTATGAAAAACACTCTCGACTATCTGGACGGCATCTCATTGATAAATCAGTCCAATTGGGAGGAAAGTGTCGCTGTAGGACGAGGCCGTAGTTATGGAATAGAACTTATGGGAAAAGTTAAATATAAGACACTTGACGCATCCATTTCATATACTCTGAGTGAATCGGTCCAGCAATATGACAAAATTAACAAAGGGGAATGGTTTTTTGCCAACAACGACTGCAGACACAATCTTTTTGTCGGTATTTCATACTCACCGTTCAGAAATTTCGTAATCTCTTCCTCATTTTACTACAAAACAGGGCGAAGAATCACCATTTCCGATTTGGTAATCAAGACCCCATACCAATTGCACCAAGAAATGAAACCCTACTACACAAGTCCAAATGGAATAGATGTCATATGGGTATTATACAACACTTACAATTATATGGAGAAAAATGGATATAAGATGGAAGATTACCATAGGCTGGACCTCTCATTTGACTACTCCATTCCACATAGAAAATTCGGTAAAAGCAATATAAACCTCTCATTCTACAATCTATATAACCACCTTAACCCGTACAAGATTACAATAGCAGAGGGGGGACCTAACGGCTTTACTGTAAAAAAGCTCTGCATCTTCCCGTTCATGCCATCGATCAGCTACTCCTTTGAGTTCTGATTTCTCGCTTGAGCAGGGCTTGGATCAAATAGATAAATGACCTGTCCAATATGCAAGGGCAGGTCATTTGTCTTACAGGATTAGGAGATTACAATTCTTTTATCTGCTCAACAGTGAGGCCGGAACTCTCTGCTATTATAACATCAGAAACTCCCAGATCCTTTAACTTTTGTGCCATTACTAACCGTTCTTCAATACGTCCCTCTTCGCGACCTTTTTTACGACCCTCTTCTCGACCTTCCTCGCGGCCTTCTTCAAGACCTTCCTCGAATCCCTCAGCGCGTCCTTTTTTACGACCCTCTTCGCGACCTTCTTCGCGACCCTCTTCATAGCCCATCTTAAGCCCCTCTTCGCGGGCTGTGGCCAGGATGTTGTTATAATCACGTTCTGAAATCATCTCTTGTTCGTATTTTATCCGTTTGTCTTCGCTGAATTGGGCGATTTCAGAAGCTTCAAAGAGTCTCCGGAATACCTCCTTCTGGAACTCTTTCGGGAGCTTGTCCAGTCGGGACATATACTTGAGGGCATAACACCACTTGTCGATTATATTCTTGCACTCACTCAGCTCCTTATCAAACCGTTTCAGCTCCACAAATGTACAAAAAATAGTCTCTTCCGGAGTGTCTCCTATCATTTTTTCTCTGAAAGTATACTCAGATACAAATCTCTCATCCCAGAAAGGATGTTCTCTGTTAAGACACTCTCCTGCAAGAATGGCTACAAGATATACCGGAGGGATATCGTAGTCAGCATCCCCTTTGGTGAGGTCCATGCCATAGACACGGGAAGTGTAGAGGACACATCTTTTGAAGAAATTCTTCTGATTGTACTTCTGCATCTCGACGATAAAGTGTGAGCCATCGATGCCTGTACATCGAAGATCGAGACGAACAGATCTGCCATTGGGCGTAAAACCTGGAATCTCAGTAGTGGAGTAAGTAAGATCCTTAACTTGTCTCCCGTCAGGAAGTACTGCATTAAGAAAATCGATCAGCACTTGTTTGTTCTTTTGGTCACCGAAGACGGCTTTAAAGCCTGAGTCGGTCAGCAGGTCCACATACCTTTGGGCCTTGATTGGGTTAGTTTTTTCTTTCATAACAAATAATGTTTAAAAATTAACCCACAAAAGAATAACAAAAAAAATTAAGAGCGCGACGAAAAAAACAATTTTTTATGAAATTTTTCTCCCAAAATCACACAGACCCTCCAAGGCACAAAAAAATCGGTGAGACCTCCAGTTCAGGATATCTCACCGACTTTACTATATGCATAAAATTTCATAAAAAGAGGAATTTCAAGGCACGCGATGTGCGAAAAACCGGAGCATACTTTCTGTATGTGAGGATTTTGAGCACGAGCGTAACGCAGAAATTACCTTTTTATGGAATTTTACATCATGCCGCCCATACCTGGATTCATAGGTGGCATCGCAGGGGTCTCCTCTTTCTTGTCTGCAAGGACACACTCAGTAGTAAGGAACATACCTGCTACTGAAGCTGCATTCTCAAGAGCCACGCGGGTAACTTTGGTAGGGTCAACAACACCGGCTGCAAATAGATTTTCATATCTGTCAGCACGTGCATTGTAACCGAAGTCATCTTTACCTTCGCGAACTTTATTTACCACTACACTACCCTCAACACCTGCATTCTCCACGATCATACGTAGAGGAGCTTCGATAGCTTTAGCTATGATGTTGATACCTGTCTGCTCGTCGTCATTGTCAGCTTTAACCTCTTTGAGGCAGTCGATAGCGCGGATGAAAGCCACACCACCACCAGGGATGATACCCTCTTCTACAGCAGCGCGTGTTGCGTTGAGTGCATCTTCCACTCTGTCTTTCTTCTCTTTCATCTCCACTTCAGATGCAGCACCTACATAAAGAACAGCTACACCACCGGCCAATTTGGCAAGTCTCTCCTGCAGTTTCTCACGGTCATAGTCTGAGGTGGTGGTAGAGATCTGTTTGCGGATCTGAGCCACTCTGTCAGCAATCTCATTTTTGTCACCAACACCATTTACGATAACAGTGTTCTCTTTGTCTACAGTCACTTTCTCTGCTTCACCAAGCATAGCCAAAGTAGCGGTCTCAAGTGAGAAGCCCCTCTCTTCTGAGATTACCACACCACCTGTAAGGGTAGCGATATCCTGAAGCATCTCTTTACGGCGGTCACCGAAGCCTGGAGCTTTAACAGCAGCGATCTTCAAAGTACCGCGAAGTCTGTTCACTACAAGTGTGGTAAGTGCTTCACCCTCTACATCTTCAGCGATGATAAGGAGTGATTTGCCTTCACGTGCGATAGGTTCAAGTACAGGAAGAAGGTCTTTCATAGCTGAGATCTTCTTGTCAGTAACAAGGATCTTAGGGTTGTCAAGAACTGCCTCCATCTTGTCAGAGTTGGTCATGAAGTAAGGTGAGATATAACCTCTGTCAAACTGCATACCCTCAACTACTTTAACCTCTGTCTGGGTACCTTTTGCCTCCTCAACTGTGATAACACCCTCTTTTTTCACTTTAGCCATAGCCTCAGCGATAAGTTTGCCGATGAATGCGTCGTTGTTTGCTGATGTGGTAGCGATCTGCTCCACTTTAGCGATATCATCACCTACATCCTGAGTCTGTTTTTTAAGGTCTGCGACAACTGCTGCCACTGCCTTGTCGATACCTCTCTTAAGGTCCATAGGGTTTGCACCGGCAGTCACGTTTTTAAGACCTACGCCGATAATTGCCTGAGCAAGTACTGTAGCGGTAGTGGTACCGTCACCTGCCTGGTCGTTGGTTTTTGATGCCACCTCTCTCACCATCTGGGCACCCATATTCTGGAAGCGGTCCTCAAGCTCGATCTCTTTAGCCACTGTCACGCCATCCTTGGTCACGTGAGGTGCGCCAAATTTTCTGTCAATAACGACATTGCGTCCTTTAGGACCAAGTGTCACTTTCACTGCATTTGCCAAAGCATCAGCACCCTCTTTCATGAGGTTGCGGGCTTCCATATTGAATTTGATCTCTTTTGCCATATCTGTTTTTTCTTTTCTCCGTTAATAATTACATGATAGCGAGTACGTCAGATTGACGCATCATAAGATAACTTTTACCATCCACGGTGATCTCTGTGCCTGAATATTTGCCATAAAGGACCTCGTCACCCACTTTAAGCTCCATAGGTTCGTCTTTTTTGCCATTGCCTACTGCCACAACTTTACCCTGCTGAGGTTTCTCTTTGGCTGTGTCTGGAATAAAAATACCACTTGCTGTTTTGGTTTCAGCCTCTTTAGGCTCGATCAAAACTCTGTCTGCTAAAGGTTTGATAGTCATAATTGTAAATTTTTAATGTTTATATTTTTTATAATTTGTTTCAAAACCACTCCCCCACTATGGCAAATTAAGTGCCATAAAGGTATTGTGTCATTTTGGCACATTTTTTATTTTTGCAATACAAAATTAATAAATAAGCTTATGTTTTTATTCTATGCAATGCCGATAATCTTCGTTTTGGGGATCATAATGATCGCTCTGGAAGATGTTGTTCATATAAATAAGGCAGCCACTGCTGTCGGAATGTCTATCCTCCTGTGGCTCATCTGCCTTCTCGATGCTGCCGGCCTTTTCGCCTTGCACACCCCCGAATATATGGAGAATTTCATAGCAGGTTTCCCCAAGTTTGCAGCCCTCTCCCCGGCAGGACAGGCATACAGATATGTGGAGGTGGCCCTTGTAGAGGCCCTCGGTGATGTTTCCACCACCCTCTTTTTTGTCCTTGCATCAATGGCCATAGTAGAAGTTCTCGACTCGCACGGAGCGTTCAGTGTGATTACCAAATCGATTAAATCGAAGGGCAAAAGGAGACTTGCCTGGACATTCGGCACTCTGACATTCGTCCTATCTGCCCTGCTTGGCAATCTGGCTACTGTCATCGTGATGGTCGCTGTCCTGAGGAAACTGATAGCAGACAAATCTGACAGGATGATATATGCGTGTCTTACCATCCTTACTGCAAATGCAGGTGGTTCGTGGTCTCCGATAGGAGATGTCACCACACTGTTGCTCTGGACCGGAGGAAACCTTACTGTGACCCACCAGGTGTCGCACCTTATCCTCTCAAGCGCCCTCTACGCTACCATCGCCTGCACCATTGTATCGCTGATGTTCCCAAAGGGGTCAAATATCCAGGATGTGGTACTAGAGAAATCACACCTTCCGGAATATATAACCCACAAATACCAGACTACCCTCCTGCTGATAGGGTTGAGCTCTCTGGCCATGGTCCCTGTATTCCAGAGCCTCTTCAATCTTCCACCCTTCATGGGTGTCCTCCTCGGCCTGGTGATACTCTGGGTCATCACAGATATCAAGGCACACAAATCCCACGATTCGGCATCAAGAAAACTTCTGGTTTCCAATCTGTTCAGCAAGCTTGACATATCCACAGTCCTTTTCTTCCTCGGCATTCTTATGTCTGTCCACACACTTAAGACTGTGGGCTTCCTTTCTGAGCTTTCCATGGGACTCAACAAACTTATTGCAGACCCCAATATCATCAGTCTCCTTCTGGGTGTTTGCTCTTCGTTCCTGGACAATGTGGCACTCGTGGCAGCATCTATGGGTATGTACCCTATAGCTGAGGCAGGCCCGTTTATGACAGACGGGACATTCTGGACATTCCTTGCCTACTGCGCAGTGACTGGCGGCAGCCTCCTTATCATTGGCTCTGCTTCCGGTGTGACCGTTATGGGTATGGAGAAGATATCTTTTGTTTATTACCTGAAGAAATTCTCCTGGATAGCACTTTTGAGCTATGCTGCTGGTGCAGTTGTATACCTTTTGCTTTTTTAGAACAATATGATTCAAACTGACGAGAAGTATATGCGCGAAGCCCTGAAAGAAGGGGTTAAGGCAGGTGAAAAGGGGGAGATTCCCATCGGAGCTGTAGTGGTGTGCAAAGGGTCAATAATCGCCCGCGCACACAACCTCAACGAGCTGCTCAAGGATCCCACTGCCCACGCTGAGATGCAGGCCATCACTATGGCCACTGAGCACCTCGGGGGGAAATATCTCACCTCCTGCACCATCTATGTGACTGTGGAGCCCTGCCCAATGTGTGCCGCTGCACTCGCCTGGGCACAGGTAGCCAAGGTGGTCTATGGTGCCGCTGACCCCAAAAGGGGATATTCCCTATTCTCCCCCTCACTGCTGCATCCACGCACAGAGGTGGTATCAGGGGTACTGGCAGATGAGTGCGGACAACTCGTCTCGGATTTCTTCAAAAAGATAAGGTGATGGAATTTCTGCAGGAGTGGGGCTATACAGGCCTCTTTATCGGCTCTTTTATGGCATCGACAGTGGTCCCTTTTTCTGCCGATTTCCTTATAATAGGGCTCCTGTTGGCCGGTGGCAACCCTTTTCTGTGCTTCATCAGTGCCACAGCGGGCAACTGGCTCGGTGGAATTACCTCCTTCGGGATCGGATGGCTCGGCAAATGGGAGTGGATTGAACGCTTTTTCAAGGTGAAAAGGGAGACTCTAGCCAGACAGAAAGAGAGGATTGACAAATATGGGGCACTCCTCGCCTTTATGAGTTGGCTCCCCTTCGTCGGTGACATTTTCGCAATAGGCCTGGGCTTCTATAAACTCCCCCCTATCAAGTGTTCCATCTATATGTTGATAGGCAAGGGGGCAAGATTTCTCCTATGGATTGGGCTATTCCTCCTGCTCGGGGACAAATTGCCCTGGCTCTGAAATATTTTGTTTGCAATTATAAAAGATTTCTTTACCTTTGCACCCGCAAACTGACTTATGGTGTAATGGTAGCACTACAGATTTTGGTTCTGTCTGTCTAGGTTCGAATCCTGGTAAGTCAACAATATGAAAAAGATTTTTGCCAAAATTGCAGCTATATCAGTAGCTGCATTTTTTGTTTTAAGTGGGTGCGGTGACCACCCTGGTCAGAAAGGGGCAAAGCCACACAATTTCCCAAAAGTGCAGCCTCCGGCAATGCTTGGGCAGGATGGGGTACTGAAATACATTGCCCATAATTACTGGAGACCTTTCATTGACTCCTCTGAGACCTTCTCCCAGGACACATCACTGATTGGCGGTGTCCCGAAGGAGCAGTTTGCAGGGGCCTGCCACGAATATGCCAGAATACTTTTCTCCATACCCTTGGCAGATGGCATCAAGGCACAGACAAATTTCATCAACCGGCTTGTGGAACTTGAAAGGAAAAATCCCGAAAACACAATTTTTGACTCTGCTGTGGAATTTGCTGAGGAGGTGTTCTACGGAGTCAACTCTGACTTCAGAAACGAGGAGCTTTATCTCCCATTTGCAGCCATATTGGCAAAATTTGAAGGGGTTGACTCCATCAGCAGGAAAAGATACGCAGAAGAGGCCATAAATTGCTCAAAAAACAGGATTGGGACCGTTGCGACAGATTTTCACTACACCACCAAGGATGGGAGACGCTCCACTCTCCACAAAACTGCAGGGGAATATATCCTCCTGTTCTTCTCCAACCCGGGATGCACAGCGTGCAAAGAGATTATCGGCACACTCGGACAATCACTTGCCGTCCAGAAACTCTTTTCCGAAGGGAGGCTGACAGTGATAAACATCTATATCGACGAAAATCTCGCCCAGTGGTACAAATATATGCCCATCTATCCCGAAAATTGGATCAACTGTCACAATGAGGATCTGAAAATAAGGGGGGAAAACCTGTACGATGTGAGGGCCATCCCATCGCTATATCTGCTGGACAGGGAGAAGAGGGTTATCCTCAAAGATGCCCCTGTAAACATCCTGATGGAGCAGCTTCACCGTTTGTAGCGTTTGTTTTAGTATATTTGCGTCAAAAGTAAGAGTGATGAAAAAAGGCAGACACTTTCTTCTCTTCATATTCCTTGTCACCTGCATCTCCAGAGTTCCCCTCTGGGGACAATACTTCACTATCGGTGATGACCCGGGCAAGGCAAAATGGAGACAAATAAAGACCGAAAACTACATATTCATATATCCGGAGGAGATTGACTCCCTCGCACGAAGGTATGCCACCCACTTTGAGACAAATAGGGCCAGAGTTATGGAGCCGTTGGATATAAATCCCAAAAGGATACCTGTGGTTTTCCACCCGTACTATACCCGCAGCAACGGCGTAGTGACCTGGGCCCCCAAAAGGGTCGATATTTTCACCACACCTCCAGCATACGAAAACACCTCCGAACCGTGGGATGTCAACGTCTCTATCCACGAAAGCAGACATATAGGTCAGGTATCCCACTTCGAAAAAGGTGTGTGGAAAGTGCTATACCCACTGATTGGAGAGCAATCCACCGGAATAGGTGTAGGTCTATACCCCTCAAAAGCCTTTCTTGAGGGTGATGCTGTGATAGCCGAGACAGAATTGACAAATGCAGGAAGGGGGCGCAATGCAGATTTCCTCCAATATATGAGGGCCGCCTACCTCAACAGCGACTTCCGTGACTGGGACAAATGGAACTTCGGCTCCTACAAATACTACACCCCGGACCACTATGTAATAGGCTACATAATAAACACCGCAGTACGTCAGATTTCGGAGAATTATTTCTACCCGAGCGACCTTCTGAGGTATGAAGTGAAACACTTCTATAACCCCAGTGTCCTTTTCAGGGCATTCAACTCTGTGGCAGGGAAGAGCAGACAGCACTTCCTGGAGGAGGGGCAGAAAATTCTTACCGAAATATGGACCAAGGAGCTGGAGAGCATCGGAGAGCCCACTACAGGGGAGAGAGTGACCGCCAAAGAGGAAAAGCTATATACCGACTACAGATACCCCATATATGTGGATGATACCGCATCCATCTATTACGGCCACATAATAGCGGTAAAAGAGGGTTTTGAACAGAACAGAAGCCTTATTTCTGTAGACAAGGCCGGAAATGAGAGGATCCTCAAACCATTCAGCGGATACACATCCCCACTGGCACTTGGCAAAGATGGAAAAATCTACTGGAGTGAGTCTATCTTCAATGGTGCATCACAACTCCAGGACTACTCTGTAATCGCCTCTTTTGACCTCAAAACAGGGAAAATAAAGATAAAAAGATACAACACCAGGTATTACAACCCCGCCCCATCCCCCACAGGAGATATGATTGCTGTCGCCGAATACCCTGTGGAGGGATCTTCAAACCTCATTGTCCTCTCATCAGACAAACAGGAAGTATTGCGTAAGATAGAGGCCCCCAACAAAGGACAGATTAAGGAGATAGCTTTTATTGGAGACACTATTTACTGCTCTATTATACTTGACAAGGGACTCGGAATCTACAGCTATGACAGGGTAAAATGGAGTGAAGTGATACCCCAGCAGAACCAGACACTTGTAGGGCTCAAATCTGACGGCAAAAAGCTCTATTTTACCAGCGATCTCTCAGGTATAAACAACCTCTACTCATTTGACACCACCGGGACCCTGCACAAACTGACAAACGCCCTTTATGGAGCCTCAGACGGATACATCAAGGGGGACACACTCATCTATGCAGAATTTGACCACAAAGGATACCATTTAGCCCGAAACCACACCGATTCACTGAAATGGGAAGAGGCAGATTTCTCCAGACCATACAAATACCCTTTGGCTGAAATGCTCTCAAGTCAGGCCAAGGGGCAGACAAAACTTGACTCCATAAAGATTGTGGATATGAGCAACGAGGAGTTGTACCCCTCAAAAAGGTACAGCAAACTCGGTCACCTCTTCAGAATCCACTCCTGGGGCCCTGTCTATTACAATGTGGACAATATTATGAGTATGAGCTACGAGAGCTTCTACGATCTCGCCTCACTTGGAGCCACCGTTTACTCCCAGAACACACTTGGGACCGCTATCACGATGCTCGGATACTCATATCACAAAGGATTCCACTCAGGCCACGCCAAATTTACCTATACCGGGTGGGCCCCCACCATTGAGATAGCTGCCAACTACAACGACAGGAATGTCCGCTCCCTTACACTTGCCAGAAATGACGCAGGGGAGGTATATGTGGATCAGAAGGAGCACCTTCACACCCCATTCCTCCACACCTACGGACTTGTATATTTCCCATGGAACCTCTCTCGCAAAGGGTGGAACAAGGGGCTTATTCCACAACTCCAATGGACATTTACCAATGACAGATACTACTCTTACGAGAAATCGGAATATCTCTATAAGCACCAGCTCAACTACGGAATCAAATACTATCAGACACTTCCAGTAACCAAATCAGGCTATTTCCCAAAATGGGGTTTCGGCATCAGCCTTATGGGTGGATGTGCACCATGGACAGGGGAGAACTTCGGAAGTATGCTCTATGCAAATGGCTACTTCTACTTCCCCGGAATAACTCCCCAGCAAGGTATGAAGATTACACTCTCTGCCCAGAAACAAAATGTGGATGGAAAGATCTATTACCTATCTTCATACGCCTCATTACCGAGAGGATACAGGGATTTGACCCCTACAGAGGCATTTGCTAAAGCAACACTTGACTACGCAATACCTATCTATTTGGGAGATTATAACTTATGGTCCGTTTTATATTTTAAAAGGATGACAATTATCCCTTTTGTTGACTATGCTATAGATATGGTGCCTGATATGAAGCAAAGCTTGTATTGGTCAGCCGGAACAGACTTATTGTTTGATATTTATCCTTTAAGATTCAACGTTCCTGTCTCTATAGGTGTGAGATATGCATACACAGGACCTCAAAGCGGCAACAGAAACTACTTCCAATTCCTGTTCAACTTAGAGCTTCCTTAATCTTTCTGGCTAGATTTGGACCTACAACAGAGGCTATGTCGGCCTCTGTTGCCATTTTTATCCGGGCCACACTCTTGAATTTGGCGATAAGCTTCTCAATGCTCTTCGGTCCTACCCCTGGGATGGTGTCAAGAGAGGATGATATCTGCCCTTTTGACCGTCTGTCCCTATGATGGGTTATTCCAAAACGGTGTGCCTCATCTCTCAACTGCATAATGAGCTTTAGTGATGTAGAATTTTTGTCAAGGAACATCGGGTATGGGTCACCAGGTATTATCAACTCCTCCATTCTCTCTGCTATACCTATGAGTTTCACCTTATCAAGCAGACCTAATTCAAGTAATGCTTCATAGGCAAATCTCACCTGTCCACGGCCACCGTCTATGACTATTAACTGCGGAAGTTCTCCCCCTTCAGCCAGAACACGGGTATATCTCCTGTTTACCACCTCTTTCATCGAGGCGTAATCGTTTGCCCCCACCACTGTCTTGATATTAAAGTGGCGATAATCCTTTTTGGAGGGGGCACCATCCTTGAACACCACACATGCGGAGACAGGATTGGTACCCTGGATATTGGAGTTATCAAAACACTCGATGTGTCTGGGGAGCTCATCCATCCCCAAATCCCTTTTGAGGTTTTCCAGGATCCTCTCTGTGTGCTCTTTGGGGTTGACAAACTCCTCTTGTTTGAGCCTGTCAAACCTTAGTTCTGCAGCATTTTTTCTCGACAGCTCCAAAACGGCCAGTTTATCCCCTTTGAGGGGTACATGAACATTCTTACCTTCAAATTCCTGATCAGGCATAAATGGGACAAGTATCTCTTTTACATTATCTTGTTCAGTGTCATTTCGAGAATAGATTTCAGCAATAAAAGATGATAGTACAGTAGATTGTTCCTCCTCAATCCTCATCTTTATCTGCAGATTGATCGAGCGGATTATGCAGCCGTTACGCACTTTCATATAGTTGCCGAAGGCATCCTGACCTTCGAAGATAAGGGAGAATACATCCATATCCATTATCCCTGAATGGACCACTGCAGATTTGCTGTAGTGCTTCTCCAGAAGTCCCTTCTTCTCCTTATACTCGTTGGCCAGTTCAAACTCAAGTTTGGATGCAGCATCTTTCATCCTCTTGTCATACTCCCTAATCAGATAGGAGCTGTTCCCTTTGAGAATCTCCACGATAGAGTCTATCTGCCCCTGGTAATCCGCTGCCGATATATTACCGATACAGGGGGCAAGACACTTTTTAACGTGATAGTTCAGACACACTTTATATTTCCCTTTCGCTATATTCTCTGCTGAGAGGTTGAGGTTGCAGTTTCTCAATGGGTAGAGGGCATTAATCAGCTCCATAAGTCGATGGGCATGCATCACCGAACTGTAAGGACCGAAGTAGAGAGATCCGTCCTTCTTGAAACGGCGTGTAAGGAATACTCTGGGACAGGGCTCCTTCTTGACACAGATCCACGGATATGTCTTTCCATCTTTAAGGAGGATATTGTATTTGGGCTGGTACTCCTTTATGAGATTGTTCTCCAAAAGGAGGGCGTCTTCTTCAGAATTGACCACAGTATGCTCCACATCCCTTATTTTTGACACCATTACTGCTGTTTTCCTGGTGAGCTTCTCTGGAGACTGGAAATACTGCGCTACCCTCTTTTTCAGGTTCTTGGCCTTGCCGACATAGATCACCACACCATCCTCGTCCAGATATCTGTAGACACCGGGACCTTCAGGCAGCAGCTTAATCTTGTCAGTAATAATCATATAAAGGAAAAATATTATATTTGCACTAACTAAAACACTTAAACGTGGAAACAAAAATAATCAATATCTCTGACATTAAGAGTGCTATTGGGATGAAAGGTATTCTCGGTGATATTATCGGGAAATCTGCAATGTCCATTCTGGGTCTTCATGACCTTAATCACATCTATTCTCAGGCTGCCGATCTTTACGGCAAAGAGTTCACTGCCAAAATTTTGGAGGTACTAGAGATAAAATGCGACATTATAGCTTCCCAGCTCGAGGTGATTCCTAAGGAGGGTCCCTTCATCATAGTATCAAACCACCCTTTCGGAGCCCTTGACGGGATTATCCTATATAACACTGTCGCTGCCATAAGGCCAGATTTCAAGATTCTGACAAATTTTCTCCTCTCCAGAATCAAAAACCTGTCAGAGTATTTTCTACCGGTGAATCCATTCTCAGATATGAAGAATCTCAAAAGCAGCTTCACTGGGGTGAGGGCTGCAAAAGAGCACCTGCTCAATGGTGGAGGTCTCGGACTGTTCCCTGCAGGTGAGGTCTCTACATACCACGGAAAGGGGTACACAGAGGATATCGAGTGGACACAGTCGATGTCAAAGCTCATATACAAAAGCGAGGCACCTGTCATCCCTGTATATTTTGACGGAGAGAACAGCACCATTTTCCACGCCCTCGGCAAGATACACCCATTGTTCAGAACGGCACAACTCCCCAGACAGATGTGCAAAAGGGCAGGCCAGACCATCTCTATGAGGATAGGGAAGCCAATATCTGCCACTGAGATCCAGGAACACAATATCAACAGCCTGAGAAAATATCTCCGCAACAGGTCATACGCCCTCCAGGCCCAGATTGAGGCCCCCGTGGTGGATGAGCAGCTCCGCAATGTAGAGGATGAGGCCCCTATTGCACCAACTAAAGGGCAAGAGGCACTCAAAGCTGAGATAGGCAAACTTCTGGAGAAGGGTGGAAAGCTCTTTGATGCAGCCAATTTCTCCTGCTTCCTTGCCGATTATGAAGACATTCCTGCCCTTATCCACGAGATTGGGATTAAGAGGGAGGAGGCCTTCCGTGCTGTAGGTGAGGGTACCGGTAAAGATGTCGATCTCGACCATTTTGACACATACTACAAGCACCTTATTTTGTGGGACAACGACCGTCAGGCCTTTGCCGGAGCTTACAGGCTCGGCATCGGTGATGAGATAGTGAAAAAATATGGAAAGAAAGGGTTCTACTCAGAGTCCCTTTTCAAATATTCCAAAAATTTTGAAGAGACACTCTCCAATAGCATTGAACTTGGACGCTCTTTCGTGGCACTGGAATATAAAAAGGATGCACTCCCACTTATGCTCCTGATCAGAGGTCTGATGTACAGCATCCTAAGGTACGACCAGTGCAAGTACCTGTTTGGCCCTGTAAGTATAAGTTCATCATATCCACTCTTCTACAGAAGTCTGATGACATATTATATTATGGAGATGCACTCCAGAGACTTCCTTAAAGAGAATGTGAAAGGGAGGACACCTTTCAAACCGGACTTCCTGAGGGTGGCCCCTAGGGACCTCATTGAGAGCAAGATCAAATCCATTGAGACTTTTGACCGCTTCTTGCTAAGGCTGAGTGACAACCAATACAGGCTCCCCACACTTGTAAAACAATACCTTAAGCTCGGAGCCAAGATAGCTTGCTTCAATGTGGACAAGGATTTCAATTACTGTATTGACGGACTTGTTTTCCTCAAGATTGCAGATGTTCCCAAGGATGAGATCCTTAAACTGGCCAGAGGTGCAGAGGATCCTGAGATGATCCTCAACAGGTTCAATTACTGATTTTTAGGGAACCGGATCATATCCGCTGCCACCCCATGGGTGGCATCTGAGTATCCGCCACACCGTGAGGTACAGCCCTTTGAAAGGGCCGTGCTTCCTGAACGCCTCTATGGCATAAGCCGAGCAAGTGGGGGTAAATCTGCAAGATGCCGGCTTGAGCGGCGAAATGCAAATCTGATAGAATCTTATCAATACGACAAATGGGAAGATAGCGATCTTCTTAAGAGTCTGCGCCCACTTTGGAGATGGCTGCTGTGAGGGTTTCTGTGATTTTTCCATAATCCAGAATATGCGATGATACATATACAAGGAGGATATCCTTCCCCTTGATATTGGGAAGTTCACGGCAATTGAGTCTGAATGCCTCCCTTATCCTCCTCCTTATGAGATTTCTCTTTACTGCCCTTTTGAAAATTTTCTTGGGGACAGAGATAATGAGCACCTCATCTCCCACCTGAGTATCCCTGAAGATAACCTTGAATGGGTAGCTGAATATCGATTTCCCTTGGGAGTATATCAGCTCTGATGTTTTCATCTATTTGTTCTTCTCCAGATATATAAGGAGAGCCTGTGCTACTGATGGGGCCTCAGGAGTCGGTGCAGTTATCTCCACCTCTATCCCGGCATCCTTAAGAGCCTTTGCTGTCGCAGGGCCAAATGCGAGAAATTTAATGTTCTCCTGCTTGAACTCAGGGAAATTATCCTGAAGCGATTTTACATCCAGAGGGCTATAGCATACCAACATCTGATATTTATGCAGATCCCACTCCTTCATATCGCTGTACATTGTCTTACAGAAGACTGCACTCTGGAATTTGAGTTTTGCTTTGGTGAAAGCCTTCAGCACATCTGGTTTTGTCGAATCTGTAGCAGCAATGAGGAATGTCTCATTCTTATGCTTGGTCCCTATAGCCTCAATAATCGAGTCTACTGTACCTTTACCGAAGAAAATCTTCCTCTTTCTATATACGATATGCTTCTGTAGATATAGAGCAATGGCCTCTGTGGTACAGAAATATTTCATAGTCTCAGGAATAGCCACCCTGGTCTCCTCACAAATCGAGAAGAAGGCGTCTATAGTAGACTTTGAAGAGAAAACTATCGCTGTATGTTCAAGGATCTCTATCCTTTGGGCTCTGAATTCTCTGGCTGTAACTGGCTGAACATAAAAGAATTGATTGAAATCAATGTTCACGCCATACTTAGAGATAATATCTGTATAAGGGGAGCTTGCAGTCGGTGCCTGCTGAGATATTAAAATGTTACTTACTTTCATCAACCTCTATCTAAATTTTTGGGGCTGCAAATGTACAACAAAAAAGGGTATTTGATGCAAAAAATTTTAATTACCCCTTTTTGCGTTATATCCATCATTCAAAAGGAGATTAAGTACCTTATCCCTTAAATCTCCCTGGATGACAATCTCCCCATCCTTGACGCTTCCCCCCACACCACATTTTGTCTTCAGCTTCTTTCCGAGAGTCTCCAGATCGGCAGTAGTACCCCTGAATCCCTTGACAAGTGTAACCTGCTTACCACCCCTGTTGCGACGGTCTATAGCCACAATGAGTTTCTGGGAAGCGGGTGGGAGTGTTGCCTCCTCCTCTTCTATTGGGGTCTGGTACTGAAAATCGGGGTTAGTGGAGAAAACTACACCCAGTCTGCTTTTCCAATCTTGTTCTGCCATAATTGAGGTTTAATTTTTGCAAAGGTAGATATAAATAATCAAATTCGTATATTTGCCTTTTATATCCAAAAGATCTGTAAAAATGGAGAAAAAACGATTTAATCTTATCAGCAGAATGGTGGGTCTGGTTGTTTTCATAGTGGCAACCATCACTTATGTGGCGACAATCGAGCCGACCACCAGTTTCTGGGATTGCGGTGAATTTATAGCATCATCATACAAACTCGAGGTGGGTCACCCCCCTGGAAACCCTGTATTCCAATTGGTGGCACGACTCTTCACAATGTTTGCATCCCCTGAAAATGCAGCACTTGCAGTCAACCTTATGAATGCATTGTGCTCATCATTGACCATATTGTTCCTCTACCTTACCATTATGCATTTGGGAAGGCGTCTGCTTGAGAAAAACAGCAGGGAATACCTTTCTCTCCCCAATGCTATTGCCCTTTGGGGCTCAGCTGCTGTAGGTGCATTGGCATATTGCTGGTCAGACACATTCTGGTTCTCTGCGGTGGAGGGCGAGGTATACGCAATGTCATCCCTGCTCACCGCTGTCGTTTTCTGGGCTATGCTCAAGTGGGAGGATGAGGCTGATGAGCCATATGCAAACAGATGGATTGTCTTCATAGCATACCTTTTGGGTATCTCTATCGGAGTACACCTTCTTAACCTTCTGGCTATACCCGCCATTGCGTTCATATATTATTATAAAAAGTCCAACAAATTCACCTGGGGAAGAGCAGTGGGTGTTCTTGCCCTTTCGGCAGCTATCCTGGCTGTCATTCTATGGGGCATCATCCCTTATCTCCCAAAAATCGCAGCACAGGTGGACCTCCTTTTCGTAAATGGGATGGGACTTCCTTACAACAGCGGTGCAATAGTATTTATACTACTGCTCCTTGCCGGGTGTTTCTGGCTCATCTACTACTCGTATAAAAAAGGTAAAATCCTTTTGAACACTGTGATACTGAGCATCACAATGATAGTTATCGGTTACTCATCATTTGCAGTGGTAATTATCCGTTCTTCTGCGAACACCCCTACCAATGAGTACCAGCCTGACAATCCGTTTACACTTGTAAGATATCTCGGTCGTGAACAGTACGGAAGCAACCCTCTCGTGTATGGTGAGACTTTCGCATCTGTACCTACTTCATATTCGGTACCCAAATATTACACCCCACTTGACGGGAAATATTACAAGACAGATGGCCCTATGGATGTAAAATATCCATCTGACTCCAAGATGTTCTTCCCCCGTATGTGGAGCAAATCTCCTGACCACATAGAGTTCTACAAACACTATACTGGGGACGGAAAGGTACCACAGGGTGGCTCCAATAAAATGCCTACCTTTACAGAGAACCTGGCATTCTTCATCGATTACCAGATAAACTGGATGTATTTCAGGTACTTTTTCTGGAACTTTGTTGGTCGCCAGAATGATCTTCACAGCCCTGCTCCTGGTGATCCCCTGAAAGGTAACTGGGAATCTGGAATAGGCTTTATCGACGAGGCCCGCCTGGGCGACCAGTCGGTAGGTCCGGACTACATAGTGGATAGCAAATCCAAGAACCACTACTACTTCCTCCCATTGATATTGGGAATCATAGGTCTGTTCTTCCAGCTCAAGAGGGACCAACAGAACTGGTGGGTAACAATGCTCCTGTTCCTGTTGACAGGTATCGGTATCGTTGTCTACCTCAACCAGCCACCACTTCAGGTAAGGGAGAGGGACTACGCCTATGCTGGCTCATTCTATATGTTCTGCGTATGGATTGGTCTAGCTGTAATGGCTATCCACCAATGGCTTGAAGGTGTGGTAAAAGGGGAAAAACTCCCCAAATGGATCATCCCTGCAGCTGTATCAGCCCTGTCACTTGCTGTCCCTGTCCAGATGGCTTGCCAGAACTGGGATGACCACGACAGAAGCGGAAGATATACAGCCCAGAATCTTGCTTACAACTACCTTATGTCGCTTGACCAGAACGGAATAATCGTAACCCACGGAGACAACGACACATTCCCTCTATGGTATATCCAGGAGGTGGAGGGTGTAAGGCTTGATACCCGCATCGTAAACACTTCACTCCTCGGTACTGACTGGTATATCGACCAGATGAGGAGGAGAATCTACGACTCTGCACCTATAGAATTCTCACTTGACAGAGTGGAATATCTCTATGGCAAGAATGAATTCCCAGATGTAGTGGACAGAGTAAACAGACCTATAACTCTCAAAGAGGCCATCACACTTTTCAAAGATCCCCGCGTTAAGATCAACAGATATGGCACCCCAGAGTCTTTCATCGCACAGCATAAACTGAGACTCCCTGTCAATATCGAAAATGTCAAAAAGTATGGCATTGTTGCTGAGGAGGATTACGACAAGATAGTGGACACCCTGTACCTTGATATCCCCGCACACAAAAAGTCAATATCCAAGACCGAGCTTATGATTCTGGATATGCTTTCAAACTACAATTGGGACAGACCCATATATTTTGTATCACAAGGTGGAGATTTGGAAGTAGGGATCAAAAATTACCTCCAGTTTGAAGGATTTGCCTACAAGCTTGTCCCTATCAAGAGCACCACAAGAACCGCTGAAATCGGCCAAATCGACGCATTGAAGATGTTTGACAAGGTGATGAAGGTTTACGAATGGGATAACCTTGCCGACACCACTATAAATGTGGACTATCAGAACCTCGCCACCTTCAATGGTGTGATGAATATCAGGGCTATATTCGTACAGACAGCCATTGGACTATTCGAAGATGGATACAAAGAGAAGGCCGTACAGGTGCTTGACCGTATGCAGGAGGTGATGGTGCCACAGAACTTCCCTCTCAACACCTCAATCCTTTACTCAATCAATGAATATATGGTACTTCAGGCCATTGAGATTTACATAAAATGCGGTGCCAGGGACAAAGGTATCCAGCTCGCCCAGGACTTCGCAAAAGAGACCCTTGAGGCAGTGGAACTCTTTGCCAAGCCATACGGCCACGGAATAATCTCACAGACAGACCTTGAAAACAACTACTCTCTGTACGGATATATGCTTGAGATCCTCTCCGATTGCGGAGCCAACGAAGAGGCCAAAGATTTGGAGATAAGTTTCAATGAGATAGTGACATCAATGTTGGGCAAATAATCAGATCCTGATATCCGATAAAAACAGTAACCCCCTCCATTTCCATTTGGTGGGGGTTATTATTTTCTCTACCATCTAATCCCTCTGCAAAGGGGATAACTTCCCCACTGACATGGCAATATTACAGGGGTTATGACCTCTTTTGCGGATCACATGAGACACATGTCAAAGAGAAGTCATAGTGTCCCATATCGTCGCAAAATAACAATAAAAAAGGCCGCCACTTAGAGTGACAGCCTTCTTTACTTATTGTGTCTACGTCAGACTATTTCTTAATCTCTTTTTTAGCTTTTCTAAGTGTCAAGTCATACATTAGAGGGGTACCGATGAACACTGAAGAGTATGTACCGAATACGATACCTACGATAAGTGCCATAGCAAAACCTCTGATCACTTCACCACCGAACAATGCAATAGCGATAAGGGTAACCAATGTAGAAAGTGAGGTGTTCACAGTTCTTGAAAGGGTGCTGTTAAGAGCCTCATTTACGTTCTGACCAAGGTCACGTTTAGGATAAAGCATGTTGTTCTCACGGATACGGTCGAAGATAACCACGTTATCGTTGATAGAGTAACCGATGATGGTAAGGATAGCTGCGATAAATGTCTGGTCCACGTCAAGGGTGAAAGGAAGTACACCGGTGAACAATGAGAAGAAACCGATAGCGATGATAGCGTCGTGAGCCAAAGCTACTACACCACCAAGACCGTAAGTCCAGTTTCTGAATCGAGCTGCGATATACACGAAGATAGCGAACAGCGCGATGATAACTGCGATAACAGCGTTTCTCTTGATGTCGTTTGCAATAGTAGGACCAACTTTATCTGAGCTGATGATACCGTTAGGGTTCTCCACTGTAGATGTGAAATCTTCAAATGAAAGAGGGGTAGCAAAGTAACCCTTCAATGCATTGTAAAGTTTGGTATCTACCAATACATCTGTCTCTGATGAGTTATCCTCAATCATGTATTTGGTAGTAATCTTCATCTGGCTCTCACCACCGAACTGTTTAACCTCAACAGACTCACCAAATTCAGCAGTTGTAGCAGATCTTACATCCTCAGCAGAAACAGGAGCATCAAATCTTACAACATATGTTCTACCACCTGTAAAGTCCACACCATAAGAGAAACCTTTGATAAAGATGGAACCAAGGCAAACAACTACACATACGATAGAGAAAATGTAAGACCATTTGCGCATGCCCAAGAAATCAAATTTGGTATTCTTAAGGAAGTTGCGGGTAGCTTTATTGTCAAATGAGATATTCTGGTTCTTGTTGAGTCTTG
This sequence comes from Bacteroidales bacterium, assembly GCA_017630155.1. Classification (GTDB taxonomy): domain Bacteria; phylum Bacteroidota; class Bacteroidia; order Bacteroidales; family UBA932; genus CAAGNP01. Next base: position 82,529 of record JAGBVU010000024.1, read on the forward strand.
CTTCAAAGATGATACGGGTGATGTAGATAGATGTCAACAATGAAGTGATAATACCTATTACAAGAGTAGTGGCAAAACCTTGAACTGGACCAGAGCCGAATGCCATAAGGACAAGACCGGTGATAATGGTTGTCAAGTTACCGTCGATAATTGCAGAATATGCGTTGCTGTAACCGTCTGCGATAGCAAGGCGGAGAGCTTTACCTGCACGGAGCTCCTCTTTAACACGCTCGTAGATAATAACGTTTGCGTCAACAGCCATACCCATTGTCAATACGATACCGGCCATACCAGGAAGGGTAAGAACTGCACCAAATGAAGCCAATGTACCAAGAAGGAAAATAACGTTGCAGATCAATGCCAAGTTTGCAACAAGACCTGCACCGCTGTAGAATACTGCGATGTAAACAAGTACAAGAACAAACGCTACAAGGATAGAAAGGATACCTGCTTTAATAGACTCGCTACCAAGAGATGGACCTACAACTTGCTCCTGTACGATTGATGCAGGAGCAGGAAGTTTACCTGATTTCAATACGTTTGCCAAGTCTTCTGCCTCTTCAATGGTGAAGTTACCTGTGATGGCAGAACGGCCGCCAGTGATCTCCTGATTTACTCTTGGATAAGAATAAATAGTACCATCAAGAGCGATAGCAATGCATTTGCCTACATTATCAGCAGTAAGACGAGCCCAAACTCTTGCACCCTCTGCATTCATTGCCATGTCAACCTCAGGTGTGCCACCTGTGTTTGCATAAGACATTCTTGCATCAGCTACTGCACCACCATCAAGAGGTGCTTTGCCGTCACGGGTATTGGCTTTGATTGCGATAAGCTCGAAATATGAATCATTTGCATACTGTGCAGATGGTTTAACTGTCCACATGAGTTTCAAATCTCTTGGGAACAAAGACTTGATCTGAGGAAGGTTAAGCCATGTATTGATAGCTGCAGTGTCTTTGTAGTGAGCAACACCCACCATAGGACCAGGCATTACCTGACCATTGTAGATAGATGGCTGAAGTGCATAGAACAAAGGATTTGTCTTTGCATAGTTTGCTTCATCAACTGAAAGGCTGTCCTCCTGAGTTGCCTGAGCAAGAAGATCGTCAGAATCGGCAGCAGCATTTTCAACCTCTGCAACATCCTCTGAAAGGTACTCTCTCAACATGCTGTTTGCCTCCTGCATATACTGGAAGATCTCTGAAGCTTCGTAGGTAGTCCAGAACTCAAGTGATGCAGTTCCCTGGAGCAGTTTTCTTACACGTTCAGGCTCTTTTACACCTGGAAGCTCCACAAGGATACGGCCACTGTTGCCAAGTTTCTGGATGTTAGGAGAAGCAACTCCGAAACGGTCGATACGGTTTCTCAATACGTTGAAAGAGTTTGCGATTGCGCTCTCAGCCTCTTCACGGATAACACTGATTACCTCTTCATTGGTGCTCTCAGGTTTGATTTTCTCACGCATCTCATATGTAGCGAAGATGGTAGAAAGTCTCTCACCAGGGGCAACAACATCCCAAGCCTCAGCGAAAAGGGTGATGAAATCTGAACGTGAGTCTCTCTGGTTTTTCTTAGCCAATGCCAAAGCCTCTGTGAACTGTGCAGATGAATTGTTGTCAGACAAAGCTACAACAAGATCGCTCAACTCCACTTGAAGCATAACGTTCATACCGCCTTTCAAGTCAAGACCAAGATTGATCTCTTTCTCTTTTACCTCTTTGAAAGTGAAGCCCAAGTAAACTTTCTCAGCAGAGATACTGTCGATGTAATATCTGCTTTTCTCTTTTCTCAAAGAGTCCAAGTAGAAAGCTTTGTTAAGCTCTGAAACTTTTGAAAATGAAGGCGTTTGCTGAACTGCAATCACTGCATCCTCTGCATACTTCTCCGCCTTGTTCTCCTGAAGGTAGGTTACTGCTGTAAACGAAAGCTGATACAAGCAGGCCAACCCAATTAGAATTGCCACTAGTTTGATGGCGCCTTTACTTTGCATATCTGTTTATGTTAAAATTATTTAGTTTTCAAAATAAGGGTACAAAAGTACTATTTTTTTCCAATATATAAAGTATTTAGTAACTTTGTTGGGTATTTTTATGATTTTGACGGCAAGGCGATGAGAACTAAGATTTCAAAAATTATAATTTTTCTTACACTTTTATCTGTATCTGAGGGGGCCCTCTCCCAAGAGAAAAAAGGGATAGATGAGGCTGCAGCCCTCCATCGTGAATACAAATTTGAAGAGGCGATAAAAATTTATAACAATATACTCGCAGAGACATCCGATTCTGCTCAGAGGCTAAAACTTGAGGAGTGCATCATACAATGTGAAAACGGCATCAGCCTTCTGCAATATGCTGTTACTCCTAATGTTATCGTAAAGAAGCAATTCCCCACAGACAAGTTCTACCTCCATATTTCGGGGACAGAGGACAAGGCATGGCTGCCTGCCCCCAATCCTATGATTCCATCCGGGGCACACCAATATTACAACGCAGTATATTTCCCTGTAGGATCAAAAACTGTATATTACTCAGCACCTGATAATTCCGGTTCCTGGAACATATACCAGATCACCCAGATATCAGATACCCTTTGGGCAGAGCCCAAGATTTTGGGAGAAAACATCACATCTTCCGGAGATGAGTTGTTCCCTATGCTGAGCGCAGATGGCAAGGATCTCTATTTCGCCTCCAACGGGCACTATGGAATGGGTGGTTTTGACCTCTACGTAAGCCATTGGGATGAGGATTCTCAGGATTGGGGGATCCCTGAAAATCTTGGCTTCCCCTACTCTTCCACCGCAGATGACATTTTCTTCATCAACACCCCCGACGGGCAATTCTCTGTGCTCGCCTCCACCAGGGGCTCTGCAAATAGCAGCGAGATGACCATCTATGCTCTGGAATATACACCTACCCCTATAAAGAGGGAGATGACTGATATTGCTGAAATACAGAAAATTGCAAAGCTAAACAGTTCTATTCTGACCCTTGAAAAGAGGGAGGAGGTCAAAGAGGTAAAAAACGAGGAAGAGGGGATGAGCGAATATGCACAGCTAGTGGCAAATATGAGGAGTCTGAGGAGAGAGATGGAGGAGAACATCTCACAGCAGGATGAAAACAGACTTCTGTATGAGAGGGTAACCAATGAGGATGACAGGGAGTACATCAAAAAGGTGATAACAGACCTTGAGACAAAGGCAATTGATATCCGCGACAGGTTCAAGAAGGCCACAGCACTAGTGCAGGCGGCTGAGATGGAGTTCCTGTCAAAAGGGATCATCCCCCAGTTGGGGCTTCAGGAGGAGGAGACTCCAAAAGAGAAACCTGCAGAAAAGGGTCTTGCATACGAGTTTGCCAACCACACCTATCGTGAGGCTGTGGAGATGAACATCGAGGTACCAATACCAGAATTTGACTACTCATTCAAAATATTGGATGAAGCTCAGTTTGCAGAGGACAACACCCTACCGGACAGACTGGTATACCAGATCCAACTGATGGTAGTATCCAACAAAGCATCCAAGAAAGCGCTGAAAGGGCTCAGTCCTATATTCGAGTTGAAACAGCCTTCCGGCAAATACCTCTACACAGTTGGTTTGTGGGGCACACACGCAGAGGCCCTCAAATATTTGAATCAGGTGAGGAAGAGGGGCTTCCCCAAAGCATACATCGTAGCATTCAATAAGGGCAAGTCTATCTCTGTAAAGAATGCGAGAATTATGGAGAGGGACAAGGGTGCACAACAAGGAGATCTCTCCTATCAGGTTCTCCTCGAGGGGTACCCTGAAGGGATCCCATCAGGAATTCTGACCGCCATCAGAGGGGCCTGCGACAAGGATCTGGCCAAATCTATAGTAAATGGACAGACCATCTACATGGTAGGACCTTTCTCAAAGAAAGAGGAGGCGGACAATCTGAAAAACCTGCTGTTCAACCTTGGCGCAGAGGGTATATCAGTTGAATCAATAAAAAAATAAACAACAGATATGGGACTGATAATATTTTTACTTCTATTGGGTGACATTCTGGTACTTGCGGAACTCCTTTTTATCCCTGGCACCATCTTCACAGGCCTTCTGGGACTTGGATCCATTGTCGGGTCCTGCTACCTCGCTTATAACAACATTAGCCCTACAGTCAGCATAATAATTTTTGTGGTCAACATTGTGGTGCTTGTCATCGCCACCATACTTCTACTCAGGGCCAAAACCTGGCGCAAACTCTCTCTGGAGACAAACATTGAGAGCCACATCGATGAGAAACCTGAAGAGAAAGGGCTTCAAGCAGGACAGGAGGGGATCTCCACCACACGACTTGCCCCTATGGGTAAAGTGGATTTTGACGGCATCTCTATGGAGGTGACATCTGAAGATGGAATCATTGACCCAAAAACTGCCGTGGTCATCACCAAAATCCAGGATAACAAAATCTACGTTACGAAAGCAAACAACTAAATAAATCTATAAATATGGAATTGACCGGTATAATAATCTGGGCAGCGATATCATTGGTCGCTCTCATCATATTGCTATGGTTTTTCCCTGTAGCACTATGGTTCCAGGCGCTCATTTCGGGTGTTAGAATTTCATTGCTTCAGCTTATCCTTATGCGCTGGAGAAAAGTCCCTCCGGGAACCATCGTTATGGCGATGATTACAGGTACCAAAGCTGGTATCAAACTCGATGCAAATGCCCTCGAAGCTCACTACCTTGCCAAGGGTAATGTCCCCAATGTGGTTAACGCACTTATCTCTGCAGACAAGGCAAATATCGCCCTTGATTTCAAGATGGCAGCAGCCATTGACCTGGCTGGACGTGATGTATTTGAAGCTGTGCAAATGTCTGTAAACCCTAAAGTGATTAACACCCCACCTGTGACAGCTGTAGCTAAGGATGGTATCCAGCTAATCGCGAAAGCCCGCGTCACAGTAAGGGCAAATATCAAACAGCTTGTCGGTGGTGCAGGTGAAGATACTGTTCTCGCCCGCGTAGGTGAAGGTATTGTATCAAGTATCGGTTCTGCCGAATCCCACAAACAGGTTCTTGAAAACCCCGACTCCATCTCTAAAGTGGTACTTCAGAAAGGTCTTGATGCTGGTACAGCATTTGAGATCCTCTCTATCGACATCGCCGACATCGATATCGGAAAGAACATCGGCGCAGTGCTTCAGATCGACCAGGCAAATGCCGACAAGAACATCGCACAAGCACGTGCTGAGGAGAAAAGGGCAATGGCTGTCGCACTTGAACAGGAGATGAAAGCCAAAGCACAAGAGGCCCGTGCAAAGGTTATCGAGGCTGAAAAGGAGATTCCCCTTGCCATGGCAGACGCCTTCCGCAGTGGCAACCTCGGCATCATGGACTACTACAAAATCAAAAACATCCAGGCCGACACCGACATGCGGGAAAATATTGCGAAATAATAAGCAATCATCCCGGCCTAACCGGGGGACTACCATACACAAAAGGCACCTTATGGGTGCCTTTTATAATATATCATTTACATTCGGGGGCAAAACTGGCTCCTCTGCCCCGAAATGGCTACAATTAACTCGTTTCGGGGGCAAATATGCCCTTTCTGCCTCCGAATAACACACATTGATAACAATTGGGGAAAAAATCATCCATTCTACCCCCGAAATTGCTTAATATGTATAAAAAAAGAGGCTCAATCATATCGATTAAGCCTCTTTTTTCGTCGGGATACTCCGACTCGAACGGAGGACCCCCTGCTCCCAAAGCAGGTGCGCTAGCCAACTGCGCCACATCCCGAAAGCGGATGCAAAGGTAGACATTAATTTTTTATTTCAAAATATTTTTTGCTAAAATCGAATAATTATTTACCTTTGCAGTCCAAAACCAACGGATTGGTGAGATGGGTGAGTGGCTTAAACCACCAGTTTGCTAAACTGACGTACGGGTAACCGTACCGGGGGTTCGAATCCCCCTCTCACCGCAGAAATAGGCCGGATGATGCAAATCATCCGGTTTTTTGTTCCTGAACGGCGCTGAAAGCTTGCTTTCAAGCGACGGGAAGGGACAAAAAGTGTGCGTAGCACACGGCCTATTTCTGCAAGGGCCCCGCGGCGAGCGTCAGGGGAATGCCAGAGGCACAATCCCGAAGGGAATGCCGGAGGCATTGAGCTGCGACATCAATCTCAGAAGTGCAAAAAAGAGCCAGATCAAACATCCGCTTTGCAAGGGCCCCGCGGCGAGCGTCAGGGGAATGCCAGAGGCCAAATCCCAAAGGGAATGCCGGAGGCCCAATCCCTATCGGGAATTCTGAAGATCCACTCCTGTGGGGCTTTGGAAAACTCTCAGCCCGAATATGTGAAGTTTTGCCAGGACATGATCAAAGACCTCTGCCTGCAGGTGTTCATATCTCAGCCATGCAGTATCGGCAGAGAAAAAGTACAATTCTATGGGCATCCCCTGGCCTGTAGGCTGAAGTTGTCTTACAGTCATTATCATATCAGAGTTCACTTTCGGATGGTGACGAAGGTAATATTCCACATAGTGTCTGAATATGTACAGATTTACCTCCTCTCCCTCCGTTGGCTCAAATCCCTCCATCCAAGGCTCTTTTCTATAAGCTTCCATCTCCTCCTGAGTACAAAATCTGACAGTGTTCATATCTATATTGAGAGATCTCTTGACGCGGCGCCCACCGATATCAAACATCCCTCTCCAGTTCTGAAAAGAGTCATTGACCAGAGCATAAGGGGGAACTGTTGTAATCGTCTTGTCCCAATTTCTCACCTTCACTGTGGTCAAGGTCACTTCTATAACATCTCCGTCTGCACCATATTTAGGCATTGTGATCCAGTCTCCCGGACGGAGCATATCATTTGATATCAACTGTATTCCCGCCACAAAGCCTTTAATGGTGTCCTGAAACACCAACATCAGTATAGCTGTACTGGCTCCCAGACCTGTAAGGATAACCAATGGGCTCTTCCCTATCAGAGTGCTGATTATTATGATGACACCTATACAGATAACTACCAGTTTGAGCATCTGATAGAGCCCTTTCATAGAGTGGTCCTTAAGTTTTTCGTGCTCGCTGGCCATCGCATGGAGAGACGATATTATTGAGCATATCAGCATAATACAAATTATGGTGATATATACCACACACAACTTAAGGGCAAAAGCCAGAATGGCATCATCCGGAAGGGCAAATGGTATCAGCGAATATATTGATATCGGTGGTATGAGCCTGCACAGATTGTTCAAAACATCATCACCAAGGAGATAGTCATCCCATTTGAACTCTGTCTTGGTTGTAATTTTTCTTATCACTGGGATTATCGCCCTCCTGCAGACCTTGTCCACTATGAAGGATATTATAAATATAGCCAAAATCACAGATGCTCTCCATATCATCATTGAGAGATTCTCTGACAACCCCATATCAAGCATCCATTCCAACACTTGTTCATTTACATTCTCCATATAACTACCTTTTTTTACAAAGAGTAAAGTTAATAAAATCTGATAAAAAAAGGGGCAACAAGAATACCTGTCACCCCTTCGTATAGATATATATACTATTAATTATTTTTCCAACTGCATGAACAAATCCTTGAAGCTAACCTTCTCTTCAATAATAGATCTTACTTTGTCAATTGGAATACGCTCCTGAGTCATGGTATCTCTGTAACGGATAGTGACCATATTGTCCTCAAGGGTCTGGTGGTCAATAGTGATACAGAATGGTGTACCGATGGCATCCTGACGGCGATATCTCTTGCCGATACTGTCTTTCTCGTCGTACTGGCAGTTGAAATCGTATTTGAGGTCATGCATGATTTTGTGGGCCACCTCTGGAAGACCGTCTTTCTTAACAAGAGGAAGGACTGCCAGCTTCACAGGTGCAAGCACCGGTGGAATTCTCAATACCACGCGGGTCTCTCCGTTCTCAAGCTTCTCTTCGCAGTAAGCTGCAGAGAGTACCGACAAGAACATACGGTCAAGACCGATAGAGGTCTCGATTACGTAAGGTACGTAGCTCTCATTGGTCTCAGGATCGAAGTACTGCATCTTGCGGCCAGAGAATTTCTGATGCTGGCCTAAGTCGAAGTCTGTACGTGAGTGGATGCCCTCAAGCTCTTTGAATCCGAATGGGAACTCAAATTCGATATCGGTGGCTGCATTGGCGTAGTGAGCCAACTTCTCATGGTCGTGGTAACGGTATTTCTTGTCACCCATTCCAAGAGCCTTATGCCAAGCAAGACGGGTCTCTTTCCATTTTGCAAACCATTTGAGCTCCTCTCCTGGACGAACGAAGAACTGCATCTCCATCTGCTCAAACTCCCTCATACGGAAGATAAACTGACGGGCTACAATCTCATTGCGGAACGCTTTACCGATCTGAGCAATACCGAAAGGAACTTTCATTCTGCCTGTCTTCTGGACATTGAGGAAGTTCACGAAAATACCCTGAGCGGTCTCTGGACGGAGGTAGATAGTACCAGACTCATCAGAAACGCTACCAAGCTGGGTGCTGAACATAAGGTTGAACTGACGCACATCTGTCCAGTTTTTGGTACCTGAGATAGGGCAAGCAATCTCGCACTCCACGATAAGGTCCTTAAGTGCTACGAGGTCATTTGCGTTAAGCGCATCTGCCATCTTCTGGCGCACTGCATCAGCTTTAGCCTTGCTACGAAGGACATTTGGATTGGTGGCACGGAACTGCTCCTCATCAAATGCATCACCGAATTTCTTTCTACCTTTCTCCACCTCTTTATTGATCTTCTCCTCAATCTTCGCAATATAGTCCTCCAAAAGGACATCTGCACGGTATCTTTTCTTAGAATCCTTATTGTCTATAAGAGGATCGTTGAATGCTCCCACGTGGCCGGATGCTTCCCAGATTTTAGGGTGCATAAAGATGGCCGAATCAATACCCACGATATTCTCGTGCACTTTCACCATCGAATCCCACCAATATTTTTTGATATTGTTTTTCAATTCCGAGCCAAGCTGACCATAGTCGTAAACAGCGCTCAAACCGTCGTAAACTTCACTTGAAGGGAAGATAAAGCCATACTCCTTCGAGTGGGCAATAAGATTTCTAAAGAGTTCTTCTTGTGTCATCTTTTGTGATGTTTTTATATTAAGGGTGCAAAAATACTAATATTTATTATTTTTGCCGCCAAATAGAAAACTATTTGGATAATATTAAACAATATATGAGAACATTCCTTACTTCTTTGATCGCAGGATTGGCCCTTTTGTTCAACACATCTGCGACCTACGCACAAGACGCAACTTTCGTAAAAACATCCTACAATGTCCTCTCTGACGGCAATGTGGAGCTTGTTTTTGACGTTCAAATCTCAGATGGGTGGTATATGTACAGCGCTACCCCTGTGAAAGGCGGCCCTATGACTGCCAATTTCGACCTCTCTGCCGATACTCCTGCACAGCCGCAGGGTGCAATGGTGGATGGAACAGAGGCCCACACCAAATTCGACTCTGCATTTGGCCTTGACGTATACTATTTCGAGGGCAATGGCCAATTCAAACAGATTATCACCCCTTCTGCCGAGGGTAATTTCACTGTTCAGGGGACATTGGTTTACCAGACCTGCAATGGTGAAGAGTGCCTTATCAATGAGAACGACATCACTGTCAATGTAAAAATGGCAGGCGCTGAGGTGATAGAGGCCCCTAAGGCTAAAAAATCAAAGGATGAATCTCTTCTTTGGTTCCTTCTTATCGCATTCGCTGCAGGTCTTGGCGGTGTAATCACCCCTTGCGTATTCCCTATGATCCCTATGACAGTGGGCTTCCTCATCGGCGGCACACCATCGAAGAGAAACGGCATTATGAAAGGGTTGGTTTTCGGCCTTTCTGTGGTACTTATCTACACCCTGCTCGGCCTCATCGTATCACTTTTCGGCAGTACAGCTGCTACAGATGCACTTGGAACACACTGGATTCCAAACTTGCTTTTCGCAGCTCTGTTTATAGTATTCTCTATTTCGTTCCTCGGTGCCTTTGAGATAACTCTTCCAAGCGGCCTTGCAAACAAAGCTGACCGTCAGGCAGACAAAGGTGGCTACATCGGAGCATTCTTTGTGGCTGTTGCAATGGTAATAGTATCATTCTCATGCACTGGCCCATTCGTGGGATCAATCCTTGCTGCTGCAGTGGTAGGTGGTGTAACACTAAAACCTATCCTCGGCATGGCAGTATTCGGAGCAGCATTCTCACTTCCATTTGTGGTTTGCTCATTCTTCCCTGGAATGATGAAGAAACTCCCAAAATCGGGAGGTTGGCTCAATGTTGTCAAAGTGGTATTCGCTTTCGTACTTATGGCATTTGCAGTGAAATTCCTCTACAATGTAGACGCATACTTCGGATGGGGCATCATCACCAGACTTGGATTCCTAGCTATATGGATTACCCTTGTGGTACTTCTTGGTCTGTACTTCCTCGGAGTTATCCGTACTGACCATGACTCACCTGTCGATGGTATCGGCTGGGGCAGAATGCTTGTGGCTATCGCCTGCTTCTCATTCGCTTTCTACCTTATCCCTGGCTTGTTCGGAGCACCACTAAAGAGTGTTTCAGGTATGATTCCACCTATGGATGGTTCTACTACAGTAGTTTCTGCTCCAGCGGGCAACGGTGAGACAACTGCACCTTCGGGCTACTCAGCACTAAAATCATACAACACTCTTGATGAGGCTATGAAAGCATCAGAAGAGAGTGGGAAACCCCTCTTCATCACATTCAAGTCCCATACATGCAGCGTTTGCAAAGTGATGGAGGCAACTGTACTTAACGACCCTACCATCCTGAGCAGACTAAGCTCAGATTTCGTTGTCGCAAACCTTTATGTGGATGACAAAACTCCAGATGCCGAATACAAGACTCTCGGCAGGAAATTCAGACAATACGAAATGGAAAAATTCGGTTCTGCATCGCAACCCCTATACGCAGTAATAGACCACACAGGTAAAATCCTTTCGGGCCCTGTGGGCAACAGCTCTGTGGAAGAATTCGGTGCTTTTCTGAACTTTTAGTAAGAAGTAAATATCTCCCTTAGCGGAATCAGTGCAAAATCCCTCTCCTGAAGCCTCGGGTGAGGGATTTGTAATTCAGGGAGGTCTATAGTCTGATTTCCATACAGAAGGATATCGATATCTATAATTCTCGATTTGTAGATTCTGTTGCCGGCATCATCATACTGCGGCTCCTCAATGGGTCTCCCCATCTTGGCCTCCACATGCTTGCACACCTTCAGGAGGTCCACTGCAGATACTGATGTTTTGAATGAAATGGCCTGATTAAGGAAAGTCTCATCGGCAACAAAACCGACAGCCTCCGATTCATGAATGGAAGACTCCTTCACTTCTGAGCCGAGAAAAGGGGCCAGTTCATTTATAAGGAGGGCAATGGCAGTCTGCAGATTGCGCTCCTTATTGCCCATATTGGTACCAAGAAGAAGATATACCCTTTCCATTATAGAAAACCCAATTCAAGAAGAGCCTCTTCAGACATCCTGCTCTTGTCCCAAGCAGGCTCAAAAACCAACTCTATAGAGACATTTGTAACACCCGGAGTATCGGCCACAGCCTCGTGGACATCCTCCACCAACTGATCAGCCATAGGGCAATTAGGGGCAGTCAAGGTCATTTTAATCTTCACCTCACCCTCATCATTCACATCTAGCTCATACACAAGCCCCAAATCATAGATATTTACCGGAATCTCAGGGTCATAAACCTGCTTTAGGGCCCTGACTATATCTTTCTCCAATTTCTTTCTGTCCATAACTTATTTCGCACTATATGCCACTGCATAGTTCTGAATCTGCTTTATCATTGATACAAGACCATTTGCTCTGGTGGGAGAAAGGTTCTCCTTGAGTCCAATCTTCTCCACAAAGCTGAAATCTGAAGAGAGGATTTCATCAGGTCTTCTTCCGTTATAAACCCTTACAAGAAGAGATATGATCCCTTTTGTGATGATGGCATCACTGTCAGCAGCAAAAAAGATCCTCCCGTCACGGAACTCCGAACTCAGCCACACCCTCGACTGGCAACCTTTGATAAGGTTTGCCTCTATCTTCTGGCTCTCATCAATAACTGGGACACTTTTGCCGAGCTCTATAATATACTCATACTTGTCCATCCAGTCTTCAAATGCTGAAAACTCATCGACAATCTCATTCTCCACGTCAATAATAGGTCTGTTCTCCATATCAATTTATCTTAACATATTTACAGCTCTGTGAAGGGCTGTCATAAAAAATTTGCACTCCTCCAATGTATTGTAAGGGGCCAGTGAAGCTCTAAGCATGCCGCTCTGTCCGAACCTCTCCATAAGAGGCTCTGCACACATCATACCAGAACGGACAGCAACCCCCATCTTGTCGAGAAGCAAAGCCATATCCTCGTGGTGAGCCCCCTCTATAGAGAAAGAGAAAACAGGAATCTTATTCTCTCCTACCCCATATAGCCTCAAACCATCTATAGCTTGCAAGTTATTATTTAAATAATCTATCTTTTCTCTCTCTTCCTCAATATACTTATCACTCATCAACTCCTGTGCGAATTGAAGTGCTGGTGCTAAAGTAGCACCCCCTATAAAGTTAGGAGTTCCAGCTTCAAATTTTAATGGAAGTGGAGCATATGTGGTCTTGGCAAAGGTAACAGTACCCACCATATCGCCTCCGCCCATCCAAGGTGGCATCTTTTCCAAGAGCGCCTCCTTGCCATAAAGGACACCTATACCTGTTGCAGCATAGATCTTATGTCCGGAGAACACATAGAAATCACAATCCAGCTTCTGCACATCGACCCTCTGGTGGACAATACCCTGTGCACCATCGATAAGGACGACAGCCCCAGCTGCGTGTGCCTTGGATATAAGCTCTTCTATGGGATTTACAAGACCAAGAACATTGGAGATATGGGTGGCAGAGACTATCTTGACCCTCTCATCCAATAGTCCATCAAGCATATCCATTCTCCATTGGCCTTTTTCATCTACAGGGAGGACTCTGAGTTCTGCCCCTTTACGCTCACAAAGGAGCTGCCAAGGGACAATATTCGAATGGTGCTCGCACTCTGAAACCAGCACCACGTCCCCTTTAGAGAGGAATCTCTCACCATATGTATTAGCCACAAGATTGATAGATGCAGTGGTTCCCGATGTCATAATCACCTCTTCCCTCCTGGCAGCATTGATGTATTGCCTTACTGCCTCTCTTCCACCTTCATACAAATCTGTAGCCTCTGCACTCAATTTGTGGACAGCACGATGTATATTGGCATTGATACCACCATTCATCCTCTGGATCAGATCAAGGACTGCACGAGGCTTCTGCGCAGTAGCAGCATTATCAAAATAGACCAGCTGCTTGCCGTACACCTTCTGCTCCAAAGCGGGGAATTGACCCCTTATTCCTGAAAAATCTCCCATTGTTTTAAAATCTATGGCAAAGATATGCAATTTATAATTAAATTTGCTCTGATACTTCAATGCAAATCACACTCAAAGTATGTACGATTATATTTCAGGAAATATAGTGGAGCTTACCCCAGCAGAAATGGTGGTGGACAACCATGGCATAGGGTACAGAATCCTCATCTCGCTACAGACATACTCTGCTCTGCAGGGCGCTTCAGATGGTAAAATATACATTTATCACCATAAGCACGAAGATGATGAACTCTTCTACGGCTTTGCTGACAAACAGGAGAGGACCATTTTCACCCACCTGGTATCAGTTTCCGGTATCGGTCCCAATACTGCCAGGATGATGCTCTCCGCCCTCACCACCGATGAGGTACGTATGGCAATTATTACCGGAGATGTCAACAAAATCAAGAGTGTGAAAGGGATTGGGCTGAAAACAGCACAGAGGGCAATCATTGAGCTGAAGGACAAAGTGGGCAAGGATAGCACAACTGCCACCATAGACCTGGGAGTAGGCTTTGAGCAGAGCAGCCACAGAGAAGAGGCATATGGCGCCCTCATTACCCTGGGCTTCACAAAAGCAGCAGTAGAGAAGGTTCTGGACGCGATTTTGAAAAAAGAACCTGGTTGCTCTTCTGAAGAAATTATAAAGAAAGCCCTCAAGCTGCTGTAATTAAAAAATTTATATTACATTTGTCAAAATTATTCACACTTAATAAATTAAAAAATGAACACTCCTAATAATCTAAAGTACTCTAAAGAGCACGAATGGGTAAGAGTAGAAGGTGATGTAGCAGTAATCGGTATTACAGACTTCGCTCAGGACCAACTTGGTGATATCGTATTCGTTGACATTCAGACTGAAGGTGAAACCCTTGCTAAAGATGAGATTTTCGGTGCTATCGAAGCTGTTAAAACTGTTGCAGATGCATTTATGCCTGTTAGCGGTGAGGTGGTAGAGGTTAACCCTGATCTTGAAGGTGCTCCTGAATCAGTAAACAAAGATCCATATGGTGCTGGCTGGATGATCAAAGTAAAAATGTCAAACCCTGAAGAGGTTAACGATCTTCTTTCAGCTGAAGAGTACAACGCTATCTGCTAATTACAAACAGATATCATATATAATTCGAAGAGGTGACTTTCTGCAAGTCACCTCTTTTTCTTTATATATCCAGAAACTATTTCATTTTGGGTGGTACAGGGTATTTTGAGAAGAGCAACCCTGTCGCCTGATCCAAGTTTGAGAGATCCTTCACATCTACACCACCATCCTCAGCAAGGGAACTCACTTCTGCACAAAAGATATGCATCTTCTTTCGGGTATCCACCATATCCACCATCAGGACACCCTCTTTTGATATGCCTGAAATTATCTGTGCATCAGAGTAATAGCTGTCAAGATATGCGGCTCTGGGACTAAAATATCTGTATCCTAAACCGCTCCCTGGAGGGACGAGATCCTTAGTCTTAATCACTTGCTTTACAGACATTGCCACATAAACAATCATATCTGGATTTGTGGATACAGACACATATCCCCTTTGATACAACTGTTTGGAAATAGAGTTGTAAATATTGTTAACATCATCCATACTCAAGTATGAAGGTATAGCAGAGCCATCTGCAGGTTCTATCATAAAAGTTTTATATGAAGCCAGATCGGCATTGTTCAGCACTTTACTTTGTTCAAGTGTCAAGGTCCCGCACGAGGTTAATGTCAAAACTGCCACAGAGACCATTATAAAAATCCTTTTCATTTCCATTTGCTTTAAAACTCCCCTTCATTGAGGAGTACGATTGGTACTACAGAGAACAAAAGGTATTCCAAAAGCAAAACTTTTATTAAATTTGTAAAAACTTAGTACCATGAAACACAGTTTTGGAAGCGACAATCATTCAGGCGTCCACCCTCAAATTCTTGACGCCATTATCAGGACAAACTCTGAATTTGCAGTAGCATACGGAGACGACGAGTACTCACAACAAGTTCTCAGTCAGATAGAAAATATGCTTGGAGGTGAATGCAAGGCTATGTTTGCAGTAAACGGCACTGGGGCAAACATATTGTCCCTTGCAAATCTTGCTCACAGTTCAGATGCCATTCTATGTCCCGCCACTGCACATATCAACTGCGATGAATGTGGTGCTCCTGAAAAAATAATAGGTTGTAAAGTAATCCCTGTGGAGCACACAAACGGTAAGGTATCTGTGGAGAGTGTGAAAAAGCACCTTCACGGGTTTGGAGAGCAACACCACTCACAACCCAATGTCCTCTCCATTTCACAGCCCACAGAACTTGGAACGCTATATACTGTAGAGGAGATAAAGGCACTTGCGGATCTGATGCACACCCACAACGGATACCTCCATATAGATGGATCACGCGTATCAAATGCTGCGGCTGCCCTTGATATCCCGATCAAAGAATTCACTGCAGATGCTGGTGCAGATGCACTCTCTTTTGGCGGCACCAAAAACGGACTTCTTATGGGAGAGGTGGTGGTTTTGTTCAAGAGGGTCTCCGCCCATAGGGCCCTTTTCCTTAGAAAACAGATGACCCAGCTCTATTCAAAGGCAAGATTTATGGCCGCACAGTTTGACGAATATCTCAAGGATGACCTATATCTCAAACTTGCCTCACACTCCAATGAGATGGCCAAATATCTGGAAACCAGATTAAAAGAGATTACTCAGATAGAAATATCACGACCTGTGGAGACAAATGCAGTATTTGCATACATAAGCCGTGAACTTTACGACAAACTCTCAGAGAAACACATGTTCTACATATGGGACGAAGAGACAATGGAGGTAAGATGGATGTGTTCTTTTGAAACAGGTAAAGAGAATATAGACGAATTTATAGAAGACATTAAAAACAATTTATAAAAAATGGAAATAAACGTTACCAGGACATTTGATCTACTGGATAGACTTGAAGCCAACCATCCGGACAAAGAGGACATCCTAAGCAGAAGTTTGGGTGGCAATTGGACAAAAGTCAGTGTTAAAGAGTATATAAAACTCTCATACTCTGTAGCTTATGCACTATTGTCATTAGGTTATCAAAAGGGAGACAAAGCGATCTCAATCTGCAACAACAGGCCTGAATGGAATTTTGTTGACATGGGTCTGAATCTGTCAGGAATGGTACACATCCCTGTCTATCCTACACTTAGCGAAGATGAATATCTCCACATATTCAACCACAGCGATGCGAAAATAATATTCCTTGGCAATCCTAACCTCTATAAGAAGATATCACCTATAGTAGCAAAAATGGACTGTCCTGCGAAGGTATATTTAATGGACGACTCCACTGAAATAGACTGTCTTTCAGACCTTTACAAGGTTGGGGAAGAAAACAGGGATAAATTTTCACCTGTAGTGGAGAAGATTAAGAGTGAGATCGGCAAAGATGATCTTGCAACTATAATCTATACATCAGGCACCACAGGGACACCAAAAGGGGTCATGCTGTCACACTGGAACCTTATGTTCAATGCCATGGCACATGCCAAAAAACAACCTGTAACATCCTCACAAAAAATGGTAAGCTTTCTCCCACTATGCCACATCTATGAGAGAAGCATGAACTACGAATACCAATACATCGGTATCAGCATTTACTACGCAGAGTCAATAAGCACAATTCAACGAGATTTGGCCGGATGTCATGCAGATGGATTCTGTTCTGTACCAAGGGTCCTTGAGATGATGTATTTCAAATTTGAGGCTGCAGGTAAAAATTTGACAGGGATAAAAAAGAAAATATATGAGAAAGCATGGAATTTTGCCAACACTTTCGATTATTACAACCTAAACAAATTCTACCTCTTCAAAAGAGACATATATGATAAACTTGTCTTCAGCAAATGGAGAGAGGCACTTGGTGGTCACGAAATGACAATAGTATCTGGAGGTTCGTCGATACAGGGTAAGATAGTAAGGCTATTCAATGCAGCGCGAATCGGCATTTATGAGGGTTATGGAATGACAGAGACATCACCTGTAATAGCCGTTAACAACCCTATAGAGAGGATTAATGTGATAGGAACTGTAGGCACACCCCTCGAAGGGACAGAACTTAAGATTGCAGAAGATGGAGAGATCCTCACAAAAGGTCCTCACGTCATGCTTGGATACTATAAAGATCCTATTCAGACAAAAGAGATAATTGATGAAGATGGATATCTTCATACCGGTGACATAGGTAAAATGGTGGATGGAAAATACCTTCAAATTACCGACAGAAAGAAAGAGATCTTCAAGCTGTCACTAGGTAAATATGTAGCTCCTCAGGTTATAGAGAATAGACTTAAGGAATCATCATATATTGAAAACTGCATAGTGATTGGCGAAAATGAAAAGTTTGCTTCTGCCATAATCATTCCTGACATGTCCCGTATTCACTTCTGGGCAGCCAAACACAAAATTACATACTCTGACAACCAGGAGCTTGTAAAGAATCCTAAAGTCATAGCAAAAATTCACAAGGAGGTTGAAAAGGTAAATGATACATTGGCTCCACATGAGAAAATAAAAAGGGAAAGGGTAATTCTTGCAGAGTGGTCACCCATAAATGGACTTCTCTCCCCCACCCTTAAACTTAAAAGGGTTAAAATACAAGCAAAACATGCTGATATCATAAAGGAGATTTACAAATAAACAAAAAAGATGTTCCACGTGGAACATCTTTTTTTATCTACCAAAGAAGACCAGAAGTACTGAGATATCTGCAGGAGAAACTCCTGGTATTCTCGATGCTTGAGAGATAGTCCTTGGTTTGTGCTTCATCAGTTTTTGCCTTGACTCGTAGGAGAGAGATGTGACCTTCGAATAATCAAAATCTTCGGGAATAGATAAAGATTCCAATTTGGTCATCTTATCAGCAAGTCTTGATTCTCTCTCGATATAACCACTATACTTGACAAGTATTTCTACTGACTCCAAAATCTCCTGAGCCAAATCCTCTTTAAATGTAAAAGGTACTGGAAGGTATGGAAGAGTAGTAAGGATATTCAAGCAGTTTGAATTATTGTCTAATGAAGAGATATCAATAGAGAAGTCATATGTTCCACGTGGAACATAATCTATCATATCCTTTATCCTTGTATCAGGACGTGTGAGAATGGAAGAAAGAGTCTTGGAAGAATCTGTCTTTGCTGATCCTATAGATTCAAGATATGGATTGATTGTATCTGGTTTTACCTTTGTTGTATCGAATTTTGATTTCAAAGAACCAACACTATCGTACTTCTTACACATTAGACTATATCTATACTCATCTGCTAGTCCTATGCTATGAGATATGGAGGTCAATCTCAAATCTGCATTATCCTGTCTAAGTAAGATTCTATACTCAGCTCTGGACGTAAACATTCTGTAGGGTTCATCCACACCTTTGGTTACTAGATCATCAATAAGGACACCAATATAAGATTGATCCCTCTTAAGGATAAGAGGCTCCTTTCCTGAAAGATCAAGAGAAGCATTGATACCCGCCATCAGACCTTGGGCCGCAGCCTCTTCGTATCCTGTAGTTCCGTTAACCTGCCCTGCAAGATAAAGACCATCCACACATTTTGACTCGAGAGATGCTTTCAATTGGGTAGGATCAAAATAATCATATTCTACTGCATATGCAGGTCTATAAATTCTGACATTCTCAAGCCCTTTTATACTATGTAATGCTTCCAACTGAGTATCAAGTGGAAGTGATGAAGAAAATCCCTGAAGGTAATACTCATTGGTATGCCACCCTTCTGGTTCAAGGAATAATTGATGTTCATCCTTTCCAGGGAAGGTCCTAAGTTTATCTTCAATACTTGGGCAGTATCTTGGCCCTATCCCACTAATCTTACCTGAAAAAAGAGGCGAGAGATGAAAACCTGACTCAAGTATTGAATGGACATCCCTGTTTGTATGTACTATGTAGCAATTGCGCTGTTTAACCCCACCTTGAACAGGGGAGTTGTAATTGAGGTAAGAGAACTTGTCTGGTGAAGGATCTCCCTCCTGAGGGATGAGCTTTGAGAAATCGATAGAAGATGCATCAATCCTTGGTGGGGTACCTGTCTTCATCCTCTGAGTAACAATACCTCTTTCAGCAAGTATTTCTGAGATATGATAAGATGAGGGCTCCCCTATTCTTCCACTCTCTGCATCTTCCTGACCGACAAAAATTTTACCATTGAGGAATGTTCCAGCAGTAATGATAACCGCTTTTGCTTGAAAGAAAGCGCCCAACTGTGTTCTGACACCTGATACACGCGAACCTGAGAAGGTTATATCAGTGGCTGTATCTGCCCAAATATCTAAGTTACAGGTAGTTTCGAGGATATAACGCCAGTTCCAGGAAAAGTGTATTCTATCACACTGAGCTCTTGGACTCCACATAGCCGGTCCTTTTGATCTGTTGAGCATCCTGAATTGGATCGTACTGGCATCTGTCACTATGCCTGTGTAACCACCCAAAGCATCTATCTCTCTCACTATCTGACCCTTAGCAATACCACCGATGGCTGGATTACAAGACATTTGGGCGATCTTGTTCATATCCATGGTAATAAGAAGAGTCTTTCTACCCATATTGGCAGCTGCAGCTGCAGCTTCACATCCTGCATGACCTGCCCCAATAACAACAATATCGTAACTAAGATTCATATCCTCTCAATAATTCTAAAGCAATATTTTCCTGATTCTGCATCTCAGCTCTATCCTCATCACTATGATCATCATAACCTATAAGGTGAAGGATACCATGAATTATAACCCTATGAAGCTCCTCTTCAAATGATGCACCGTATTCTACAGCATTTGCCCTCA
This sequence comes from Bacteroidales bacterium, assembly GCA_017630155.1. Lineage (GTDB taxonomy): Bacteria > Bacteroidota > Bacteroidia > Bacteroidales > UBA932 > CAAGNP01. Next base: position 102,798 of record JAGBVU010000024.1, read on the forward strand.
CTGTATCTACACTGATAACTATGTCGGCTGACACCACATCATCAGACTCCTGTTCTGGATCATAATCAGAAGTGTCGAATGTTATAATATCTGTATAGTAGTCGTGTCCTAAAAATTCTTTATTGACTTTAAGGACCTCTTCATCATTGGTAAGGAGATAATTGATGTCTCCAACCTTAAGTGAATGAATATTTAGAATTTTCTTTATCCAATCCTTCAAAACCTTTTGGCGGGTTAACTTAAAGTCTGTATCTTTGCTTGAGAATTTTATCATACTATGTATATTTGTGTGCAAATGTATGAAAAACTAAAGAGTCATTAACAATTTTAACAATTTAATATTACAATTATGTCTAAAGTAAGTGTTATTGGTGCTGGTAACGTAGGCGCAACTTGCGCTAATGCTGTAGCACAGATGAGATTTGCATCTGAAATCGTTCTTCTTGATGTAAGAGAAGGTTTTGCTGAGGGTAAAGCAATGGATATGATGCAGTCATCAAAAGTTCTTAATTACAATTCTGTTATCAAAGGTGTAACCAACGATTATGAGGCTACTGCCAATTCAGATGTTGTGGTAATCACTTCAGGTATTCCACGTAAACCTGGTATGACCCGCGAAGAGCTTATCGGCACTAACGCTGGTATCGTTAAGAGTGTTATCAGCAATGTACTTGCTCACTCTCCTAAAGCAGTTATCGTAGTGGTTTCTAACCCTATGGATACTATGACTTATCTTGCTGTAAAAACCAGCGGTGTTCCTGCAAACAGAATCATCGGTATGGGTGGTCAGCTTGACAGCAGCCGTTTCAACTACTACTTGAGCCAGGCACTCAACTGCCCTATGTCAGATGTTGAGGGTATGGTAATTGGTGGTCACGGTGACACAACAATGGTTCCACTTGTAAGCAAAGCTTTCTACAGAGGTGGTAATGTAACTGAGAAACTATCAGCAGAAGAGGCTGAAAAAGTAGTAGCTGACACTATGGTAGGTGGTGCAACCCTTACAAAACTTATGGGTACATCAGCATGGTATGCACCTGGTGCAAATGCAGCAGCTCTTGCAAGAGCAGTTGTACTTGACGAGAAAAGAGTATACCCTTGCTGCGTAAGCCTTGATGGTCAATGGGGCGAAAGCGACATTTGTATCGGTGTTCCTGCAGTTATCGGCAAAAACGGTGTTGAAGAGATTATCGAGTTCGAACTTCCTGAGAATGAGATGGCTAAATTCAAAGCAAGTGCTCAGGCTGTAAGAAAAACTAACGGTGTGTTGAATGAAATTAATGTTCTTTAAACATTTTTTCAACAATTGTTTGTAGGTTTTAAAGAATAATTTTCTAACTTTGAAGCCTAAATGTCTAAACATCGTTAAATAAAATAATATGGAAATCAAAAAATCTCCAAAAGCCGATCTAGAAAAGAAGAAAGGTCTATTCCTTGAAATAGGTCTTATCGCTACTTTGCTAGTTGTTCTTTTAGCTTTTGAATGGCAAACAGAGGACAAAGAGGAAATGTCATTTGCTACCGAGACTGCAGTTGAGATTGAGGTAGAGAATGTTCCTATCACTACTGAGGCTCCTCCTCCTCCACCAGAGCAACCTAAAGTTCCTGTACTATCTGACCAAATCGACATCGTAGATGACGACATCGAAGTGAATGATGACCTATTCATCTCACTTGAGGATAGCGAGGATATGGGTGTAGAAATTATGGACTATGTTGCAGAAGTTTACGAAGAAGAGATCGAAGAGGCTCCTATTCCTTTTGCACTTGTAGAAGAGAAACCATCATTCATGGGTGGTGACGCTAACAACTTCCAGAAATGGGTATCTCAACACCTTGAGTATCCTGAGATCGCTAAAGAAAATGGCGTATCTGGTCGTGTAACTCTTCAGTTTACAGTTATGCCTGACGGTTCTGTAGCTAACGTAAGAGTACTTAGAGGCGTTGACCCTTCTCTTGACAAAGAGGCTGTCAGAGTAGTTTCTTCATCACCAAAATGGACTCCTGGTAAACAAAGGGATAGAGCTGTAAAAGTTATCTACAACTTCCCTGTAATTTTCCAACTTCGATAATTACACTATTATCTACATAAGAAATAGGTGGCTTTATGAAGTCACCTATTTTTTTGTATCTTTGCCACCCTATGGAAGAACAAGTACTAGAATTAGAGAGAGCTATAGTTGTCTCTGTCATCACTCAGGATATAGATGACAGCACAGTAAAAGAGTATCTGGACGAACTCGAATTCCTCGCCCTTACTGCAGGTATTGAGAGTGTTAAAAGGTTTACTCAAAGGCTGTCTACACCAAACTCCAGAAGCTACGTAGGATCAGGAAAACTAGAGGAGATAAGAACATATCTCGAAGAAAATGAGATAAATACAGTCATATTTGATGATGAACTATCTCCATCACAGCTAAGAAACGTGGAGAGAGAATTTGCTGGAAGGAAAATATACGACAGAACAAGCCTTATACTTGACATCTTTGCCCAAAGGGCTAAGACAGCATACGCAAAAACACAGGTAGAGTTAGCCCAATACCAATATCTTCTTCCACGTCTTACAAGAATGTGGACACACCTTGAAAGACAAAGGGGAGGTAAAGGTGGTCTAAATATGAGGGGTCCAGGTGAGTCACAGCTTGAGACAGACAGACGTATTATCCTGGAGAAAATCAGCAGACTTAAAGATCAGCTCAAGAAGATCGACAGGCAGATGTTCTCACAAAGGGGAAACAGGGGATCGCTGGTTAGGATTGCACTTGTAGGTTATACAAATGCTGGTAAAAGTACCATTATGAACCTACTTTCAAAAAGTGATGTATTTGCTGAAAATAAACTGTTTGCTACACTTGACACTACAGTTAGAAAGGTAGTGATTGAGAACGTTCCGTTCCTCCTTTCAGATACGGTAGGATTTATAAGAAAACTCCCTACCCAACTTATAGAATCATTCAAAAGTACACTTGATGAGGTGCGTGAGGCAGATATTCTTATGCATGTGGTAGATATATCACATCCTAATTTTGAAGACCATATAAAGGTCGTAAACGAGACTCTTAAAGATATCAATGCACACGATAAGCCTGTATATCTTGTTTTCAATAAGATAGATGCCTACAAGCATGTGGAGCAGAATGAATTCTCATTTGAGGAGAAAAAAGCAGAAAATTACTCACTTGAGGAACTTCAGAAAACATGGATAGCCAAGGAGCACACCCCTTGTATTTTTATCTCAGCCAAAGAGAAGATCAAAATAGATAAACTCCGCAACGATCTTTACAAGATGGCTGCAGAGATTCACGCAGGGAGATTCCCTTTCAACAACTTTCTTTGGTAACGAAATTAATTATCCTGTCTGCCACAAATTGTGGTTCTTCAAGATAGGAGTCATGCCCAGAATCGGGGACAATATGGCACTCTGCCTTAGGTAGGGATGCCATTAGTTTATTTACCTGATCGAGAGGAAAAAACTGGTCAGAATCGCCAAAAAAGGCAATTACAGGAATATCAAGAGATGATACATAATCAGTATTATCTACTCTTGAGGCCATTCCCCTTACAGAGGCTGCAAGTCCTTCGGGATCATGTGTATCTGCAATCTCAATAATCTCCTGGATTTTGTCATCCATACGTCTCAGGTTTTCCTTTTTGAACATGTTAGGAATAGCTATGGATGCAAGGGCTAGATGCCTCCCTGAGAGGATAAAGTTTATCTCCTTATCCCTGCTTGATGCCACTTCATCAGAGTCTGCATAGGTATTGGTATTTATCATTATAATACCTTTTATAAGATCTGGAAATCTCTTCTGCAGTTCAAAACTGATATATCCTCCAAGAGAGTGCCCTGCAACATAACATTGTGAGACGCCACATTTATCGATGGCACCTTTTATTATTTCTGCGCAAAACTCCATGGAGTTGGAGTGGGGGTGTGATCCTGTCAGGCCGTGGCCTGGAAGATCGATGGAGATGAATCTGATATTCTTAGGGAAGAGAGAGATAAAATCTTCCCAAACATATAATGTCTCCAGATAACCATGAAGAAGGAGGATAGTAATATCCCCCTTCTCGGTATCTGAAATATGTACAGGAATTCCGTTTGATGTAGCGAAAAATTCCATACTTAGTGTCAAATTAGTCTTTTAGCTTAGCGCAAAGGAACTCTCTGTTAAGTCTTGCAATGTGACCTACTGTAACGCCTTTAGGGCATTCCATCTGACAAGCCTGGGTGTTGGTACAAGCACCGAAACCAAGTTCGTCCATTTTAGCCACCATCGCTTTAGCCCTTCTTGCACCCTCAATTTTACCCTGAGGAAGAAGTGCCAAAGAACTTACACGTGCTGATACGAAAAGCATTGCAGAACCGTTCTTACAAGTAGCTACGCAAGCACCGCAACCTACACAAGAGGCAGCATCCATACTTTCGTCAGCATCTTTCTTAGGAACAGGAATAGCATTTGCGTCCTGAGCACTACCAGCATTTACAGAGATGAAACCACCAGCCTGAAGAATCTGGTCAAAAGCGCTTCTGTTCACTACAAGGTCTTTGATGATAGGGAAACCGGCACTTCTCCAAGGTTCAATAGTGATAGTCTCGCCATCTTTGAATTTACGCATATGAAGCTGGCAGGTAGTAATCTCCTCGTCAGGTCCGTGTGCGCGACCATTGATATATAGTGAACACATACCGCAGATACCCTCTCTACAGTCGTGGTCAAATGCAACAGGGCCAGATCCGTGGCAACCTTTATTTACGGCCACAGGGACATTACCCTCTCTGATAAGTTGGTCATTGAGAATATCCATCATCTCGAGGAAAGATGTATCAGGAGAGATGTTCTCAATCTTATAGGTCTCAAAGTGACCTTTTGATTTTGCGTCTTTCTGACGCCAAACTTTTAAAGTGAAATTCATATTAAATCCCCCTTAGTCTTTATAGTTACGAGTAGATGGTTTAACAAATTCGAAGTTCAAATGCTCTTTGTGAAGAACTGGCTCAGCATCTGCCTTGTATTCCCAAGCACTTACATAAGAGAAGTTTACGTCATCACGTTTGGTTTCACCCTCTTCTGTCTGCATCTCAACTCTGAAGTGACCACCACAAGACTCCTCTCTGTTGAGAGCGTCACGTGCCATCAAGTCACCGATTTCGAAGTAGTCAGCAAGACGGATAGCCTTCTCAAGCTCCTGGTTGAACTCAGCGTTCTCACCTGGAACATATACATTTTTCAAGAACTCCTCTTTAAGGGCTTTGATCTCTACGATAGCTTTTTCAAGACCAGCTTTTTCACGAGCCATACCAACATATTCCCACATCAAAAGACCAAGTTTCTTGTGGTAGTAGTCCACAGGCTGGGTACCTTTTAGGTTAAGGAAGTAGTTGATTTTCTCTTTGACAGCTTTTTCTGCCTCTTCGAATGCAGGGTGAGATGTATCAGTTTTTGGAACCTGTATTTTGTGTGATAAGTAATCTCCGATAGTATAAGGAAGAATGAAGTAACCATCCGCAAGACCTTGCATCAAAGCAGAAGCACCAAGTCTGTTACCACCATGGTCGCTGAAGTTAGCCTCACCGATAGCGTATAGACCAGGGATTGTTGTCTGAAGGTTATAGTCAACCCAGATACCACCCATTGTGTAGTGGATAGCAGGGTAGATCATCATAGGCTCTTCGTAAGGGTTCACAGCTGTAATCTTCTCATACATCTGGAACAAGTTACCGTAACGTGCGGTAATAACATCCTTACCAAGTCTCTTGATAGCTGTTGAGAAATCAAGGAACACTGCAAGACCGGTACCATTTACGCCATAACCAGCGTCGCATCTCTCTTTTGCAGCTCTTGAAGCCACGTCACGAGGTACAAGGTTACCGAAAGCAGGGTAACGGCGCTCTAGATAGTAATCTCTATCCTCTTCAGGAATCTGAGAAGCTTTCTTAGCACCTGAACGTAGTGCCATCACGTCATCCATTTTCTTAGGAACCCAGATACGTCCGTCATTTCTTAGTGACTCAGACATAAGGGTAAGTTTTGACTGCTGATCACCGTGAACAGGGATACAGGTAGGGTGGATCTGTGCAAAACAAGGGTTAGCAAAGTATGCACCTTTCTTGTAACATTGCCAAGCTGCAGAACCGTTTGAGTTCATAGCGTTGGTTGAAAGGAAGAACACGTTACCATAACCGCCAGTAGCGATAACTACAGCGTGTGCACCATGTCTCTCAATCTCACCTGTCTCAAGATTACGGGCGATAATACCTTTAGCTTCGCCATCAATCATTACCAAGTCAAGCATCTCGTGACGTGGATATGATTTTACAGAACCTTTAGCAATCTGACGGTTCAAAGATGCATAAGCACCAAGAAGAAGCTGCTGGCCAGTTTGTCCGCGTGCATAGAAAGTACGACTTACCTGAGCACCACCGAATGATCTGTTGTCAAGTAGTCCACCATAATCACGTGCGAAAGGTACACCTTGAGCGACACATTGGTCGATGATAAGGTTACTTACCTCAGCAAGTCTGTAGACATTGGCCTCTCTACTACGGTAGTCACCACCTTTGATTGTGTCATAGAAAAGGCGGTAGATAGAGTCATTGTCATTTTGATAGTTCTTAGCAGCGTTGATACCACCTTGAGCTGCAATAGAGTGTGCACGACGAGGTGAATCGCTGATACAGAAGATTTTTACATTGTATCCCAACTCGCCAAGAGAAGCGGCTGCGGAAGCACCACCAAGTCCGGTACCGACAACGATGATTTCAAGCTTGCGCTTGTTAGCAGGGCTTACTACTTTGATAGCTGCCTTATGCTTAGTCCATTTCTCGGCTAGAGGACCTTCGGGAACTTTAGAAATTAACTTATCGTCCATAATATATCATTGAAATAAAAAACTTTGCAATTTTAGTCATTTTCTAAAGAAAAATCAAACTTTAGACCATGCTTTTATGTCACCTTTTACTTTTGCCGGGTGTTTTATCAGATTATGCACCAAAAAATACAATTTCACCGCCACATATTGCCACCTGGTGAAGTATTTGTCGTAAAATTTTCTGAAGGAGCGCTGCACTTTAATCTCCCTCTCGAGGGGATTCCATACTTTCTGGCTGCACCCACCGCCAAGATGGTAGACCGGCACTGTAAGGAGAGATATCTCAAGATCATGTTTCCAGAACTGATAGAACAGATCAAGATCCTCCCCGTACATAAAATAATCCTCACTCCACCTTCCGACTTTGATAAAATTGCCCCTTGAGAGGATAACAGAAGCCCCTTTGCACCAGAATCTGGCCCTTTTGCGGTTAAGATTCCACCAGAAAATATCCCTCAGCACCGGAAGGACCATCCTGTCATTTTCTGCAGAGCCGTCCCTATTGACAAGTGGGGTTACATATACCTTCCCTGGATTCTCAAGTACTCTGAGGTAATCACTGTTTGCCCCAGGTTTGAGCTCTGTATCTGGGTTAAGGAAGTGGAGCACATCACCTGTTGAGAGGTTCGCACCGATATTGCACGCTGCAGCAAAACCAAGATTCTCCCCAAGAGAATGGAATACAAACCTACCACTATCCTTAAAAGCAGCACATTGCTCCATAGAACCATCAGTAGAGGCGTTATCCACCACCACCACTTCATAATCAACAGTGAGCTCCTTTTGGATACTGGTCAGGCAATTGGAGAGGAGTTCTCCCGAATTGTAGTTTACGATGATTATTGATATTTCTCTGGGCATAATGCTAACTCTTCCTGATATGCAACATTTTCAGCAATTCCCCCTTAAGCTCAGAGTACTCCTGGGCTTTATAAAGGAATTCATAAGATAGGAGAACAATGACACCCCCGGCACAGATCTGGAGGAGAAGAAGGGGCAGTGGAGCTATATCAATCAACCCTATAAGATGGACTGCGACTGACATTATAGCAGACACTGAGACAAAGGGTAAAATATCTGCAACCTGCTCGAGAACAGGGTATTGTATCTCCCTTGAAACATACCCTGCGTGGATAAGATAGGAGACTACCGTTACCCCCACTACACCCCAAAGAAGGGCTTCAATATCGAAAATGATACCCAATGTAACAGGTATAACTGCCAATGCAGTTTTTATTATTTCGAGACGGAGAGTTACCTCCGATTTACCATTTGCATTGAAGACATTGACACTCCCCAGAATCAATGGGAGGAACATTCCGGAAATACCAAGAATCCTCAAATAACCGGATGCAGGGAGCCATTTTGCCCCTATAAGAACCTCAATCATTGCGTCAGCACAACCCACAAGACCAAGAACCAGTGTACTGGTGAGTAGGGTAGTGAGCCTGGCCACCTTCCTATAAACCCTGCGTTGCCTCTGTTTGTCACCCTGTATGCTGCTCATCACGGGATAACCCACCCTCTGGACCACCTGTCCTATATTGGAAGTTACCATGGTCTTGAACTTCTCAGCACGGGTAAAATAGCCTACGGCAATGGGATTATACATTTTACCTATAACCAGAGAGTATATCTCATTCCATATGACACTGATGAGCGAACAGGCCAACAGTCTGCTCCCAAAACTGAACATCTCCTTGAAGCTCCTGAAGGAGAAGAGGAGTGAAGGTTTCCAGTTGGAAAAAACCCACAACAGAAGCGATACCACCACTTGTTTTGACAACTGCTGGACTACAAGGCTCCACACACCACAACCCTTGAGTGCCATCCATATACTTGCAACAGCACTGACAAGTGATGCTGCAAGCGAGATGATTGCCTGAGTCCTGAAATCTATCTTTCTTATGAAATTGACCTTCTGAACCTGGGTAAATGATATTATCACCACTGAGAGGGAGAGTACCCTCAATAAGGGGATAAGGGTTCTGTTGTTCAAGAAAGCTGCTATGGCAGGGGCTGAAAAGAAGAGTATCAGATAGATGACCAGACCCAATACCAGATTTGTATAGAAAACCGTACTCAAATCTGCATCTGTAGCCTCCTTCTTCCTGATAAGGGCTCCACTGAAACCACTGTCCATCAATGAACTGCCGAGAGAGATGAATATGGCTATCATACCCACAAGACCAAACTCCTCGGGTGAAAGGATTCGCGCGAGAATAATACTGACAGCAGCAGTTACGCCGGTACCGACGAAATTATCTACAAAACCCCAACCTAAACCCTTGGCTGTCTTCTCTTTAAGAGTACTCATAATACAGACTTGTACATAGATATCATCGTATCTACATTGTCACTCCACTGATACAGACCGGCTACCCTTTCCCTTCCTGCAACACCCATAGTCACAATCTTGGAAGGATCGTCGATGAATGTCTGGATAGCTCTTGCTGCCGCGTGGTAATCGCATCTTGGGACAATAATACCTGTGACCCCATTTTCTACCACCTCAGTAAATCCATCTGCATCAGATGTCACCACTGGGCAGTTGCACGCCATTGCCTCTATGGCAGATACTCCAAAACTCTCTGAGAGGGACATATAGCAGGCAATTGAAAACCTGTCAAAGATACGGGGCAATATGTCGTTTCGGATATATCCGGCGAATATAACCTTGTCTGATATACCCAACTGATCTGCAAGATGCTTGAGTTTCCTCTCATCAGGACCTTTCCCTACAAGTTCAAGACAACAGTTGAGTTTTGGGTTGTTGTCACAAACCTCCTTAAACGCTCTTATAAGGTATTCTGTCCCATATTTGTATGAAAGTGTCTTTACACTACCTATGACAAACTTATCTCTGGGTGGTGGAACGCTCCTGTGGAAAAGCTCAGTATCGACACCAAACGGGGTGATATCAATCTTCTTTCTTGTATACTTTGCAGCCTCCTTAGCCATCACATGACTGGTAGAGAGAATCTTGTCAGCCTTGCGGAGCGTATATTTCACTATGAATTTGTTTACCTTGAGCTGCCTTGGGAAAATATAGATATCACTACCCCACAAAGAGACGATAAGTGGGTGGAATCCAGACATTGCAGCAATAAGGGAGTAACTTGTAACATAGTGTGCATGAAGGATATCGGGCTTTACATCCCTAAGAACCTTTTTCAGATGTCTTACAGCCTGGAAATGCCTTTTCACTGCACCCACAATACCACTTCCATCCCTTTTGTAACTGAAAAGGTCGAAGAAATGACATTTGATCCCCCTCGATGAGTAGAAATCATCAAGGAAAGGCTTGATACTGTAAAGGACCACCTCCACCCCTTTTTCACTTAAAGAGGAGACCCACCTTTGAGTGTGGACACTCTGCGCATCTGAAATTATAAGTACCTTCATAATAGTTAAGAGTCTGCAATTTTAACCATTTTTTATCACTTAAACAATGATTTTATTATCTTTACAAAAATTTAAAACCAAAAAAAATGAATAAAATGAGAAGGATTTTAACACTGGTTCTGTCAATTTTTATAACTGCATCGCTGTCTGGTCAAGAGGTTGACAACAAAAAGAAAATAGATAAAATGCTGGAACTTGGTTATTTCAAAATAGACATTACCGAGATCAAGCCAATGGGTCGCCCAAGCAAAACCACAAGATTTGAATATGACATCACTGTCAAGGATCATATGCTTACAACTGAACTTCCATATTTTGGAAAATATGACACAACCCCTATGCCCGGTCAGCAAATAAGGGTAGAGATGGATAACCAGAAGGTCGATTTGCAAGTCAAATACAATGAAAAGAAGAAGAGACACGATGTAAGATTCAAAGCAAAGGATGACAATGACCATCAAACTGTAGATTTCTATATACAGATCTACGAAAATGGATCCAGCACAGTACGACTGAGCTTTGTAAACAGAGACCCTATCACCTTTGAAGGGGATTTCCAATTTATAGAACAACAGCAATAATTATGAAAATAAGATTAGCGTTAATTTTAGCCCTTATATTGGGAAATGCTTTTTCAGGTATGTGTGAAACGGGTTTGAATATTGTCCCTGTCCCTAATAAAATTATAGAAGGGGAGGGGACTTTTATGGTGGAGAGGGGACTCTCTATTGTTACTTCTGACATAAAGGATTTCTCTGCCATCTATCTTCAGGATAAACTCAATAGCGCATTGGATTTCCCTGTATCAGTCACCAGCGGGTACAATAATGGTGGAAAACATATCGTTTTTGTAGAGGATAAGAGTATCCCGTCAGAGGGTTACAGACTTTGTGTTACAGAAGAGAATATCACGATAGCATCTTCTGACAATGGTGGTAAATATTATGGAGTACAGACACTGCTGCAGCTTTTCCCTGCTGAAATTTACTCAGGTGTCAGACTTAGAATCAAAGAGTACCCTATCGGAGCTGTAACCATAGAAGATGCTCCACGATTCTCTTACAGAGGATTTATGCTGGACGTATCGAGGACATTCTTCGATCTTGACTATCTGAGAAGCTATATTGACTGGATGTCAAACCACAAGCTCAACAGGCTTCACCTCCACCTTACAGATGACAATGGCTGGAGAATAGAGATCAAGAAATATCCTGAACTTACAAACAAAGGTGCATGGAGAGGAAAAGATGAACTTATCCCACCCACATACCTATCTGGAAATGAACGTTACGGTGGATACTACACCCAGAAGGAGATGAAAGAGCTTATCAATTATGCCCAACAGAGGAACATTATGATCATCCCGGAATTTGACCTTCCAGGCCACTGCCTCTCATCTACCAAAGTCTTTGGCAATGTCACCTGCGGTACCAGTACAGATACCCCTTCAGCTTGTGGTGAGTTTGACAATGTATGGTGCGTAGGTAAAGAATCAAACTATAAAATTCTTGAAAATATACTTAAGGAACTTGCTTCCATCTTCCCATCACCATATCTCAACATAGGTGGCGATGAGGTAATTTTTGACTATTGGAGACAATGCCCCGACTGTCAGGCTGTGATGAAGAGAGAGGGGTTGAAGGATGTGGAAGAGCTCCATGGGTACTTCGTAAGGAGAATGGAGAAAATCATCAACAAACTTGGTAAAGTTATGATGGGTTGGGACGACATACAGGATTTTGGAGGTCTGAACCCCACATCTACCGTAGTAGCCTGGAGAAGTCAGTCAAAAGGGGTTGAATCCATTAAAAAAGGTCAACCCACTGTTATGCAGGCAGCACAATATCTCTATGTGGATATGCAATATACCCCTGCAGAGAGGGGGCACAGCTGGGCTGCTATCATACCTCTTGACAGAATATACAGTTACGACCCTCTACAGGATATGGAACTCACACCTGAAGAGGAGAAGCTTGTTTTGGGTGTTCAGGCTGGTCTATGGACAGAGCTGATGCAATTCCCCCCAAGATTTTCTGAATATCAGGTATTCCCACGTCTGTGTGCTTTGGCTGAAATAGGATGGAGTGCCAAAGGGGACAAGAATTATGAAGATTTCCATTCAAGACTTGTAAACAAGCACTATGACAGACTCCACTCTATGGGGATAGCTTTCAGGGTAGAACCACCTGTGGTAAAATATGAAGATTCAGAACTGAAAGTGACACTTCCTTACCCTTCTGCCGTGGTAAGATACACTACTGATGGAACAGAGCCTACTGCCACATCAAAAGTGTATAGTGGAACCATTATTACCAATACCCCTGAAGATTTCAGATTCAGCACATTCTTCGACAGAGATTTGCACAGTATAGCTGTAGCTGCAGAAAATGTGGAACTGCACCACTATATTACCCCAAAAGTGAGGGTTGAGACAGATATACAAATGTGGGAAAAGAGCAATATAGAAGATTTGACCACATACAATTTCAACAAGCGTGTAAGGACAAAAGAGAGACTCAAGGCAGGGCAGACCCTTACATATATCTTTGAAGAACCTGTGAAATGTAAAACCATCCATATCCCTACCGGATATACCAATATACCTTTTTATGGTGTAAGCAATGGTTATGTTGAGTACTCTTACGATGGTGTAAACTTCATCAAGGGTGAAGAGTTCTACAGATACCACGCATATATAAAAGATATAAAAGCACCTGTAAAAGCTGTAAGGATTGTAATTACAGATCCGAATGACGGTTACTCCTGCAACTTCCAGAACTTGAAAATAGAGTAAAAAAAAAGACCCGCGAGGGTCTTTTTTTATTTCATACTCTTAAAAGCTTTTTCCACTTTACCGAAGTAATCTGTGTATAGATTGCTGAGTTTTTTAGGACTCATATCTTTATTGAAGTTTTCGAAAATATAGTTCTCTACCTCTTTTAGCTGTTGAGAATAACCGGTTCCTTCTTGATTATAGAGGTAGTTGAAGCGGAAATATTTATTACCATTTCCTCTCTTGACAGGGAATACATTCTTCTTAAGTTCAAGAACCATATCACACATAAGTGCATTCTCAGAATTTTCGCTCTTTACCATAAATGAAGGGATATTTTCACCATTAGCCACTACCATAGGTACAGCTACACCAAGTGGAGGATAACCGAGAATTGCCCACATTACTGTCTTGGAAGCATCCTCACCAGGTTTCACACCCTGGAATACCATTGAAGCAGAAGATGAACGTCTGGGAACGAAGTCTTGGTCTATAAACCAACCGGAAGCCAACTCCTGATCTTTTCTAAGGTCCACTTCAAGAAGTGAGTGGTAGAAAGATCTTGATATATTCTCAAAAATCCACTGTACATCCACTTTACCACCCTCTTTAATAACATAGTTTTCTACGTTATAGGTAGTGTTGCAGTTACGGATATAACCCATACCTTCATCCTCTCTACCTGTATATGAGAAATTGGTAACGATAAAATAGCCGTTAGGGGCTACATTTGGATCATTGACATCAAGTTTGTTCCATTTGTGATTGTTTACCTCATAATAGGCAGCACCACCTTCAGAATCGATAACTCCGAAGTTACCCTCAACACCCATAGGTCTGGTAAGTGTATCGAGAAAATATTCAAAATCCTTAAGGTTTTTACATACACCCAAAGCTTTGAACATCAACTCACCCTCTCTATCCATCATTGATGAAGGTACATCATCATCTTTTAGGTTATAAGATGCTGTATTGATAATAGAGAAACCCACATTATTGCTTCCTGACCATGCTACACCACCCTCACTTGGACTGTCAACCAAAGCCAAAAAACCATATTTAGGACCCTGGAAGTACTCAATCCTATTGTTGAGTTCACCAGTATCCCTATGTTTGAGAAGTAGAGGTCTCCCATCTTTAGTCACCTTACCTGTAAAAATTGCGGAGGTGCAGGAAATCGCCTCATTGAATGGTACCAATAGTAAAATTGAAACCAGAATAGTAAGAATTTTTTTCATATCAGTTAAAATAAAGTATTGTTTTCAGTGTATTTGTTCAGTCCCAAATGTTTGTATGCAAGTTCAGTAACCTCCCTTCCACGTGGAGTTCTCTGAATAAATCCCTCTTTGATAAGGAAAGGTTCATAAACCTCCTCTACAGTACCGGGATCTTCACCTATCGCTGTAGCAATAGTGGTAATACCGACTGGGCCACCTTTGAATTTCTGGATTATAGCTGTCAAAATCTTGTTATCAATCAACTCAAGTCCCCTTTTATCTATATTGAGAGCTTCAAGTGCATATTTTGTAATAGGTAGATCGATAACTCCACTCCCTTTGACCTGGGCAAAATCCCTGACCCTACGGAGCAATGAGTTTGCTATTCTCGGGGTACCACGGCTTCTGCAAGCTATCTCTTTTGCTGCATCGGTATCGATATCTATATCAAGTATGGTGGCACTCCTTTTAATTATATTGACAAGTGTTTCCGAATCATAATACTCCAAATGGGATTGTATACCGAATCTTGCCCTTAAAGGTGATGTAAGGAGGCCACTTCTGGTGGTAGCACCAACCAGTGTGAAAGGGTTTAGTGATATCTGGACAGAACGGGCACCAGGACCTTTATCTATCATTATATCTATAGTGTAATCCTCCATAGCGGAATAAAGATACTCCTCCACCACTGGAGATAATCTGTGTATCTCATCTATAAACAGGACATCTCCAGGTTCCAGCCCTGTAAGAAGACCTGCCAGATCACCAGGCTTATCCAAAACGGGACCTGATGTTATTTTCATATTGACCCCCATCTCATTTGCTACAATGTGTGCAAGGGTGGTTTTGCCAAGACCTGGAGGGCCATGAAGCAGAACATGATCAAGGGCCTCACCCCTGAGCTTGGCAGCCTGAACAAAAACTTTCAGATTTTCGAGGATTTTCTCCTGACCCGAAAACTCACCAAACCCCTGAGGGCGTATCTTCCCCTCAAAATCTCCGTCTCTGGAACTGCTTGCAGAGTGAATGTCAAACCTATCTTTAAACTCTTCCGCCATTTTTTAACAAATTACATTACAAATATATTATTTAATTAAATATTTATTGTTCTTTATTATTAGTTGTTAATTTGGTTGATAACTTTTTTATTAACATATATTGACAATATTTAAACATTTTAGGTAATATGTTATATTTTTATAAAATATTGATTCATAGAAGTATAATCACATTTAATAGATATAATTGTTAATAAGTGATATAAATAGCCAACAGTTTTAACATGTTGAAAACAGCTATAAAAAATCATATAGAAATAATAATATCAAATGTATTGTTTTTGGAAAAGTTGAACATATAACCAAAGAAACAAATAATAGAAATTTATTTTATATAACTTTTTAACACTGTTATTAAGGAGTTATTAACAGTGAAAAATCATATCTTTGCACTCTGTTGAAGAATATGAATAAAAAAGGTATCCTTGATAAGCATAAAATAAAAGAACTTGCTGATGGTATCCTCGATTCCAGCATCAGGAACATATCTGTAAAGGGGGTATATTCATCTGCGAAATCATTTGCCATATCTTCCTCTGTAACAAAGGGTATACATTTTGTAATCCTTAACAGAAGGGAGGATGCGGCAGGCTGTATAAATGACCTGTACAACCTTATTGGCGAAGATAATGTTTTCTTTTTTCCACCTTCTAAAGACTTTTCAACAAAAGTTCAACGCACGGCGGCTGTAGGGGCTGTATCTGATTATAAAAACGGCAAATCTCCATTCCCTTTTATTGTACTTGTGGCATACAGAGACTCTTTTGATGAGGGGATATTGGATGACAATCTGTTGAAGAAAAGCATTATATCGATAAAGAGGGGAGATAGTATTTCCCATGAATTTCTTAAAGAACTCCTTTTTGATTCGGGTTTCAACAAAGCAGATTTTGTGTCGCAGCCAGGTGAGTTTGCCATCAGAGGCAGTATTATAGATGTATTTTCTTACGGAGACAACCAGCCATACAGGATAGATTTCTTCGGGGATGATATAGAGAGCATAAAAATGTTCAATGCAAATACTCAGAGATCCGAGAAAGAGGTACAGGTATTGGATATATATCCCAATATCACCTCATCACTTGAGAGCGAAACATCTGTACCTGTTCTCGAGTTTTTGCCGGAGGATAGCGTTATCTGGCTTTCTGATGTGGAGAAGAGTGATATCTATAACAGTACTCACAAACATATTTATCTCTCAACTCTTGGAAATGAACATATCACTTATGATAAGGAGATAATATTCAGAACAGCACCCCAACCTACTTTCAACAAGCATTTTGAGGTGCTTGCAGATGATATAAGGTCCAAAAGGGAAGAGGGTTTTTCGGTATATATACTCAGTGAGAGCATATCCCAGATCGAGCGTCTAAAGAGTATATTTTCCACACACAATCTGGTTTTGAATTATGAGACATACACTATACACGAAGGATTTATCGATTACGATACTAAAATATGTCTCTATACAGACCACCAGATTTTTGACAGGTACAGACGTCTTAAACTAAAAAGATCTGTAGAGAAGAGTGAGAGACTTACCATCAATGACTTGAATGCTTTTCATGAAGGGGATTATATTGTACATATAGATCATGGTGTGGGTAGGTTTGGCGGACTCGTCAAGAATAATATCAATGGCAGGATCCAGGAGGCAGTGAAGCTTATTTTCAAGGATAATGATGTCCTTTTTGTATCCATACACAGTCTCCATAGAATATCAAAATACAAATCAGCAGATTCTACACCTCCCAAAATATATAAATTGGGTACAGGGGCATGGCAGAAGCTAAAAACTACTACCAAATCCAAAGTAAAGGATATAGCAGCAGACTTGATCCGTCTTTATGCTCAGAGAAAGGTGGCAGAGGGTTTTGCTTTTTCTCCGGATTCATATTTACAGAAAGAGCTCGAATCGTCTTTTATATATGAGGAGACTCCTGACCAATTGAAGGCCCTGAAAGCTATAAAGGAGGATATGGAGAAGGGGTACCCGATGGACCGTCTTATCTGCGGAGATGTGGGGTTTGGTAAAACAGAGGTGGCAGTAAGGGCTGCTTTCAAGGCTGTTGCAGACAGCAAACAGGTGGCTGTTCTGGTCCCCACTACGATTCTGGCCCTGCAGCATTACAATACTTTCCTTGACAGATTGAAGAATTTCCCCTGCAATATCGATTATGTGAGCAGGTTGAGGAGTGCTAAAGAGGTGAGGGATATTGCAGAGAGGTTAAAGAGTGGAAAAATAGATATACTTATAGGTACCCACAGATTATTGAATAAGGAGTTCCTCTTCAAAGATCTGGGTCTGCTTATAATTGATGAGGAGCATAAGTTCGGTGTGGCTGCCAAGGAGAGGTTAAGGCATTTGAAACTCTCGGTGGACACTTTGACATTGTCTGCAACACCTATTCCAAGGACCCTACAGTTCTCTCTTCTGGGAGCAAGGGATCTCTCCATCATAAATACCCCTCCACCCAACAGAATACCTGTCCAGACAGAGATAATAGATTTTGAGGAGGATGTAATAAGGGATATCCTCACTTCTGAGCTTGAAAGGGGCGGACAGATATTTTTCATACATAACAAGATAGAGGATATTGATGGCATAGAGGATATAGTAAGGAGGATTTGTCCGGGTATCAAGACCTGTGTGGCTCACGGCAGGATGGAGCCGACCGAGATTGAGAAGAAGATCCTCAACTTTATGGCTGGAGATTATGATATCCTTATATCTACAACTATTGTGGAGAATGGTATCGATATCCCCAATGCCAATACCATAATAATAAACAAAGCACAGAATTTTGGTTTGAGTGACCTGCACCAGTTGAGGGGAAGGGTGGGGCGTTCAAACAGGAAAGCATTCTGCTACCTTATTGTCCCCCCTCTTATTTCAGTTACAGATGATGCCAGAAGGAGGCTGAAAGCGATAGAGGCATTCTCTGATCTGGGAAGCGGATTTAATATTGCAATGCAGGATCTTGATATCCGTGGAATGGGAAATATGCTCGGTGCAGAACAGAGTGGTTTCATTGCAGATATGGGTTTTGAGACTTACCAGAGAATTCTGGCTGAGGCTTTCGAGGAGATCAAACAGGATTATTCAAAAGAGAATCCTGATGAGACACCTCAGGAGGATCTGGAGAACCAATGTTATGTAAATGATTGTGCAGTAGAGACAGACCTCCAGCTTCTGATTCCGGATACCTATATAAATATACAGGCAGAAAAGATAAGGCTCTACAGGGAGTTGGACAATATATCGGACGAGGAGGAGCTGGGAAGATTTATATCAAGTCTCGAGGACAGATTCGGTCCCATTCCGGATGAGGTAAGGGAGTTGTGTTTTGTGGTGAGGTTAAGGTGGCTGGCCAAGGCCAAAGGATTTGAGAAGATAGTTCTGAAAAATGAGAAGCTGCTCGCCTATTTTGTAGGAAACCAGATGTCCCCATACTACAGGACCAGAAAATTTGCGGATATTATCAATTATATCCAGCAGAAGCCAGGTGACCGGTACGCATTCAAGGAGCAGAACGGCAAATTGTATCTTACAGTCAACAGGGTAAGAACTATCGAAGGTGCATATAAAGTAATGTCAAGTCTATAGATATGATAAATTTATTGATAGATGCAGGAAACACTTCTGTGAAGATGGCAATATCCCGTGGGGATGAGATCACAGATGAAAAAAGATGTGATGCAGATTTGTTGATAGGGGAGATTGACAGTTATTTCCATAAGTATCAAAATATATGTGTAGTTGCTGTCTCTGATGTCAGAGGGTTGCCCGAGACAGTTTATACCCATCTTGACAAGATCTGTAAAAAGGTGATTAGGGTTAAAGGTGACATTAGTCTCCCTATCAACAACAGATATGGTACCCCAAAGACACTTGGGCCCGACAGGATATGTGCTGCGGCAGGTGCACACGCACTTTTTCCAGGCAAAGATTGTGTGATAGTGGATTTCGGAACAGCCATCACATTTGATTTCCTCACCAAGGAGGGTGATTTTCTTGGAGGCAATATTTCACTTGGACTTAATACCAGATTCAGAGCCCTTAACCATTTTACAGGGAAGCTTCCGCTCCTTCAGAGGGTTGAAGATGTGGAGCAGATTGGGAACTGTACCACAGGTGCTATGGAATCGGGTGTTATTTTAGGCACAATCTTTGAAATAGAGGGATATATCAGGACTTATCCCGGGTATAATTTCATATTTACGGGTGGAGATGCAATTTTTTTTGCCAAAAAACTTAAAAGTCCGATATTTGTGGTTTGTAATTTAGTGTTAATGGGGCTTTCCCACATTGCAAAAGCAAATGCAATCTAAAAAAACAATAAAATTTTTACTGGTTATTTCAGTAGTTTTCAGTGCTTTGACAGTCAGTGCTCAAAATACTGATGCTCTTGGTACATACTCACCTTATTCTATGTTGGGTATCGGTGATGTTGTCAAGCAAGGCAACGCATACAACTACGGAATGGCCGGTCTCGGTGTAGGTGTAAGGGACAACAGATTCATAAACTATACGAATCCTGCGGCCATTACAGCCAGGGATACTTTAGCATTTATGCTTGATTTTGGAATTACTCAGAAGAACTACTACATCTCTGACTATCAGACCAAATCAGCATACAATGTGTTCAATATGAACAACTTCGCATTTACTGCTCCTATCTATAGGAAATCAGCATTCATAATTGGAGTTTCCCCTTTCAGCAATACGGGCTATAAGTTTGAGAGTGTTGAGGAAGATGATCTTATAGTGTCACAATTGGGTGATGTAAGGTATAGGAAGTATGGTACAGGAAGCATCAACCAATTGTTTATGGGTGCTTCTATGGTAATGTTCAAATACATCTCGATAGGTGCGGAGGCGATATATTATTTCGGTACCATAGACAGGCACAGTGATGTGGTCTTCAGTGAGGAGTCGTCCTATAACTCCATCTACACAGGGTGGGAGTATAATGTAGGTAGTTTTTCAGGGAAGTTCGGTATACAATACAACCAGCCATTGAAAAACAACTCATCACTAACCATTGGTGCCACCTACAGACTGGGCAATGAATTGAAAGGTGATTATATAAGATATGCATATACCCAGGTGGGGGATACCAAAGATACAGTGATGTATAACAATATCGAGCATGCCAAACTCAAAATTTCCCCAGAACTGGCAGCAGGTATATCGTACAGGCATAGGGACAAATGGATGATAGGCTTTGATTATGTGAGACAGGACTGGACCAAGAGTGATTTCAACACTTCAGATGCCCGTTTTGAGCCAAAGGTAAGTGAATCTTTCAGAGCCGGATTTGAGATAGTTCCCAACAGATACGATATTAGGTACTACCATAAGAGGATGACCTACAGAGGTGGTGTATATTACGACAAATCATACATCAGCTTCAATGGCAAGCAGGTGGAATCTATGGGTATAACATTCGGAACAACATTGCCCATTTACAGATGGTACAATGCTGTTTCAGTGGCGGTGGATATGGGTCAGAGAGGTTCACAACAGAACCAGTTGGTAAGAGAGAGATATATAAATTTCATGGTGAACATTAATCTTCACGATGTTTGGTTTGTCAAATATCTATATGATTAATGAAGTAGTGTAAAAAATAGTATATTATTAATTTCAATATAAAAGCTTTTATGAAAAAACTAACAATCCTTTTTGCATTGGCACTAGGTTTCCTTGCAACAGTGAATGTTTCTGCGCAAGGCAAATATGGAGCAGATAGTGCTGCGTGTATCAAGTATCTTTCATTCTATCAGGATTATATCAAACAGGGTAATCTTGAAGCAGCTGATCCTGCATGGCAGCAGGCAATCCAACTATGTCCTCCAACTGCAAGCCAGAATATGTTGCTTGACGGTATGAAGATTCTTAGAAAGAAAATCAACAAATTCAAAAGCAACCCTATCAGAAAAGAGGTTCTTGTTGACTCTTTGATGATGCTTCACGAGATGAGAATTTCAACTTATCCTAAGTATGTTGTTACTGCAAAGATCAACAAAGCTATGGATATGATTACTTATGCTGCCAAAGGTGAGGAGCAGGAGGTATTCAATGTTCTTGGTGATGCAATGGAAACAGCTAAGGGTAAAACTGCTGTAGTTATCCCTGTAAGATATATGAACTATGCAAATGACCTTTACAAAGCTGGTACAATGAGCGCTGAAGAGGTTATGGCTGCTTACAACAAAGCATATTCAACTGCAGAACTTATCGAAAAAGCAAAACCATCACAGGCTATTACCGATGCTAAGAAGGATATTGAGAACCTTCTTATGATCAGTGGTGTTGCAAGCTGTGAGAACCTTGTTGAGATGTTTACCCCACGTTTCGAGGCAAACCCTACCGACAGATATATGCTTGGTAACCTTATCTCTATGTTCTCAGCTTCAAACTGTCTTGATGAGGATCTATTTATGCTTGCTGTAGAGGAGATGCACAAAATGGAGTCTTCACACAACTCTGCATATCTTCTTTACAAACTCTACTCTCAGAGAAACCTTGCTGATAAAGCTATCGCATATATGGAAGAGGCTATCGCACTTTGCGGTGACACTTTGGTAAATCAGGCTGCTGACTATTGCCTTGAGCTTGGTACTTACTGCTTCAAATCAGCAGGTGAGGATGCAAAAGCTGTTGAGGCTGCTAAGAAAGCTGCAGAGCTTAATCCAGAAAACGCAGGTAGAGCTTACCTTCTTGCAGGTACAATCTGGGGTTCACAGAAATGTCATGGTAACGATATCGAGACCAGAGCACCATACTGGGTGGCTGTTGACTACTTGACAAAAGCTAAAAATGCAGATGAGAACCTTGCAGCAGAGGCAACTAACCTTATCAACCAGTATCGCAAATACTTCCCATTGAAATCTGAGGCATTTATGTTTGACCTTCTTGACGGTGCTACTTACACTGTATCTTGCAACGGTCTACGTGAAGCAACCAAGGTTAGAACTCAAGACTAATTTATGATCGGTTTATACCGGCATACAAATAGAATCAGAATGGTAGCAACTGTTTTTATAGTTGCTACCATTGCTGTTTCGTGTAGAAACAAGATTTCTCAAACTGAGGACATTGACATAGAGAAGACCCCATCACAGGTGGTGGAGAATATTGTCATGGTCCAGTCCCGGAACTCTTTAGCAGAATTCAGGATGCAGGCCCCCCTTCTGGAGAGGTATGACAGCGACTCCGAGGAATCTTATGACCTTTTTCCCAAAGGGTTGAATGTCTATGGTTACAATGAGGAGGGGTTGCTCGAGACATCAATTGTCTCCAATGAGGCGAAGCACATCACCAAAAAAGGTGAAGAGAAGTGGTCGGCTTATGGAAATGTGGTGATCAAAAACTTCATCAAAGGAGAACAGATGGAGACCGATACCATCTACTGGGATCAGAAGGAGAAGAAGATATATACCCACTGTTATGTGAAGCTTTTCTCTCCCCAGGGCTTTATGCAAGGGATAGGGATGGAGTCTGATGAGATGGCCAGAAATGCTGTGTTGTTGAATCCATTTGACGGATATGCAATAATTAACAACGACACCACCAAAGTTTCTTATGTAGATTCTGCAAACTTTATAGGGCCATTGGTGCGTAGGTAAAAATAAATTATTATCTTCGCAACTTATTTGAGAAATTGTGTAAAATTTAATATAAATAACTTAAAATGGCAGTTTTAGAGAAGATACGTGTCAAACTTGGAGTGCTGATTACAGTACTTATCGCAGTGGCACTACTATCATTTATTATCGATCCAAGCACTTTGGATATGACTCTACGTTCGTTCTCATCAAAGTATGATGTTGGTCAGATCGACGGCAAATCTATCAAATATGAGGATTTCAACGAAAAAGTAGAGTATTACAAAAATATCTATACCCTAACAACAGGCTCACAAGCCATTTCTGAGGAGATGTTGGAAAACATCTACAATACAGCATGGCAAGAGTTGCAGAATGAGATTATGATTCTCCCTGCAATCAAGTCAGCAGGTGTTGTAGTTGGTGAGGATGAGATGTTTGACCTTGTTCAGGGTAATGCCCTTTCACCTGTTATCGCTCAGGAGGGTATGTTCATGGATGAGAACGGCAACTTCAGCAGAGTTCAGTTCAAGAGCTTCCTTGATGCTATTGGAAATGACCAGTCAGGCAATCTTGCAACATATTGGGCATTCCTTAAGAGAAGTGTGGAGGAGCAGCAATATTTCACAAAATACAATTCACTTTTGTCTCAGAGTAATATCCTTAACCCAGTTGAGTTGAGAAAAGGTATCGAGGACAACAACGTGACTTCTATTGTAGACTTTGTGGTTGTTCCTTTCGGTTTTGAACCAGACAGCACCATCAAAGTCTCTTCAAGTGAGGTTAACGCTTATTACAAAGAGCACAAAGAGCAATACAAACAGACTGCGTCACGCGATATCGAGTTCGTAGTTTATGAGGTGGTTCCTTCTCAGAAGGATATCGATGAGGCAAAAGCACTTATTGACGAGGCTTATGCTGAGTTTGTTACTGCAGAGAATCTTAAAACATTCCTTTCACACAACTCTGATACCCCTCTTCAGAACTACTATTTCACACAGGAGGAGTTGGAGAGAACAGATGCAAAACTTGCAGATTTCGCTTTTGCAACCAAGAAAGTAAATGCATTGGAGCCATTCCAGCAGGATAATATGTTCATTGCAGCCAGAGTAAATGACACCAAAATGATGTCTGACTCAGCATTTGTACAGCACATCCTTTTGGCTTCTACAGATGAGGCAAGAGCTGACAGCCTTGTAAAGGTTATCAACAAAGGTACCAGCCTCTCAGAGATGGCTGTCAAATTCTCTCTTGACAAGAACCCTAATGTAGTAAATGCTGGTGATATAGGCTGGATGACCCAGAATATGATGATCCCTGGTATGGAGGAGGTTCTATCTATGGCTCCTGGCAAATGTGTGAAGATGGTGACCAACTACGGTGTTCACGTTGTAAGAGTTAGTGAAAGGACCAAACCAGTGAAAAAAGTTCAGCTTGCTCTCCTTACCAAAGAGATTATCGCAAGCCAGGCAACATTCCAGGAGTACTACGGTCAGGCAAACAATCTTGCATCACGCAGTGAGGGTAAGATTGAGAAATTCAACCAGATCGTTGATGAAGAGAAACTCCCTGTAGTTCCAGCTTACAATGTCCTTGAAGGTGCTAAGAAGATCTCAATGTATGAGAATACCCGTGAGGTTTCAAGATGGATTTATGAGGCAGAAGAGGGTGAGGTATCACCTATCATCACTGTTGACAACAAATACTTCTTCGTAGTAGCAGTTACTAAAGTTCGCGAAGAGGGTTACACTCCTCTTAAGTCTATCTACTCACAGATTGAGAGTAGCGTAGCTTTCGAGAAGAGGACAGAGAAACTTGCAGGTGAGGTTAAAGCCAAGATTGAAGGTCTTTCGACTATGGAAGAGATCGCTGAGGCACTTAACACTACAGTATCTTCAAAGAATGACGTAGCTTTCGGTTCTGTAAGCTCACAATCACTTGACCCAGTTCTTGTAGGTGCCATTGCCGGTGCTCCAGAGGGTAAAGTGGTAGGACCTGTAAAAGGTAACATCGGTGTGTATGTATTGAAAGTGAACGGTCGTGAAACCGGTTCATTCTATACTGAAGATGATGCCAAATTGAGAGAGAACCAGGTAGCAACCTATCAGATGAATGTATTGCCATATGTATTCTCTGAGATGGGTGATGTAAAAGACAACAGAGCACGTTTCTTCTAGAAACCAAACTTGAAATATCAGAAAAGCCATCCTTTGAGAAGGATGGTTTTTTTGTACCTTTGCAAAAATATTGAAAGATAAAATTTATAGAATATGTCATTACGTTGTGGAATCGTAGGGTTGCCTAATGTGGGCAAATCGACCCTTTTTAACTGTATCAGTTCCGGAAAAGCACAAGCTGCAAATTTCCCATTTTGTACTATTGAGCCCAATGTGGGGTCTACAATAGTCCCTGATGAGAGGCTCAGTGTCCTTGAGAAGCTTGTTAATCCTAAAAGGGTAGTTCCTGCCACTGTGGAGATAGTGGATATCGCCGGTCTTGTAAAAGGCGCCAGCAGAGGAGAAGGTCTTGGTAACCAGTTCCTTGCAAATATCAGAGAGACAGATGCCATACTGCACGTAGTAAGGTGTTTTGAGGACCCCAATGTAGTCCATGTGGATGGAAGTGTTGATCCTGTCAGAGATAAGGAGATTATAGATACTGAGCTTCAGATAAAAGACCTTGAGACAGTGGAGAACAGAATCAAAAAGGTGGAGAAACAGGCTCAGACTGGTGGTGACAAGGAGGCTAAAAGGCTCTACAATATCCTTCTTCAGTTCAAGGAGGTACTTCTCAACGGCAAGTCAGCCAGGACTGTGAAGTTTGACAATGCAGAGGATGAGAAACTTGCAAAAGGTCTTTTCCTCCTTACAAACAAACCAGTGATGTATGTCTGCAATGTGGATGAGGCTTCAGCCGCTACAGGCAATGCTCATGTGGAGAGACTTAAGGCTGCCATTGCAGATGAAGGGGCAGAGGTCCTTGTTATTGCAGCGAAGATTGAATCTGAGATTGCAGAGCTTGACAGTTATGAGGAGAGACAAATGTTTCTTGAGGAGATTGGTCTCCAGAAATCGGGTGTGGAGAGACTTATCCAGTCTGCATACTCACTATTGAACCTTCAGACATATTTCACTGCAGGAGAACCTGAGGTAAGGGCCTGGACCATCAATAAGGGTGATAAGGCACCAAGGGCTGCAGGTGTGATCCATACAGATTTCGAGAAAGGTTTTATCCGTGCAGAGGTGATAAAATATGCAGACTATGTGGAGTATGGATCTGAGGCAGCTTGCCGTGCAGCAGGAAAACTCGGTATTGAAGGTAAGGAGTATGTAGTGCAGGATGGAGATGTAATGCACTTCCTGTTTAACGTTTAATAAGAGGGTAAAGTATGAAAAAGTGCATCCATTTTATCTCCTTTGTTTTATTGGGGCTGCTAACAATATCGTGCTCACAAAGGCAGGAGAGTGCAGGGGAGTACCCTACACTTCATGGACAGATAACCTATTTTCAGGAGAAGCATGAGCTCTACCGTACATTTCCAGTAGAGAAGGGTGATATTGTATTTATGGGTGATGATGTGGCAGACAGGGGTATGTGGGATGCATTTTATGGAGCGGATAATATCAGGAACAGGGGCATTGCTCTGGAGGGGACAGAGTGTACTCTGTACAGGATTAGGGATATTGTGAAGAACAAACCCTCCACTGTCGTAATATCGACAGGTCTGTATGATCTCAAAAGGGGGTGCAGTGTACAGCAGACCAAAGAGAGGATAATTGAGATTCTCAAGGTGGCAAAAACCACATCACCCAATACAAAATACTACTATTTGTCGATTGTTCCTGATCTGGGGTCAAAGGATGTTGATGGTTCTGTAGCAGACAGTGCCGAAGTGGTCAACAACTATATCAAGGGGCAATTCCCCGAGAACTTCATTGATCTGAATATTCTCCTTTGTGATGAAAGCGGATATATGTCTGAGAACTATTGTGTAGGTCCAAACAGAATCAATGGCGCGGGTTATGAGCTGATAGCCAAAGCTGTGGCTCCATACATAGGTCTTGATGCCAGAAATACCATTGCAAATGACCCTGTAATGCTCAATTATGACAACAGTACCCCCTCTTCTGAGTATTATGCAAAGACGTATAAAGAGATTAATAAAGGGAGATCTGCACACTATATAGCAAGACTCTCCATCTTCCGTTCCATCCCCAATACCAGTGGCAAAGTGGTAATGCTTGGCAACAGCATCACCAACAATTGCTGGTGGAATGAGCTTCTCGGACTCTCACCCTCTGAAATTATAAACAGGGGTATAAGTGGAGATACTATTCTCGGTATTCTGGCCCGTCTGGATGAGGTTGTGGATGAGAATCCCGCCAAAATATGCCTGCTTGCCGGTGTCAACGATATGCTTGAGGATAAGGATGTGGCCAAGGAGGAGGTCTGGAACAGGTATGTGCAGCTACTGGAGGCTATCAGAGAGCATATGCCGGATGTGGATCTAACCATATCATCAACACTACCATTAAACCCTATGACAAGTTTTTATCCGGGTGTCAATGAAAAAGTGGCATACCTCAACGCTCAGCTGAAGGCAAATGCCCAGAAATACAGCTATTCGTATGTGGATGTGGCCCCTGTCCTGATGGATGAAAACGGAGATTTAAGCAATAAACACACTTGTGATGGTATCCATCTTCTTCCGTCTGCGTACCATATGTGGAAGGAGCTTCTATAGCACTTTTGCAATACTTTTCTCCATACTTCTCTCCTCGGGTTCTTTTGCCCAGGGGTGGGATTCCCCTGTAATGTGCTGGAATGTGGAGAACTATTTTGATACATACGACGATCCCGATACAGCGGATGATGAGTTCACCCCAAGAGGGGATAAATTCTGGAGTAAAAAGAGATTTTTGGCCAAACGTAATGCTATATCCAAGACCATTCTATCTATAAAGGACACATATGGGGAGTACCCTTTTCTTGTGGGACTAGTAGAGGTGGAGAACAGCTACGTACTTAAAGAGTTGGTGAACGACACCCCCCTTTCAAAGCTTGATTACCGGTATATTCACAAAGACTCCTATGATCCCCGTGGAATAGAGTGTGCTCTCTTGTATCGTGAGGCCCATTTTACCCCATTGGAGGTGCATAATGTCGAGGTGGAGAGGGTATATTACGATAAGCCCCTTCGTCATATCCTATATGTAAAGGGGGTGGAGATGGGTTCAGGAGACACCCTCCACATCTTTGTAAACCATTGGTCATCCAAGTTGGGAGGGGAGAAGCGCTCTGCCCCCAACAGGCTTGCCTCGGCTCTTAAGGTGGTAAGGATGGCAGATTCGATTGCCTTTTCAAATCCTGATAAGGAGCCCAATATATTAATTATGGGGGATTTGAACGACATATGTCATTCTGAACCACTCAATGCCCTCAAACTTGCCAGGACTCCGCTGATGATACTCTCTGAAAGGTTTGATCCCAGGAAAGAGGGTACGACCAAATACCAGGGGGAGTGGGAGATTATAGACCATTTTGTAGTATCTGAATCCCTTTCCAGATACACAATGGAGATTTATGCCCCGGAGTTTCTTTTGCAGACAGAGAGAAAATATCTCTCCAAGAAGCCTTTCAGGACGTACAGCGGTCCCAAATATTTGGGTGGTGTGAGTGATCATCTCCCTATTGTCCTACATAAAAAATAGTTATCTTTGGACCTTTAAAAGAGGAGCTTATGAAACAATATCTCGACCTACTCAATAAAATAACCCAGGAGGGGACCCTCAAGCACGACAGGACCGGTGTGGGGACCAAGTCTATCTTCGGATATCAGATGAGGTTTGATCTTTCGAAAGGATTTCCACTACTGACCACCAAGAAAGTTCACCTCAAATCGATAATATATGAACTTTTGTGGTTCATAAAGGGTGATACCAACATCAAATACCTGCACGATCACAAGGTGACCATCTGGGATGAGTGGGCAGATGAGAATGGTGATTTGGGCCCTGTGTACGGCCACCAGTGGCGCTCTTGGGCGGGTGCTGACGGAAAGTCAATTGACCAGCTTTCGGAGGTTATCAATTCACTCAAGAACAATCCGGATTCACGTCGTCACATCGTATCGGCCTGGAATGTTTCTGAAGTATCCAAAATGGCACTTCCCCCTTGCCATGCACTTTTCCAATTCTATGTGGCAGACGGTAAGCTATCCTGTCAGCTCTATCAGAGGAGTGCGGATGTATTCCTTGGAGTTCCATTCAATATTGCCTCGTATGCCCTTCTTACCATGATGATTGCTCAGGAGTGCGGTTATGGTCTTGGAGACTTTGTGCATACATTGGGTGATGCCCATATATATACAAATCACTTTGAACAGGTACAGACCCAGCTCGAAAGGGAACCCAGAGAGCTCCCTGTGATGAAGCTTAATCCGGAAGTGAAGAGTGTATTTGACTTCGACTATGAGGATTTCACCCTCGAAGGTTATGATCCTCATCCACTAATCAAAGCACCTATTGCAGTTTAGTATGTTATCAATAATAGTGGCAATAGCATCCAATAATGCTATCGGTAAAGGGAACGATATGCCCTGGCATATTTCAGAAGACCTCAAGTATTTCAAGAAGGTTACCTCAGGGCATGCAGTGATAATGGGGACCAACACATTTGCATCCATAGGTTCCAGACCCCTTCCCAAGAGGAGAAATATAGTGGTAAGCAAGAGGCAGGCTGAGGGTTTGAGAGATGGCGTGGAGTATTTCAATTCGTTGCCTGCGGCAATAGAATCTGCTTGTGCCCAGGATGAGGAGGTATTCATCATGGGGGGAGGGATGATATATGCGGCGGCACTCCCTCTGGCAGACAGACTATATATTACCGAGGTTGAGACAGTGATTGATGATGCAGAGGTTTTCTTCCCTGCGATAGATAAAAATATATGGATTGAGGTTTCGCGCAGCGAGCAGTTTACCGATGAGAAATCGGGACTCAAATTTTCATTTGTAGTTTACAATAAGAGATAAATATGGCAAAAAGAGACAGTTTTAGCAGCAGATTCGCAGTTTTAGTGGCCCTTATCGGATCTGCAGTGGGGCTTGGAAATCTATGGAGATTCCCTTACCTGGTAGGGACCAATGGTGGTGCAGCATTTATCATTATCTATCTTTTCTTCGTGTTTGTGCTATGTACCCCTATCGTATTTTCTGAATTTCTGGTTGGGCGCAGGACCCAATGCAATACTTTTGGTGCATTCAAGAAGTTAGCGCCTGGAACCAAATGGAACTGGGTGGGTCTTATCGCTGTAATAAGTGCATCGTGTGTACTGGCGTTCTACTCAGTAGTAGGTGGCTGGACTATCGATTATCTGGTAAAGGCAGTTACATTCCGCTTCACTACATCTGATCAGGGACAACTTGCTTCGATGTTTACCGACTCTGTGTCAAGTGTATGGGAACCAATCATATATCTTGTAGCCTTTTTGGGTCTTACCTGTTTCGTGGTAGTCAAAGGTGTAAAGGATGGTATAGAGAAATTCTCAAAGATGGTGATGCCACTTTTGTTTGTATTGGTGGTGGCAATAGCTGTAAACTCTCTCCTCCTCCCCGGGAGCCAGAAAGGTGTAGATTTTCTCTTCAAACCAGACTTCTCAAAAGTGACCGCAGAGACATTCCTCAACGCCCTTGGCCAGGCATTCTTCTCTTTGAGTATCGGATGCGGCACCATTATGACCTACGCCTCATATGTGAGCAAGAAGGAGAATATCGCGGTGACTTCATCACTTACCGGTGTGTTTGACACTCTGTTTGCACTTATCGCAGGTGTGGCGATCATGCCTGCAGTGTTTGCATTTGGAATCTCTCCATCGGAGGGTCCTGGTCTGGTGTTCATTACCCTTCCTCATATCTTTGCACAAATGCCTGGTGGATCTGTCATTGCGATAGCTTTCTTCGTGATCCTCTTCATTGCGGCCATCACCTCTTCCATCTCACTTCTGGAGGTCCCTGTGGCATACCTTAAGGAGGAGTTCAATATGAGTAGGGGAAAATCTGTGACTATCTGCTTCTTCCTTCTCCTTGGTCTGGGCGTCCTGAGTTCACTCTCACAAGGGGTATTGTCCTATTTCAAAATTTTCGGTCTCAACTTCTTCGACCTCTTCGATTTCATGTCGGCCAATGTATTTATGACAGGTGGCGGATTGCTCCTTGTCCTCTTTGTGGGTTGGAAACTGAAGAAAGAGGACTTTATGGATGAGATGTCAAATGGAGGTACCCTCAAGATCAAGAGGTGGTTCCTCGAGTGTGTCTATTTTATAGTAAAATATGTGGCACCGCTTGTAATCATTGCGATAGCGATAGCAAGTATTATCAAATAACATTTACATTATGAAAAAGCTCATCATCATTTTGGCACTTCCCTTCCTAATGGCTGGGTGTGCAGAGAAAAACAGACTCTCTGACAAGAAGTACTACCATCAGATAGTCAAGGAACTCTCGTCGGACCAATATTACGGCAGGAGCAACTATATGGACGGCGATGTTAAGGCCGCCAAATATATTATTGGTGAGCTTAAAGCACTTGGAGTGGCCCCTGCACCTGCCCAAATCCATGAAGAGGTGGCTGTTCAGCCAGCAAACAAAAGTCTGATATCCCCTTGTGGGGCCGGCAGATGGTCAGACGGATCGGCTGAGGATCTCGCATATCTCCAGCACTTTTCATACCCTATGAATGTCTTCAGAGGCTCCATGGAGGTAGCTGTGGATGGGGACACACTTGAAGCAACTGTTGATTATGTGGTAAAAGAGTTCTCTTCGGGTGCCAAAGGGGAGTATGATGTGGTCTACATCGACAATAAATATCTCACCTCAGATGGTCTTGTGAAATATCTCGACAGTGGGAAATTCAGGAACTCATTTGTGGTTCTTGACTGGGATTACTATCAGGCAAACCTTGATTTCCATTCTCAGGAGAGATATATGCCATACCTTATGCCACTTGAGAATGTGGGTGGTGTTATCCTCAAAGGGGGATCGGAATCCCTTTTCCCTTACTTCAAGGCGAGGAGCTATTATACCACCAATATGCCTGTTCTCCTCACAAACAATACCTTCCCGACAGATGCCAGGAAGATATCTGTCAACATAGAAAATGAGGTGATTCCAGCACACGATGCGCACAATATTATAGCATATATCCCTGGGACCAAGAATCCTGAGAAATGTCTTATGCTCTCTTCCCACTACGACCATTTGGGTGTAATGGGGGCTGAAAATGTTTTCAACGGGGCCAATGATGATGCTTCGGGTGTTGCGATGATGCTCCTTATGGCACGCTATTTCCAGGAGAACAGGCCAGATTACTCTGTGATGCTGCTCTTCACCGATGGAGAGGAGGAGAATCTTCTCGGTGCGTTCTATTATGCTGAAAATCCAAGACTTCCACTTGAGGATATATTTGCGTATGTGGAGATAGATATGATAGCGGACAATGCAGATCATCTGACCTATCAGATGTCACCGGAGGGGGAAAAAGTTATGGAGCTTTTCCAGCAGGCCAACAGGGAGCTTCCCGAGCCATTTGAGGCCATCAATCCTGAGGGCTTGAATGATGACAGTGACCACTACGCATTTGCAATAAAAAATGTCCCCGTGTTCTACATGTCTGTAGACGGGGACTATCATAAATACTATCACACTCCGAGAGATACCTATCAGAATTTCTGTGATGAGAACTTCGATAGGTTCTACGGAATGTTGTTGGGTTTTAGCTCAAAAGCCTCTTCACTGTACTAGAGATTACGCGGCCATCTGCCTGACCGGCAAGTTTTTTGGTTGCAACACCCATCACCTTGCCCATATCGGCCATAGATGATGCGCCAACCTCACTGATAATCTCTTTTACAGCTGCCTCTACCTCCTCTTCGCTAAGTGCTTTGGGGAGGTATTTTTCCATTACTGCTGCCTCTGCAAGTTCATTCTCTGCAAGCTCAGGACGGTTCTGCTCAGTGTATATTGCGGCAGACTCTTTGCGCTGTTTTACCAGTTTCTGGATTATTTTTACAAGTTCTCCATCCTCAATGGTATCTTTCTGGCCACCCTCTGCAGTTTTTGCGAGGAGGATGGCAGCTTTGATACCGCGGATAGAAGCCAAAGCCACTTTGTCTTTTGCAAGCATAGCGGCTTTAAGGTCATTCTGTATCTGTTGTTCCAACATAATTGTCAATTGTTATTCGTGTTTCTCTGCTTTGCTCTCAAGGAAAAGCTCATCCATCTGAACCTGGTCGATATAAGAAGGTGAGTCAATCATCACATCGCGGCCCTGATTGTTCTTAGGGAATGCTATGTAGTCACGGATAGTCTCCTGACCACCGAAGAGTGAGCATACGCGGTCAAAGCCGAATGCCAATCCGCCGTGAGGAGGTGCACCGAATTTGAATGCGTTGATGATGAAGCCGAATTTGTACTCTGCATCCTCTTTAGAGATGCCAAGTACCTCGAACATCCTCTCCTGCATAGCTGCTTCGTGGATACGGATAGAACCACCACCAAGCTCAGTACCATTGAGGACAAAGTCGTATGCGTTTGCACAAACTTTCTCAAGATCCTCTTTCTTGTCACTGTAGAACAGATCCAAGTGCTCTGGTTTTGGTGCGGTGAAAGGGTGGTGCATAGCATAGAAGCGTTGGGTCTCGTCGTCCCACTCTACAAGAGGGAAATCGACTACCCATAGAGGTGCGAAGTTGAATGGATCGCGAAGACCGAGGCGGTTACCCATCTCGATACGGAGTACGCCAAGCATGTTCTGGGTTTTTCTCTTGGCACCGCAGAGTACCAAAAGCATATCACCTTTCTGTGCACCAAGTCTGTCTGCTACGGTCTGAAGCTGCTCTGGGGTGTAGAATTTGTCTACAGATGATTTGATAGAGCCATCTTCATTGACTTTGATATAGACAAGACCTTTGGCACCTACCTGAGGTCTCTTTACCCACTCGGTAAGTTCGTCGATCTGTTTGCGGGTGTAGCCTGCAGTTCCCTCCACATTGATGGCACCTACATACTCAACACTGTCAAATACAGAGAAGCCGTGGCCTTGAACCAAGTCTGTAATCTCGTGAATCTTCATTCCGAAACGGATATCTGGTTTGTCGCTGCCATAGAAGTCCATAGCATCATACCAGCTCATACGTGGGATAGGGTTAGGGATCTCTACGTTGAGGATGTTCTTGAAGAGTCTTCTCATCATCCCCTCAAATGTGTTGAGTACATCCTCCTGCTCTACGAAAGACATCTCGCAGTCGATCTGGGTGAACTCAGGCTGACGGTCAGCACGGAGGTCCTCATCACGGAAGCAGCGAACGATCTGGAAGTAACGGTCGTAGCCTGCCACCATAAGGAGCTGTTTGAAGGTCTGAGGTGACTGAGGTAGTGCATAGAACTGACCTGGGTTCATACGTGAAGGGACCACGAAGTCACGTGCACCCTCAGGGGTAGATTTGATAAGGTATGGAGTCTCGATCTCTAGGAAGCCTTCACCATCCAGGTAGTTGCGTACCTCGTGAGCGAGTTGGTGACGAAGTTTGATAGCCTTCTGAAGTGGGTTACGGCGAAGGTCAAGGTAACGGTATTTTGCACGAAGCTCTTCACCTCCGTCGCTCTCATCTTCGATGGTGAAAGGTGGGGTATTGGCTTTATTGAGGACTTTGATCTCTGAAAGGGAGATTTCGATATCTCCTGTAGCCATTTTGCCGTTTTTGCTTTGGCGTTCGATAACAGTACCTGTAACCTGGATTACCCATTCACGTCCAAGTGAAGATGCTGTCTCCACTACCTCTGCAGCAGCTGAAGCATCCACTACAAGCTGTGTGATACCGTAGCGGTCACGAAGGTCAACGAAAGTCATACCGCCAAGTTTTCTCGATTTTTGTACCCATCCGGCCAAGGTCACGCTCTGGCCTACATTTGAGATGCGGAGCTCCCCGCAATTATGTGTTCTGTACATATATTGTTAGATTTTAATTTCTCAATAATTCAACCGACAAAAGTAGCAATAAAATTTATCTTTATCGTATCTTTGTCATATCAAATACGATGAACTATGGAAGTTAGAGCGAAGAAGGCCTTGGGCCAACATTTTTTGACAGACCTGTCGATTGCGAGGGCTATAGCACAGGCTCTTGATGTGGATGAGGGTACGGTGATGCCTACCCTGGAGGTGGGTCCCGGTATGGGTGTTCTGACCCAGTACCTTCTGGAGCGTGAGGATGTGGATCTGAGGATGGTGGAGGTCGATTCGGAATCGATAGATTATCTGCTTGAACACTTCCCCCAAGTGAACGGGAAGCTGATGGAGGCCGACTTTCTGAAGCTCCAGCTGGAGAACTTCTTCCCTGACCAGTTCTGTGTTATAGGAAACTTCCCGTACAATATTTCTTCGCAGATTTTCTTCAAGGTCCTCGACTACAAAGAGCAGGTTCCACAGGTGGTGGGGATGGTGCAGAAAGAGGTGGCGGAGCGACTTGCATCCCCTCCGGGCAATAAAGCTTATGGCATCCTGTCGGTTCTTCTTCAGGCGTGGTACGATATAGAGTACCTTTTCACCGTGAGCGAGCATGTATTCAACCCCCCTCCAAAGGTAAAATCTGCTGTGATAAGGCTCAAACGCAACACCCGTACAGATCTCGGATGTGATGCCGCACTCTTCAAATCGATAGTCAAAACCTCTTTTAACCAACGTCGCAAGACTATCCGCAATTCGGTCAAACCTCTTGCGAAGGAGTACATCATTCCTGCTGAGATTATGTCAGTTATGTCCGATGGCAGCCATGTTAATCTTCTCGATATGCGCCCTGAGCAGCTGTCGGTAGAACAATTTGTCGAATTGACTTTAGCCCTCAAGAAAATTTCTTAAATTTGCCATTATGGGAGAGAAGAAAATAGTCGAGACACCGCTCATGAAGCAGTTTTTCGCGGTGAAGGCGCAACACCCGGAGGCGATTCTCCTTTTCAGGGTGGGCGACTTCTACGAGACATTCGGTGATGATGCTGTAGTGGCAAGCAAGGTGCTTGGAATAGTTCTTACCAAGAGGGCAAACGGCTCTGCACAGCACGTGGAGCTTGCAGGCTTTCCACACCACTCCATAGATACTTATCTCCCCAAACTGGTCCGTGCAGGCTACAAAGTGGCAGTCTGTGACCAATTGGAGGATCCCAAACTTACTAAGAAAATTGTACGCCGTGGGGTGACAGAGCTTGTAACTCCGGGCGTCGTATATAATGAGCAGCTGCTCCCTCAGAAAGAGAATAACTTCCTCGCCTCTGTATGCTTTGAGAAGGATAAAGGTGGTGTGGCATTTCTCGACATCTCGACAGGCACTTTCCGTGTGGCAGAGGGGAGCATGAATTATATAGATCTGTTGCTCACAAATATGGCCCCTAAGGAGATTTTGGTGGAGAGGGGGTATGCCAAAGGGTTCCGTGAGAGGTTTCAGACCAATGCCTATATCTCGACACTTGATGAGTGGGCTTTTGTCTATGAAACATCCTACGAGAAGCTTAAAAAGCACTTTGGTCTCGACTCTTTGAAGGGCTTTGGAGTGGAGGGGATGAATCTCAGCCTCACAGCAGCAGGTGCCATCCTCTATTATCTGGAGAATAACCAGCAGGCCCACTGTGAGTATTTCCCTACTCGTGGTCTGAGCCATTTGTGCTCAATATCAAGAATTGACAGCAGCGATTTTGTATGGCTTGACAGATTTACAGTACGAAATCTCGAACTTATATACCCCTCAACCCCCGATGGAGTCTCCCTTCTCGGGACTATTGACAGGTGTGCATCCCCTATGGGTGGACGTCTGCTCCGCCATTGGGTATCTATGCCGTCAAAGCATCTGGAGGAGATAAAGGCCCGCCACGAAGTGGTGGAGGATTTTACCCTTCATACAGAGGTTATGGATACAGTGAGGGAGAAGATCTCTGAGATGGGTGATATGGAGAGGATTATCTCCCGTGCTGCGGGTGGAAGGATATCCCCCAGAGAGGTGGCGCAGCTCCGCAGAGGGCTTTCGCAGATACTCCCATTGAAGCTGGAATTGTCCAAGCTCGCCAAGAAAGAGAGTATTGACTTGAGAGAGAGCCTTGAGGATTGTACTGAGATATTGAAGATTCTCAATACACGCCTGGCCGAGACCCCGGCCTCGCAGATAGGAAAAGGGGAGGTCATTGCCCGTGGTGTCAGCCAGGAACTTGACCAGCTCAGGGATATTGCCCAGAACAGCAAGGATATCCTCAACGGAATACAGGAGCGTGAGCAGGAGAGGACAGGTATCTCTTCTTTGAAGATAAGTTATAACAATGTTTTCGGTTACTACCTGGAGGTGCGCAATACCCACAAGGATAAAGTCCCTTCTGACTGGATCCGCAAACAGACTCTGGTCTCTGCAGAGAGGTATATAACCCCAGAACTGAAGGAGTACGAAGAGAAGATTCTCGGTGCAGAGGAGAGGATATATCTTCTGGAGAGCAATCTTTACAGCGAACTTGTAGCCAGCATCCAGCACAATATACCACTTATCCAGAGGGATTGTGCAGTGGTGGCAAAGGTGGATTGTCTGGCATCGTTTGCCTCTCTTGCGATAGATTGCAGCTACTGCAAACCGCAGATGGATGACTCCGATGTGATATCCATTACCCAGGGTCGTCACCCTGTGATAGAGCAGCTGATGGAAGAGGGGGAGCAATATGTGGCCAACGACCTCTACCTTGACAAATCGAAACAACAGATAATAATCCTTACCGGTCCAAATATGGCGGGTAAATCTGCTTTGTTGAGGCAGACTGCCCTGATAGTCCTGATGGCGCAGATAGGCTCATTTGTCCCAGCTTCTGCTGCCACTATCGGTTATGTGGACAAGATATTTACCCGCGTGGGTGCCTCTGACAATATCTCCCGCGGAGAGTCCACATTTATGGTGGAGATGCTTGAGACTGCCACTATCCTGCATAACCTTTCGCCCCGTTCGCTTGTCCTTCTGGATGAGATTGGACGAGGTACCAGTACATTTGACGGAATGTCCATCGCTTGGGCGATAGTGGAGTATATACATCAGAGGGGTCAGGGTGCCAAAACCCTGTTTGCGACCCACTACCACGAACTCAATGAGCTGGAGGAGAAATTTGACAGGGTCAGGAATTTCCACATCTCTGTAAAAGAGGCTGATGGGAAGGTCCTTTTCCTCAGAAAACTCACCCCAGGTGGTGTGGCCCACAGCTTCGGTATCCACGTGGCAAGACTTGCCGGTATGCCCAGGGAGGTGGTGGATTCTGCACAGAAACTCCTCCGTAAACTGGAAGAGGGGGGACCCACATCCAAGCCTCGTGTCCAGGATGTTGAGGAGCCTTTGCAGCTCTCCATTTTCCAACTGGATGACCCTATCCTGGTGGATGTGAGGGATACTCTCAGGGGGATGGACCTCAACAGTATGTCCCCTCTCGATGCTTTCGATCTTTTACGGGAACTCAAAAAGAAAATAGGCCTATGATGAAAAGAGTGAAAAGGGCACAGGTGGTGCTGGGTTTGGTGTGGGAGAGTGTTCAATTCGCAATATCGTCGCTGCGGTCCAACAAATTGAGAACTCTTCTCTCCCTTTTGGGTGTAACAATAGGGATTTTCACTATCGTATTGGTTTTGGCTGTAATAGGTGGCCTGAAGGGGAACATCCGCAGTGGATTGGACTCTTTGGGGAGCAATACCATTACTGTGCAGCGTGAATCCTGGGAGTTGGAGGGGGAGTGGAACTGGTGGGAGTTTGCCAAAAGGCCCCCTGTGGAGATGGATGATTACAGGTATGTAAAAAGCTATTCAGAGACTTCGGATGCAATCACATTTTTCTCAATCTCCAGTGGTGATTTCAGTTATCTCCGGGAGAAGTTTGCAGATGGGAATATTGTCTCTGTTACGACAGATTTCGAGAAAATATTTGCCATAGGTGTAGATCAGGGGAGGTGGTTTCTCCCAAATGAACAGGAGGGGAGGGGGAATCTCTGTTTTGTAGGATCCGGAGTTGCATCTGCCCTTTTCAAAGGGGAGAGCGGAGTCGGAAAGAGGATCAAAGTGGGTAACTTCAATGGTGAGGTTATAGGGGTAGCATCCCCACAAGGGGAGAGCATTGCCACCATTTTTGATATTGATAACTCTATTTTTGTCCCTGTCGGATTTGGTGAGGCAATCAGCGGTGCAGGTGGGGGTGGTGCTGTAGCGATAGCCCCAAAAGATGGGACAGGACAGCAGGAATCAATCGATGAGATAAGGTATTTGGTGAGGAGAAAAAGGGGGCTGACCCCATCGGAAGGGGACAATTTTGCAATAAACAGGATGAGTTATCTGGCCAGTGCCGTGGATGAGGTGTTCAGGACGATAAACCTGGTGGGGTGGTTA
This sequence comes from Bacteroidales bacterium, assembly GCA_017630155.1. GTDB lineage: Bacteria > Bacteroidota > Bacteroidia > Bacteroidales > UBA932 > CAAGNP01. The sequence continues at coordinate 142,175 of JAGBVU010000024.1, forward strand.
ATCGGAGGCTTCGCATTGCTGATAGGGGCTTTTGGTATCGCCAATATCCTTTTCGTATCTGTAAAGGAGAGGATGCCACAGATCGGGATACAAAAGGCCCTTGGTGCCGGGAATTATATGATACTTGCCCAATTTTTATCGGAGGCTGCGGTACTTTCTTTGGTCGGAGGGGCTCTGGGGATTTTGATTGTAGTGATTATATCATTAATTTTGGGGAATGATTCTCCGATACCATTCGACCTCACCCTTCTGAATGTGGTGGAGGGGTTGTTGATTGCTTTGGTGGTAGGGGTTCTCTCGGGGGTAATACCAGCCTGGTCTGCAGCCAGAATGGACCCTGTGAGGGCGATGAATATGTAATACAATTAAAAACCAATATTATGCGCATTTCTAAATTTTTCCTGGCGATTGCCGCCTCTATCCTTTTGGTATCGGCTTGTGCCACTACACCAGAGCAGAGAACAGACAAAGCTATCCGTGAAGTACTCAAGGAGTTTCAGGCTGTAGGTATCTCTGCCGCCATCGTTAAAGATGGTCAGATTGTTTACAATGAGTCCTTTGGATATAAAAATCTTGAGACCAAAGCTCCACTTGCAAACAGTGATGTGATGAGAATTGCATCTATCTCAAAATCTTTCACTGCCACATCTCTTCTTCAGCTTGTGGATCAGGGTATCATCTCTCTTGATGACGATGTGAGCGACCTTATCGGCTTCAAAATAAGAAACCCTCACCATCCGGAGGTTCCTATTACCCTCAAGATGGTCCTTTCACATACTGCAAGTATCAGAGATAAGGAGGACTATTTCACCCTTGACCACCTTAATCCTGCCGTTTATGGTGACTGTGTGGAGTCATACTTCGAATATGCACCAGGTGAGGGCTACAACTACTCGAATATGGGTCTTAACCTTGCAGGTACTATCCTTGAGAAGGTGTCAGGTGTACGTTTTGACGACTATGTAAGGACAAATGTCATCCATAAACTTGGCCTTTATGGCGGTCACAATATCGACTCTTTGGATGCAAGCAAATTTGCACTTATCTACTCATATGAGGATGGCAAATTTGTAGAGTCAAAAGGTGCATACAGAAGCAGATCTGAAGATATGCCAGGTTATGTATTCGGCTACTCATCACCTATCTTCTCTCCTACCGGTGGTGTGAAAATTTCAGCATATGATTTGGCCAGATATATGATGATGCATATGAACTATGGTGAACTTGACGGTGTACGTATCATCTCAGAGGAGTCAGCAAAAGCTATGCAGACCCCAGTATGGATGGTTAAGAGTGAGGAAGATGAGCAATACGGTCTATGTTTGAGAGAGTTCATCGACTATCTTGATGATCCTAAATACAATGTGGCTGGCAGCTACCCTGTAGGTCATACAGGTGGCGCATATGGTCTTAACAGCATTATGCTATGGAGCCCTGCTGACGGTTGGGGTATCGTAGCGATGACCAACGGTTACGCACCAGTTGAAGGTAAAGGCTTCCTTAAAACCCTTACAAATGCCATTTATAATGCTTACTTGAAATAAGAGGCTGATATATAAATATGAAAAAGGTCCTTATCATTACATATTATTGGCCACCCTCAGGGGGGTCTGGTGTACAGCGCTGGCTTAAATTTGGGAAGTATCTTCCACAATACGGATGGCAGCCGGTAATCTATACACCGTCAAATCCTGAGAATCCTGCCACAGACACCTCACTTGAGAAAGAGGTGCCTGCAGAGGCTGTAGTGATAAGGAGACCCATTTCAGAACCATATCAAATATACAAGAAACTCTTCAGTCGTGGCAATGGAGCACAAAAAGGTGGTTCAGCTGTGGTAAATCCCATCAACCAGTCGGGAAAGAAGAGTTTCATCCAGAGAGTGAGTCTATGGGTCAGGGCAAATCTTTTTATCCCCGACCCACGGGCCTCTTGGGTAAGACCCTCTGTCTCTTACCTCACCAAATATCTGGAGGAGAACCCTGTCGATGCAATAGTCAGCACAGGCCCTCCACATTCAATGCACCTAATAGCCCGCGAACTTCATCGTCGCACAGGTATCAGATGGGTGGCTGACTTCAGGGATCCATGGACAGAGATATTCTATTTCAAACACCTCCCAATGACCTTTTTGGCGAAGAGGAGGCACAAGACCCTCGAACGATCTGTTGTACGTGAGGCGGATGCTGTGGTCTCAGTCACCAGGCAGATGACATCAGACTTTGCAAAGCTCCTCGACCCTGCCGAAACCAAAGGCCAGGAGAAGCTCCATACCATTTGCAATGGTTATGATGAGGCAGATTTTGTGACATCGAGGGAGATTGTTCCAGAGGATAAGTTTACCCTTACACACACTGGCCTCTTCTCTGCAGATGGAAATCCTGTCAACCTTTGGGAGACCCTCGCACAGATGTGTACAGAGGACCCTACATTCTGCACCCATCTCAAGCTCCGCCTCATAGGGAAAGTGGATGCAGAGGTGCTGGAATCAATAGATGCCAATGGCCTTACCCCCAATCTTGAGAATATGGGCTACAGGCCCCACTCTGAGATCCCTGGCTACCAGCAAAGCGGATGGGGTCTCCTTCTTCCCCTTCGAAATGAACCTGAATCCAAAGCTATCCTTACCGGCAAATTCTTCGAATATCTGGCAGCTGGTCGCCCGATAGTGGCCTTCGGTCCAAAGGATGGAGAGATGGCAAAAGTCCTGACTGAGACCCACTCCGGCGAGATATTCGAATGGGATGAGAAAGTGGCCCTCAGAGACCATTTGAAAGGGCTGTACAACAGCTATCTGACAGGCATCTGGACGACAGGTGCAGACCGCTCTTCCATATCCCGATATTCGCGTCGCAGTCTCACCGGTCAGATGGTGGAGGTATTGAAAAAATAGTGTATTTTTGCAGCAAACAATTTTTGTATGAAAAAGCTTGCTGCAATATACCCCTATCTGATTGTCCTTTTTGGATTTATCCTCATATCATACGCATATAATCCCGAACTTCTCAAAGGGAAGATCGTGAACCAGTCCGACATCTCCTCTTGGGAGGGTATGGCTCACGAAATCATTGAGCACAACGAGGCCCATCCCGACGACAAGACCCTTTGGACAAACTCTATGTTTGGTGGTATGCCTGCCACTTCCATCTCTGCAGAACACCCTGGCGACTATACAGAGCCTGTGTACAACTTCCTATTCCTGGGTGAGCGCCCTGCAAGCTATATGGTGATCTCCCTCATAGGGGGACTACTTCTGTTCCTCGCCTTCGGTGCCAATATTTGGCTTGCAGCTATAGGTGCCATCGCAATAACATTCTGCTCATACAATATGCAGATAATCCAGGTGGGGCATAATGCCAAGATGGCTGCCATCGCCTTTATGCCTTGGGTACTTGGTGCTTTCGTCTATGCGTACCGTCGCAACGCACTCTGGGGCGCTATCCTCTTCGGCTTTGCCCTCAGTTTCCAGATCAAGACCAATCACCCTCAGATTACATACTACCTCGCATTCATCGTTCTTGGCTATGCCATTGCTGAGCTTTGCGGGGCAATTAAAAACAAGGCTTTCCCAAAATTCTTCCGCACCTCGCTTATTGTTTTGGTAGCTGGACTTTTGGGTATTGCTACCAATGCGACCAGGTTGATCCCTACCTATGAGTATGCCAAATATACCATGCGTGGAGGATCTGAGCTCACAAAGGACAAGGATGTGCAGACAGGTGATGGCCTCAAGATAGACTATGCCACCGCCTGGTCATATGGTATAGAGGAGACCCCCAATCTCCTTATTCCCAATTTTAACGGTGGTGCTTCGCAAGGTGAACTAGGGAGGGATTCCCATACATATAAGGTCCTCAATGGCAAATATCAGGGGGCAAACCAACTCATCAAGCAGATGCCTCTGTATTGGGGTCCTCAGCCATTTACTGCAGGTCCAATGTACCTCGGTGCACTCTCTGTATTCCTCTTTGCATTGGGATTGGCCCTTATAAAGGATAGATACAAATGGTGGATTGTGGGTGTCTCTGTGCTGGCACTCTTCCTGAGCTGGGGTTCGCACTTTATGTGGTTCTCTGAGATTTTCTTCAAATATGCACCCCTCTACAATAAGTTCAGAACCGTCTCTATGGCACTCGTGGTGCTCCAGATAACAGTCCCTGTGATGGGTGTACTGGCGGTGAAGGAGCTGCTCGATATGGGGGCAGACCAGAAGAAAAAGGTTCAGAAAAGTTTTGCCATTGCCCTTGGCTTTACCGCAGGAATCTCTCTGCTTTTCGCCCTATTCCCAGGGCTGGCAGGTGATTTTGTCGGCAGGGCTGATGACCAGTTCCCTAGTGACATAGCAGCAGCGCTGGTGGATGACAGGAAGGCTCTCCTTCGTGGCGATGCCATCAGAAGCCTTATTTTTATCCTTCTCGGAGCGGTGGCCTTGTGGTTTACATACCTCAAGAAGTTGAAAAGCGTTTACGGATTGGCCATTATCGGTGTGCTTATGCTTGTAGACCTGTGGAGTGTGGACAAAAGATATCTCAACGATTCGCATTACATAAGGAGACAAGAGTACAAGAATATCTTTGCCGAGAGGCCTGTGGACAAGATTATCCATCAGGACAGTGATCCATATTACAGAGTTTTGGATTTGAGTGTGAATACGTTCAATGATTCCTACGTGAGCTACCACCATAAGACCATCGGCGGATACAGCCCTGCAAAACTGCAGAGATATCAGGATCTTATACAGTATTATATTACCCCTGAGCTGGGCTCTGTGGTGGATGAACTGAATGCTGCAATGGCCAATGCTACCACCGTTGAGGATCTTGAGAGGGGGATCGGCTACCATAAGATGCTTTCGATGCTCAATACCAAATACATCATCTTTGATGGCAATACTGCACCTGTCGTTTACCCTTACCCAATGGGGAATTGCTGGCTGGTACAGGATGTATATATGGCCTCTACTGCAGATGAGGAGATTGAGACCATTGCCCTTATCGACCCTGCAAAACAGGTGATACTCTCTGCAAAAGATGGGGCTGCTGTGCAGTCGGGCCTTAGTGGAGAGAGCAAATTTACCGGTGATGGTACCATTGCCCTGAGCCATTATGCTCCAAATGAATTGAGATACAAGTTCTCTTCAGATGCGGCACAGCTTGCTGTATTTAGTGAGATCTATTATCCTGCGGGGTGGAAAGCATATATTGATGGGACAGAGGCCCCTATCCTCAAGGCAGACTACACTTTCAGAGGTCTGGCCATCCCTTCAGGGGAGCATGAGATAGTATTCCGTTTTGATCCGCAGTCGTTCCATCTGGGGGCCAATATCTCACGTGTTACCTCTCTGCTCCTGTGGCTCGCTTTGGTGGGTGTAGCAGTAGCAGGATACTTGCACAGAAGGAGAAAAGTGTCATAATCTGATATTTTTTCCAACCTTTTGCCCACGTTTTCCGTCTAACGGGTGTAAACATTAAAACTAATATCAGTTATGGAAGAAATTTTAGTTCCTATTGCCATTTGTGTGGTTTTGCCCGTAATGATTGTGTGGCTTGTAACGAGAGCCCGTGAGAATGAGACAAACAGAAAGACAGAGATTATGCTCAAGGCTATTGAGTCAGGGGCGACAATCGATCCCAACCTTTTTGGAAACCAGGGACATATTACTGTCAAGGAGCGTCTGCTCAAACGTCTTACAGGTGCATGTGTTACATCACTACTGGGTGTTGCCTGTATCATCCTTAACCTTGTCCAATGGGCAAAATGGGGTGAGACATTTTCTAGAAGCACTCTATTCATGACTCTGGCTATGGGTTGTATCCTGTTAGCGATAGGTGTTGCCCTCTTTATTGTCTATTTTGTAGGGAGGAAGATGCTTTCTAAAGAGATAGAGGCAGAGGAAAATTCATTGAAGAGAGGGGAGAACAAGTAGTTTCCTATGTCTCCCGACCGTTTCATAGACCTGGTGAGGGTTGAGCAGGAACCGTTGAGGCGGTTTCTGCTGGCCTTGTGTGGAGGGGACTCATCCCTGGCGGATGATATTGCGCAGGATGCACTTGTAAGGGCCTATGTGGCGTCAGGTTCATTTCTTGGCCTCTCCAAATTCAGCACCTGGCTTTTCCGGATAGCATACAACTGTTATTTGGACCACTGTCGAAGGCCTAAGCTCGAGAGCATCACACCTGACTCTCCGCAGGCACTGGGGGTCAGTTCCGGAGATGAGACAGATGCAGTATTCAAATACCAGAGATTATATCAGGCTCTTGAGAGACTTCAGGAGAGGGAGAAGGCTGTTATTGTCTTGCACTATTTCGAAGATCGCAGTGTAAAGGAGATAGCCTCTATACTTCAGATACCATCCGGTACTGTAAAATATTATTTGTCCACAGGGCGCAACCATCTTAAATCGATACTCCAATGAGACATGACAATATAGAATCGCTCCTAAGAGAGCATAAACCACAGGTTAAGGATAATCCGGCATTTCTCTCCGAGGTGCAGCATAAAATGGGAGCTGTGGAGGGGTTAAAAAAGGAGATGGACAGACAAAGGAGATTTGGCAGAATCGCATTGGTAGCTGCCCTTGTAATAGGTACCCTCATTGGCGGATTGGCTATATTTCTTATATGGATGTATCCGGCAGGATCAGAGGTTGGGACTCCAGAACTGATAAAAGAGATAAAAATCTTAATCGAACACTACAGGCAGTACGTATTGCTTCTGATAGCATGTTGTGCCATCTCATCAGGGGTCATATTGGGACGTAAAATGGTATAAAAACAAACCCCGAAAGTTCTTTTTAGATGACTTTCGGGGTTTGTTTTAGCTTCTCTTGACCACCTCTTCGGCGAGGTTGGCCCATTCGGCTATGGTGTCGGGTGTCCCGAGGTCACCATTCTCGCGGATAGACATATATATAGGGATTTGTGCGAGGAGGTCTATACCAAGCTGGCTGGCCATCTTCACACCGCCCTCTTTACCGAAGATATAGTATTTGTTCTCAGGGAGTTCAGCAGGGGTAAACCATGCCATATTCTCGACAAGACCGAGGATAGGGACATTGATATCCTTGTTCCTGAACATATTTACACCTTTGAGGACATCGGCAAGTGCCACTGCCTGTGGCGTGCTTACTATTACTGCACCTGAAAGGGGGATATCGTGTACCATAGAGATATGGATGTCGCCTGTTCCCGGAGGAAGGTCGATGAGTAGATAGTCAAGTTCTCCCCATTTGACCTGAAGCACCATCTGTTTCAGGGCATTGCAGGCCATCGGTCCTCTCCATATGAGAGCCTGCTCAGGTGTGGCGAAGTATCCAATGGACATCCATTTTACACCAAATTTCTCGATAGGGAGGATAAGTTCACCCCCGTTTTCGGTCTGCTCTGCCTCGGGAATCATCCCCTCTGTACCGGTCATCTTAGGTATTGACGGACCATAGACATCTGCATCAGTAAGACCCACTTTGTAACCGGCTTTAGCCAGCGCGATAGCGAGGTTTGTAGATACGGTAGATTTGCCTACACCACCTTTGCCGGAGGCAATGGCGATAATCTTCCCAACATTGGCAAGCTGCTCCTGTCCAAGTTCAAGGGGCCTTTTGGTCTTTTTCTCACGGACAAGCTCGATTATTGATACTTTATAATCGGGGAAGGTCTCCTTGAGAAGGGCTTCACACTGTTTCTTGATGGAGCCCATAAGTGGATCGGGTGATGAGGAGACAAGTCTGAACTTGATCTTGCCTTCCTCTACCCTCACATCTTCCACCATGCCAAGGTTGAGGATATCTGCATCCTTGGCAGGGTGAATGACCTGTGATAATATTGCTAAAACTTCCTGTTCCATAATTTATTTTACAATCTCCATTTCGTTGAGAAGGTAACCTGCACCACCGAACTTGTCGATGATAAACAGTACATAGCGTGCATCGACATTGATACATCTCTGAAGCTCAGGTTCGAAGATGATGTCGCTGCTCATTGATTCCCAGTTGCCGTCAAACGCAAGGCCGATAAGCTCGCCATTGCCGTTGAGGATAGGTGAACCTGAGTTACCTCCGGTGATGTCGTTGTTTGAAAGGAAACATACAGGCATTTTGCCATTAGGCAGACCATACTGTCCGAAATCTTTGTTTTTCCAAAGCTCTTTCAGGCGGGCTGGTACCTCGAATTCCCAGTTTGTCGGATCCTCTTTCTCCATTACGCCGTCAAGTGTGGTGTAGTGAAGATACTCTACAGCGTCACGAGGAGAGTATGGAAGCACCTGACCGTAAGTGAGACGCATGGTAGAGTTGGCATCCGGATAGATAGCTTCACCTTCGCGCATCTCAAGTGTACCTGCTATGTACTCTTTCTTACCTTGGGCAAACATCTCTGCATCTTTAGTGTACTCTTTCATAAGAGCTGGCTGAACAGCGGATACAGAATAGAAAAGCTTCGCAGCAGGATCTTCGTTCAAGTCAACACCAGCAGCGATAGCTTCATCGAATTTATCTTTGCTTACAAATACAGAGTTGTCGAACATATAGTCCACATATGCATCCACATTGCCCTCGAAATCGTTCTCTATCACTTTCACAAAGTCTGCACGGTTATCAGCACAAACCTCTTCAAGGTAGGCTTTGATCATAGCCTTAGCCACCTTTCTGTCGGTAGATACAGAGTAGTCCTTATAGAATGACTCGAGAGTGGCATTAAGTCTCTCCGGGTTGTCTATATTTCTAAGAGCTCTTGAAATGATGCCGGTAAGTTCGATTCTACCTACAGACTCACTGGTCTTGAGGAGCAATGCGTAAGCCTCTGCACGGCCCTCAACTGCAGTGTTGATTTTCTCAAGGGCCTTCCCGTATTTTGCCACCCTCTTAGGGCTCTGGTTTACCCACTCGGTAAATTTGGTCTCTTCCTGTGCACGACGCTCTTCTACATTGAGTTTGGCAAATGTCTCGTTCATACCGATCCACTTTTTCCAGCCGTTTGATGAGCCTGAGTATTTGCTTGCATACTGGATCATGATCTTTGGATCAGCCTCCATATCTGCCATAAGAACCTCCTGACGGATGCCACGTAATCTGATGGCGATAGCATTTGAGAGGTCTCTCTGCTCTACGAGCTCAGAGCGGGTCATAAAGCGGTTTGTGCGGCCAGGATAACCCATGATGATGGTAGGGTCACCCTCCTGTACACCTTTAAGGGATATTTTAAGGAAGTTCTTAGGGGTGTAAGGGACGTTGTCAGGTGAGTAGTCTGCTGGGTTGTTATCCTTGTCGGCATATACTCTGAATACTGAGAAGTCACCAGTGTGGCGTGGCCACATCCAGTTGTCGGTATCTGCACCAAATTTTCCGATTGATGAAGGTGGTGCACCTACGAAACGGATATCCCTGTAAGTTTTGTAAACGATAAGGTAATATGAATTGCCGCCGTAGAAAGATCTTACCTGTGCGGTAATGTGCTTGTTGTCACCTACAGCTTTTTTCTGAAGCTGCTCTGTAACTACTGCCAGAAGAGAATCCCTTTCAGCAGGTGTAGAGGCTTTCCTGATCCCTTTCTCCACCTGTTTGGTAACATCGGTAAAGCTCTCAAGGAATGTTACTGTAAGACCCTTTGCAGGGAGCTCCTCCTTAAGATTCATTGCCCAATAGCCATCTTTAAGGTAGTTGTGTTCTACTGAACTGAGTCTCTGGATACTTCCGTAACCGCAGTGGTGATTGGTGAAAAGAAGACCGTTTTTAGATACGATCTCACCTGTACAACCTCCGCCAAAGTGGACGATAGCGTCCTTAAGTGAAGAGTGGTTGATAGAATAGATATCCTCAGGGGTGAGGGTAAATCCCATTTCAGCCATTTTTTTACCGTTCATCTTCTCGAGAAGAGGCAACAGCCACATACCCTCATCTGCCTTCATTGGGAACAATGACAAGACGAACATTGCGATAACCAATAAATTGATTTTTTTCATACTATAATTTTTAAAGATTAAATTTGTTCTTGTTAAGGAGACAAAGATAGTAAAATGGGTCCAATAGCACCAAATAATAGATACCGTAAAATAGTAGTGGCAGTTGACAAGTTCAAGGGGACAATGACTGCACCTCAGGCGGCAGAGGCTATAAAAGAGGGGATTCAGAAAGGATTTCCCGAGGCCGAGATAAGACTTTTCCCTATGGCAGATGGTGGCGATGGGAGTCTGGCGGTGGTGGAGAGTGCTGTGGGTGGTAAGAGGGTTTTCACAGAGGCGACAAATCCCCTCGGAGCCACTATCCGTGCACCTTACCTTATGCTTGGTGATACAGCCTTTGTGGAGATGGCCCAGGTATCGGGACTCAATCTTATCCCTCCACAGCAGAGGGATATCCTTAAAGCCTCCACATATGGACTCGGTGAAGTTATCCGCCACGCAGTGGAGGTCTCACGAGCCAGAAAGGTGGTGGTGGCTATAGGTGGCTCTGCGACCAATGATGGAGGCGTCGGGATGCTCGAGGCGCTCGGATTCAGATATGATGCTCAGACCAATACCCTTGACAGTTCCCAGGTTGACAATGTTACGCCGCACCTGGCAGAGACTGCGATAGAGGTGGCTTGTGATGTGGAGAATCCCCTCCTTGGCCCCAATGGTGCTACTCCAATATATGGTCCTCAGAAAGGTGCTACCCCAGAGAATATCCCTATTTTGGAAGAGAGACTTGCAAAGTGGAGTGAGGCTGTCGCCAGATGGCGTGGCCTCCCTTCGGAGGAGCTGGCGCAATTCCCCGGTGCAGGAGCTGCAGGGGGCGTGGGTTTCGCTTTGTACGGAGTGCTCAAGGCAAAAATGCTCCAGGGTTGGAGGGTATTTACCGATATGATGAATCTCGAAGAGGAGATAGCCTCAGCCGATCTTGTCATTACCGGCGAAGGGAGGTTTGATGGGCAGTCTCTTGAGGGGAAACTCCCTTTGGGCATTGCGCAGCTCTGTGCCCAGTACAGGAAACCTTTGTGGCTTTTGTGTGGCAGAAATATGGTTCCTGAGGTAATCTACAGGAGTCATGGTATATGCCGCCTCGTGTCAATATCTGCCCTTTTCCCTAAGGACCCAATGAAAAACGCTGCCGAGAAGTTGTCTGCAGCAGCGTTTCATATTGTAAATCAGAACTCTTTTACAAATTCTTGAGTTTGTCGACAGCTCTTGCCAGGTGTTTGAGGGTATCTGCCATCTGCCAGGTCTCCTGAAGGATGCTCTGGTACAGGATGTAGATGTTCAGATTGGTGGAATCTACCTCATTGCTCATCCTCTTGAGGTGAGCCTCCATAACAGCAGATACCTCTTTTTTGTAAGATGAGATCTCTTTCAGGTGAAGAGCAATGTCAACTGATGAGGAGATGAGGTTCTTCTCATTTTCTATCAGGGCTACAAGTTTGGTAACCAATGGTCTTATCTCATCTGAGCACACCTGTGGAAGAGGGTTGAAGTTGTTGTCAATGTGATCCTTGCATGGCTCGATGACACGACGTATGCTATAGATGAGCTGCGATGTGTTGTTTGTCGCTATGTGGAACCATGTGCCGGCCTGAACAGCCATAACAGGGTCGATTCTCTTGAGACCGGTAATCTCTTTGCGGCGCTTGGTCTTGAACAACTCCTTCTCATTGCGTATGGTGCGGTGGAGTCTGCTCAAGGTTCTGCGGTCTTCCTCTATGAAAGCTTCAATGAATTCAGTGTATGACTCCTCCACAAACTCAAGCTCAGTAAGGATATTGTTCTGAACGTGACCTCTGAGGAGTTCCCACGCCCTCTGTTTGTCAGAAGTGGTGAGGATTTCAGAGAATATCTTGTCATCTTTCTTCTCCTCTTTGGATTTCTTGCTGAATTTGATGTTGCTGGTGATAATGATGGCGATGGCGATTGCAGCAAGGGCCACCATAGCAATGATGCCACCATAGTGCATTATTATTGCCACCACAAAGCTGATTATGAATGCGGCTCCCGCTGTGATGAACCATCCGCCGATGACAGAGACTACACCTGTTACTCTGAATACAGCAGATTCCCTGTTCCATGCGCGGTCTGCAAGAGAGGTACCCATAGCCACCATAAATGTTACGAATGTGGTGGAGAGTGGAAGTTTGAGGGAGGTACCAAGTGCTACCAGCAATGCTGCCACTACGAGGTTAATCGCTGCGCGCAGCTGGTCAAAAGCGGCACCTTTCTCCATGATCATCTCATCTTTGTTGAAACGTTTGTCCACCCAGTGGGATACAGGCTCTGGTGTCACTTTGTTGATCCAGTTGACAAATGAGTTGGATGTTACCACCAATCTTCTGGCTACGCTTGATGTGCCGAACATCTCGTCTCCGTCATCCTGTTTGGAGAGGTTCACAGATGTCTTTATCACATTGTGGGCCTTTTTGGATGTTACCAGGGCAAACACCATAATGACTCCTGCTCCGAGCAGGAAGAGGATAGGTGTATTGGCCGGACCATTGAGGCTGTCCATAGTGAATACATCCATCCCTACACCCTGGCCATTGGCCATGTAGTCCTGATATGTGGCAAGGCCGGTGAGGGGGATACCTATAAAGTTCACAAGGTCGTTGCCTGCAAATGCCATAGCGAGGGAGAAGGTACCCATAAGTACGACAATCTTGAAGATGTTGACCTTGCACCAATGCAGTATCTGCATCAGTACACCTGATCCAAGGAAAACATATACAAGAAGCTGACCTGTGTTTTCATTGATCCATTGTTTGTTTTCAGGGGTCATGAAGGAGCTGTCCTTAAGCCCTTTGAAAAGCATAAAATAGATTATGGCTGTGGTGGCTATGCCGCCGAAAATGCCGGCGAACCACTTGAGGTTCCTTTTGTAGTTGAATGTGAAGATGACGCGGGTTATCCATTGGATCAAAAGACCGAAGAAGAATGCTATGGCGATTGAGAGGAAGATACCCAGCACCACTGTCAGCACCTTGTCAGTGTTTATCATCTCGCCGAATGTAAGGGCCCCTTCTGAGGCGATACTCTTGATCATGGCGAGGGCCACTGTACCTCCGAGCAATTCGAATACCAGAGATACTGTGGTGGAGGTGGGCATACCCAATGAATTGAAAGTGTCCAGCAGGATAACATCGGTAACCATCACCGCCATCAGGATGCACATTATCTCCACGAAGGTGAAATGTTGTGGCTGGAATATGCCGTGACGCGCTACGTCCATCATACCGTTAGAGGTGGCAGCTCCAAAGAAAACACCTATTGCCGCCAAACCAAGAATCACTTTAAATGAGGCTGTTTTAGCGCCTACTGCCGAATTGAGAAAGTTTACTGCGTCGTTGCTGACCCCGATTATAAGGTCGAAGATTGCAAGACCAAAAATAAAAATAAGGATGCCTAAATAAACGTATTCCATATTCTGAAAAAAGTTTTTCCAAGAACAAAGATATAAAACGGATATAAAAGGGAAAAATTTTTTGGCATTCTATTTGCCTTGCTAAAGGGGAAACAAAAAAATAGAATATGAAAAAATTAATGTTAATGGCGGTTTGTTCCCTAATGGTTTTAGGGGCAGCGTCGACTAAGGTTGTAGCTCAAGATTTTTTGACCAAACACTATATAGAGGTCTCTGGCAGAGCCCATAAGGATGTGGCTCCCGATATGATTTACATGACCATAACCATCAATGAGAAGGACTATAAGAACACCTCAATGGCCTCAGTGGAGAAGAAAATGATCGGTAAACTTCAGGAAATGGGGATTGATATCAAGAAAGACCTTGTCGTAAAGGATATGGCGAGCAATTTCAAACACTATTTCCTCATTAAGAGTGATCCCAAACTTATGAAGGAGTATCAGTTGACAGTGCACTCGGCCCAGCAGGCGGGTGAGGTGATACTTGCCCTTGAACAGTTGGGAATCTCTGAGGTGTCGGTGGATAAAGTGGAGTGCTCTCAAATAGCGAAATACCAGGATGAGGTGAGGGTGGCTGCTATAAAGAGTGCAAAGGCCCGTGCCACATTGCTCTCAGAGGCTGTGGGACACACTATAGGAAGAGCAATGCACATCTCTGAAAATGAGCATAACCATCGCACTTATGGTATGCCTCAGATGATGATGGTCAAGGGGAATCTTGCTGAGGATCAAGTGGTCAGAGTTCCAGAAATCGAATTTGAGAAAATAAGGGTGGAGACTACTGTTTATGTGAAATTTGAACTCAAATAGGATCAGAACTCAAGCTTCAGCTCTATGTCGTTGTTGCGACAATGGAAACTTTTGCGGTGCAGAGGGGTCTCTCCATATCGGATGATGGCCTCTCTGTGTTCTTTTGTAGGGTAGCCGAAGTTCCTCTCCCAGCCATACTGGGGGTATTGTTTTGCCGCTTCCCTCATATAATCGTCACGGTATGTTTTGGCGAGGACAGATGCTGCTGCAATCGAGGTGAACTTTGCATCCCCCTTCACAATGCACTTGTGTGGGATTATTTTCCAGTCTGAGGTTGATGTCCCTCCACTCTTATCTATGTATGGAGAAAACTTGTTGCCATCAACTATTATGAACTCAGGTCTGATGATAAGTTTGTCCAGGGAGCGGTGCATCCCGGCTATGGATGCCTTCAATATATTGATCTTGTCTATCTCCTCAGGCTCCACAGCTGTTACCGCCCAGGCCAGAGCCTCCATTTCAATTATAGGGCGAAGCTCTTCCCTGACCCTCTCAGATATCTGTTTCGAATCGTTCAGCAGGGGGTGATGGAAATCCTTCGGGAGTATAACTGCTGCTGCAAAAACAGGTCCGGCCAGAGGGCCACGTCCAGCCTCGTCGCAGCCGGCTTCTATAAAATTTGAATAAAAGGGCGATAACATGGTTGCAAAATTATTGCTTTTTCAATTTATTGTTTTTAGTTTTGTAGGCTACTAAACTGAAAAAGTGTAAATTTATTACAAATATTAAAACAAACCAAAGATGAAAACATACCAAACCGGCAACATCAGAAACGTTGTCCTATTGGGTAGCTCTAAATCTGGTAAAACTACATTGGCTGAGGCCATGATGTTTGAGGGTAAAGTTATCGATCGTAGGGGAACTATCGAAGCCAAAAACACAGTCAGTGACAACACTGAAGTTGAACAAATCTATCAGCGCTCTATCTATTCGACTCCTCTTTATACCGAGTTCATGGAGAACAAGCTCAATATCATCGACACTCCGGGTCAGGATGACTTTATTGGTGGCGTGGTTGCAGGCTTTAAAGTGGCAGATGCAGGTATCATGATCGTTAACGCTACTCAAGGAGTGGAGGTTGGTACCGAGATCTTTGCAAGATATGCAGACCAATATAAAATGCCCCTTATCATCGGTGTTAACCAACTTGACTCAGAGAAAGCTGGTTGGGATACCACCATTGATTCATTGAAGCAGACTTTCGGCAACAAAGTGGTTCCTGTTCAGTTCCCAGTGGCAGTAGGCCCTGGTTTTGACGGTTTTGTGGACGTGCTCAAACAGAAATTCTACAGATTCAAAGATGAGAACGGTACACGTGAGGATCTTGAAATCCCTGCAGAGTATGCTGATCAGGCTGAGGAGTACAGACTTGCACTTATGGAGGCTGCAGCTCAGAATGATGAGGAGTTGATGGACAAATATTTTGAGACAAACGACCTTACTTTCCCTGAGATGATTAAAGGTCTTAACCTTGGTATCCTTTCGGGTAGTGTAATGCCAGTATTCTGTCTATCTGCAAGAAAAGATATCGGTGTTAAACGTCTTATGGAGTTCGTTATCAACGCTACCCCTTCTCCAGTTAAGGATGTAGAGGTGACTACAGAGGGCGTTGAGGTTCCTTGCGATGCTTCAAAAGAGACTGCATTGTTCTTCTACAGAACATCTGTTGAGCAGCACTTGGGTGAGGTTTCTTACTTCAAAGTGATGTCAGGTAAAATTACTGAGGGTATGGACCTTGTGAACCCTGTAACTGGCGCAAAAGAGAGAATTACCCAGATTTATGCAGTAGCAGGTAAAAAGAAAGAGAAAGTTTCTGAGATGGTAGCCGGTGATCTTGGCTGTACAGTTAAACTTAAAACTGTGAAGACAAACCAGACACTTTGTGCACCTTCAGTTGACTGGGCATTCAAGGCTATTGAGTTCCCTCAATCAAAATTCCGTACAGCTATCAAAGCTAAAGACGAGAAAGATGAGGAGAAATTGGGTGAAGCACTCAACAAATACGCTGCAGAGGATCCAACAATCGAAGTTCTTTACGCTAAAGAGCTTAAACAGACTATCCTTAGCGGTCAGGGTGAGCACCATATCAATATCTTGAAATGGCACCTTAACAATGTTTACAAACTTGAAGTGGATCTTTTCGCTCCAAGAATTTCATACAGAGAGACCATTACTAAAGTGGCTACCGCTTCTTACCGTCACAAAAAACAGTCTGGTGGTGCAGGTCAGTTTGGTGAGGTTCACCTTCTTATCGAGCCATTCGTTGAGGGCGCTCCTCAGAACAACCGTTTCAAAATCGACGGTAAAGAGATGGTTCTCAATATCAAAGGTAAAGAGGAATACACTATGGACTGGGGTGGTAAACTTGAATACTACAACTGTATCGTAGGTGGTGCTATCGATGCACGCTTTATGCCAGCTATCCTTAAAGGTATTATGGAGAAGATGGAAGAGGGTCCTCTAACAGGTTCTTATGCACGTGATATCAGAGTATATGTTTACGATGGTAAGATGCACCCAGTAGACTCAAATGAGATCTCTTTCAAACTTGCATCAAGAAACGCATTCAAAGAGGCGTTCCGCAACGCTGGTCCTAAGATTATGGAGCCTATCTACAATGTAGAGATCCTTGTACCAAGTGACTGTATGGGTGATGTAATGTCAGACCTTCAGAACCGCAGAGCTATGATCGAAGGTATGAGCAGTGTTAAAGGTTTCGAGGTGCTTAAAGCAAGAGTTCCACTTGCAGAGCTTTACAAATACTCGACTACCCTTAGCTCACTTACTTCAGGTCGTGCTACCTTCACTATGGAGTACGCTGAATACTCACAGGTTCCTGCAGATGTTCAGGACAAGCTTCTTAAAGCTTACCAGGAGGAAGAGGGTGACGAATAATAATCATCCTATACCGGATAAACGAAGAGGTGACCGATTTGGTCACCTCTTTTATTTTATATCCCCGAAAGGGGCTTGTAATACTCTGTCGGGGTATTCTAGTCAAGCTTGAGTACCGCCATGAATGCAGATTGTGGTACCTCCACGTTTCCGATCTGGCGCATACGTTTCTTACCTTTCTTCTGCTTCTCTAGGAGTTTGCGTTTACGGGTGATATCACCGCCATAACACTTGGCTGTAACGTCCTTACGGACAGCTTTTACAGTCTCACGTGCTATAATCTTCGCACCGATGGCTGCCTGGATGGCGATATCGAACTGCTGTCTTGGGATAAGCTCTTTGAGTTTTTCGCACATCCTGCGGCCGAAATCATAGGCTCTATCTCTGTGGATCAGAGAAGAGAGGGCATCGACGGGCTCCGAGTTGAGGAGGATGTCGAGTTTGACAAGATCGGATTTTTTGTATCCGCAGATATGATAATCGAAGGATGCGTAACCTTTCGATATTGATTTCAGTTTGTCATAGAAGTCGAAGACGATCTCTGCAAGTGGCATCTCGTATGTAAGCTCCACGCGGTCGGCTGTGATGAAGTGCTGGTTGATGAGGATACCCCTCTTATCCAGACAAAGCTTCATGATAGGGCCGAAGAAATCGCTCTTGGAGATAATCTGTGCTTTGATATATGGCTCATCGATCTGTTTGATGAGTGTAGGTGCCGGGAGACCTGAAGGGTTGTGGACATCGACACACTCTCCCTGTGTAGTGTAGACTTTGTACGACACGTTGGGCACTGTGGTAATTACATCCATGTCAAACTCTCGGTAGAGTCTCTCCTGCATGATCTCCAGGTGGAGCAAACCGAGGAATCCGCATCGGAAACCGAAACCAAGAGCAAGTGATGACTCCGGTTCGAAAACTAGCGAAGCGTCATTGAGCTGAAGTTTCTCAAGTGAGGCCCTGAGGTCTTCGTACTCATCTGTATCCACTGGGTATACACCGGCGAAAAGCATAGGCTTAACCTCTTCAAAGCCGGCAATGGATTCATTGCAAGGGTTTTCCACATGGGTGATGGTGTCACCCACCTTAACCTCTACTGCAGTTTTGATACCTGATATGATGTATCCTACATTTCCGCAGCTTACCTCATCTGTGGGGCATAGTTTCATCCTGAGGTAACCCACCTCATCTGCCACATACTCTTTTCCGGTGTTGAAGAACTTGACTTTGTCACCTTTGCGGATGACACCGTTTTCCACTTTGAAATATGCTATAATTCCTCTGAATGAGTTGAATACGGAGTCAAAAATAAGTGCCTGAAGCGGTGCCTCAGGGTCACCCTGAGGTGCAGGGATCCTCTCCACTATAGCATCGAGAATCTCCGGTACACCCATACCTGTCTTGGCGCTGCACAGAAGGATATCTTCGTCCTTACATCCGATAAGGTCGATAATCTGGTCCTTGACCACATCCACCATAGCTGCGTCCATATCAATTTTGTTCAGGATGGGGATAATCTCCAGGTCGTGTTCCAATGCGAGGTACAGGTTGGAGATGGTCTGAGCCTGAATACCCTGGGTGGCATCCACTACCAAAAGGGCACCTTCGCACGAGGCGATGGCACGTGATACCTCATAAGAGAAGTCGACGTGACCGGGGGTGTCAAGAAGGTTAAGAGTGTAGTTTTCACCATTACGGTTATACTGCATCTGTATGGCGTGGCTCTTGATGGTGATACCCTTCTCTTTCTCAAGGTCCATTGAGTCCAGAACCTGGTTCTCCATCTCTCTGGCGTTAAGGGTATTTGTTGCCTCCAGAAGGCGGTCTGCCAATGTGCTTTTCCCATGGTCAATATGGGCGATAATGCAAAAATTCCTAATGTGCTTCATCCTCGAATATTTATGGGTGCAAATATACATTGTAATTTGTTTTTTCTCAAATTCGTAGTAACTTAGCATAATATTCAATAATGAAATAAAGTTATGTGTGAAGCTAATCAACTCTCAAAAATCTCAACTCAAGTAAGAAGAGATATCCTTAGAATGGTTACACTTGCCAAATCTGGTCACCCAGGCGGATCGATGAGTAGTACTGATATTCTTACAACCTTGTTCTTCAAGGTGATGAAACACTCTCCAGCAAATTGGACTAGGGATGGTAAGGACAATGATATGTTTTTCCTCTCAGCAGGCCATATGACTCCTGTCCTCTACAGTGTGATGGCGAGGTCAGGTTATTTCCCCGTAAGCGAGCTGGCTACATTCAGAAAATGTGGTTCTCGCCTTCAAGGACACCCATCAGTGCGCAAAGGTATGCCGGGCATTTATGAAGCGGCAGGCTCTTTGGGCCAGGGTCTTTCGGTAGCATTGGGTGCTGCATTGGCAAAAAAAGCGAACAACGACCCAAACTATGTTTATGTGCTGCTTGGTGACGGCGAGAGCCAGGAGGGTCAGGTATGGGAAGCTGCGATGTTTGGAGCACAGCATAAAGTGGACAATATAATAGCGATGACAGACTGGAACGGTCAGCAGATCGACGGTACTACCGATTCGGTAATGTCATTGGGAGATCTCCAGGGGAAATGGGAAAAGTTCGGCTGGACAGTAGTTGTTGCAGACGGGCACGATTTTGGCTGTATTGAAAATGCGTTTAACACAGCCAAAGGTGAATCGGGCAAAGGGAAGCCTGTCATGATCCTCTTCAAGACCGAAATGGGTCACGGTGTTGACTTTATGGCGGGTACTTGTGAGTGGCACGGAAAGGCCCCTTCTGCAGAGCAATGCGAAAAAGGCTTGGCTCAGCTTGAGGAGACTTTGGGAGATTTTTAACAAATTAAAACAATGAAGAGAACAATTTTATTCTTTTTTGTCACATCGCTTTTGTTTGGGAGCTGCTCTTTCTGGAACGATGATTACAGAGATACAGTAGATCAGTTCGTATCTGTGGCATATAAGGCAGACAATGTCGATTTTGCACAGTATAAGACATTTGCAATAGCAGACTCCATTCTATATGTGGAAGGTGACAAAAATGTGAGACAGAAAAACAACCTCTCAGAGGAGGTTAAGGCGGTAGTGGAAAAGGAGATGGTGGCTCTGGGTTATACACTGTTTGCACCAGGCAAGGGTGAATTCAGTACACCGGACCTCATCGTGGACCTCGCATATATTGTGAACACAACTACCGTTGTCTATCCCGGATATTGGTGGGACTGGGACTATTGGTGGTATTATTATGACTGGTATCCTTACGATCCATTCTTCCCTTACTACCCGTACGATCCATTCTATCCTTACTATCCTTATCCGATGTACCCTATGGCATCATCATATTCATCAGGCAGTCTGACAATTGATATTGTCGATTTGAAGAATATGGGTGATGATTCCAACCCCCCTATCGTATGGCACGGTCTCGTGAGGAGCATACTGAACTCTACTCATACCTCGTCAGAGAGAGCCGCTGCTATCGGACAATGTTTTGATATGATTCCACCTGCTAACACCAAATAAAGGAGAGAGATTATGAAAAAGATTTTAATTACTGTTGTGGCAGCGCTGGTGGCAAGTGTATCATTTGCACAGACAAATCTCAGATTTTCACAGGTGTACTCTTTCGGATGGCAGTCATCTGTTCCACTTGGTGCACAGGCAGATTTCATCTCCCGTGCAGGGTTCAATGGTGCTGATTTCAACTTCGGGTTCTTTGTTACCGACAATATAGCTGTAGGTGCAGACTTCGCATGGGGTTACAACCATAAGAGCGTCCCTGCTGAGATTTATCAGGTGAGTGAAAATTGTGCAGTTTACGCTGCCCTTTATAAAACAACCCAGACCATTCCGATGAAGGCGCAGTTCAAGTACCTCTTCAATCCGGAGGGCTTTGTAAAAGTATATGCTGCAGCCGGTTTGGGAGCAACAAGCTATGTTGAGTACACTCAGATCCAGGAGTATGAATTCTCAAATTCATCGTGGGGTTTTCTTATGAGCCCTGAGGTGGGTGTATATATTCCTTTCGGCAAACACGCCCCTTGGGGTGCAAATGTGGTAGCCGGATACAACTGGGCGACAAACAATGCCCAGAATCTATATTTTAATGTTGGTTTATATTTCTCTGTATTTTAAAGATAAAATCCTCATATGAAATTCGAAAACAGTGGCAATAAAGATACCCGCTCAGGTTTTGGAGCAGGTCTTGCAGAACTAGGAAGGACAAATCCTGATGTAGTGGCACTATGTGCAGATTTGACAGGTTCACTCAAGATGGACCAGTTTGCCAAGGAGAATCCAGGCAGATTTTACCAAGGCGGTATCGCAGAGGCAAATATGATAGGTGTTGCTGCAGGTTTGGCTTTGAGTGGCAAAGTCCCTTTTGTGGGTTCATTTGCAAACTTCATCACAGCCAGAGTGTACGACCAGATTCGCCAGTCGATAGCCTATGGCAATACAAATGTTAAAGTTTGTGCATCGCACGCAGGTATAACCCTTGGAGAGGATGGTGCTACACACCAGACAATGGAGGATCTTGGCCTGATGAGGATGTTGCCAGGTATGACAGTTATCAACCCTTGCGACTACAATCAGACCAAAGCTGCTACCATAGCAGTTGCAGAACATGATGGCCCTGTGTATCTCCGTTTCGGCCGTCCATCTGTCCCCAACTTCACACCTGCTGATCAGAAATTTGAGATCGGCAAAGCCCTTAAACTTATTGAAGGAAAGGATGTTACTATCTTTGCTACTGGACATTTGGTGTGGGAATCAATTCAAGCTGCAGAGAAACTTGAAGCAGAGGGCATCTCTGTTGAACTCATAAATATCCACACCATTAAGCCTTTGGATGAAAAAGCAGTCCTAGAATCTGTAAAGAAAACAGGAGCTGTGGTATGTGCTGAGGAGCATCTTATCGCAGGAGGTATGGGTGAACTGATTTCGGGTCTTTTGGCCAGAAATTACCCTGCTCCAGTGGAGTTTGTAGCAGTGGATGACCAGTTTGGACAGAGTGGTACACCTGCAGAGCTAATGAAACTTTACAAACTTGATGCAGACAATATTGTAGAATCAGTGAAAAAAGTTTTGGCCAGGAAATAATGGTTGAAGATCAGGACATTTTAGATATTTACCGCGAGGGGGGAAAGGAGGAATACGCCTTTAACCTTTTGGTCCGCAAATATCAGGAGCGTCTGTATTGGCATATAAGACAACTTGTCCTGGATCACGAGCAGGCAAATGATCTGCTTCAGAATACACTTGTTAAAGCTTGGAGATATCTTCCCGATTTCAGGGGGGACTCCAAGCTTTTTACTTGGTTGTACAAGATAGCCACAAATGAGACTCTTACCTATCTGAAAAGGGAGAGGCTCAAAAGCTTCATCTCGTTGTCAAACTGGGATGATAAGATTGGCAGACAGTTGCTGGCCGATGAGTATTTCAATGGGGATGAGCTGCAGATAGCCCTCCATAAGGAGATTCAGAAGCTCCCTCCAAAACAGAGGACTGTCTTTACCATGCGCTACTTTGATGAGGTGAAATATGAGGATATGGTGGAGATTCTGGGGGGGACAGAGGGATCGTTGAAAGCCTCTTATCATCACGCCTACAACAAAATAAAGGAAAATCTCAAGCGTCAATTTTAACTTTTTGCTTACATTGTAGTCTAAAGGGTATGAATATGTTGGATGAAATAAAAAACAAGAAGAGACCGTTCTCGGTCCCTGATGGGTACTTCTCCACTATTGAGGATAGCGTAAGGGGGAGAATCGGTATTTCGCAGCAGAGGGAGGGCAACCACCTGTGGGCATCCATCAAAACAGGCTTTGCCCTTGCCTTTTCTTTCGTTTTTATATTCGGCATGGGGTATGGTGTGCTTTCCTTGACTGACACCATTTACAACGACCAATTCGATATGGAAAACGATGAATTCGCCATTTTGATTAAGGATGGGTATATCAAACACGATTTTATTGACTATCTTTACGATGAAATAGATATTGACAAGGACTATCTCACAGAGGGGGTGGAACTCTATGAAGAGCTCTATCAGAGGATTGAAGATGAGATGTCTCAGGAAGATTTGTTGAATATTATAGAAGAATATAACAATGAATAGAGCATTGGTTATTTTAATCTCTATCCTGATGGCTTTCCCAATGACAGGGCAGCCTCAGAAAAAGCAGGAAGAGAGGCCCTTCAGAGAGAAGGTTGAAGCTACCAAAGTGGCTTATTTTACTGAGAAACTGAATCTTACTCCAGAGGAGGCGCAGGTTTTCTGGCCCATTTACAACAAATGGTGGGGTGAAAGACAGGAGGCCAACAAACAGGTCCACAAAGCTATAAAAGATATAGTGGCCCTTGAGGAGATGGGTGATTATACAGATCCCCAGATGAAGAAGCTCATAAAGGAGTACTCCAGGGCACTGTCGATGGAGTCTGAGGTATTCGATATCTATATCGAAGAGTTCTACAAGATCCTCCCCATGGAGAAAGTTGCCAAAATATTTGTAGCGGAGAAGGGGTTCAGGGAGATTCTGACAAATATGTGGAAAGAGAAGAAACACTCCGGCAAAATTGATGAGGTCCCCTCAGAGAAGCAGCCACCAAGAAAATCGGGTAACTGATGATTCTCGCTACAGGAATAGAAAAGACCTTCGGTCAATTGAAGGTCCTAAAAGGGATAGACTTCCGTTCAGAAGGGGCGGAGGTCGTTTCTATTGTTGGGGCCAGCGGTGCAGGAAAGTCCACTCTGCTCCAGATTTTGGGTTCGCTTTCAGAGCCTACTGCCGGAAAGGTGATTGTAGATGATGTTGATATCTTTGCACTCTCCTCGGATGCTTTGGCTGACTTCAGAAACAGAAAAATAGGTTTTGTTTTCCAGTTCCACCACCTTCTCCCCGAGTTCACTGCACTTGAAAATGTAATGATACCTGCCCTTATAGCAGGGGGCTCTGCATCTGCTGCCAGATCTGAGGCAAAAAGGCTCCTATCCGAGATGGGGCTTGCCCAGAGGTTTGACCACAAGCCATCCGAACTCTCCGGCGGAGAGCAGCAAAGGGTGGCCATTGCCAGAGCAATAATAAACAAACCTGCAGTTCTTTTTGCAGATGAGCCCTCCGGCAACCTTGATAGCAATACCAAGCGGGAGATACACAAACTCTTTTTTGATCTCCGGGACAGGTATGGATTGACAGTAATAATTGTGACCCACGATAAGGATTTGGCAAAAATGTCGGACCGTATGATAGAGATGTCCGACGGCAAGATAGTCGATGGAGTACTTTCAGTTTAAGCAATTCAAAGTTAAAAATGTCTCCTCTGCTATGAAGCTGGGGACAGACAGTGTTCTTCTGGGTGCCTGGGCACCTCTTCATGATGGTGACAGGAGGGTCCTTGATATAGGGACCGGTACAGGGGTGGTGGCTCTGATGATTGCACAGAGGCTCTCCCATCAGGTGGGGGTATCGATAGATGCAATAGATATTGACCTCCCATCCATTGAGGAGGCTTCCCACAATTTTGAAATATCTCCCTGGAGTGGCTCTCTTCGGGCTGTACATACCCCTTTGCAGGAATTCTACCCAGATGAGCGGTACGACCTGATTGTCTCCAACCCACCATATTTCGTGGATTCTCTGAAAGCACCATCATTGCGCAGAAGCAACACCAGGCATACCGATTCATTGCCCCACATAGATCTCATATCCTCTGCATTCAGACTTTTGAAAGAGGGTGGCAGATTGGTGGTGATACTCCCAAAGGAGGAAGGTGAGGCATTTGTCAAGGATGCGGAGCTGTATCACGTAGGCACAGGTGAGGGGATGAGACTTGCTCTAAGGAGATTGTGCAAGGTGAGCACTGTCTCGCATAAACCACCCAAAAGATATATAATGGAATTCATACTCGCTCCAAAAGGGGAGATTCTGGAGGGGTGTACAGAGGAGTATCTCTCTATGAATGGAGATGATAGGTATCTGGATATGGTCCGTGAATTTTTGGTTAAGGTATCTTGAGAGTCCGATTATTTTACTATATTCGCGCCGTGAAAAAATATCCTCACAATTTTGGCTCCAATAAATTTTTAACAATATTTTTTAACACACTATGAAACAATCTATTAAGTGTCTATTGATCGCTTTTGCGACAATGTTCGTGAGTGCAGTTGCCTTCGCTCAGGTGACTACCTCTGCTCTTAGTGGTCGCATCGTAGATGTTAATGGTGAAGCTGTGATCGGTGCTACAGTTGTAGCAACACACGAGCCATCAGGAACTGTCTATGGTGTCAGCGCTAACACTGACGGTCGTTATGCTATCCAAGGTATGCGTGCCGGTGGTCCTTACAAGGTAGAAGTATCTTGTATCGGTTATCAAACTATCACTTACACTGATGTAACCCTTGTTCTTGCAGAGGTTACCAGTATCAATGTAGAACTTAAAGATGACGCTGAAATGCTTAGTGCAGCTTCTGTTATCACTACTGCTACCTCTAAATTCGCAGCAGAGAAAACAGGTTCTTCAGTTAACATCTCAAGCAAACAGATCACTGCACTTCCTACAGTAAGCAGAAGCATCTCTGATGTTACCAGACTTTCACCTTATGGTGGTAACGGTATGAGCTTCGCAGGTGCTGACGGTCGTACAGCTAACTTCACTGTCGATGGTGCAAACTTCAACAATAACTTCGGTCTTAACGACGGTCTTCCTGGTGGTGGTAACCCTATCTCTATCGATGCTATCGAAGAGCTTCAGGTAGTGATCTCTCCTTATGACGTACGTCAGACCAACTTCATCGGTGGTGGTGTGAACGCTATTACCAAATCTGGTACAAACACCTTCAAAGGATCAGCTTACGTATATCACAGAAATGAGAATATGCGTGGTGATACAGTAGATGGCGAACAGATCCCTGGTGCTCGTGACACTGACAGAAATACCACTTACGGTATGACTCTTGGTGGTCCTATCATCAAAAATAAACTCTTCTTCTTCGTGAATGCTGAGTACTCTTCTTCTCCTTCTGTAGCAGTTCCTTGGAGAGCTTCTGTAGATGGTAAAGGTGATGCTAACAAATACCTTTCATATACTACAGTTGCAGATATGGAGAGAGTATCTGCTTTCGTAAAAGAGAAATACGGTTACGATACAGGTTCTTTCACAGAGTTCCCTGCTGATGAGTCTAACGTGAAAGTATTGGCAAGACTTGACTGGAACATCAACAATGACCACAAACTTGCCCTTCGTTACAACTATACCAACAATACTGGCTGGAATGGTCCTAACGCATCATCTATGGACGGTGGTACACGTTCTGCTTATGCACGTACATCACTTTACTCAATGGCTTTTGCTAACAACATGTACTCAATGAACAACCTTGTTCACTCTGTATCACTTGATTTGAACAGCCGTTTGAGCGACAACCTATCTAACCAGTTCTTGGCTACTTTCTCAAAACTTGATGACGTTCGTGGTACAAACTCAGATATGTTCCCTCATATCGACATCCTTGACGGTACTGGTACTACTACCAACTACATGTCACTTGGTTATGAGTTGTTTACTTGGAACAACGCTGTTCACAACACCCACGTCAGCATCAAAGATGATATGACCCTTTACGCAGGTAATCACAAGCTTACCGCAGGTCTTAACTATGAGTATCAGATGGCTGACAACGCATATATGAGAAATGGTACAGGTTACTATCGTTATGCAAGTGTAGATGACTTCATCAACGGTGCTGCTCCTGAGGTAGTATGTTTGACCTACGGTTACGATGGTGAGCAGAATCCTGCAGCTCGTGTACAGTTCCACAAAGCAGGTCTTTACCTACAGGATGAGTGGAATGCTACTGAGGATTTCAAACTTACAGCAGGTATCCGTTTTGATGGTCTGTTCTTCGATAACTCAGACCTTATGACCAACAACGCTATCCTTGCCCTTAAATACTATGACAAAAATGGCAACGAGCGTAGCATTGATACAGGCAAATGGCCTACAGCTAACTTGACTATCTCTCCAAGAGTAGGTTTCTCTTGGGACGTAATGGGTGACAACAGCCTTAAAGTACGTGGTGGTACAGGTCTATTCTCAGGTCGTCTTCCTCTTGTATTCTTCACCAACATGCCTACCAACTCAGGTATGGTTCAGTACCAGGCTCAGCTAAATGACAGCAACCTTAAGAAATTGGGTCTTGGTACAATGGCTGACCACTTCACTGGCGGTCTTGTAACTGAGAATGGTAAAGCTACCATCGATGCACTATTGAAGAAACTTCATGCTATGGGTTATCCTTCTACTATCAACCCTGAAGATGGTGCAGTTCCTTCATCAATCTCTGCTGTGGATCCTAACTTCAAGATGCCTCAGGTATGGAAAACTTCAGTAGCTATCGACTACGCTTTCCCTACTTCATTCCCTATGTCATTCTCTGCTGAGGGTATCTTCAACAAAACTATCAACGGTGTTACCATCTCTGACTGGAGTATGATGCCTGTTGAGGGCTTTGCAAGACTTAACGGTGCTGACAACCGTCCTATGTACCCTTCTAACTTCAGAACAAGCACTAAAGCATTCGTTCTTGAGAATACTCACCAGGGTTACGGTTACTCAGCTAACGTAAGCTTCAATATGCGTCCTGTAGAGGGTCTTAGCTTTATGGCTGCATATACCCACACTGTATCTAAAGAGATTACAGGTATGCCTGGATCAGCTGCTGAGTCAGCATTCACATACGTACCTACATCTAAAGGTCCTAACAACATCGAGCTTCACAACTCACAGTATGTTACTCCTGACCGTGTAATCGCATCTATCAGCCACGATGACAAATGTGGCAATCACTTCAACCTTGTTTACGAGGCTTGGAGAGGTGGTTACAACTACTCATATATGTTGGCTAACGATATGAACGGTGACGGTTACAACTACGATGCACTTTACATCCCTACCGATGCAGAGGTAGCAAACGGTGACTTCCGTTTCGTATCAGAGAAAGATAGAGACAACTTCATGGCATTCGTTAAGAATGACAAATACTTGAGCAAACATCAGGGTCAGTATGCTGAGGCTTACAGCGTATACTCTCCATGGGTACACAGACTTGACTTCGGTTACAAACATGACTTCAAAGTGAAATCAGGTAACTCTACCAACACTCTTCAGCTAAGTGTAGACCTTAAGAACGTTCTTAACCTATTCAACTCAAGCTGGGGTGTAAGCAAATATATGGATCCTAACATGGTTGAAGGTCGTATCCTTAAATTTGAAAAAGTTGACAAAGATGGTTATCCAACATTCTCTACACCTTCTGTTGTTAATGGTAGCACTCAAACATTCGTACCTTCTCACTCAGTGGGTCAATGCTGGTACGCTTCTGTAGGTATTAAGTATATGTTTAACTAATAACACGTAGACAATTATGAAATTAAGATATATATTTGGTATCATACTCTCTGCTGTACTTGCTTTCACCTCTTGTGAGCCTTCAAGTATCAAAGAGTCGTTTGATAACATTAAGCTTGACAAATCTTATGTAGCTATCGACATGGCCGGTACTGCTACTACTATCAAAATCACTGCTACTGAGGCTTGGGCTTTTGATGAGACCAAAATTCCTGAGTGGCTTGATGTAACTCCTAAGAGCGGTAACGCTGGTGAGACTTCTGTTTCATTCTCAGCTACTGAAGCTATTGACGGTCGTGATGTAGAGTTGACTATCACTGCTGGTAAAAACACCCAGTTCGTAAAAGTTATGCAGGGTACCAAAGAGGTATCTCCAGCTACTTGTGCAGAGGTTATCGCCGGTCCTGATGGCAAATCATACAAAGTTAAAGGTGTATGTACAAGCATCGCCAACACTCAGTATGGTAACTGGTATCTTAAAGATGAGACTGGTGAGATCTACATCTATGGTACTCTTGACGCTAAAGGTGCTACCAAAAACTTCTTGAGCCTTGGTCTTGAGGTAGGTGACGAAGTGGAAGTACAAGGTCCTAAAACTACTTACGGTACTACTGTTGAGCTAGTTGACGTGACTGTACTAAGCATCACTAAATCACTTGTAAAACTTGATGCTACCTCTAAGACTCTTGACAAAGAGGGTGGTGAATTCACTGTCAAAGCTGCTTACAAAGGCAATGGTGTTTTGGTTAACATCCCTGATGAGACAGCTTCTTGGGTATCTCTTCTAAGCATGGATTATATTAAAGGTAAAGCTACCAAGATTGAGCCTAATCCATGTGATACAGTTCTTGTTAAGTTTGCTTACCTTGACAACATGTCATCTGTTGTAAAACGTACAGGTTCTGTTGAGATCGCTTCTAACAATGGCAAATCTGAGTCAGCTGTCGCTGTAGCTCTTACCCAGAACTCAAATGAGCCTGAGAAAGTGGCTATCAAAGATTGCTTCACCCAGGAGTATACTCACATCTACGGTCAGGTAATGTCTGTGGCTAAGGATTATGGTTTCATCGTATCAGACGGAACAGCAAGCATCCTTATCTATCAGGCAGATTACACCAAATCTGCAAGAACTGCAGACAATGTAAAAGTTCTTGGTGCACCAAGCCTTTACAACTGGGCAGCTCAGATCCAGAAACCAGATCTTGTTGAGAAAAATGGTTATGACAAATCATGGAAACTTCCTACTGCTGTAGAGTACAACACCGAGAAGATTAACGAGCTTATCGTTAAACTTACAGGTACCAACAAGACCAAAAATCACCTTCTTCCTATCGAGTATGTAACATACCAGGGTGAACTTAAGATCGATGGTAACTATATCAACGTTATCTTCCCTGAGGGATGTAATGGTCAAGGTTCTCTTAAACTGTCTACTTCACTCAAACAAGAGGATGTTGCCAAACTTAATGGCAAACAGGTTAAAGTAACAGGTTACTTGTTCCAGGTTAGTGCAAGCAAGGATGTTCCAAAATTCCTTAACGTTATTGCTGACAAGATTGAGGAGGTTAAATAAATCTTCCTGAATCATAAATAAATTTCGGGCGGTCTATCCAGATCGCCCGATTTTTTTGTTATCACTACTACTGCTTTACAAATAGAGTCCTCCATAAGAGTTGGGTTATCAGTCAACCATTGGTACTGTTTTACGGCCTCCAGTTCTCTTATAGATGGACAGCAGTCAGCATATCTGACCACGTATGTCCTGCACCATCATAGCAGTCAGCATATCCGATAACATGCTTTCTGTCGCCACAGTCACACCACTTTTAACCCAAAAAGCTGATAGTGTGTCGCGAAAAGGGCCCTTTTTTATCAAAATACAGACCGTCGCACCACTTTTAAGGAGAATCCCTGCATGACGGTTCTGTAGCGCTTTTGGCTGTGTAATGGTAGGGATGTAGGTATAAAAAAATCGCCCGGTCTACGCCGGGCGATTGTCATATGTGAATGATAACTGATTTACAAATTATTTAACTTTTGCAAACTCGATATCGTTTTCAGCACGTTTAGCAAGTTTCTCATCTTTCTTAGCAACCTCAAGAGCAGCTTTAGCAGCGTCAACTTTACCCTGACGAGCAGCTACGATAGCTTTAAGATAAGATTTGCACTGGCATTTAGCGTTACCTACGATAGCCTCAGCACCAGCAAGGTCATTGGTAAGGATGCAAACAAGAGCCTCGTTGAAACCTTTTGAACCAGCAAGTTTAGCTTTAGCCTCAGCGTATTTACCGTTAACTACGTCAACAACTGCGAGGTTGTACTGAGCCTCTTTAAGGCTTGACTGTTTGAATGCAGCAACAGCAGCAGCATCATCACCTTTGCGAAGAGCAACAACACCTAGAGTATTGTAGTAGTATGCATCTTTGTTAGCAACTTTTGCAAGAGCAGCAGCAGCGTCAGCATCTTTACCTTGTTTAAGAAGGGTAACAGCTAGGTTAACGTTAGCACGGTCGCTGTTGAATTTGTTGGCAGCCTGAGTGTAAACTTTAACTTTGGTGTCGTTCTCTTTAACTAGAGTAGCAGCGTGAAGAAGTGCCTCTTCGTCAAGGATTTCGATGTTCTCGTTAACAAGAGCAACAAGCTCTTCGTCAGTGTAGTTTTTGAACTCGATGTTAGCGATGAATCTTGCGCGACGAAGTTGAGGAAGGATCTCTTTAGCAAGGATAGTGAATACCTGTGACATGTTTTTGATCTCTCTCTCGCGAACGATAGGGTCGCTGTACATCTCAAGAACGCGAAGGATAAGCTCTTTGTCAGCGATGTCTGAGTTTTTAACTAGGTCTTTGAAACCATCCCAGTCCTCAGAGATAGAAACGCTGTTAACAGCTGTCTCAACACCTACTTTTTTGTTGTTGATCTTAGAGTTGAAAGCTTTGGTTGCAGACTCAGCACGTTTGCCAGAAAGTTTGTTGTTAAGATCCTCTTTTCCATCTGGAGAAGCGTAAGCGATGATGTCAGTACCAACGATCTCTCTTCTTTCGTCAGCTTTTACATTTTTAAGGAACTCCTGGAAAGCTTTGATCTCATCAGATTTAAGCTGAGCAGGACGAACAGTTGAGCTGTTGATAAGGTAAAGGATCTGAGCCTCACCAGTCTCAGGGATGATAGCCTGATATGCATCTGGAGCATAAGCAAGGGCACCGTCTCTCTTAACAAGTTTGTAAGTGGTGTTAGCACCGTCAGCTACTTTGTAAGGAGAAGGGTAAGTGGTCTTTTTGTCTTTGTAAAGAACAGCCATTCTAAGCTCAAGGTGAGATTTCTCCATACCTGGCTTGTAGTCGAATGTGAAGTCTTTGGTTACAGTTGCACCAGTCTCAGGAACTGTAGTGTAGTTTTTAGCAACATCCTCACCTTGAAGCATAACTGGCTCAAGAGCTGATTCGCCACCCTGATAAACCAATACAGGAACTACCTCAACGATAGCTTTTGGGTGGAAATAGTCTGCAGGGATAACTACAGAAACTTTTGCGTCAATTTTGTCAGCAACTACCTCAAGAACCTGAGGATCACAGTTAACAGAAACTAGTTCTGCTTTTTCAGCCATTTTTGCAGGGTTACCGCAAGAGGTGATAACCAAAGCTGCAAGGGCTAGCGATGATAGTTTTTGGAAAATTTTCATTTTGAATTCAATTTATTGTATTAATACTTAATTAATTCACGTTTTTGCCTACATATGTAGACTAACTGCAAAGATATAAATCTTTTTCGATGTAACTAACAATTTTTAGTAAATCTTCAGGAGTGTCTACAGCAAAAGTCGTGCTATCTGTTTCTACAACCTTGATTCTTAATCCGTTTTCAAGCCATCTGAGCTGCTCCAAACTCTCACATTTTTCCAAACTGGAGCGCTCCATAGAACATATTTTCCCAAGTGTTTCGGGTTTGTATGCATATAGTCCAATATGCTTATAATAAGTGTGTTGTGTGAGCCAATTCTCGCGCTCGGCATCTCTCATATAGGGGATGGTGCTTCTGCTAAAGTATAAGGCATACCCGTTAATATCCATTACCAATTTTGGGGTATTCGGGCTGAAAAGTTCTTCAGAAGATGTTATTTTTTTGGCCATAGTGCCAAGGTACACCTGCGGATCAGTGGTGAATGCCTCTTCGAGGGATTTCAATTGAGCGGGGTCTATAAGAGGTTCATCTCCCTGAATATTCATGACCAGATCAATCTCCCTTTCGGGGTGCATGGCTGCATATTTTGTGTAGGCTTCATAGCATCTGTCGGTGCCACTCTGGTGTGTTGGGGAGGTCATTATCGCTACCCCTCCAAAGCTCTCTACTTCAGTGATTATCCTTTCGTCGTCAGTGGCTACGCATACATCTTCAAATGCCTTTTTGGCCTGCTCGTAAACACGCCTTACCATACTTTTCCCGGCGATGTCGGCCAGGGGTTTTCCAGGGAATCTGGATGATCCATATCTGGATGGGATTATTGCAAGAGTTCTCATATGACAAATTTAGCCAAAAATGTCTTAGCAACTTAAATTTTTTTAACTTTGCAGATTATGGATATAAACGATATTAAAAACAGGTTCGGAATTATTGGTCACGATCCCCGTCTGGAGTCTGCGATAAACACTGCGCAGCAGATAGCAGGGACCGATCTGTCTGTCCTCATTACAGGTGAGAGTGGAGTCGGAAAGGAGGTAATACCCAAAATTATCCATTCTTTAAGTCCCAGAAAACACAAGAACTATGTAGCCATAAACTGTGGAGCTATCCACGGTGGTATCCTTGAATCGGAACTTTTCGGTCACGAAAAGGGCTCCTTCACAGGTGCCAACGAGACCAGAAAAGGGTATTTCGAGGAGGCCAACGGAGGGACTATTTTTCTTGACGAAGTGGGAGAACTCCCCCTTTCCACTCAGGTGAAGCTCCTCAGGGTTTTGGAGTCGGGAGAGTTTCTAAGGGTCGGATCCTCCAAGATTCTTAAGACCGATGTCAGGGTGATCGCAGCATCAAACATCAATTTCATGCACGCCATCAACACCGGCAAGTTCAGGGAAGACCTCTACTACAGATTGAACGCAGTTCCTATCTATATACCCCCATTGCGTGAGAGAAAAAAGGATATACACCTCCTTTTCAAAAAGTTTGCTCTCGATATTGCAGACAAATATACCATGCCTGTCATCAAGCTTGACCCGCAGGCTCAGGAGATGCTCGAGTCATACCGTTGGGCAGGAAACGTCCGACAGTTGAAAAATGTCGCTGAGCAGATATCGGTTCTGGAAAATGACAGATACATCACAGCGGAGATTCTCAAGAAGTATCTCCCAGCAGAAGGTCCAGATATCCTCCCTGTTCTGGCAGGTGAGAGCTATAATATAGGTGGCGAGAGCTATACAGACAGAGACTTGATTTTCAAGATGTTGCTTCAGATGAATCAGATGAGGCAGGAGATTGATGCACTGAAGGCAACAATTGCTTCTGGCAATGTAATGCCTCACGAGCAGGCGGTGGAGATTGCACCGGTGCAGCAGACCTTGCCAGCTCACGTCCAGACCCTCCCTGTCCACATTGGAAAGCAGTTGGATGACAGCATAACAGATGCAGTCTCTGAGCTGGTGGAGGATGCCCCTGTGGCACCTAAAAGCCTCTCGATTCAGGATGCCAGCACAGAGCTTATCCTGAAGGCATTGGAGAAGCACCACAATAACCGCAAGGCAGCGGCAAAGGAGCTTGGTATCTCCGAGAGGACATTGTACAGAAGGTTGAACGATTTTGGAAAAGGGAGAAAGTAAAATGGGGAGATCGGCATCAAATATAATATTGGCACTATTGGTGGCGGCACTCTCTGTTTTTGCAGGGTGCAGGGTGCAGTACAGTTTCTCAGGAACATCGATCCAGCCGGATGTGAAGACATTTACTGTGGAGTACTTTGAGAATAAGGCACCGAGGATCAACCCGTCGCTTGCCAACTCCCTCTCAGAGGCCCTTATCGACAAGTACAGAAAACTGACCCCTTTGGAGATGATGCAGGAGGGGGGTGATTTGACAGTGTCAGGAGTTATACAGGGGTATGACACCAGGCCCGTGGCTGTGACTGCAGATGAGGTGGCATCCCAGACCAGGCTTACAGTCTCTCTGAAACTGAAATATACAAACAAACTCCATCCGGAGGAGGACTTCGAGAAGAACTTCTCCGCTTTTGCAGATTTTGATTCCAACCAGTCACTGGATGCAGTGGAGGCTCAGATTTGTGATGATATTATTGAAAAATTAGTAGAGGATATATTCAATGCAACAGTGGCAAATTGGTAAATCTGTACCCACAAAGGGTGAGTTGGAGGGGTTGTTGAGATCATACCCATGGTTCTCTATAGCCCAGAAAGAGCTGTATCTCATGCTCCTTTCTGAGGGTAAGGGGTATTCGTCCAATGTCACAAAAAGATTCGCTCCATATCTCAGCTCTACCGAGGAGCTGGTCAAAAATGCTAAAAAGGAGATTTGCAAAGGTGGAGATGTGGCAACAGAGGTAATCCCTAAGGTGGAGGAGAAGCCATCTGTCATCAAGGTGGAGGAGGCTAATAGTAGGGAGGTTTTCGTAGTTGGAGGAGACTATTTCGGCAAAGAAGATTACCAAGCGGTAAAAGGTAGCGGTACCGATATATTTGAAGCATTCAAGGAGAGTGTAGCGTCAGAGACACGTACGATAGTGAGGATAGATAAGTCAGATGACCAATTTTCTGATGATGAATATTGTACAGAGACATTGGCAAAAATCTATGTATCACAGGGGTGTTTCAAAAGGGCCATGGAGGTTTATGATAAACTAATTTTGTTATATCCAGAAAAAAGTACTTACTTTGCAGCCCTTAAAGAAGAAATAAAGAAACAGTTATAGATATGTACACAGCAATTTCAATTCTTATTATAATTGTCAGCATCCTTTTGACAATCGTAGTTTTGGTTCAAAATTCAAAAGGTGGCGGATTGGCTGCAAACTTCGCTTCTGGTAACCAGACTTTCGGCGTACGTCAGACAGCTGACTTCCTGGAGAAAGCTACTTGGACACTTGCATCGGTTCTAATCGGTCTTTGTATCCTTGTAACTGCATTTATCTCTTCAGACAAAGCAGACAAGACTGATGATATTCAGGAGAGAATGGAGCAAACAATGCCAGTTGAGGGTCAGCCAGAGTTCCCTGTGCTTCCTCAAGGCAACACAGAGACTCCTGCAAACTAATCAATAATAAGTTGAGAGTTAGCCCGTTACATCGTAACGGGCTTTTTTGTTTTAAAAATATTTGAAAAATAACAGTACTTTGCGATACAAGGTACTATTATTTTTATATATATTTGCAGTACAAAATAACTAATGCTTCAAATGATATGAAAAAAGTGATAAATGTGGGCATCGGAGGGAGAACCTTCATTATAGATGAAGATGCCTATCAAAGATTGGATGCGTATCTGACCCGTTTTCAGGAGAAGGTAAAAATGGGACTTCAGACCAAAGAGGTTATAGAAGAGGTGGAGATCCGCATTGCAGAACTTTTTACAGAGTATATGGGTACCAGGCAGGAGGTGGTTAATATTGCCATTGTAAATAGGGTGATATCTCAGCTGGGTATGCCTGACGGTACCGATGCAGATAAGGAATTTATGTCTAACGAAAAAAACAACACTATGAAAGCAACTAAAAAATTCTTCAGGGATCCAGATTCTAAGGTTATTGGAGGTGTTTGCAGCGGTTTGGCTGCCTATACAGATATTGATGTGACATTGATCAGGATTATCTTCCTGGTGGCTATGATATGCGGATCATTGGGCTTCTGGATCTATGTGATTTTCTGGATTGTCGCACCTATGGCCAAGAGTGCTTCGGAAAAGTGTGAGATGAGGGGATTGCCTATCGATGCGGAAAATCTCAAGAGATTCTCAAGTACAACAAAATAAATATGCTTTATGGAGGTGATAAACAATTCAGACAATGTCAAGTCTCAGATGAGAAAGGGTATTCTGGAGTACTGCATCCTGGGAATCCTCAATAAGAAGGACTCGTATGCATCCTCCATTATAACAGAGCTCAAAGAGGCAAGGATGATAGTGGTGGAGGGGACTCTCTATCCGCTGTTGATCCGTCAGAAAAACCAGGGGCTTCTTACCTATCGCTGGGAGGAGTCTCCCCAGGGTCCTCCACGCAAATACTACTCCATCACAGATAAAGGGAGGGCTCAGTTGGCAGAGATGGACAGTGTGTGGAGGGAGATGGTAGAAACAATTAATATGATCAGAAAATGAAAAAGGTAGTTAAGGTAAGTATTGGAAATATAGCATTTACGCTGGAGGAGGAGGCACATCAGGAGTTGAAAGTGTATCTGGATTCTCTGGTGGATTATTATGGCGCCAAAGAGGGTGGCAATGAGATAATCGAAGGTATTGAGGAGAGGATTGCAGAACTTCTGACAGAAAGGGGGTACTCACAAAAGGTGGTGACCACCGATGCAGTAGTGGCTATTATGGATATTTTGGGGCGTCCGGATGAGATAAAATCTGAGACTGAACCTGAGCAGGAGAGTGGAGCAAGAAGGGGTGGAAGGAAGCTGTACAGAAATCTTCAGGACAAAAAGATGGGTGGTGTCTGCTCCGGACTTGGAAGTTATTTCTCCCTGGATCCCACTGCAGTAAGGATTCTGGTTCTTGTCTTCGCCCTGGTTTCTGCCCTCTTCAGCGAGGGTGCAGGTCTGGCCTTCATCACTCTGCTCTATTTTGCTCTGTGGATTATAATCCCCGGTGCCAAAACTGTGGAGGAGAAATGTGAGATGAAAGGGGAAAAAGCATCGATCAGTTCGATAGAGAAGAAGGTTACAGAGGGGGTCAATGAGATAGTGAACAGTGAGTTCGGCAATACATTCAAGAAGATTGTGGACCTTTTTGTAGGGGCTCTTTTGTCAATTTTGGGCTTTATCGGTCTTGGTACAGGTGTTATGGTTATCCTTGGGTTGAATATGGTGGATATAATATCTCCGTTCTCAGGGTTTTCAGGGCTCTCAATGTTTTCAGGAGTTTCCCCTGCACTCTCTGCTACTATCAATATCCTTATGATACTGGTCACCCTTCTCCCTTTTGTAGGGATGCTGTATGGAGGTATCCTCCTTTTGTTCGGGTTCAAGTCTCCAAAATGGAGACCGGGGCTGCTCAATTTCTTTGTGTGGATTGGGGCATCGATTGCTTTGGTAGTATGTTTGGTCCTTGCGTCAGCAGACTATATGGAGGTAGACCGCAGGGATGAGGTGCAGAACATCGGTTCACCTGCAGATACTGTTTATGTGGAATATGCAAATGTTGAGAACTATAGGAATTACAAAATATTTGTGGATGCTGACAGGGGAGGATATGAGTTGTTCTATCTGAATTCTTCCAGGGAGAACCCATCTTTGATTACCTATCCCGAATTCAATGTCAGACGCCATACAAATGGTGAAAGCAGGATAAGGTCCAAATGTGAGGTGTTCCCCAATACACTCTCTGTGGAGGAGTGGAATGGGGCTGACAGTCAGAAATTCTATGACTACAAGGAGAATGTTCTCACACTTTATCCCACAGTATATGGTGATGACCATACCATAAAGATGGTGGATCGTGAGGTCACCCTATTTGTCCCGGAAGGGGCGACCGTGATAGTAAAGAATCCTATTTACCACGATTTTACCAAACGGGTAGAGTATTCAGATATAAAATATTTGAAAAAATATATTTTCGATTAAACCTTTTGGCAGTATGTGTGTCAAAATAGCGGTTTCCAACTGATAGTTCAGTTTTTGTGTGACCCATCCCCCTATAAGTTTTGTGCAGAGGACTTATAGGGGGAATGTTTTTACTCCCTTACAAGGGGCATTGTCATACAGCGGGCACCACCTCCACCTCTGGGGAGCTCTGAACCTTCGATGGTGACTACACACTTTTTGTCCCCCTCAATAGTTGCTGCCCCTTTGATTACATCCCAGGCAGGTATAATCTCAAATCCGTGGTTTGCCAGCTCATCCAGCGTGTTGGTGTTTCTGGCATATGAGAGGACTTTGCCGGGGGCAAAGGCGAAGAAGTTTGCACCGCTATGCCATTGTTCCCTCTCCTGGTTCCATTCATCTCCCTTTCCACCGCATATTACCGGCTCAAGATCCATTCCGAGGCTCTTGAGCACTGTCAGAAGATTGGGGACCCTATTGATTCTGGTTACACGTCCATTGTCTATGGTGATGTGCACTGTCTGGTATTGGTTGTCCTTTAGGATAAGAGGTTCGAATACCATACACTTATTGTGGTCCAGAAGGGTGAATACCATATCGAGGTGGATAAATGATTCGGGTGTACTTGGGAGTTGCTGTACTATGACATGTCTTTTCCCTTCGGGGGCAGAATGGCAGAGGTTTGCCACGAGCATATCTATCCCTTGGGTGCTGGTTCTGACACCATTGCCGATAAGGAGAATATCCTCGCGGGCTATCAGGATGTCCCCACCCTCCATATATATCTCTTTGTTTCCTGGCTGGAAATTGTGGGCATTGATGATGCCGCACTGGAACTCCCCGCTCCCTTTGTATATAGCCTCCATAATGAGCGACTCCCTCATCCTCACATTATTTGCCATGCGGCATATAAGGGCATTGTTCCCTATAGTGACAGATGCGTCTCTGGTGAAGTAGAAGTTGTATAGAGGGAAGAGCGCATAATGGTCTTCGTTGAGGAATGCAGTGAGTGTATCCATTCGGGAGGGGAGCCCCTCTATCAGGACTCTGGCGAGCTCCTGGGAAGGCATCTGCATCAGTGTGTCGAAGTAGTTTGTGACACCCTCGAGGACACATATCTTTCCGATGAGTGACTGCCTCTCAAGGTCGTTGTCCAGAACTTTTTTGAGCAGATCCTTTACATATACCACCTCTGCAACTTTGGAGAGTACCCCTTCGAGCTGTTTGTATTCCTCCTTAGCTATGTTGAGGTTGAGAATGTCGCTGTACAATGCCCTTTGGGCATCGCGAGGGGTCATATTTTCCACCTCTGCGCCAGGACGGTGGAGAAGCACCTTTCTTAAGGTGCCGACCTCAGAATTTATATTTATTTTGGTGGGTGTATGTGTCATATTACTGATATCTTGTTTTGTCGTGTACTGTCAGATCTGTCATCATGTTCTTGAACCTCACAGGGTCACGCGGACAAATCATAAGGACATCCGGAGTGTTTACAATCATAAAATTATCAAGCCCTTTTATGGCCAGAAGTTTCCCTTTCTCTGTGTTCATGATGATAGAGCCGGTCATTTTGTCCATCATCAGTTCCTCGCAGCTTATGTAATTATGGTGTTCATCTTTCTGGGCGTGCATATACAGAGACTCCCATGTGCCGAGGTCAGACCATCCGAATGATGCCTCGAATACCCACGCTTTGGAAGTTTTCTCCATTACACCGTAATCTATAGATATGCTTGGACAGTCTGTGTAGATGGTATGGATATATGCCTCCTCCTTGTCTGTATAGTAGTATTTGTCCCCCATAGAGAAGAAATTGGCCACTTCGGGAAGGCAGCTCTCCATCTCCCTTTTGATGCTCTTTACGTTCCATATGAAGATGCCGGAATTCCACAGGAACTCCCCGCTGTCCACCAGAACTTTGGCCATCTCGTGAGAAGGTTTCTCTGTAAAAGTCTTTACATTGTAGGCAATGTGGCCATTGATGTTCTTGGAGTCATTCATCTCTTTCTGGATATAACCATAAGCGGTTTCCGGTCTGGTAGGCTGTATACCCAATGTGAAAAGGTCATCGTGTGTCACAGCGTGATCAAGTGCGGCGGAGATGGTCTTGAGATAGAGTGTCTCGTTGGTAATGTAATGGTCAGATGGGGTTATGACCATTGTGGCATTCTGATTCTTGTAGTATATCTTCGATGCTGCGTATGCGATGCAGGGTGCAGTGTTGCGTCTGTAGGGCTCGAGAAGGATGTTCTCCACCGGTATCTCTGGCAAATGCTCTTTTACCAAATCCCCATACTGCTGCGATGTTACCACCAGAATATTTTCCGGTGCCACGATCTGGGACATCCTGTCATATGTCTGTTGGATGAAACTCCTCCCTGTCCCAAGGATGTCGAGAAACTGTTTGGGGAGGGAATTTCTGCTTATGGGCCAGAATCGGCTCCCGACTCCACCCGCCATAATAACACAATAATAGTTCTTGTTCATCATACTGTCTCTATACATACAGGGGTAAAAGGGCCCCTTCGTAATACTCTATTTCATATTTGTCCCCCTCATAGGTGATGGAGACGATATCGAAAACCACCTCTTTCCGTATATCGTATCTCGCCACATATGCGGAGGCAGCTCTAAAAAGCTTTCTCTGCTTGGATTTGTTGACAGAGTCCGATGGGGATACCATATACGGCACTGTGCGTGACCTCACCTCCACAATATGGAGAAAGGTCTCATCCTCCATTATAAGGTCCACTTCAAGGTGGCCGCATCTCCAGTTTCTCTCCCTGAGTCTCAACCCCTTGGCCAGAAGGTGGTCCAGGGCCAGATCCTCCCCTATTTTCCCATCTACTCTATTCATAATCCACCCATTATCCCTACAAATTTAATAAAAGATGTTTTATTTTAAAAAATGTTGCATACCTTTGCCCCCGTTATTAACAATGTGGATAGATTTGACTGCTTGCAACCACACCAAAAATGCTAAAATCGCATATAATTTTAATGGTATTGTAATGTCAAATCTCTTCCCAAGAAGAGATTTTTTTTATTTATTATGGCTTATTTATTTACTTCAGAATCAGTATCAGAAGGGCATCCTGACAAGGTTGCCGATCAGATTTCAGACGCAATCCTGGACGATTTCCTACGTCAGGATCCAGAGGCAAAAGTGGCCTGTGAGACATTTGTTAGCACAGGTTTGGTAGTTATTGGCGGCGAGGTCCGTACAGATAAAGCTTATGTGGATATTCAGAAGGTGGCCCGTGGTGTCATCGAGAAAATAGGTTACACAAAAGCGGAATATATGTTTGACGGCAAATCGTGCGGTATCCTTTCTGCACTTCACGAACAGTCTCCAGACATCAACCGCGGTGTAGTGGTTGAGGTAGAGGAGGAGCAGGGTGCAGGTGACCAGGGTATGATGTTCGGTTATGCCTGTGATGACACTGACAACTATATGCCGCTCCCTGTGACCCTATCACACCTTACACTTCAGGAGTTGGCAAAAATCAGGAAAGAGGAACTCCATCTTATGCCTTATCTCCGTCCTGACTCCAAGAGCCAGTTCACCATCGAGTATGATGACAACCATCAGCCCATCAGGGTACACACCATTGTGGTATCTACCCAACACGATGAGTTTGACTCGGATGATGCTGCCATGCAGGCAAAGATCAAAGAGGATGTAAAGAATATCCTCCTCCCTCGTGTTATGGCCCAGCTTCCAGAGAGGACTCAGAAGCTTTTTGGTGATGATATCATACTTCACGTAAACCCTACCGGCAAATTCGTAATCGGTGGTCCTCACGGTGATACAGGTCTTACTGGTAGAAAGATTATTGTGGACACTTATGGTGGCAAGGCTTCCCATGGTGGTGGTGCTTTTTCAGGCAAGGATCCAAGCAAAGTTGACCGTTCAGCAGCATACGCAGCACGCTATATTGCCAAGAATATGGTGGCAGCAGGTGTGGCAAAAGAGATGCTTATCCAGCTATCATACGCTATCGGAGTGGCAAAACCTGTCAGCATCTTTGTAAACACCCACGGTACAGCACAAGTGAACAAGACAGATGGAGAGATTGCTCAGATTATATCAGAAATGTTTGATCTCCGTCCTGCTAAAATCATTGAGAAATTCCAGCTGAAGAACCCTATTTACCAGCCCACAGCATCTTATGGTCACTTCGGACGTGCCCCTTATGTGGAAAACGGTATCCAATTTTTTGGGTGGGAGCTCCTTGATTCGGTAGAAAAGATCAAAAAAAGTTCTATTTTTACAGAAACAAAATAGGAATCTTATGAGAAATTTGAGAATTTTATTGTCAGCGGTTGTGGTTGTTCTCTCTCTCATCGGACTGAGCGGATGCAAGCACACCAACATTTATGACCAGCCTGAGAAGTTGGAAGCCAATACCACTTTGGTTTCTATCCCTGCAAGTGGCGGTATTGCCAATGTAGTTCTGGATGTAAACAGGGACTGGGCATCAAAGGTGAAGTTTAAAGGTGAATCAAAGAACTGGCTGATAGTTACACCTGATAAAGGGGCTGCTACTGTGAATACTACCCCTATCCAGCTATCTGCAGATACCAACGATGGTAAAGACAGGGAGGCTGATGTGATTATCTCCATCGGTTCCAAGACCCTTACCATTGTTGTGACCCAAAGGGGTATGGAAGGTGAATAATTAATCTTCGTAACATGAGATACACAAGACTTTTTGCCATCGTTGCTGTGCTGTTTCTGCTGGCAGGATGTAAGCCGGATCCATATTCGCAGGGGTTGAATGTGGATTCAGGGACCAAAAGTGTGACTATTGCCCAGGAGGGTGGAACTGTGACTGTTTCCCTCTATGCCAATAGGGACTGGACCGCAAGCATAGAGTATGCAGATGAAAACAAAGGGTGGCTCACTGTGACCCCGGAGTCTGGCGTGGCATCCCTTGATTCTGTGAAGCTGGTGCTTCAGGCGACTCAGAACAAAGGGGTTGCTAGAGGTGCAACCCTTAAAATAACCTCAGAGAAGACTCTCGCCATCCCTGTCAATCAGGAGGGTGTAGTCATCCCTGAAGCGACACCTATCTCAAAGGTGAGACAGATGTACAAAGGTTCCAATGTTACCATTGCTGAGGATATTGCCATCAGGGGTATCATCACCAGTGACTATAGGGATCCCAAGGATGGTGGACTTGCAAATGCTACATCCCTTAAAAACCTTGTATTGCAGGATGAAGGTGCAGGTATTGCTGTAAGGCTTACAGAGGACAACAAGACTTTGGCAAAGGGTGACGAGGTGGTAATCTTCCTCAAAGGGCTCTCTTTGCAGAGTTATCAGGGGACACTGCAGTTCAACAATGTGCCGCTGGCCAAAATTACAACTGTAAGCAAAGGCAATAAAGTGGAGCCTATAGCCATTACAGCAGAGCAGCTTGTAAGTGGGGAGTATGAGTCGAGATATGTGGTCGTTTCAGATGTGCAGTCTACCAAAGAAGATGATGGAAACTGGGTTGAGGGAGGTAGCCATACATCTAAGAACTTCATAGCCAAAACAGGTGAGGCCTTTGTGGTGTTCTCATCAAAGTATTCGTCATTCGGTGGTGAAAAGGTCCCTTCCGGAAGTGGAATACTCAAA
Organism: Bacteroidales bacterium; assembly: GCA_017630155.1. Lineage (GTDB taxonomy): Bacteria > Bacteroidota > Bacteroidia > Bacteroidales > UBA932 > CAAGNP01. Next base: position 186,030 of record JAGBVU010000024.1, read on the forward strand.
GGTATCGTGGTAGTATTTGGAGATGCTATCCAGCTAAGCTTTACCTCCAAAGATGACTATGCCGGACTTACCGGAGAGAGATTTTCGGTAAGTACAGATGTGGAGTCAAAGACTGTCGGTGACTATTCCAAATGGAGTGCAGTAACCCCTGTAACAGAGTTTTATGAGGACTTCTCCAGTGCTCCGGATAAAGGTAAAGAGTATGAGTGTGACCAGTGGATGTTCTATACATCAGATGGCTCAAGTGTAAACAACGGATGGAAGACAGCATACTACAGCTGGAATAAATATATGGATGTGGCACCTTACAATTCAGTTCTTGATGAGGTGGTTACATACGCCCTTCTTCCCCCTCTGAATGTAAGCGGAGCATCTGTGAAAAAACTCAATCTGAGACTTGCCCTTTATTACCAGAATAGGGATGATTCTGAATTCGATGTAGTGGTTTCAGAGGATTTTGCAGGAGATTTTGCCACTGCTACTTGGACCAAGGTGGATAATTTGACATTTGGCCAGGCTGCTGAGACCAATGTGTGGGTGGGTCATAGTGTGGACCTGTCTGACTATGCGTCTGCGACCTCTTTGGCTGTAGCACTCAGATATACAGGTAAATCAAACACCTATCGTTTGGACAATGTGAGCTTCGGTGTAGAACCTGAAGCAGATTCATATGACCCTGGCACACCGGTGTCAAGCATAACATCAGACCAGGTAAACGAATGGATGGAGCTCCCTGCTGTAACTACTTCATCGACTAGGGCATACATTTCACACCACTCTGAGGTGATGGGTGAGAGTGTAAGGAACTACTCTATGCTTTTCGACACACAGTATAGAATAGCATTGTGGACAGCATACCATATCTCTTCTGCTTCGTTCGGCCCTACTACCAGGACCGACAACTGGAGCTATGACCCTAAAGTTCCTGTCGATCTCCAGCCAAAGCTTGAGAGAGGGTGGGGTGAATCGGGTGTCGATCGTGGCCATATCGTCCCATCAGGATCACGTACAGCAAACTATGTGTCAAATGCGGCAACATTCTTCTATACCAATATGACTGCCCAGAATTCGGACCTTAATCAGGGCGTTTGGGGCAAACTTGAGGAGAAGGTAAGAGATTACTCGTCTGCGTGCGACACACTTTATGTAGTGACAGGTGCTGTATTGAAGACATCTGCTCAGGGTGAAATATCCTTTGTAAAGGACAATGACGGAAAAGAGGTGGCCAAGCCACAGGCATACTATAAGGTATTGTTGAGTTACGACAAAGAGACTGAGTCATACAAGTCGATAGCCTTCTGGTATGAGAACAGGAAATATAACAATGCTGAGCCAGTTGCCGCAGACACCAAGTCAGTAGCATGGGTTGAGGAGCAGACAGGATTTACATTCTTCGATAACCTTCCTGAAGGGATCAAGAGCGCTGTAAAAGGGGCTTGTGTTCCTGCAGATTGGGGATTGTAATTTCAATTTGTGATCAGTCACAAATTTTGTGATTTTCGCAAGCCACACAAAGTGTCCATAAAGTACTTCTTGGAGGACCTTGTGTGGCTTGTGAATGTCATAAGCCGATTTTGTGTGTGATAGGGTATGATACTAATGTTTGTTTGGTTAATGTTGTGTAGTTGATATGTGGCTGAAGTGTTTGGGAGATCTCATCTTCCCGAGAAAATGTGAGGTGTGTGGGAGACTTCTCCCTGTGGATGTGGAGTATTTGTGTGATGATTGTCTGGAGGATATGCCTCTGACATATTATTGGGACTGGCCGGAGAATCCGGCTGAGAAGAAACTTTGGGTACGGACCTATCTTCATAGGGTGATTCCACTCTTTTTCTATACGAGGGAGAGTCAGTATATTACCCTTATCCATAAAATCAAATATCGGGGAAACATCAGACTTGGTCACTATATGGGGAGTCTTCTTGGCGAAAAAATTAAGAGGGCTCTTCCAGATGTTGATTACATTGTCCCAGTCCCACTGCATCCAATAAGGAGATGGCGCAGAGGATATAACCAGGCCGAAGTTATAGCCAAGGGTGTGGCGGAGGCTATGTTTGGCTTATCTGACGCTTCAGATAGGGTGCTTACGGATGTTCTTAAGCGAGTAAGATATACCCGCACCCAGACCAGAAGGAAAATGGATGACAAATGGTCCAATGTGGCCAATGCTTTCCGCCTCCACACCACAAAAGATCTATCCGGCAAGCATATCCTGATTATAGATGATGTCCTTACCACCGGCAGCACAGCAGAGGCTGCCTATAGTGCGATAACCAAGGTATATAATGATTGCAAGATCAGTATTGCCACGCTGGGGTATGTGGAGTAGATTATTATTGCATTTGTTGATACAATGTAATATATTTGCAATACAAACTTTACTAATTATGGGACAGTCAACTATATCAATTAGGGTAGATGATAAGCTGAAAAAGAGCTTTGATGAACTATGCAATGAAATTGGCTTGAGCAATTCAGCAGCTGTGACAATTTTTATGAAGGCCGCAGTGCGGGAGCAGCGTATTCCGTTTGAGTTGCGCACAGAATCAGAAGAGGAAATCCGGGCAAAAGGACTTGCCGCATTTCACAAACTTAGAGCAATTGCACAAGAAAATGGCGTTGCGGGAATGAGCCTTGAAGAGATTAATGAGGAGATAAGATTGGCGAGAAGGGGAGAGTAATATGAAAATCTATGCAGTTATTGACACCAATGTGATTGTATCAGCGCTACTGTCCCGTTTTAAGAAAACAAGCACTGTGCAATTGATGCAGCACTTGATTCTGGGAGACATTACACCAATTTATAATGATGATATTTTAGCGGAGTATTACTCTGTTTTAACCAGACCGAAATTTAATTTACCAGAATCGCTTATAGATGAGACTTTGGAAGTTGTCAAGAAATTTGGTATCAACTCATCAAGAAAAGAGGCTGAAGAGCAACTCCCAGATCCAAAGGACATTGTTTTCTATGAGGTTGCTCTTGCAAATGAAGATTCTTTCCTTGTAACAGGCAATACAAAACATTTTCCAAAGAAGCCGTTTGTGGTTACTCCCGCCGAGATGCTTCAGATTATTCAAGAGATGAATTCGCCTAAGTACGGCTTGCTTTCAGAGCCTTCTGTGCGCTATGGCAAGAAGTAAGTTTATTCATATTTGACTTTTTGATAGAAATATTGCAATCTGTCAAAAAATGCATAAACTTGACAGATTGATCTAATTTGTAATATACTTATATCACTCTAATGTTATGTCCTTACCACCGGCAGCACAGCAGAGGCGGTCTATGCTGCGATAATCAAGGTATATAGTGATTGTAACGTCAGTTTTGCCACGTTGGGGTATGTGGAGTGAAGTAAATTTTCTAACTTTGCCACAGGCTTTAATGTAGATTGTTATGAAAAGCATCTCTTTTGTCAAAACCACAATACTTTTCCTCCTCCTTACAGTAGTTGCCATCTCTTGCTCCAAGAATGTGCCTGAGAATCCGGAGCCGGAAGTTAATCCTAATGACAAACTGGAACTGGTGGAGGGCACAGATATGAGCCTGACAGTTCAAGCGCGTGGAGGGTCAATAACCATATCGTTCAAAGCAAACACGGCATGGACAGCTAAAGTTGGAAGCAATAGTGCCGCTGAATGGTGTTCTATATCTCCTTCCAAAGGTAATGCCGGGACTGCTTACATAACAATATCTGCAAAAGAGAACAAATCTGATGATAATCGTTCAGCTTCTATTGTTATTGTGGCAGGTACAGCCCAGCAGACAGTAAAAATAACCCAATATGGTATGATAGAGCAGATTAGGGCTTCTTTAATGGAGTTCTATAAACTCACTGACGGAGACAATTGGGGGAACAATGAAAATTGGTGCAGTGACAATCCTGTAAGTGACTGGTATGGAGTGAATGCAAATATAGATGGTCGCGTGTCCTTTCTTAGATTAGATAACAACAAGCTTGCTGGCTCTCTTCCCGACTGTCTGGAGTGTTTGTCAAATATCCCCACTTTGACAGGAGCGAATCTATCAAATAATTATTTGTTAGGAGATATAAAAGATGTCTTCTCAAAACTTGGTAATATGCCCAAATTGCAAAGCATCATTCTAAGTGGAAATTATTTGACAGGATCCATTCCGAGTTCATTGTTGAATTTCAAAGACTGGACAATAGATATAAGTTACAATATGCTCTCTGGGACAATAGCGAGTTCTGTTCTTGAATCTGATTTGTGGATTTATACTTGGGAAGACTATGTGAAAGGGAACAGGTTTGAGGATTTGGACAAGCTCCGTTGGGATGCTCCAAAATTCAAGGCACCGAGCATTAGTGGTGGAACAATAGATCTTGAACAGGAATACAAATCTCACAAGTATACCATATTGTATTATTTTACAGACTTTGTACATCATTTAGATGAAGTACTTTGGCCACAACTTGAGTATATATACGAGAACTATTCCGAAAACGATATCGCAATAATAGGACATACCAATTTGGTACCTGCAGCAGCACACATAGCATACGACTCATATGGATGGGAGTGGGATGCTATTCTTACCTACCAAGATGATAACGACAAAGCAAATGATAATTGGCTTCCATATGTACCACAAACTCTGTGCAGTGTGGTGAATAATGAGGGTAAAGTGGTGTATTCTGCTGCTTTTGAGGATTTTGAACATTTGAAGAATCGTCTGATTGATGGCTTGGAGTGCGACTTTAATTTTGGGAATGATGGTAATTCAGAGGATTTGTACAAGTCAACCGATTACACAAATGACTGTAAAATGAAGGTGCTTCAGAAAGCTACAATTGGTAAAGGTATCGATATCGTACTGATGGGTGACGGCTTTTCGGACAGATTAATTGCTGATGGCACATATCTGCGCACGATGGAGACTGCTTGCGATAAACTGTTTGAAAAGGAGCCTTACAAAACATTTAGGGATTACTTTAATGTGTATTGTGTGTATGCAGTTTCTAAAAATGAGGTCTATAGTGAGGGGAGCAGTACGGTTTTTGGCTGTAGGAAGGAGGAGCATACTACCCATATAAGCGGTGATAATAAACTTGCTATGGCATATGCAGCTCAAGCAATAGGTTTCAATAAACTTGAAAATGCATCAATTGTAGTTGTTCTAAATAGTACACAATATGCCGGTACCTGTTATATGAATGTTCCATCTTCAGCGGATAGGGATTGGGGAGAAGGAACGACAATATCGTATGTGCCCAAGTGTGAAAATGATGAGAATTTTGGATATACATTACAACACGAGGCTTGTGGTCACGGATTTGCAAAACTTGCAGATGAGTATGTGGAGGTTATGGGAGAGATCAGTCTATATAAAAAAGAGAATACCATAAATGAACAAAACTCCTACGGTTGGTGGAAGAATATAGATTTTACAGGAGATCCCGCTCAAGTGAAGTGGGCTAAATTCTTGCAGGATCCGAGATATGCAAATCAAGGTTTGGGAGTATTTGAAGGTGCAGATACTTACAGTAATGGAGTCTGGAAGCCGACAGAAACCAGTATTATGTTGGATAATACAGGAGAGTTTAATGCCCCATCGCGCGAGGCCATCTATTACCGTATACATAAGTTGGCTTATGGATCTGAATGGGTGTATGACTATGAAAAGTTCGTGGAGTATGACGCTGTCAATCGTAATGCACCTGAATCTTCAAGAGCTTCACATGTGTCGCCATTACGACCAAAAGCGCCTCTCCATTCCCCTGTGGTAATAAATATAAGTTTGGATGAAGTTAGAAGGGAGGCTGATGCCATAAAATCTCCTTTGAGGTAGTGGGAGACTGATTTTGATTATTGAAAATTAAAAATATAAATATGGAAAGGAAAAATTTGCTGAGAAAATTTGCTTTGGCAGTATTGCCAGCAGTGTTGTTTCAGTTGTTGTCGTGCACTGAGCAGGATTATAAATTTGTGGAGAAATATGAGGTTCCTTCTCAGGAGAAGATAGACCGTCAGGTGGACTCTGTGTTCCGCACACTCACTACCAGAGAGAAAATAGCTCAGCTGATGGTGATTGATATGACCTCTATGGATAGTAAGGAGGAGTATAGGATTCAGAAAAGGCTTGTCAGAAAGGAGAAGATCGGTGGTCTTATTCCACTGGGATATGATGATTACAGGTCAGCTGTCAAGAAGATAAACAGACTTAACAGGTTGGCTAAGATTCCGATGCTGATGACCATCGATGGTGAGTGGGGTGTAAGTATGCGTTGGAAAGGGGTACCTGGTTACCACACCTTTTTACAGATGGGTGCCCTCGGGAGTGACTCTCTTGTTTATGAGGTGGGCAGGATGATAGGATTGGAGTGCCGTGCACACAAATTACAGGTAAACTACTCCCCTGTAGTGGATTTGAATAACAACCCGGATAAATTTATCGTGGGAGGCAGATCTTTTGGAGAGAATAAGGAGAAAGTTACAAGATATGCCATTGCGATGATGAAGGGGTTGCAGGATGGTGGTGTTGCCGGCTCTGCCAAACACTTCCCTGGACACGGTGAGACAGATGTCGATTCACACAAGGCTTTGCCGTTTTTGCCATTCACTGCAGAGAGGATAGATTCTCTTGAACTTTATCCATTCAAGAAACTTATAGCAGAAGGGGTAGATATGGTAATGGTAGGCCATTTGAGCATACCTGCTCTTGACTCTACCGGAACTCCGTCTTCCATCTCAAAACCAATTGTTACAGGTCTTCTGAGGGAGAAACTGGGTTTTGACGGGATAATATGTACAGATGGCCTGGATATGTATGGTGTGTCCAAACATAGTGGTCTGGCCAAAAAAGAAATCCCTTTGGCAGCATATAAGGCAGGTGTTGACATTCTTCTTATTCCAGAAGATGTCGAGGCCTCAATTACAATGATCGAGCAGGCTCTGGAGCGTGGTGAGATCACTATGGAGGGGCTTGATATGAGGGTGAAGAAGATACTTGCCCTTAAGGCCCGTTTTGGCCTCTTTGATGAAGATTATGATCCATATATAAATATGAAGATGTTGGATCAGTTTACCGATATGGATCTTGCAGGCGGATATATGGAGGCTAAGCTTGACATGATGAAAAAGGTGGCCAAAAATTCGATGACTGTGGTTTTCAATGACAATTCGGATGGTAATGGTATCCCTGTCTCCCTTAAGGGTAAAAAAGTGGCCTATGTGGGGTATAGAAATCCCCAGTTGGGGCATGAGTTTGGGACGCTTGCCAAGAGATACGGAGATGTTGATACCATTTTGCTTGGGGCCGATGCTTCATTGGCTGAGTTGAAGAGGGCCAAGGAGAGAGTTGCAGGTCACGATCTTGTGATCTTCGGATACAACAAGACAGACCAGCGCCGCTACTGGGGTTACTCTATTGTGCCAGAGGAGATCAATTTTATCACTGACTGGGCAGCAGAGCAGCCGATGATAGCTGTGTATTTTGGTACCCCATATGCACTTACACATATCCCTGGCCATAAGAATTTCAAAGCTTATGTTGTAGGTTATCTGGATACCCAGGTAAACAACTTTGCTGCAGCTCAGGTGGTGTTTGGAGGTGTCCCTGCCAATGGTGTGCTCCCTGTGACCTCAGCATCATTCAAGGAGGGGGAATCTGTAATCATCCCTGGCAGATACAGGGAGGAGTATCATCACTTTATAGGGTCACGTAAAGATAAGGAGAGTATGGCTGCATACGATATGAAAGGGGAGAGCCCTCTCTATACTGCAGTTCCACAGGTGGCAGAGCTTGTTGCGTGTGGGAAAATCGAGCTTCCCCAAACTCTCTCAGAGCTGCTTGAGACAAATGGTTCTGACGCTTCTGTCACAGTGGAAGAGCTTCTGAAAGGGTGGAGGGACAATACCTCATATAGCCAATATATGCATGCACTTTTGGGTAAATACAGGGGAGAGATTAGTGTAGAGGAGGCAGCTGTGCAGATGTTTGACAGGATAGGGATGACCTCTACCAAGGTTTCAGGTACTGAGGTGGTTACCAATGGGATCGATCTCAACAAATACCTCTTTACCGTCAACAATGGGGGTAAATATGCAGGGGAGCAGATCCTCTCATCTGATGCGGCGGATTTGATCCTCAAATTCTCCATCCGTTAGGGTTTGTATGGTAAAATAATTAATTTTGTACGAGATTTGTTAATATGTTGAGCTTCCTGAACATAACCATTATAGATGTTATAGATATAATTCTGGTGGCATTTCTCCTTTATCAGTGTCTTAGACTCCTTAAAGGGACATCTGTTATAGGCATTGCATTGGGGATTGTGACCCTATATGTCTTCTGGTTTATAGTGAGTGCCCTGAATATGGACCTCCTGTCATCGATAATGGAGCAGATCCTGGGTGTCGGAGTGATTGCACTGATAATCCTCTTTCAGCAGGAGATAAGGAAGTTCCTCTTCCAGATAGGCAAGCGCTCCATTAATTCGAAGCTTGGACGATTCAGCAGGAAGTTCCTCAATCAGAACAAGGAGGTAGATGCCGGCAGTATTGAGGAGATAGCACAGGTATGCAGCAGGATGTCTGAAACCCGAACAGGGGCATTGATGGTATTTAAGCGAATATCATCACTTGAGGAGATTGTTGAGACCGGAGATATGATAGATGCAGTCATAAACCGCCGTCTTATAGAGAATATATTCTGGAAAAATACCCCATTGCACGATGGTGCCATGATAATCAACAACAACAGGATCATTGCAGCAAGGTGTACCCTTCCGGTGTCTCAAAATCTCGATCTCCCTCCACATTACGGTATGAGGCATAGGGCGGCAGCGAGTGTTACCATCGACACAGATGCCTTTGCCATCGTCGTATCGGAAGAGACCGGCAATATATCATTCGTGATGGATGGTACGATAAAAACCATAACAAGTCTGAGCGAATTGAAGCTCGCCATTGAGGGGGCTTATAATGAGAATTAACCACCCTTTCCAATTGTTATGATTCACCCAGAAAAGATAGAGCCCAAGATAGGTTTTGATAAAATTAGAGAGATGATCTCTGCCAAGTGTGGGACCGAATATGGTCGCCATAGGGTAGAGGAGGAGGCTTTTTCTACCAACAGGAAAGAGATTGAGCACAGGCTCAGCCTCACAGATGAGATGAGGCTCATACAGATATTCGAGTCCTCTTTTCCCGATTCAGGTTTTATCGATTGTATCCCCTTCCTGATTCCATTGCAGGCGGGGTATTCCCATATTGACACCATATCCCTCGCCAAGTTGAGGGATACCCTTGAGACACTCCGCAAGATATTGAACTTCTTCAAAAATACCGGTGAGGGTGAGTACCCCTGCCTGAAGAAGATGTCGGAGCCTATATTTACATTCCCGGAGGTCTCCCGTCGCATTGATACCATCCTCGACCGTTTCGGAGAGGTGAGGGACAATGCCAGCGATGCCCTTTTTGAGATCCGCCGCTCAATCCGGGAGAAAGAGGGTACCATCTCCCGCAGAATCCAGGCTATATTGCGCAAAGCGCAGGAAGATGGTGTGGCAGAGGAGGATGCATCTGTCTCTGTACGTGACGGCAGGATGCTGATCCCTGTGGCTGTGGGGAATAAGAAGAAGATTCCCGGTTTTGTATATGACGAGTCTGCATCGGGCAAAACCGCATTTGTGGAGCCTATGGAGATTGTGGAGCTGAACAATCAGGTTCGTGAGCTACATTTTGCAGAGCAGAGGGAGATTGTCAGAATTCTTACCGAATTTACAGAGTTCCTTAGGCCATATCTGCCTGAGATTATTGCTTCGGCGGAGTATATGGGGGAACTCGATTTTATATCAGCGAAAGCGATGGTGGCTTCCCGTTTTGCAGCGGGCAAACCGGTCATTTCTGTATCGGGGGAGGTGCGTCTCCAGAGGGCCCGCCACCCATTGCTCGAAGAGAACCTGAAGAGGGAGGGAAAAAAGATCGTTCCGCTCGATTTGCAGCTGAACCCCGACAAGAGGATTCTCCTTATCTCGGGACCCAATGCCGGAGGAAAGTCGGTCTGCCTCAAGACAGTCGGACTGCTCCAATATATGATGCAGTGGGGTATGCTGATTACAACCGCAGAATCTTCCGAGCTTCCTGTATTCAAAGATATATTTATTGATATTGGTGACAACCAGTCAATTGAAAATGACCTCAGTACATATAGTTCGCACCTTCTGAACATGAAGAATATCCTCGATGAGGCGGGTGACAGGTCGCTTGTTCTCATTGATGAGTTCGGCTCGGGAACTGAGCCCGCAGCGGGTGGAGCTATTGCAGAGGAGATTCTCAGTGAACTTGAGAGGAGGGGTTGCTATGGGGTTATCACCACGCACTATACTAATCTTAAGTTCTATGCAGGGAACTCTACCGGCGTGATAAACGGTGCAATGCTTTTCGATGTGCAGAAGATCGAGCCGCTGTTCAAACTGGAGATGGGACTTCCCGGCAACTCGTTTGCCTTTGAACTGGCCAGAAAAATGGGGCTCCCCGAGAGCATTGTCCATGGGGCAGAGGAGAGGGCAGGCAGCGATTTTGTCACCATCGAGAGGAACCTGAGGAAAATTGCCCGCAATAAGAAACAGCTTGAGGAGAGGCTTGCCAAGATCAAATCTACAGACAAGACCCTTGAGAACATCACTGAGAAATATGAAAAGGAGCTTGGGGACATCAAATCTGTCCGCAAAGGGATTATAGAGGAGGCCAAGAGGGAGGCGCAGGAGATATTGGCCCAGGCAAACAAGAAGATTGAGGCTACCATCAAGGAGATCAAGGAGTCGCAGGCTGAAAAAGAGAAGACCAAAGTGGCCAGAAAGAGCCTTACCCTGTTCCAGGAGGAGTTGACCTCGGGAGCCAAGAGCAAAACTGACGAGGATATCGACAGGAAGATGGCCCAAATCATAGAGAGGAAGAAGCGCCAGCAGGAGCGCAAAGAGCAGAGGGAGAAGAAGAGGGGTGGTCAGGATGGCGCAGCTGAGGCCAAAGAGGTGATAAAAGAGGTTCAGGAGCAGAAAGAGGCTGCTCAGATCGTGGTAGGGGGCAAAGTGAAAGTGAAAGGTTCAGAACTTGTGGGTGAGGTCGTTAAGGTATCGGGCAAGAGTATAAGTGTCGCTATAGGGGAGATTATCACCAAAATGTCAATAGATAAAGTGGAGGGTATCTCCGGCAAACAGTATAAGGACCATTTCAAACCTGCAGAGAGGAAGAGTGTCTACAGCGGCTCGTCCATATCGGAGAGGAGGCTGAACTTCAACCCCAACATAGATATCCGCGGCAAGAGACTTGATGAGGCCATAGAGATAGTGACCCGCTTTATTGATGATGCGATAATGGTTGACATGGGGCAAGTGAGCATCCTTCACGGAAAAGGTAATGGTGTCCTCAGGGAGGAGATAAGGAAGTACCTGAAAATCACCCCTGGTGTCAAATCTTTTAGGGACGAACACATCGAGAGGGGAGGCACCGGTATCACTATTGTAGAACTTGACAAATAAAAAAGATAAGATATGAAGACAAATTTCAGAATGTTTTTGGCGGTAGCGGCTGCCTTTCTTCTCACCGCTTGTGGCAACAGCACTCAGGAGGCGGCATCTGTGGCCAAAGATTTCCTTACATCATATTTCTCTACAGATTACCATACAGCGGCATCTTGCTGTACAGAGGAGCTCGGAGAGGCCCTTATGGTGGCAGTTGAGGAGTATTATGCTATGGAGGAGAATGTGCGTGAGGATGTTATGGATATCTCTTCTGCTGTCGTTACGGTCATTACTTCTGTAGAGGCCATTTCTAAGGATTCTGTCCTGGTGAAGTATGATATTGATATGCCGGAGCCGGAGCCAACACTTCACAGCACCCTTACGATAACAAATGTGGACGGAAACTGGAGAGTAGCTGAGTTTTAGTTATGGTATTGTTTGATAATCATATACATTCATTGTTGTCGGCTGATAGCGATATGCCGATAAGGGATATTGTGGATGCAGCTGTATCGCGTGGCCTATCAGGTGTTTCACTTACAGATCATTATGACTTTGAGATACCTGAAGGGGTAAAGAGTTTCACGTTTGATCCTAAGGAGCAGGCCAGTGAAATTGAGAAAACCATCATGGAGCTCCCTGTGGAGGTGGCATCATCATTCAGAATACTCCGTGGAGTGGAGATAGGTATGCAGCCGCAATGTGTTGAGGATATGGCCAGACTGGTGGCTGAAAACGATTTTGATACAGTGGTGGGTTCACTCCATTTTATAGATGGGACAGACCCTTTCCACGGCAACTACTACCTCCCATACGGATACAAAGAGGCCTACGGACACTATCTGGAGACCATCTGGAAATGTATCGACAAGTTTGATGGACTTGACATACTCGGGCACTATGACTATATCGCAAGATATGCCCCATATCCCGAGACGACTATCTATTACTCTGAATTTGGGGACATTCTGGATATGATTCTAAAGAAACTTGCCCAAAACGGAAAGACCTTTGAGATCAATACCAAAACATATATGCCTTTTGGTGAAAGGGAACCACAGTTTGATACAATGATTCTGACCAGATTTAGGGAGTTTGGGGGAGAGTTTGTCAGCTTCGGCTCTGATGCTCACGATCTGGGTCGTGTAGGGGCCAACTTCGAACGCTTTATCCCTATCGTCAAGAGTTGTGGAATAAGGTATAGCGTCCACTACGAAAAGAGGGTAGCGAAACCGGAATTGCTGTAGGGGTGGTTATCTCTTTTTCTTCTTGGAGCCTTTGTTTTTCTCTTTGTCCTTCTCTTTCTTGTAGTGTCCTATCTCTTTGAGATATTGGATGTACTGCTCTTCTGTAAGAATCTTCTTGACACTTGACTTGACCTGTTCCAGCCATTTTTCTCTGATTACCTCAAAGTTTCTGAAGTCCTGGACGCCGGCAGAGCGGAGCTCCTGCATCTCGTTGTCCATCGCCTTCATATCGTGCTGTAGGATAGAGTCGAGGTAGAATGCCTGGTGTGGCTCCAGTTTGAGCTCCTTCTCCAGACGAACGGCCTCTTCGATAGCCATCTCCTCAATGGTTTTGGGTGGCTCCTGTTCCTGTGCTACAGCGACAATTGTAGAGAAAAATATGAAAGTAATTAGGGCAAAAAGTCTTTGTTTCATGACGCAAATTTTTATCTTTGCAAAAGTAGTAAAAATTATACCAAACAGATAGATTATGATTAGAAGAATTATCAAGTCCGTACTATGTATTTCTGCGGCACTTATGATGTATCAGCCAGCCGAAGCCTGTACAAATGTCCTTGTTTCCAAGGGTGCATCCAAGGATGGCTCGGTGATGGTAACATACTCAGCAGACTCGCACCAGCTTTATGGTGAACTATATTTCAAACCTGCAGGTGTCTTTGCCAAAGGGACATTTCTCGATGTGACAGAGTGGGATACTGGAAAATATATGGGTAAAATAGCCCAGATAGCCCGTACATACCAGACTGTGGGCAATATGAACGAGCATCAGGTCTCTATAGTTGAGAGCACCTTCGGTGGTCGTGAGGAGTTGCCAAACCCTGATGGCATTATGGATTACGGTTCATTGATCTATATCACCCTCCAGAGGGCAAAAACTGCACGTGAGGCGATACAGATCATCGATGAACTTATGCAGACCTACGGCTACGCTTCTGGCGGAGAGTCTTTCTCTGTAGCAGACAAAAATGAGATATGGATTATGGAGATTGTGGGCAAAGGTTCCAAAGAGAAGGGTGCTGTGTGGGTAGCAGCAAGAGTTCCCGACGGATACGTATGCGCGCATGCCAACCAGTCACGTATCCACAAAATCAACTTCAATGACCCTGAAAACTGGCTATATGCCAAGGATGTAGTGGACTTTGCACGTTCAATGGGCTACTATGAGGGTTCTGATGAGGACTTCAGCTTCTGTGATGCATATTGTCCTGCAGACTTCGGTGCACTTCGCGGATGCGAGGCGAGAGTTTGGGCAGCATTCAATATCCTTGGCAAAGGTATGTTCAATGACAAGAAAGCTGAGGAGTACCTTGACTTCGCAATGGGACACAATGCCTCAAACAAAATGCCTCTATTCATCAAACCTGCCGAGAAAGTTTCAGCAAAAGAGCTTGCAGATGTGATGAGAGACCACTACGAGGGTACCCCAATGGATATGACCACAGATATAGGCGCCGGTGGACACCACAACCCATACAGATGGAGACCTATGTACTTTGAGGTGGATGGACAGCAATACCTCAATGAGAGGGCTATTGCTACCCAGCAGACAGGATTCTGGTACTTGTGCCAGTCACGTAGCTGGCTCCCTGATGAGGTGGGTGGTGTGATATGGTTTGGTGTGGATGATGCAGCTACCTCTTGCCTGACTCCGGTTTATACATCTGTTAAATCTGTGCCTGAGTGTGTAGCACAAGGGAACGGCAATATGCTCACTTACTCCCCTACATCTCTCTTCTGGCTTACCAACAGGGTGGCACATATGGCATACCTTATGTACGACAGAGTGGCTCCAGATATCCAGGCAGTAGCGGACAAATTTGAGAATGACTGCATCGCGGAGCAGGCAGAGATAGATGCCAAAGCTCTTCAGATTATGGAGAGTGCATCCGATAAAGAGGAGGCTTCAGCAAAAGTGAGAGAGTACCTTACAGCATACTCAAAACAAAAAGCACAGCAGCTCTTCAATACCTGGCAAGGTCTTGACTCATATTTCCTTGTGAAATATATGGATGGCAATGTGAAGCGCCAGAACGAAGACGGTTCATTCAAGGACAACGGCCATTCACCTGCTATCCCTGCATCACCTGTGCAGCCGGGTTATAGCCAGAAATGGAAAGAGGCTGTAGTGAAAGATGCTGGTGAAATCCTGAAAGTAAAATAAGCTATATGACAGCAAATGGAAATATCGTCCTCCCTGCTCCACAAAGAGAGGGGGGACTTCCTTTAATGGAAGCATTGATGAAGAGACGCTCTTCAAGAAAATTCTCTGAGAGGGAGATTGACCTCCAGACATTATCTGACCTTCTGTGGGCCACTTTCGGTTTTGGAGGTGGAGGAAAGAGGCGTACAGCTCCATCATCACATAACCGTCAGGAGACCGATTTATATGTCGCATTGGCCAGTGGTACATATGTATATGATCCGGTAGAGAATGTGCTGAAGCTGGTTCTGGCTGAAGATATAAGAGCTCTTACCGGAATGCAGGATTTTGTCCCTGTCGCCCCTCTCAACCTGGTTTATGTGGCAGATACTTCCAAAATTACAGGGAAGGATGAGCGTGGCACCATAGAGACAGCCTATGTAGATACAGGATTCATTTCGCAGAATGCCTATCTTTTCTGTGCTTCGGCAGGGCTAAGTACAGTGACCCGTGCGATGATCGACAAACAGGCACTTGCAGCCAAACTCTCACTCCGCTCCGAACAGGTAATCACCCTCGCCCAGACAGTGGGCTATCCGGAGGAATAGTTTGACCTCAGACTTGACCGTCCCACAAGTTTTTACCGGAAAACTTGCATGACGGTATCATAAAACGGGTATTTCATAGGAAAAACAGCACCGTCCCACAAGAATTTGACGATTTTCTTGTAGGACGGTGTTTTATGTCACCCTATGGCTTGACGATTATCTCCTTTTCTTCCCGAAGAGATGGAAGAAGATCTCCTTGAATATCATTACCGGGGAGGTGATGAGGATGAGGGAGATCCAGGTGGAGATGCTTAGAGGCTCTGTCTGGAAGACCTTTCCGCCGAACTGGACGATAAGGATGGTGGCTACAAGGACAAATGCCAGGATACCTGAGAACTTGCCGTTTTTGGTAAGTCCGTCAAATACAGACTTGTTCTTGCCGATAACGCGGGCGTTGAACATATTCCACCAGTTTATCATCATATAGAATGCGAAGAACATACTTGGGGTGATTCTTGACATCCCCTCCATATTGTTCATCCCCCAAAGGATAAATGTACAAAGAATCCATACGAAGCCACCGAATCCGAAGATCGCTTTGGCCAGAGACTTGTCGATAATGAATTCGTTGTGATCTCTTGGTTTGTCTTTAAGTACCCTCTCATCAGCAGGTTCTGATGCCAGTGCGATGGCAGCAAGCGAGTCCATTACAAGATTTATCCACAAGAACTGTGTCACTGTGAAAGGCATCTCCACACCCACAAGTGGACCGAAGAGTACGATAAGACATGCAGATACGTTGATCGAAAGCTGGAGGAAGAAGAAGTTCTTGATGTTCTTGTACAGTGAACGTCCCCATTTTACACCTGTAACGATAGATGGGAATGCGTCATCAAGAAGAACGATGTCTGCGGCCTCTTTGGCCACAGATGTACCTGTACCCATAGCTATACCGACATCTGCGTAGTTTAGAGAAGGTGAGTCATTTACACCGTCACCTGTCATAGCGCATACAAGACCTTTGGCCTGTGCCCATTTGAGGATGTCGAGTTTGTTGGATGGGGTACATCTGGCGATGACATTAGGGAATTCACGACCGTTTTTAGGATTCTCTATAGCTGTCCAGAAGTCTTTTGCCTCGATAGCCCAAATATTCTGGAAACCGGCCTGGCGTGCTATCTCTCCACCGGTCTTGAAGTTGTCACCTGTCATCATCACCACATCGATACCTGCTCCATAGCACTTCTCGATAGCAGCAGGAACATCCGAACGGATAGGGTCTTCAATAAACCATGTACCGATATATGTACAATGTGCCAACGCCTCTTTCGCATCAAGTTTCTCTTTAATGGCATCAAAGTCGGCTCCGGAAATCATTGCAGCGGAGATAGCTCTTCTACCCCTATCCTGCTGTTTCGAAACCTCTGTCATATAGGTTTCATCCTTGATGATTCTGGATATCACTTCAGGGGCACCTTTGATGACGATAATCTCCTCATCAGAACCTCTCTTACGGGCAGATGTGACCATATATTTCCACGCACTTGAGAATGGAATTCTCGAAAGTACCTCATATTCGCTGCGGATTCTCTCGGACTTCTCTTCACCGATGGATTTTAGGATGGCACACTCGGTAGGGTTACCCAGAGGGAGACCGTTGTTTGACCAGTTGGCGGTGGAGTTTATCGCTCCGATAACATCCATTATCTCCTTATCATCCTCCTTCACATCCCTATCCACGACAGTCATACTGTTTTGGGTAAGTGTACCTGTCTTATCGGTAAATATCACATTTACAGCACCTACTGTCTCGCAGGCGTGCATCTTCTTCACGAGATTGTTCTCTCTGGCCATAGTCTTCATCGAGAAAGCCAAGGCCAATGTTACAGATAGTGGAAGACCCTCGGGAACAGCTACGATGATTACCACGATAGCACTCATCAGGAATGCAAGTTCTTTGGTAAGTGTGGCGATGGTCCACTCAAAATGGTGACTTCCGAAAGCGAAATCCCAGTGCATAAGGTTCAGCACCACAAACATGGTGGTTGCTATCACGAAAGCTGCGATACTGATCTTCCCTGCCAGCTCTTCAAGCTTGATCTGGAGGGGGGTCTGTGTGTTGGTCTCTTCAGATGCCTGGCGTGTGGTCTTACCTATTTCGGTCTCGTCGCCCACTTTAACTACAACACCTTCACCCATACCCTGCTCGATGGTGGTGCCGCGAAGAAGCTGGTTAGGGGCGAAACCGGATCCTTCATAAGGCTCGGTCATCGCATATTTGGCTACAGCCACAGATTCACCGGTCATAGCTGCCTCAGAGACCTTCATATCCACCGCTCCGATCAGCTCAATGTCTGCAGGTATCTCATCACCTGCAGAGAGGATTACGAGGTCGCCCACGACCAATTGGTCTTTGGTAATCTCGATCACCACTCCGTTGCGGCGTACCTTCACAGGTTCGAAGTCCTTGTCGTTTTTCATCGCATCGAACTTCTTTTTCGCGCTGTACTCCTGCCAGAAGCCCACACCTGTGGCCAAAAGGATAGCGAGGATGATACCTATCGACTCGGTGAAATCACCCTCCTTGATGCCGATAGCGAGGGTAATTGCTGTCGCAACAAGCAATATTATGATGATAGGATCCTTAAATTTCTCTAAATAAAGTTTCCACCATGGGGTGTCGGGAGGTGGGGTCAAAAGGTTTGGACCATGTTTCTCTCTGCTCTGCAGTACTTCCTGATCTGAAAGGCCTTTATTGAAAATCTTACTTTCGCTCATGAATATATTGTTTAGATTCTGCAAATGTAATCATTTTTTCAAAAAAGAGGCCCCATGGTAGAACCACGGGGCCAAACTCTTTATTTGTAAGCGATTATTTCATATATGTATATCTGTAGTCGGTAGGGCTGACAAGGGTCTCCTTGATGGCTCTTGGGATTACCCAGCGGATGAGGTTGAATTCACCGCCGGCCTTGTCGTTGGTACCTGAGGCACGTGAGCCGCCGAATGGCTGCATACCCACTACCGCTCCGGTAGGTTTGTCGTTGATGTAGAAGTTGCCGGCAGTGTAGCGGAGGGCATCTGCCACCTTCTGGACAGCCACACGGTCCCTTCCGAACACAGCACCGGTCAGACCATAAGGTGAGGTGGTGTCGCAAAGCTTGATAGCCTCTTCAAGGTCTGCATCTTCATAGACATATACTGTAAGTACTGGTCCGAAGATCTCCTCTTCGATAGATTTGAAGTGAGGGTTTGATGTCTGGATAACAGTTGGCTCCACAAAGTAACCTTTAGATTTGTCGCACTTGCCACCCACTACGATCTCAGCATCTGAAGCAGCTTTTGCATACTCGATATATGAAGAGATGTTGTCAAATGATGTCTCGTCGATAACGGCATTGATGAAGTTGTCGAAGTCACATACATCACCCATACTTACCTCGTCAGCACGTCTTCTGATACCCTCGAGGATATCGTTCCACAGCGATTTTGGTGCATACATACGGGATGCGGCCGAGCATTTCTGACCCTGGAACTCAAATGCTCCGCAGAATGCTGCATTGGCCACCTCCTCGGCATTTGCAGAAGGGTGTACGAAGATGAAGTCCTTGCCACCGGTCTCACCTACCAGACGGGGGTATGATTTGTATTGGCCGATCCTCTCACCCACCTGTCTCCAAAGGGTGTTGAAGGTGGCGCTTGATCCTGTGAAGTGGATACCTGCCAAATCGGGTGATTCGAGGGTGTGTTTACCGATAAGGGCACCGCTTCCGCAGAGGAAGTTAACCACACCTGCAGGGAGACCTGCCTCTTCGTAGATCTTCATAAGGTAGTAGTTCGAAAGGATGGCTGTGGTAGAGGTCTTCCATACTGTGGTGTTACCCATAAGTACAGGTGACATATTCAGGTTCGATGCGATAGAGGTGAAGTTGAATGGGCTCACTGCCAATACGAAACCTTCAAGTCCTCTGTACTCTACGCTGTTGATCTGACCAGGGACACTCTTTGGCTGAGTGCTGTATATTTTGGAAGCGAAGGCTACATTGTATCTGAAGAAGTCTACAGTCTCGCAAGCTGCATCGATCTCTGCCTGGTAGATGTTCTTGCTCTGGCCGAGCATACAAGAGGCGTTGATTAAAGCGCGGTATTTGCCGGCGATAAGGTCGGCTATCTTAAGCATTATGGTAGCTCTTACTGTCCAGTCAAGCTCTGACCACTCCTTGCGGGCGCGGAGCGCTGCGTCAATAGCCATCTTCACCTCTTTTTCACCTGCTTTGTGGTATCTTGCGAGGACGTGGCCGTGATCGTGTGGCATTACCACTTCACCCATATCTCCTGTGCGAACCTCCTTACCATCGATGATAAGGGGAATCTCCACTACTGTTTTCTTCTGTCTTTTGAGTTCTGCCTCAAGAGCTTCTCTCTCAGGGCTACCTTTAAGATAAGATTTCACAGGCTCATTGGCCGGAAGTGGGAAAGAATAAATAGAGTTGTTCATAATGTATTGTTTTTAAATTATTTATTGTTTTTCATCGAGTATTCGCAACCGCAATACTGCTGATTGTAGAACTGCTTGGCAAGTTCATTGCGCCTCTCATAGAGTCCCCCCTTGCGCCAGTTCCTGTCCCAGAATGTGGCCCCGTCGGGGTATTGCGAAGCTGCCCAATTGCCTGCGGCAATGATCTGGTTAAGGTCCTTCCAGCGGGATGAGGCGAGGGTAGTGGTGAAACAGTCGAACCCGTTTTGCGAAGCGTATTGCGCAGCGCGCAGAAGGCGGTACCTGAAACATTCCAGACACCGTGCCCCCCTCTCGGGCTCTGAGGCCAGATGGCAAAGCCCCTCTTTCCAGCAAGCGTGTTCCGCATCCCAGTCGCTATCATCGTAATCCACTATGGGGACCCCTATCTGTGCAGCATACCGCACTATCTCCTCTTTTCTCCTGAGATACTCCTCCTGGGGGAATATGTTAGGATTGTAAAAGAAAATGGTGGTGGCATAATTATTGTCCTGCAACCATTCGAGGATGGCAGCAGAGCAAGGTGCGCAGCATGAGTGTAGCAATACGGTAGTCATACCCTACAAATATAAAAAAATATAGTGAAATTTTTAACATTAATACTCATAATGGCTTTATCAGTAGGTACAGAAAAAGCGATCGCTCAGGAACAAAAATCCAAAGTGGGTGTATTTCTTAGCGGTGGTGGTGCATTGGGCTTTGCCCATATCGGTATGCTTCAGGCAATGGAAGAGGAGGGAATCTCTCCGGATTATGTGGCAGGGGCAAGTATGGGGGCTTTGATTGGAGCAGTGTATTCGGCAGGAAAATCTCCCCAGGAGATCAGACAGATAGTTCTCGATGAGAAACTTTATCGTAAGTCAAGACTGTTTTCACTCTCCGGGGCAAAGGTAAAGGGGGTGTCACTCTCTTCTCACAGGAAGGTGAGGAAGATACTGGAGAAATATGTAGGGACAGACAATTTTGCTGAGCTTCAGAGGCACTATATGGTCAGTGTTTCCAATCTGACCTATTCCAGAACAGAGGTTAAGGATTCTGGTGATCACCTTATTGACTGGGTATTGGCTTCGATGTCGATACCGGCTGTTTTCGAGCCGGTGATTATGGATGGCAATGTATATGTTGATGGTGGATCGCTTAACCATTTCCCAACAAAGGAGATACGAGAGAAGGTGGATATTCTGATAGGGGTGGATGTGATGCCCCGAAAGGATACTGTGGAGATAAGCAGTGTAAGGGAGATGTTTTCAAGCTATATCCACTCGGTGGCTATAACCAATGGTCAGGAAGGGAGGTCCAGGTGTGATTATCTGATCGAGTCGCCGGCTATCAACTATTACCGGATTATGGATTTTGAAAAGTTTGAGGAGATATACAACTACGGGTACGAGACGATGAAGAAATATCTGGAGGATCACCCTGAACTTATAGAGGATGTCTCCCGTAGTTTCTGATGTACGTTTTTGAGTCTGATTTCTCAGAATGAGAGACTGATTTTTACATCAAGCGGGCCAGGTGGAATAAAAAGTGTTCTACCTGGCCCGGCTTATTTGGGTAAATGTGTAAAAATAAGGTGTATACATAAAGCAAGTGGGCCAGGTGGAAGCATTTTTAGTCCACCTGGCCCACTTATATAGATTAATCCTACCGTATTAGGGCAAAATTTCTTACTCCATAATGGAAGCGGCAACGATGTTGGCCACTACACCACGGGTTCTGGCTACCACTCCGGCAGCATCTGAAGGGTGAACTCTGTTGGTAAGGAGGATCACGCAGCAGTTGTTGTCCATATCAAACAACATTGATGTACCGGTGTAACCTGTATGTACGAAGGTGTTTGGCTGGGTAAGGAAGATATCACCTTTGGTACCTGCACCTGTAGTGTAAGTATCCCAACCAAGGTTTCTCTCAATAGATGGATCGTTGGTTTTAGGGTTGGTCATCATAGTCTCTACCATTAGAGGGCTGAGTACTCTGCGGCCGTTGATCTCACCTTTGTTGAGGATAGCTGCAGCGATAACTGCGAGGTCCTCAGCATTTGAGAATACACCTGCGTTACCTGAGTTACCCATATTTACAAGACGGGCTGTAGGGTCGTGAACTTCGCCGAGGATAACTTTGCCGTTCTCTACCTCTGTAGGTGCTACCAATGAGAGGAAGTCAGGGGTTACAGTTGAAAGGGCTTTCTCACGGTCAGCTGCATCAAGTGGAAGATATGATGTGTGTTTAAGGCCAAGGGCACCGAATACATTGTGCTGAGCATATTCGTAAAGTTTCACACCAGTAACATTCTGAAGAATGTTCTGAAGGGTAATGAAGTTAAGACAGCTGTATGTGTAGCCTGTAGTAGGTTTGTATTTTAGAGGAAGTTCCTGCGCGATATGTTTGATTAGTGAATCTGGGGTAGCAGGGCCATATTTTGCCAGGTAAGTAGGGGTGTTGATGTATGGAAGGATACCAGATGAGTGTGAAAGAAGGTCCTGTACGCGGATAGATGTCTTGCGTCCTGTCTCAGGATCTACCCATTGCTGGAAGCCTGGAATGTACATCTCAACTGGGTCGGTAAGGCGTACTTTACCGTTTTCCACAAGCTGAAGGAATGATAGGGTGGTGCCGACACATTTGCTTACAGATGCGAGGTCGAAGATGGTGTTCTCGGTCATCTTTACTGTGTCAGGATATACCTGTTTGTTGCCATAGGCTTTGAGGTAAGCGATCTTGTCGCCCCTTACCACTGCCAATACAGCACCTGGGATTTCTGATTTGGCGATAGCCTGGTTGATTACGCTATCGGCAAGCTGGAGTCTCTCTGAGCACATGCCCACAGATTCTGGACTCACTTTCTGGAGTTTTGTACTGCCTGAGTTGCATACGCAGCTGCATACCATTACAGCAGACAGAAGGAGGAATAGTACTTTTTTCATAGGATATTTATTGTTTGTTATTTTATTTTCAGCGAATTGAAGATGTTGAGGAACTGAGGGAACGATTTGTTTATGCACTCAGTACGGTCCACAGTGATTTTCTCAGATGTGCCGAGAGAAGCCAGATAGACGGCCATCGCGATACGGTGGTCGTTGAACGACTTGTATGTCCCTTTGGCAATATTTTTCCCTTCTACCACCCTTCTGGCGTATGAGATACCTTCAATATACATTGTCCCATCTTCCACCTCAGCATGTACACCCATGTTTTGCAGAGTCTCCAGGATGGACTCTTTTCTGTCACTCTCCTTGGTGCGGAGTCTGTCCACCCCTTTGATGGCACTCTCCCCTTCACAGAAGGCGGCCAGTATGGCAAGGACAGGGAAAAGATCAGGTGAATTGGTGGCATCATACTCAAACGCCCTCAAGTGGGAGGCTTTCACCCTGAGACTTCCATTTTTCTCCTCTATATATCCACCGCAATTGCGGATAATATTCACTATTGCCCTGTCAGCCTGATGGCTCTCCATGTCCAGCCCTTTGATAATGAGGTCTCCGAAGAGGGCTCCAGCCACTATAAAATTGGATGCCGAACTCCAGTCCCCCTCTATGGCGAAAGATGCCGGGGTGTAGTTCTGTTTCCCGGGGATATTGAAGACGAGGTCACCATTGGACTCCTCGCACTCTATTTCGATTCCGAACTTCCTTATTATATCGAGGGTGAGTTTTATGTATGGGAGACTTGTGGCATTTGTAACAGTCAGTGTGCTGTTCTTTTTGCTCAAAGGAAGTGCCATCAGAAGACCGGAGATCAGTTGTGACCCTTTTCTTCCCGAGATGGTGACTTTGCCTCCAGAGAGTGGTCCGCTTACCACTGCCGGTAGGGTATTCTCAGCAGTGAGGATACACTTGGCTTCAAACTCTTCCAGTGACTCTTTGCAGCCGTACATCTCCCTGCGAAGCAATGTCCCTGCACCCGTTATGGTGACACCCTCTCCCAATTGCGCTGCAACAGGGATGCATAGCCTTGAAAGAAGACCCGATTCTCCAACAAAAAGGTTTATGGTGTTAGGGGTGATGATCGATGCTGCAAACATAGGAGGCATTGTGGATGCCTGTTTCGACAGCTCTCTGAAACCTTTTGAGTGTATTGTCACAGTGTCTCCCAGGACATCGACTCCAGCTCCAATCTGTTTTGAGACGCCGAGTGCATAATCTATATCATCACATCTGCTGAGGTTCTGGAACTCACTCTCACCCTTTGCCAGCGACGCTGCCACAATTGCCCTTTGGGCTACACTTTTTGAGGCTGGGATGGTGATTTCCCCCTCAATCTTGTAGCCTACTCCAAATTTCTCCATCTGCTGATAGGAGAACTGCCCAATATTCCATTTGTCCCCTGCACTCATGGTGCAATACATAAAGGGTGCGCCTATATTCAGAGCCTCCAGGCGGGTATAGCGTCCCACTGAGCCCATTGTAAAGGCAATCAGCTGCGTCCCTGTCCCAAACTCACCTTTGCGGTGCAGCTCATACAGCTGCATCACCCTTTCTGCATCCTGGATAGTGTTTGCCTGGGTGCAAATCTTGATGATGTCAGCTCCCCTCCTGACAGCCCTCCTGCATACATCCTTGAGCTCTGCCATTTGTGGGGTGGTGGTATAATTATGGAATGAGAATATCTTTTTGAGGTTCCTTTTCCTGAGAGTGGGGGCCAATGACTGGACGAATGAATCTGAGGACAATACATCAACGTCTATAAATTTGGCTCCCGATTGGACCGCGGCCTCGGCGAGGTGTTTGGTACTCTTGCGGCATACCGCAATCATAGGGACTTTTGACTCGATGAAGAGTTGTCTCACCTCAGGTTCGGAGAGATTGCAAAGATCGAGGCGTACCTCCGCGATAAGGTCGGGATACTTCTTCAGAAGCTTCTCGCACTTCTTGACGGATTTTACGCAATCCTCATATTTATAGTCGGTTATACTGATGCAATACATTTGCAATCCCTTTTGCTAGTTCATCAAAACTGGTCATTTCGACGCACGAAATCCCAATTTCTTTCAAAAATACAAAATCTACCCCGTTTTCTCCCCTTTTTTTGTCATTTTTTATCGCTTCAATGAGATTCTCCACAGGGTATGTGGTACCAAGGTCAAATCCTATCGTTGACAGAGTACTGCAAAAGCTCTTGAGCTCCTCTTCGGAGAGCAATCCTCTCTGATGGGAGATGTGTGCAGCAAAGTACATCCCCTTGGCTACAGCCTCTCCGTGAAGGATGCTGTCGCCGCACGCGGAAGCACATTTTTCTATGGCGTGACCTATGGTGTGTCCGAAGTTGAGGAGCTTTCGCTCACCCGATTCGCGGAAGTCACGTTCCACCACGCCTGCCTTGATCTCTATTGCAGTAGCGAGGAGTTCCCTGAACTGGGGTGAAGAGGTATCTATCCCATTGCGGAAGCACCTCTCAGCCTTAGCGAAGCTCTCTTTATCCTTAATGGCAAATGCCTTGATCATCTCTGCCGCACCGGCAAGCAGCTCCCTGGGTGGGAGAGTTTTGAGTGTGGAGGTGCTTATATAGGTAAATTCCGGGAGGGAGAATGTCCCCAGGATATTCTTAAGTCCTGCGAGATTTACCCCGGTCTTTCCACCTGTGGATGCATCCACCTGGGCCAGAAGGGTAGTGGGGACATAGCCGCACTTGATCCCCCTCTTGTATATGGAGGCGACAAAGCCACCTATATCGGTAAGGATGCCACCACCTACACACACCAGGAAAGCGTTCCTGCTGCACTCCATCTCCAGAAGGGCATTGGCAATTTTCTCCACGTTGGCGAGATTCTTATGCTGCTCGCCACTCTCCACGACAATCTGAGGATATGGGAAATGGTGGCCATAAAGCTCTTTTATCCCATGGTCAATAAGGACCATGACCTCTTTTTTCCCCTCAAGAAGTGGGAAAAGTTGATCAAAACTGTCGTATATGTGGAAAGATTTTGACATATTTTACAAAGGTAATAAAATATGGTTTTGATATTTATAAAAAATTAATACCTTTGCACCGCAAAGTTTACCTCTGCTAATGCCCAGATGGCGGAATCGGTAGACGCGCTGGTCTCAAACACCAGTGGGGTAACACCTGTGCCGGTTCGACCCCGGCTCTGGGTACGGAAGCGGGGAAAGTTGAAAAACTTTCCTCGCTTTTTTTATTTCCCCCTCGTAACTCATTGGTTTGCTGATATATTAGGTCAAGCACACTGTTGAGGTTGTCAGTTCGAAATTTTTCTCCATCAAATTCCAATTTTCCCGAAAAAATCGAACTCAAGGCCCTAATCTTAGCCTCTGCAGGAGCATATTTGAAGAACTTATCTATATTGTCTATCAAGTTAATAGAGTACTTCAACTTCGGTTCGACTGCACCACGGTTCGGGGTTTCAAGCAACTCCTTCCTATCTTCGATAGTTTTCATCTGCTGTTTCACCCTATTTGTCATACGGGTATAATCATTCTTGTCTATATCACCATCAAGGTACTTATCTTCTATCTTATCCAATCTCTCATTCAACTCGTATATCTCTTTATCTAATTTATCCACCATTGCACGTATATCTCGGGTATTCTCCTTTCTGAGGTCGTTGAGAACCTCGTAATACAACTGCATAATGGCTCCGTTAGGTCTTAACCCTCCTACATAATCAACAAAGGCATCATTAACAGTTTCGGCTGGCATTCGTAGGTGCTTACCCGTAGTTGGGCAGAAATAGTAATGATACTTACCTCCGCTACCGCCCTTGCTTGTGGCCCCCGTAATGGCTTTCCCGCAATGAGGACAGACAAGGAACTTACGGAGATAATACTCAGGTTTTACGGGTTTGGTGAGTTTCGGGTTTTTCTTCCGCTTACCATCCATTATATCTTGGACCCTATCAAACAATTCCTCTGTTACCAATGGTTCGTGCAATCCATCAACTATAACCTCGGGTTCCGTATTTGTAGCTGGTACACGTATTTTCCCTTTATAGAATATATTCCTCAAAATATCGAGGTACGTACTTTCGGGAATATCGGGACAAATCTTTCTGCGGATGGCACAAGGAGCCTCAACACCCTTTCCAACCTCTTGGAAAATCCTTCTGATAATTGGAGCCTTCACTTCATCCACCTCAACAGTCTTGGATGTTGTTATACCATTACTATCCACTATATGAACATTTTTATATCCCCTTGGAGCAGAGTTTGCCCATCTTCCCGACAGCATTGTCTCTCGGATACCATCTCTTGTTCGTCGGCTTATCTTGTTATTCTCGGTGTGTGCTGCTGCACAATAACTCGCTAAAAGAGATGACCATTCTGTGGCATTGAAATCTATGGGACTTTCAAGAGCATTGAATTGAATACCCCATTCATCAAGGAACATACGCTTAAACATATATGCAAACTCGGGGTTACGGCTGAACCTATCCCAACGCAGGAATAGTATCATATCCACCTCATTTTTATGCTTCTTACAATAGTCCCTAATCTTCTTCATCTCTGGTCGCATAAAATCGTGGTGCTTTGCGGAGAAATCTTCGTGGTAACAAGCAATAACATTGTAACCATTCTTGTCACAATGTTGTCTCAACTTCTTCTCTTGGAAATCGAGACTTGTGTTAGTCTTCTGCTCATCAGAACTAACCCTACAATATAGTATTACGTTCTTCATCTTCTATCAGTTGTTTTTCTGCATTTATTTGAATTTCAGCAAACAAGTACAGAATTTCTCTGACCTGCTTAATCTCTGTATTTGTTAGTTTATAATTGTTTTTTATTAAAATTTCATTACATCTTTCTATACTCAACATCTTGTTAATGAGTATTATATCCCCTCTTAAGGGGTTATACTGCACTTCACCTCCCGCTACCGTTAATTGAGCGGGACTTCTGTTCGGTTAGGCACGCAGAAACCTATGCACTACATTGAGCGCAGCTAATATATAGCTTATTTCATCTACTCTGTAATCTTATTTATGGGGATAGAAGTCTCGAAGTGGACCGCTATGTTACTAATATACAGATTTAGTTTTTGAAAACCAAATTTACAGATTGTCTATGACTAGTTAATCGATTATTGAAAATGATTGCAGATGTTAAAATTTCTCAAATCTCATATTGTTATAATCCATAGATACACTGCGGATTATATGGGGACAAGACGGGTGGTAGGGGTGTTTTTTAAGTGTTATCCGAACGTGGATTTTTTAGAGGGGGGTACGCAAATATCACCCCTACTACACACAGTTTGACGTGATAATTTTCCCTATGATTCCCGAAATTGAAATAAATCACACGAATTGGTAAAAGTACAACCAAAACGAGATTGTGAAAATTTTAATGGGCATCAAAATCTATGAGTTTGCCAAGGAGATGGATTTTCTTACTCTTGAGCAGAGCATAATTTATGTCTGGCTCTATATTATCGTGAAGACATTGCTTAAGGTAAGTAAGAATCTTGCCCATCACATTGTTACCTGTATATATTCCAATATTGCAGTAGTCCCATAACAGATTGTTGAGGTGTTTTTTGCTACCTCTCTTCAGTTTAAGGGTATCAACATATTTGGCAGCAAGGTCCTTAAATGCCTTTTTATGCAGATTCCTCGCTCCCCAAAAAGCTGGTGAATCAAATGGTTTTACCTCGTGTTGAAAAGACGTATCTTCAATCAGAATTGCACCTTGAGGAATTGACATAAGTAGGTATCTGAATTCTGTGCAGTAATTAACCTTGTTCCATATACAATAAAGCATCCACTCCACATTATATTCACTCCAATCCTCCCTCTCTTGCTTCTTGAATTTTCGCCTTACAACCTTCTTGGCATTATGTCCATTTGAATCAGCAAGCAACTCTTTCTGTGCTGCTATATGTTCGTCTGTGTTGTTTGAATATAACCCTGCAATATAGGCGTGCTCAGATGATGGGAATAGAATCCCTTGCATTATAAATTCAAAACCGCTGTTCATATTGCCGAATGGCATATATATCCCTTTCCATAAATCCTCTTTGCGTCGGAATGCTACGCAGTAATGTTCTGCCACATTGTATTGGTCCTTCTCTTGTTTATAGAGGTCAGATTTAGTTACTGCTGGCAGATATGATGGATTCTTTTCAAGACGTTTGGTGTTCTCGTGTTCCGTGCGAATCAGAGCATTTATCTTGTACTTAAGTTCCTTATCTTTAGTTATCTTCTGCTCAAGTTTGCTCTTTTGTTTTTCCAACTCTGTACGTTCTTTCAGATAGTTGCGCAGAAATTCAACTGGGAGCGAGTTGAGGTAATTTATGGCTTTCTCTTCCCAATCTTGTCGAATCGATTGTTTCTTATGATTCTGATTACTGACACCATCAGTAACGGCAATATCCCAATACTTGCGGACCGTATTGATACCTAAAGCCAAGGCATTTGCTGTTTCTTTTCTTGTAGCATTGGGATGCTCTTTAAGATATGCCTTAATCTTGGATATATAAGGCTGGCGCTCTTGGTTTCTTCTGTCTATACCACGAGACCTAATAAAGTACCTTATATCCTTCTCCTCAACCTTGTTTATGACTGCATTCTCAGCAATACTTAGCGAGGGGTAATAGACTATATCTTTATACTTGCTCATACTTTGGAGAAATTTTATCCAAAGTTAGTAATTTTTATTTATATCCTTACTCCCTTTTTCCCCGCTCGCCTCTGGCGCTTATAAGGACGCCTTCCTTAATAACTACCTTGCTGTTGGAATAAGGATGGTCCACGTCAAGACCATAGTTTCTAAGGGACCCATAACTGATGCCAATATCCTCCTTATTGAATACGGAATATATTGCTGATAGGGACCCAAAATAATAGTCCACCCCATTTGTATTGAGGTGAATAACCTTTCTTTCTGCCATAAATATGTGAATGTCTTGCTTGCTATACAAATTTAATCAAATATGACAAATATTCAAAAAATGTCATAAAATTTTCATTTCACTATTGCATATATTAAATATATGTCATATCTTAGCTACTGGAAACAAATGGAAACAAGACTATGAGCGCAATGATTATTACATCCAATGACCTTACAATTACAAGAATGGCAGTAATTGCTTTAAGGACAAATTCAGAACTGATAGCTGGAGCAAAAGCAATGATGATTGAGAACCTTAAGAAGCAAATGAGTGCTGGCATAGCACACTTTGTTTACAAAAAAAAGGATGGTTCTTTGAGAGAGGCTTGGGGTACTACCAACAGCCTTGCTGCAAAACATATTAACGGTAGGGGTCAGAGCAGAGAAAATTTTGCAACTACAGCATACTATGATTGTGAGGCTGGAGGATGGAGGTCATTCAGATGGGAGAATTTGGTTAAAGTATTTTAAGGATTGGGGCAGAATCCTGCCCCAATCAGTACTCTTTCCGTAAACATTAACCTTAAAATTTTATTCAAATGAGCCAAAAGCACACATACACAACAGCAGACTATATCAATTGGGATGCAGCAACAAATCTGGTGAGAAAATTGTACCGCAACGGGGATTATAGGATGAGCCTTTTCATTGGTTGTGGAATTTTCTTTGGGTTGAGAGTATCTGACTTGCTCTCCCTCTCTTGGTCTCAAATTTTAAGTGGAGATGAGTTTGTCCTTTATGAAAAGAAAACCGATAAAAGGCGTGTAATACGTATCAATGTGGGGTTTAAGGCTCATATAGCCGACTGCTTCCAAGCGTTGAAGATAAAGGACGTAAATGAACCTTGTTTCCTTAATCGGTACGGCAGTATAATCTCATTGCAGATGATTAACCGCAATCTCAAGGCCATAAAAGTTAAGTACCAACTGAAGATAGAAAATTTCTCCACCCATTCACTCCGTAAGACTTGGGCAAGACAAGTCTATGAGAATGAAAATTCACAAGGTCGTGGGGATATGGCCCTTTTGAAGCTCAGTGAAATTATGAACCATAGTTGCCCATCCATTACAAGAAGGTATATAGGTCTAAGACAGCAAGAGCTGGGAGAGGTTTATGATTCACTACAATTTTAGAACACACGATAGTGAAATTTTTAACATAATAGTTTCACTATCGTGTTTTTTTACTAAATTGCGTTTAAATAAAACTGGAGATAAAATTTAATTGCCTATGGTTGGATAAACATATAGAAGACATATACATATAAAAAAGCATTAGCTTATATTCTGAGATTCTGAAACTTCGACACTTTCATTTATCACTCTACGGAATAAAGTTCAATGCTCACATCGTTTTGGTGTGGGCTTTATTCCTTATTTGAGTGATAGGTAGTCGAAGACCTCAGAATCAAATGTGGCGAATATAGTCCGCACTTTTTTTATTATTGGCCACTGATAATACTCTAGCGGAAATACCGTAAAATTTTGTAACACTTAATACATTATTTCTATGAAAAAAACTATTTTATTGAC
Organism: Bacteroidales bacterium; assembly: GCA_017630155.1. GTDB lineage: Bacteria > Bacteroidota > Bacteroidia > Bacteroidales > UBA932 > CAAGNP01. The sequence goes on from JAGBVU010000024.1 coordinate 217,341, forward strand.
AATTTGTCTAATGTTAGGAGTTGGTTTTGCTTCTTTTGCTCAGACTACAAACGAAGAACGAGTACAGAAAATTCTTGAGAAGAATCAGAAACAAGAGTTATACAGAGCAGAGATTGAAGATGCTATGCTAGGTTTTCGCCAAGGTGCAGAGTATTCGTATAGAAGCTTTGGTACTGTTGGTGTAATGGGCGGTAACAAGCACGGTTTCCACTATCTTGCTGGCTATAGATTTTCTAAACACTGGTATGTTGGAGGAATTGTTGGTATAGACCTTACAACACCATTTACTATTACAAGAGAAGGATATGTGGATGACAGACTGAATTATGCCATAGAAAGGGAAGATAAGGTATATGTACCTGTTATAGCAGATATAAGATTCTACTTCAAACCAAAGAGAGTGAGTACCTACCTCTTTACTAACCTTGGTGCAGAATTCTCGGGTAATACAGCTGGTATTTTTACATTTGGACTTGGATGGGATGTCCATACAATTAAAGACCAATGCGTTAATATCGGTTTAGGAATTGGAATGGGAAGTTGGGAGTCTGCGGATGGAACTCATCTTGCTGACTACAATCCTCATTATGATATGTATGATGGATTTGTATTTAACTTCAAACTAGGTTACTCATTCTAAGATTTTCTATGGGAAATGATATAGCAAAGTTTCACCTTTATTATTAGTGAAACCACTAAGTGATTAAAAATGAGCGATAAGGCATAAACCACCCTTACCGCTCATTTCACTTTTATTATAATACCACCATTTCTGAAAGATGGCTATGATTATCCATAAATAAAATACACACTTTGGTAAATATATCACCAATCTGTGATATTGTAAATTCTATAACAAAATACCTATCATAATAACAATTTCCATCAGTAGGTTTCTCAGTTGCTGCTTGACAGATGGGGTAAGATTGTTGGACAACTTTTCTGCTAAGGCCCGATATGGTTTCATCACTTGGGATATATGTGTCTTCTGGGAGCAATATTTCCTCAGAAGAGCCTCAACCTTGACTAAATCATAATCACAATGTTCTAATAGCAGTTTATTTTTAAGGTCGGCCAAATTTCCGCTTGCAGTTTCCACGCCCTCGTCAACGATTGCCTTATCCAAGAAATCCCATAAAGGTTTTGCATTGCTATTCAGAACTGAATAAATAGAAGTGTCTTTAATATTAAGGCACTGGCGCAGTTGTTCCTTGCTGTTGAGGTTCATTTCAAACCTCAATGTTCCATTAAATGAAGACAATAACTTATCTTTATCATCAACACAATTCAAGAAATTTCGGTTACTTGCCCTCTCTAACTCTTGCTGTTTATCATAGATGGTCAAACGTCGTTTATAACTCTTAGTCTGGACGTTTTTTTCTATAATGAAATTGTCCCCTATGTTCCGAACGAGATACTTATTAAAGTTGGCAACACCTGCTCTGATGGATTTTGTCAAATCCTTATAATCGGGATGGATTACATCTTGGCAGACATCTGCTTTAACTACCTCGCCATCGGAAAGTATCCCATCAATATTGAGATTGCAGAACCCCAATTCATTTATGTTGCTTAAGCAAATCCTAATGTTATCCTTATTTATCAGACTTGGATAATCATCTTTCAAAATTTTCCCCGTGAATTCTATGACCAATTCTCCCTCTGTGTAATCTGCTTCTATATATAATGAATACGGGGATTTTATAGATAACTTCTGTTCCTTGATTATACCATCTCTTATTATACTTTGAAATTCATTCTCATTTATATTTTTAATGTTATCTATGGTTGATATAATTTTTAATTTATCGAATTTTAACACTACGTTTTCATATTTTTTCTTTTTTATTATTCTCAAATACCTCCTTAGAAAACCAAAAACTTCACCTTGATAAGTGGTTATATGATAATATAAGGAGGCTTGTGTTAAAGTCAATGTTATTTATCATTTAGCGGACCCCACGGCAAATTTGCGGGGTCGGGAACAATATCCCTCAACTCCCACAAACGGGATAAATCACGAAGAAACTCGTTCGAAAATAGGACATCATAGGGTACGGAAATCCTCTCTACAAATATTGTGGAGAGGATTTTTTATTTTTAACTCACAAATCTTGGCTACAAATTGGCTACATTTCAAATCTACAAGGGGGAGGAGGAGGATAGACAGCCATCCTGTACCCTCTGAGGTCTGACCTTGAAAATTTTTTTTTCAAAAAAGGCCGGTACTTAATAGCACCAGCCTATGAATCTAAAGTTTTTCAATTGCATCCCTTGTTGCAGTTTCTCCGTAAACATTTTCCATTAGCAGGATGACCTGCTTTAGCACATCCTCTGCAAGAGGTTCCTCATTATCCTTGTAAGGGATTTCAACCTTATGCGTGTGAATGCAATCTTCGTAAGGTAAGCGGATTGAGATTTCTGTATATAACATACTGCATTACTATAATATTCTTGTATAATCTACTACATACTCAGAGCCTACTTTTGTTGCTTTGCCATAATATGTGTAGAATATCTTCTTTCCATATATATTGGTAACTCTTAACTTATAATTGAATGAATATACAACAGAACCATCACTCTTGTTTTCTTTATCTGTTACCTCAACATTAAATACATTTACAGATGGGGCTCCATACCATTCTTTATATGCTTCTTTTTGTATGCTATCTTCTAATCCATAAGGACAACTTTCTGTACAAGATACAAGAAATGTGACTACAGAAATAAGTAATAAGATTCTTTTCATAAGGCTACTCTATTAACTTGTTTTTCATTTTTGTAAACTCTTCTTCGGTAATAACTCCATCTTGCAACAACTTATGTAGCTTTGCTATATCCTCTGCTATATTTGAGGTAGGATTATTGCTTACTTTTTCATTTTTCTCCCCATCTATTATAACACTAAGGATATCACATATTGTTGAGGCATCTCCATAAAGAAACGGCATTGCAGGGTCATCAGAGTATGGCGGTAATTTAAAGTTCTCAAAAATAACAATTTCAACTGATGGATTTTGAATATCTTTCAAGAGTATTTTTATAACTATTGACGATATCTTTCTCCTTTCATATTGCCCTCCACTTAAACCTCCAATTATAGCACCAACTCCACCGGCTAACACATCTCCCACTAATGCCCCTCCTATAGTTCTCATAGCTGATTTTTGAAAGATAGTAGAGCCACTTTCTAACAATTCAAAATTTATTATATCATCAAAATTAAATACTCTATTAACACAAGCAGACACATAGGCTATTTTCTTATTATTCTCATCAACAGCAAATATATAATTCTCAAGAATGGGCTTAAAGATATTTGTAGGAGTAATTTCCCCAGAACGTACAATCTCATTAAAAAGGGATTGCACATTGTTTTTTACTTCAGAGTGTGCCTTATTGTCATTATTGACAAATACCGCACATATTACACCAATTAGTGCAATACCAGCTATTATTAAAACGATTTCCATAATTAAAGTATTTTATGTGGTTAAATAAAAAGCGTGGGCAATGCTCATACGAAACAGAGGTACTGCCATACCCACACTACATATAAACACAACCCACGCTAAGCGCAGGCGTTTCGTGTCTATTGTTCCTGTAGTGTTGAAAATTGGCAGTTTTCTGTTCCAAGCACAATAGCAAAACGCTATTTAATATTTCTGACTACAAAAATAGGTAAGTTTTACAATAGTTTCAAGAAATAGGCTACTTAATAGGACGATACAAACCGACGAGAGTGATATGAGTAGCTTGGAGCAATCTGATCGAACATCTATACTGATGAAATGGGGCGGGGTGGATATTTAGTAGGATAAAATCCTTGCAATAAATTGATTTTCATATATTTGTGAAGATTATCATTGATATGCTTAAAAAAATGCTTTTTCTGCGGGTCTCCTAATGTGGTCAAGAACGGTGTGAGAGGCCGAAAACAATTGTATAAATGCAAGGATTGCGGACGGCAATTTCTAGGCGGCCGACGACGAGACAAATCACAGGTTATAACGGACTATGTTGATGGCAAGCAGACCATAGAGCAACTTGCCGTGAAGTATGGCGTGAATGAACGGACCATCCGTCGTGATCTTGAAGGAATGAGGTATGTCCACAAGATTGCCAGAAACAAAGATGTAACCATCCAGATGGACACTACATATTGGGGTAGGAACTTTGGCCTGATGGTCATCAGAGATGCCCTTAGAGGCAATGTCCTATGGCATAAATATGTTCGTCATGAGACCATAGCTCAATATGTTGAAGGTGTAGACTGGCTGAAGAGCAATGGCTTCAGGATACGTGGGATTGTGATTGATGGTATGAAGGGACTGCCTCAGGCACTGAAGCCGATCCGTGTTCAGATGTGTCAGTTCCATCAAATGCTGATAGTTCGCCGATATTTGACGCAAGATCCTGACTTAGAGGCATCACAAGAGTTACTTAACCTGATAAACATCATAACGAGAACAGACAAAGAGAGCTTAATTGGAGCCTTTGATGACTGGTACGAGAAGTATAAAGATGTCATCAATGAGCGAATACATGACAAGAGGATAAAGCGTGTGACGCCTCCATAAATGCGTCCAAGACTCAGAAGTGCATATCTGAGTGTCAGACGTAACATGCCATTGCTATGGACCTTTTATGATCATCCGGAAACTGGACATCCAAACACAAACAATGGTCTAGAAGGTCTCTTTTCTGACCTCAAAACCAAGGTCAGGGTTTATAGTGGAATCAGTAAGGAAAACAGAAAGAAACTGTTGGATGAGTATATCAAGAGACATTTTTGAAACGGCCACCGCAGCCGGAATATATGCCCTCCGGCTACTACAGATCAAGCGCTGCGGGCGGCTCGGCCAAAGGGCCGTCCTCGCACTTGACTGTTGTCCGAATATCATACTTTTTGTCCACCCTCTAAAAATCAAGGCAAAATCATCCTCCTTTTTGTCCAGGTGACCTCAATGTACGACTATTTTCAAAATGGAAACAGTTATCAATCGCCTAAGAATCAAGTTATTATATAGAAAAATTGCATTATTATACACCTGCTATATAATAATGCAAAATCTTTACCCAAGCTGTTGCCGACATCAATGTAGAAGGAAAGCATTCTTCATACAAGCAGTACGATTTTAAAATGCCAAGACGATTCACATCGCCTTGGCACATCCAAAACTATTTTCTATGCTTCGTCGGGCCCACCTTAACTTTCTCTACAACTGTCGTCTTAGGGTGAGATTTTGCATAGTCTTTAGTGACAAATTTACCAGTCCCGGCATCTCTAGCCTTTTCTACTGTCTTTGACATAAGATATCTGTTTAAATTAACACTTTGTGGTGACCAACCGATTCCACTACGGTGTACTTAGGCGTTACATACCTATAAGATTACGAGATAATACCATCCATTATCTTATATGCGACTCTGGACAACAATAGAAACACCCATCAACCTTTGTGTAGCACTTCCTTGCCTCCTGTAAAGCCTCTCTGCTACTGGAAAAATACCCCAAGTATAGTCGATTCATTTCAGAGGGCAAATACCTACAATCAGATGTATGAACCTCATGTTCTCCTGTGGGTTGAGCGATTCTGTTTACATAATAAAACTTTCCCATATTATAACTGCCAACTCTCTGGTCTTTTAGCCAGGGTCTTAATTCGAGTTGACAATGCAAAGGTATGACACATTTCTAAGATATGCAAGTTTTACTGAAATATACTCAATTATATATAATTTATATACTCATAAGACAAAAAAAGATAGGCTTAATTACCTATCTTTCGGTTACACGTTGCAGTAGCAAGTATGTGCTCACATATTATAGACTTTTGTATAAAAGGAGTAACTCATTGAACAATTCATCGTTCATTTCAGGAATCTGCTTGTATAAATTCATCTTGCTTACGTAGTGACGTAAACTTGAGTTTTTATGCAATAATGATAAATTAATCGAATCGACATGCGCTTCTGCAGCATCGTCTTTTACCAAAAATCTAATTGCATCCCTTCTAATCACATCGAAATCAAGCAAACTATAATCTTGGGTAGATATAATTAGCTGAGAGTCATTTGATGCTCCAATAAAGAATTTCAATATTCTATTCAGGGTATCTCTTTGTATTCCACTGCTATAATCATCAATTATAATAGTTTTCTTATTCTTGATAGCATCATTAAGAACCAACAATAACCTTAGAATTTCTTTGGTTCCCTCGGATTGTTCTGCTAACGGTAATCGTCCTCTTCGAGTTGCTGCATTCTTCTCTAACCGATGAAATGTATTAATTATATGCTTATCATCATCCATTCTTAACAAAGCCCTCAATTCAAGCTGTTCTTTCTCCGGCAAAGATTTTAACTTATTCAGCAAATCCAGTGGATACTCAACGTCAACTTTAAGCCTTTCATATGACATAATATTCGTATCAACTGATTTAAGAAACGAACATATAACTTTTTTGAGTTGCCTATTATGTTCACTACTATCATCCGGAAGTTCCTCGTTCAAATCAATATTTCTTAACACAACCTTCTGTATACAATTTGAAAAGAACGAGAATTGAGACTTGATCAAATTATGCGAAATATTTGTCTTAGCAATGACGCTTAGTAGAGAATTATTCTTTAACAGAGTAGTTCTTATCAAATATGCCTCATCATCATTGATTTGCATACGTGGCATAAAGTCCACTTTGACAAGTTCATCCTCGCCATCATACCAACGACGGAATAATTCTACTTCATTCTTGCCCTTAAGTTCCTTCAATGATTCTCCGTGTATAGCATATTTATCCCACTCAATAACATATAAAAACCTCCTACCATCTATATGATAAACTATTTCGATTTTAGAAGGAGTACTTAAGCAAACATCATCGAATGCAAATGGCTTATATTTCAACAACTCATCATCACGCTCGCGAATATCTGTAATAAGATATTTTAAAGCAGAAAATGCATATAATATCTTACTTTTTCCAGAACCATTATTGCCAAGTAAATATATTAATTTGAGTATATTTATTTTATTCTTGGCTGAAAATCCGCAAAACTCATTATCAAGAATCCTATTCCTTTCCTTCTTTGCAACAAAAGAAATAGTCGTTCTCTCTTTAAAACAATAAAAATTAGTAACACTTAATGATTCAACCATAAGATGATAAGTATTTTTGCAAAGATACTCATTTTCGGGAAAATTACACAATTCTTACTGAAAAAAACTAAAGAAACCACATAGTCATCTTTTGTAAGCCGTCGATAAACTTATAGCGGAAACGCATCAGAACAAATGATTATAAAGTAAACATTTATCTGACGAATCTTCAAGCCCACCAAACCCAGCCCACATAAATTGCCAAATCCTATAAATAATATAAGATTTGGCAATTTATACAACACAATCAAATCTAAGTTAAGTCGACATCACAGTCTGGTAAAAGTTTCGGATAACAATGACAAGCAATAACTAATTATTGAAATAAATCATCAAGTATAACCTCAGACTGTATATCGTTCCAGTATGAATTTCTTTTAACTCCATTTGGAGTTATCATTGTAAGGTGGATTGCTTTTTTTGTCTTGGTTTGCTCTCTATACGCTACTCTTTTGTTTCGTAGCTTTGCATCTTCTTCTTTTGTAATTACATACTCCGTATCAGACGTATACTTCATCTCACAAAGATTTATAACCTTATCTCTACGATCTATCACCAAGTCTATCTGGGCTCCCTTTGCATCATTACTATCCGGTTGATAACGCCACGAATATGCATTACTCAACATGCCACTTATACCTAAAGCTTTCTTTACTTGGGGGATATGTTGAAGAACAACTCTTTCGAATGCCAATCCTTCCCATACACGATGAAATTGTGCATCAAGAGAAGCTTGCCAAAAATGTTCATCTCCTTCGACATTACTCTGGATAAAACGAAAATAAAAGATGGTATAATTATCAATTAACTGATATAATGCATCTTTTGCTTTCTTCCCTGGTGTGCTATACTTGCGGATAAAACCACACTCTTCAAGTTCAGAAAGTTTTCGAGTTAAGCCGCCATTCCCTCTCAATCCAGTAGATTCTATTATTTCTGAACGTGTCAGGCCCACCTTTTTCTGTGCCAAGGCTGTTACAATAGCAATATAAGGTTCTTCCTTTTTGAACAAGGAAGCATATAATTGCGAAAACTCATTGCGAAGCTGTCCATCCTTTGCAAAAAATATCGCATCAATATTCTGAACCTGACTTAAACTTTTGGACATAAAACTCCAATAGTATGGAATACCGCCCATGATCATATAATTCTCAAGTATCTGTTCACGCGACATGGTCAGCCCTAGAGATTCAGCATATTCTTCACATTCACTTAAGCTAAATGGTTTCAAAAGTATCCTTCCTGTGAGTCTATTATGAAGGCCTCCATGATTATGGATAATCTTACTGATAATCCACGAGGTTGCAGAACCACATACAATGAGAAGTATATCCTTACGCGCAGTAGCCCATCCATTCCAGAAATGCTCTAATGCCATCATAAAATCCGACTTAGGCGTATCCAGCCAAGGTAACTCATCGATAAAAATTACCTTCTTTACATCTTTTGATTCTTTTATAACTATCTTCAAAAGATTGAAAGCATCCAACCAAGTATTTGGATGTGGACAATTATCATATCCTGCCTCTATCAATGATTGTCTAAAGTTTTCCAACTGAACACTTGTTTTACCTTTTGCCAGTCCTGTATGTTGAAATGTAAAAGTATAATCAAATGTCTCACGAATTAGAAATGTCTTTCCAACCCTACGTCGGCCATAGACTGCAATAAACTGTGAGTATTCAGAATGCTTAGCTTCAAGCAATTTTTCCTGTTCTGTTTTACGACCTACTATCATAATAAACTAGCTTTGATACAAATATACAACATTTTTTGCCAAATCTCACATTTTTACGGAGATTTGGCAAATTATCAAACCCTACTCCAACATACTCACCAGATCCCGCTTCATATCTTCGTCGATTTCACGGTAGTGGGCAAAAGCGCGGCTGCCTTCTTTGTGGTCGCTGAGAACGCCTACCAGGAAATTCTAAAACAGGTTCCGCAAATTCTGATAATTACTACTCATTAAGATAAGACTCTGCTTTTTTGAAAACATCAGAATCCAACTTTCCCGAAGACTCAATGATATACCTTAAGGCTTCCTTTTCCAGACCTTCTCGGAACAATCTTTTACTCTTACTAGTTCTGGAATTCCAACTCTTGTCTGTATATTTTCTATCAGAATATTTTAAAGAAATCTCATTGCTGGTAATCTCTGGATTTAACTTTATTTCTGGATAAAATATTGTAATAAAAGCCTCTCGACCAATGCGATTTACAATAGTTTTAATTTCTAGATCTTTGATATTATTCATAGCTGTAATATATCTACAAAGGTAAAAATTTTTGATTTAGGCGCGTTCTTTTTTGCTTTTGACAAAACTTGTCAAAACCCCAAATTAGCTTTGCAAAAAAGTTAAAAGTTATGAGAAAGTACACAGCAGTTTTTACAGACAAGAAAAGAAATTTTATCAAAGACAGTTATTATGCAGAAGATCACAAAGAGGCAATAGCAAGTGCCCAAAAGTACGAAGCTTGGCCAAATGTTGTAATTTTTGATGATACCCATACATTTATTCAAGGATATGGAGATATTATCTATCTGAACGGGACAATTATTGAGATGAATGGTGGTTGGCAAACTAATCCGGAAAAAGTATTTTTTCTTGAGCCAATGTCCCAATATGATTCGGCCCGAATAATTCTCAACAGAGCGGCAAGGTTGATCCATCATAAAGAACCATCGATAACTGGTAGACCAAGTAGAATAAAATACTTTAATGAACTTGGATTTGAATTGCAACGTTTGGCCTCCAAATGTGTAGCGGAAGCGGAATCTCACGATGAACGGTGCTGGTTTTTCTAACCCCACCCTCCCAAAAATTAAACTATAAACAATACAAATTGATTACCATGTATAAAGTTTCAGACTTAATCCCGGTTTGCGTTTTAGCTACATACGATCATGATGTCTTGTACATCCATAAGGATGATATAGACAAAGAGATGAGTGTTTGCCTGTTTATGGACTATAATTCAAAAGAGAAGGAACCAATACTTTTAATGCACCAAACCCAAATGTATTTGACTAGATCGCATATTGCTTTCGAGATTGAAAGAACTCCTGAAAATATACAGATCTATTTGAATAGACTGACCAATGAGTACTGTGACGATTATCTGGCAATGACGCTTGAAGCATTTGAGAAATTCAGAGAATACTACAACTCCAATTTGGAGAAATACAATAATTCAGAGATGCTTGAGTTTTTAACGAGTGTCTTGGATGAAAGGGATACGATATATAAAAATTACCTGAGATTTTATGATCTCATAGGCAGATATCCAGCAGAACCTGAAGATAAATATCCATTAACAGAGACAGGGGAATATGATGTTCGTAATATGGAGATTATCGATAAATTTTACGAAGATGTAAAATATACAGATGAGGAGATTGTATTTATGGCAAAATACTCTTTTGATATTTTTAGTAATAAATTCCCAAGTCTGTGCGAATATTACATGCAGTGTTTAGATAGTATTATTTAATGTTATCCCTTTTGTTGTACAGTTGATAACCACATTGTCAAAAATTTTAGGCAATGAGCCACAAAAACATTTATCTAATGATTTTATATTCGATGCCAACCTCTCAAACTGACAATTTTTTGAGTACACTTTGTACATATACCTCATAACATCTTCAAAAACTTTTCTACCAGAATCGTCATTGTTGATAAGGTGATTCTTGGTTCCATAGAAGAATTTTAAGGTATATTGTCTATCTATTGGAGGCACCAGATCAGGTAAGATATGAGCCAATGTTTTAGTGCTTGAAACAAGTTTGGAAACAGATGTGGTAGCTTGTATAGGCTTTTGCCCAAAACATATCGTTTTCAATTTATCCAAAATTTCCTCAAACTCTTCTTGGCTGATATTGTTTATAGTTTTGGATTTAACCTTATCGAAAAACGGCTTATGAGCCTGTATACTACTTTTAAAGTCTTTAAATTCTGGCATTTTTGCCCCTTTAGGTCCCATTCTGTGCATACCCCAAGATGCCAATGTCGCATAAATGTATTCCAAATGTCTATCCTTAAGAAACTCTTTTTCATTTCTTGCATACTCTATCGCTTTGTGGTGAAAATAGACAGATGGCCCCTTCTTAAAATTATCTGGCGCTGACATTAGACTTTTAATCTCTTCTACCACTTTCTGGTCGTCAGAAAGCAAATCAATAGTTGTATTCATACAACAAAGTTAACAAATATTTTTTCGTCTACCCACTCCGCAACACGCGCAAAATGATTGTGGAAACATGCATATAATCAGCTGTTTGGCTTCAAATTGTGCCGCAACAGCATTTTGCTGCTGAACAATTGCATTGTTTGTAGTGTATCTTTGTTTAGAAATCAAAAACAAGGAGATGGAGCAGATATATGTCGATACCCTCAATACTGTAGTCATCCACAAATATGACTTGGATGCTCTGGTTCTGGAACTGGAGATGGTCGAGAGGCACAATGCAATATTGTATATTGTTTTGGCCGCGTTGATTCTCATTGGTGGGGTGGTCGGTTATATTATGGTAAGGCGACACAAGAGGGTTATGGTGCAAGAGTATTTTACGAAAAGGTTGTTGAGCAGGCAGGCCGGCAATTTGCCCTATATGTCGGACAGCATAAGCAAGATATCCAACAAGAGCATTCTGGTATCTGCATCACTGTCAGAGGAGCTCCAGAGTCTTCTCAACAATGTGAAGAACGAGAGCAAGAATTCATTTGCCGAGATGGTCAATGACGCCGCTTTTATCTCCCGATATCCGTATATCAAAGAGATGGATTTCCTCTCTCCAGCAGAGAAACTGGTGCTTATATTTACTGAGGAGGGGTATCCTGTAAAGGAGATAGCTCTTCTTGTCGGCTCTACAGATACCTCCGTGAGGGCAATGAAAACCAGAATCAGGAGTAAACTGACACAGTCAGGATGTAACAGTGCTCTCTATAACAAATTGAAAATCATTAATCTTAAAAAGAAATAGATATGAAAAAGTTTTTGACCATTTTTGCCATTATGGCTTCGTTGCTTGTATCAGCAAACCTGTTTTCACAAAACGCGGCGGACAGCAAGGAGGCTGTGAATTTTGCCGATGTGGATGAGGCTCCTATGTTCCAGGGTGGAGATTTGAACAAATTCGCGTTGTGGATATTTTCACAAATCAAGTATCCGGATGAGGCTTACAAGAACAAAATTATGGGTAGGGTACTTGTGCAGTTTGTTGTATCCAAAGAGGGTAAAGTAAAAGATATAAAGGTGGTCAGAAGTTCCGGCAGTGAACTTTTGGACAATGAAGCGGTGAGAGGTGTATCTCTCTCTCCTGACTGGACGCCTGGTAAGGTTAAAGGTGAGCCGGTAAATGTGCGTTACATGTTCCCTGTAGTATTCAAGTTCAATGCAGAGGAGCAGAAGATATCTGAGGAAAAGGGTAGCGAGCCTATCCCTTTTGATGATGTGGAGGTGAAGCCCACTTTTCAAGGGAAGGATCCCAATGCTGAGTTCTCAAAATGGATGGCAGGTGAGATGAAATACCCTGAAGAGGCTTCCAAAAACAAGATAATGGGAAGGGTACTTATTCAGTTTGTCATCTCCAGGGATGGTAAAGTAAAAGATGTAAAGGTGGCCAAGAGTTCTGGTAGTGATCTTTTGGACAAGGAGGCTGTCAGGGTAATCTCCGCCTCTCCTGATTGGGATCCCGGCAAAATGGAAGGCAAGCCTGTGGATGTGAGATATCTGTTCCCTGTAGTATTTATAATAAGATAGGTGTTAGACAGCGGCGCCGATGAGGAAGTTCTGGTAAACTCAATATTAAAATTTGAATAATGTCGTCAAATGTTTTACATTTGTGGTGAAATAAGTTTACCGGGCCCAGATGGCGAAATAGGTAGACGCGCTAGCTTCAGGAGCTAGTGGGGTAACACCCGTGTCGGTTCGACTCCGGTTCTGGGCACGAAAAAAAGGAAGCTCATTCGAGTTTCCTTTTTTTGTACCCACTGAGATTTCATCTTTTTTCGTTATATTTGAAAAATTATAAATCATCATAGTTATATGAAGAATCTGAACGGAATATTGGTTTGGGCACTTTGCGCAGCGGTGCTCTTTTCATGTGGAGGCAGAAGGGGTGATGCCCCTGTTTTTGTTAAAGACGAATATGGGGTGGTAGAGAAGATCAATCCTCACAAAAAGGAGATTTATCTCGTCTTTACCGGCCACTACAGCCATTCCGATTCGGGTTATTTTGAGAATTTTGATGGTGTTACCCCTGTGCTGGATATACTTGAGGAGAGGGGGGTGAGAGGTTCTTTCTTCCCTACCGGTGTGTGTTTTGATGTGGACAGGTACCAGGAGCCTGTCAAAAGGATTATCAAAAACGGTCACTACCTCTCGTCACATTCATACGCACATCTTCTTTTGTGTGAGAATGGTAAATCTTTGGTCAGTGAGGACTCTTTGAGGGCAGATTTTGCCATTATGGAGAGCAGGCTTGAGAGCTATGGCCTTACCAAGGATCAGTATCAGTGGCTTATTCCTCCATATGAGACATATGACCAGAAGGCTGTCGATGTGATGACAGATATGGGATACAAACTGGTCAACCCCACCAGCGGATTCATTACCGGTATGGACTGGACCAGCCCGGGAGCTCCAAACTATCACTCTGCGGAGATGATTCTTGAAAATTTGTGGAACTACGAGAAGGAGAATACGATGAATGGTGTTGTCCTCCTGATTCACGCGATGAACTATCCTGACAGGACAGATGCAGACCGCCCATACACCTATCTTGGTGAGATTATAGATAAGCTCAAGGAGAAAGGTTATGTCTTTAGGACTATGACCCATGTCATCCAAGCTGAAAATGCAATTTAGAAACTTATAAACCATTAAATATGAAAAGATTATTTCCATTTCTACTTTTCCTGCTTCCATTGGTGGTAAGTGCAGGTACGCTCCATTTTCCGTATAATCCGACCCTTTCTCCGGATGCGAAGACCATATACTTCTCATACGACGGAGATATTTTCAACGTCCCTGCTGAGGGTGGCATGGCGATGAGATTTGTCTCTCTTGGAGCCATTGAGAGTCATCCGAAGGTGTCACCTGATGGCAAATGGGTAGCATTTGCTTCAAATATCCAGGGCAATTATGACATCTATGTGGTCCCAACTGCCGGTGGCGAAGTGCAAAGGCTCACCTGGCACGAGGCCAATGACTATCCAAGCGGCTGGAGTGCAGATTCGAAGAGCATCTATTTCGAGACCAACAGGGCAAACACCCGCACTACCTACAAGGTGGCCATCAGTGGTGGTACCCCTGAAAGACTCTTTGAGAACTATTTCAATACCATCACCAATGTAGTGGAGAATCCTGCTACCGGTGAGATTTACTTCAATGAGTCGGGCGAGGCGTTCAATTTCCCTACCCGCAAAAGGTATGTAGGTGACCACAACATCAACGTAAAATCGTGGAATCCTGCTACCAGAGAGTACAAGGAGCTAACCTCTTACAAGGGAAAAGATAGCTGGCCTATGGTGGACAAGGGGGGCAATCTCTATTATGTTACCGACCAGTTCAATCAGGAGTCCAATATTGCGAAGTACTCGGCAGGTTCTGCACCTAAGCAGCTTACCTCTTTCGACCACTCGCTCCAGTACCCTTCCATCAGCCACGATGGCTCTGCAATGGTATTTATTCTCGAGTACAAGATTCATCATCTTGATCTGAAGAGTGGCAAGGTGACCCAGCCACAAATTGCGATAGCGGACAACAATATAGAAGTGACCCGCAGCTTTGATAAGGAGACTCCACGTGCAGTAGCAGTATCTCCAGATGGCAAAAAGTTCGCAATGTCCATAAGAGGTATGCTCTATGTAAGCGACGTAAAAGGTAAATACCAGGTGCGACTCCAGACCCCTGAGAATGAGAGGGTAAACGAGATTGTCTGGGCAAAGGACAACAGGACTCTGTACTACACCCGCACAAATAAAGGATATACCAATATTTTCAAGATCAAGGCGGATGGTTCTGCCCCTGAGCAGCTGGTATATGCAGCTGACTGCAATATCAAGAACCTCACCCCTTCGAATAAAAGGGACAGGATAGCATTTGTTCGTGGCAACCATCAGGTGATGACCCTCACCACTTCCAATGATGCAGTGGAGAAGGTGGCAGATGCACAGTTCTGGTCATACAGCAGCTATACCCTAAATTTCTCTCCAGATGATCAGTGGCTTGCTTTTGAGGCCATCAACCTTTTCGAAGGGGAGATTTATATCTATTCATTCCGCGACAAGGTGCTGCGTAACCTTACCAATTCTGCTTGCAGCGAGGGTAGCCCTGTATTCTCTCCAGACGGGAAATACCTCTTTATGGCTGCCAATTTCTACGGTACCACATATCCTCGAGGAGGTGGCGATGCCAAGATTTACAAGCTCCCATTGGACAGGTATAATACTACTCCATTCAAGTCTGATGTTTATGACAAGCTCTTTGAAGAGGAGAAGAAAGAGGCACCTGCTCCAGAAAAACCTTCTAAGAAGGGGGCTAAAAAAGATGTTGCAGAGCCACAAAAAGAGACCCCTAAAGGTGTAGAGGTGAAAATTGAGTTCGATGATATCCTCCGTCGTGCCATCCCTATGGATATCAGTGCCCGTTCAGTGGAAGTTTTCAAATCAAAAGACAAATCATATTTGTTGTACTCATCCAGAAGGAATACATACAGTTTGGAGATCTCTGATCCAGAAGCCAAACCAAAAGAGATAAAAGGTCTCTCATGGGGATATTTCATCTCATCATCTTCAGATCTCTATTTCGTGGGGAGAGATGGTGTCTCAAAGGTTGACCTGAACAGTGGCAAAGCTACCAAGGTGGAGATCAAGGTCCCTGTGGAGAAGGATGTGAAGAGGGAGTTCGAACAGATGTTCTATGAGGCATGGGCATCAATGGATCAGAACTTCTATGATGTGAATTTCCACGGAGTGGACTGGGCTGCCAAGAGAGATTATTATGCAACATTCCTTCCATATGTCCGCAGCAGGGCAAACCTTGTCACATTGATGACCGATATGCTTGGAGAGTTGAACTCATCGCACTTGGGATTCCGATCTTCAGGCAACGATGTGGAGGAGCCCCTTACCAAGACCTATACTATGGAGACCGGTATCATTTGGGACAGTGCGAACCCTTATGCTATAGACAGAATCCTGACAGATTCTCCAGCCAATACTGTTGAGGCAAATCTCCAGAAAGGGGATGTGCTGGTGGCTGTAAATGGGGAAAAGGTAGATCCTAAAGTAAACAGGGAGGAGTATCTTGCTTCAGCTATCAAGAATCCGGAGGTGAAAATGACCTTCAGCAGAGCAGGTAAAGAGATGGAGGTCAAACTCCATACTGTCACATTTGCTCAGGTTAAGAACTGGCTGTATAATGAGTGGGAGGATACAAACCGTGCATTGGTAGACAAACTTGGAGATGGTCAGATAGCCTATAGCCATATGAGAGATATGGGTGGCGAGGAACTTAATGAATTCCTTAAAGATATGCACACCAGAACTCTTGGCAAGAAAGCTATCATCCTTGACTTGCGTTATAACAATGGTGGTAACGTCCACAATGAAGTCCTTGAGTTCTTGTCTCAGAAAGCACACTACAACTGGTCGTACAGAGACTTCCCATCCAACTCACACCCTAATGTAACGCCTGGTGACATCCCTATCATAGCACTTGTTAATGAGAGGAGTCTTTCTGATGCAGAGGTTACATCCAATGGTATCCAGACACTCGGTCTTGCCACTATAGTAGGTACAGAGACCTACAGATGGATTATCTTCACCTCAGGAACCACCCTTCTGGACGGATCTTACCTGAGGTTGCCTGCATGGGGCTGCTACTCTCTCGATGGTAAAGATCTTGAATCTACAGGTGTCAAGCCGGATATCTATGTGAAGAATACATTTGATGATAGAGTCAATGGTCGTGACCCTCAGCTTGAAAGGGCTATCGAAGAGGCTCTCAAGAGGATAAAGTAGTTTACTTTACAAAGTGACTAAAAACGATACCCCCGCCACAGATACTTCTGGGCGGGGGTTATTTGTCTAGTCCCTTCGCGATGTGGCCGATGCCGGGGCCATCTGGATGGCCAGTCCGCCAGCGGCTGTCTCTTTGTAGAGACTTGGGATATCTTTACCGGTCTGCTTCATAACTGCTATCACATTGTCAAAACCCACCCTGTGATTACCATCGGTCATCAAGGCATATACATTGGCATCCACTGCCCTGGTAGCTGCAAATGCGTTGCGCTCTATGCATGGTATCTGAACCAGACCACAGACAGGGTCGCAGGTCAGGCCGAGAAAATGCTCCATACCCATTGCGGCAGCATACTCTATCTGCATCGGAGTACCTCCGAAGAGTTGGGTAGATGCCCCAGCAGCCATACAGCAGGCAGAACCTATTTCACCTTGACATCCTACTTCTGCCCCGGATATAGAGGCATTGGTCTTGATGATGTTGCCGATAAGGCCGGCAGTGGCAAGTGCCCTGATAATCTTTTTGTCAGAGAAGCCGTAAGATTTCTGGTTAAGGTAAAAAACAGCAGGGACCACTCCGCAGGAGCCGCAAGTGGGCGCTGTGACTATAGTGCCGCCACTGGCATTCTCTTCAGCCACCGCCAATGCATAGGCAAATGTCATCGCACGACGCTGCATCGATCCCTGATGACCTTTACCTTTTATAAAGAAAGAAGCGGCCTTTCTGGTCAGACAAAGACCACCGGGGAGGACCCCTTCATTGTCTATGCCCCGTTCTACGGCCTCTTTCATTACCCTCCATACCTCGGCCAGGAAGTCATTGATATCCTTATCCTCGTATCTCTCCACATATTCCCAGAACGAGGTACCGTTGTCCTTGCACCAGTTCAGGATGTCAAGCATAGTGGTATGTGGATATATCTTTTCTCTGGGAGCTCTCAATCCGGTATCGCTGATATCTCCACCACCTATACTGAATGTGGTCCAGCTGTCCATCTGGTGACCCTCATAGTTGAATGCCTTGAAGGTGAGCCCATTTGGGTGTTGAGGAAGAGACACATCTCCTCTCCATATGATATCACATCTGTCTGCCCCCAAAGTCTCGAGGATAGCTACGTCTGTCAAGTGCCCTTTGCCTGTCGAAGCAAGGCTTCCGAAAAGGGTCACTTCAAATCTCGCAGCTTCAGGATTTTTATCCTTAAAAATCTGTGCGGCATATCTGGGGCCCATTGTATGACTGCTCGATGGACCTTTACCTATCTTGAAGATCTCTTTTATACTCTCCATAATGGTCTTATTTCTCCAGGATCCTTCCTACTGCTTTGATAAGGGGATCTGTGCTCACTTTTGAGCCGACAGCCTCCTCCATCCAATAGTGGGGTGTAAGGGTTCCGATGGTGTATATCCTTTTGATCTCTGATGCGAACTCCTTGTCGCTCATCCCCAGGAAGTGCTCCTCAAGCTGGAACTCGATGATGTGTCCGAATGGGTAGTTAGGGAGATACATCGGGCTATTGACCATATGGGAGTAGATGGCCAGGATAGGTGAGTCGTGTGTCCCGAGTACAGGTTCGTAGTATTTGTTCCATACATCACGGGCAATACTAACCACTGCGTCTCTCAGCTGGTCAGCAGTAGCTGTCGGGTTCTCATATAGCCATTTCCAGGTGTACATATCCACAAGTGAAACACCCATAATCTCATAACATCCCCAGAAGATATCCAGGGTGGTGTTGTCGTCCACCTGTTGGGGATAGCCAAGCAGTTTGAGGTCCCTCTTCTGGAAGATAAATGCAAGGGCCTCTGTGAATGCTGTGTTTGGTACACCATTGAGCATATAGTGGTCCACATCATAAAGGCTGAGGGTTTGCTCCACATTGTGCCCAAACTCATGGACAGCGATATTGTACCCCTTATAATCCATCCCTTTTTCACCTACACGGGTGCGGAGTCTTGCAGGCTCCCAGCGACCTGATGCACCCCAGGCGTGGCCCGATCCGCGGGCACCCTCCACCACTATTTTGCTGGCAAGATACTCGGCATCAGCACGGCTGAATCCAAGATTGCGTAGCAGATTTGGCATATCTTTCTCAAATGCTTTGGCATCGGGATAACGGCGTCTTGTCTGGGCTGTAAGGACGTCCTCAGATATTGCAGAGCGGGATTTGAAGCCGTCATACCATATATCGTAAGGCTGAAGGTCACGTCCCAGGCGGGCTTTGATCAGCTCAGCCACCTTAGCTACCTCAGGTGAGGAGACGAGGTTTATGAACATCTCTTCGATATCTTCAGCGGAAATCTCCATCCCCCCCTCAAAATTTCTCTTGATACCGGTAGGGAGCTGAGGATTATAAGGGTCGAGGGCCTGCTCTACCTTGAAAGTCTCGAGGATGTGCGAATAGCGTGCAGAACCCTCTGCTGCGAGTGATACCTCTTTTCCATTGGCATAAGCCTTATTTGAATATGGTGCCCAGTCATAAGCAGGGTTGTTTACCACATCAGCAGGGATACTCTGACAGGCAATGTGCTCCATCACCTTATAGATCATCTGCTGCTTCTCAAAATTGTTGGGGACATCCGCATAGTTCGATTTGATCTCATCGCGGAGATTCCAGTGGGAGAGAAGAACCATATCTTCAGGGAAGAGCTTGCGACCATCTTCGGTGAGGAGGTGCCCCATCATAATGTTGTATCCTGCGATATAGTTCTCAGAATTGCTGTAGACCTGAGAAGCCTTCTGGTTTATGTATGCCGGTACTCTGTTGGTGAAGATGTCACCCATACGGGAATATGCCCATTCCAGGCGTGACCACCCGCGGCCAAGTGTATTTTTCTCCTCAAGTGTATAGTTCGGGAAGTTAAGGGCAGTGATAAATGCCACCTTATTTGCAAACATATCGTCAGAGAAGTGGGATGAAGGGCTGTATCCTGCAAAAATATAATCTATGTCGGTAAGCTCGGAGCCGGTAAGGTGGACAGGTAGCTGCAGTCTTACAGAGATCTGGTTAGAAGTGCCGAAAAGGACTTCAAAGGCGGTAGAGAGTTTTTCAAAAAGGACCTCTTTCGCTTTGTCATCAGCCATAATGTTGCCCTTTACAAACTCTACGAAGTCGGCTTCAGAACCATCTTCTGCACGCCATAGGTTTGCCGCTTGGCGGATACCTTTCTCTATCAGTGCTTTGTCAGAGAGGTTACTTTCGATCCCCTGGATGGCACTCTGGATAGCAGCTTCTGAAATATTGGACATATCTGTTTGTTTGTTTTGTTGGCAACCCCCAAAAACGAGGAGGATAGCGCCAAATACTATTGGTAATAAATGTTTCTTCATAATGCTTACAAAAATAATAAAATTAGCTAATTTTACCCTTAATAAGGAGGTATAAGATATGAATACAATATTGATAGCAATTATAGCATTTCTCGCAGGGGGAGGAGTAGCCGCTCTGCTGGTCCACAACATTTCAAGAAAGGGGAGCCAAAAGGCCTTGGCCATCAAGGATGAGGAGCTCCTCACCAAAGAAAATGAGGCAGCATCGCTCCGCAATGAGGTGGTGGAACTACGCATCTCTGAAGCAAATCTCACTAAGGAGATAGAGCTTTTGCGAGAAAGTGCAGCTGAGAACCAGAAGAAGAACAAAGAGCAGCTCCACGAGCAGATTGAGGCCCTCAAACTCGCATTCGGGGAGTCTGCCCAGAAGATATTCGAGGAGAAATCAAAGAGCCTGGCCCAGGCCAATGAGAAAGACTTGAAGACACTCCTTGACCCCCTCAAAGAGAAGATGGAGGAGTTCCGCAATGAGGTTAAGGACTCCAAAGAGAAATCTATAAAAAACAGTGCCAGCCTTGAAGAGCAGATTAAGGTGATGATGGAGCGCGCCGCAACACTGGGGCAAGAGGCAAACAACCTTGCCACAGCCCTAAAGGGCAATAACAAAGTGCAGGGCAATTGGGGTGAGACCCACCTTGAGAAACTTCTTCAGGATTATGGCTTTGTGGAGGGTATTGACTACGTCAAACAGGAACTTGTCCGTGATTCAGCCAATCAGGCCGTCCGCAACGAAGAGACAGGGCGCAAGATGATCCCCGACTTCACCCTCACCTTCCCCGACAAAAAGGTCGTGGTAATAGACTCCAAAGTGAGCTTTACTGCATACCTTGACTACTGCAATGCCGAGGATGACACCTGCCGTGAAGGGGCCCTGGGCCGACACATCGAGAGCGTCCGTGCACATATAAAGGAACTGTCACGCAAATCGTACTCCCAAGGGTTGGCAAAAGGGGACAGGGAGAGTCTCAAATATGTAATAATGTATGTCCCCAATGAGACAGCATTCCAGCTCTTCTTCCGTGATCATCAGGACGAATGGAGGGATGCGTTTGAGAAAGGGGTGATTGTGACCGGTGATCTTTACCTAATCACCATGCTCAAGATAATCCGTCTCACTTGGGATGAAAATACCCGCAGACAGAACTCGGAAAACATTCTCAATACTGCAAGCGAACTTGTGAACAGGGTTGGTGCATTCGTGGAGACATTTGAAAGTATAGGTACAGGAATCAAAAAGATGGAAGACAGCTTTGAGGCTGCAAAAGCCAAACTCTATGGCCGCCAGTCCATCGCCACAACCCAGAACAAACTCATCAAGATGGGTGTAGAGTGCAAGAAACAGATAGAGCTTCCCTCATCCATCATCACAGAGACAGAGGAGTAACCGTGATTTTGGCAGCTGCCGAAGGGATTAGACGCGAGACCCCCGCCCAGAAGTGTCTGAGGCGGGGGTCTTTGTGCTTAGTCCAGCCTTACAAGCCAGGACTAAGCACATTTTCGGCCCTCCAGGGCCTCTTTCGCGTCTAGTCCCTTTGCCCGGCGGAAGACTACCGGCATGGTGATACTCTTTTGGCCAAGTGATATGCAGGTTTAGCTTCCTGCATCATTATACGAACCCTTTAACAATATCTATTTCCAGCTGGAGCATTCTGGATATCTGTTTGGGTGTAGAGGCATATTCATATCTTAATTTTTTAGCAAGCAGGATTCGAGATTTGACATCCAACAAAGTTTTGTTCTCTATCCCAAACATCTCCACAGCCAGATGCTCTACTATCCGTCTCATCTCTTTATCAGGTATTAATGACTTTGTTCCTTGGGAGTGTCGTACTTCGACAGATCCTTCCACCTTCTTGGATAGAAAGTAGAGATAGCGGTTAGGTGATTTGAAGATGGATTCAGCTTTCTGTACATTGGTGAAACATCTGGGATCTATCATCCCATTCAGGTCAATTCTCCAGTTACGGGGGATTGTCACCCGTGAACATAGGATTTCTCTCAGCTCTCTGTCCGTCAGTTGATCCGGACTGCTATATGTTCCCATTTCTGAAGATATCTTGTCCCTGAACATATATCTTGCAGAGCCCCAGGGGTATTCTGTTGGGAGACACTTATATCCGGCCGCTATACTGTTTCTGTCAGCATATGCCATCTCTTCCATCAGATGCTCTTCAGTGTTGACAGGAACTATTGTGGTATCTACCTCTGCAAGATGTCCTGATATGTGGTACTTCTCGAAGATATACCTTCCCGTCAACTGTTTGTACCTCTTTATGAATTCTTTGCATTCAGGCATGGAACCATAAAGTATGAAATGGACGTGTGTGTCCATCAAAATAAAATCTAAGAGGGTAACATCTGTGTTGAGAATACATATACCTACTCGATTTACTCCAACGACAAAATCTCTGTCGTCCCTAAACATCCACTCGAGGTCACTACCCTTAGTGCATACATGAAAATACCTCTTTCCCATCAAGTCAAAAGATTAAGTCCAATTACAACATCCCTAAAAATGCAAATAGTGCCATTCTGAGAATCAGAAGCTAATATGGGGGCCCTGTAATTGTTGGGCGGTAGATCGACTGCACTATTCAGTTACAAATATAATTTATAATTATGGTATATATTTTGTGTTACATTAAATTGAATTAATAATTTAAAAAAGGAGGCAATATTATGGTACCTACATTAAGGAAAAACCAGAGCTGGTTACCCAGCATATTCAATGACCTCTTGGATTATGACGGCTTCAATATAAATAGACTTGTTCGTACACATACACCCGCAATAAATGTTATCGAGACAGATAATGAATACAAGTTGGAACTTGCAGCTCCGGGGATGTCCCGAGACGATTTCAAAATATCAGTAGATGACAGTCACTTGGTAGTGTCGATGGAGAAGAAGGAGGAGAAGAAGGAGGGCGGAAAAAATGAAAAATATATTCGCAAGGAATTCTCTTACTCAAAGTATGAACAGAAACTATTGTTGCCGGAGAATATCAAAGAGGATCAGATAGAAGCAAAAATGAAACACGGTGTTTTACATATCGTGATACCAAAAGATCATCAGGAACCAGATCCAGTACATAAGAGGGTTATTGAAATCAAGTAGTGTGCGACAAAGGGATTAGACGCATGACCCCCGCCCAGAAGTGTCTGAGGCGGGGGTCTTTGTGCTTAGTCCAGCCTTACAGGCCGGGACTAAGCACATTTTCGGCCCTCCAGGGCCTCTTTCGCATCCAGTCCCTTCGTATTTGAGATGCCCGAGCGGAGCCGGCAAGACATTGCCATCCCACCATAGCAAAAAAAGGGTGACCCGTTTGAGTCACCCTTTGTATTTGAAATACCCGAACATGTCGGGTATGACATTTACTACAGTGTAGAACTATTTGTTGTTCTTTCTGTCACCACCTTTGCGGCCACGGCCACCACGGCGCTCGTTGCGCTGGTTGTTGCCTTGAGCAGCAGTAGCGTTTGCAGATACACCTGCGTTAGGAGAAAGGTCACGTTTGCCGTAAACTTCACCGTTGCAGATCCATACTTTAACACCAAGAACACCTACTTTAGTGTGAGCCTCAGCTAGAGCGTAGTCGATGTCAGCACGGAAAGTGTGAAGAGGAGTACGACCCTCTTTGTAAAGCTCGCTTCTTGCCATTTCAGCACCACCAAGACGACCGCTGATAAGTACTTTGATACCTTCAGCACCTACGCGCATTGTAGACGCGATAGCCATTTTGATAGCTCTACGGTAAGAAACACGACCCTCTACCTGACGAGCGATGTTGTTAGCTACGATGTTTGCATCAACCTCAGGTCTCTTAACCTCGAAGATGTTGATCTGAACCTCTTTGTTAGAGATTTTCTTCAATTCTTCTTTTAGCTTGTCAACCTCCTGACCACCTTTACCGATGATAACACCTGGACGTGCAGTGTGGATAGTTACAGTGATAAGTTTAAGAGTTCTTTCAATTACGATTTTTGAAAGGTTAACCTTAGAGATACGTGCGTTAAGATATTCACGGATCTTGGCATCCTCCAAGATTCTGCTTGCGTAATCGGTTCCACCGTACCAGTTAGAGTCCCAACCGCGGATAATACCAATTCTGTTGCTTATAGGATTAGTTTTTTGTCCCATTATAGTTCCTCCTTAGCTACGGTTTGATTTTTAACACCAAGTACAACAGTCACGTGGTTAGAGCGTTTGCGGATACGAGCAGCGCGTCCTTGTGGAGCTGTACGAATACGTTTTAGTGAGCGGCCCTGACCTACCATGATAGTTTTCACGATAACGTTGCCGTTTTCAAGTTCTTTGCGGTCAGCCTCGTTTTTAGCCTCCCAGTTAGCGATAGCTGAACGGAGAAGAACTGCTACACGTGAAGCTGCCTCTTTCTTAGTGTATTTCAAGATATCCAAAGCACGGTTTACTTCCATACCTCTTACCATGTCAGCAACAAGGCGCATTTTGCGAGGAGATGTAGGTACATCGTTAAGCTTTGCGATAGCTGTTACCTTTTTTATTTCTTTTAGCCTGTCGGCCATTTCTTTTTTACGAGATCCCATTATTGTAACTCTTTACTTAAATGATTAACGATTACCCGAGTGACCTTTGAAGGTTCTAGTCGGTGCAAATTCGCCGAGTTTGTGACCCACCATGTTCTCAGTAACATATACAGGAATAAACTTGTTCCCGTTATGAACAGCGATAGTGTGACCGACAAAGTCGGGAGAGATCATACTGGCGCGAGACCAGGTTTTGATTACTTCTTTTTTCATTGTTCCCTCATTCATAGCGATAACTCTTTTCTCAAGAGCTTCCTGAATGTAAGGACCTTTTCTAAGTGAACGACTCATATTACTTTAGTTTATTCCTTTATTTTTTCCTTCTTTCTATGATAAACTTATTAGAAGTGGCTTTAGGATTACGAGTTTTGTAACCTTTTGCAGGAAGACCCTTACGTGAACGAGGGTGTCCACCTGAAGCGCGACCTTCACCACCACCCATAGGGTGATCTACTGGGTTCATAACCACACCACGGTTGCGAGGTCTGCGACCTAGCCAACGTCTGCGACCAGCTTTACCATCTGATTCAAGGTTGTGGTCAGGATTAGATACTGTACCCACAGTTGCACGGCAAGTAACAAGAACCATTCTGGTCTCACCTGAAGGGAGACGAAGGATAGCGTGGTTACCTTCACGAGCAGTTAGCTGAGCGTATGTACCTGCTGAACGTGCCATAGCAGCACCTTGACCAGGACGAAGCTCAATGTTGTGAACTAGAGTACCAAGAGGAATTTCAGCTAAAGGGAGTGAGTTACCAATTTCAGGAGCTACACCTTTACCGGAAGCGATGGTCTGACCAACTTTGATTCCGTTAGGGGCAATGATGTAGCGTTTCTCTCCATCTGCGTATACTACCAAAGCAATGCGAGCACTGCGGTTTGGATCGTATTCTATAGTTTTAACTACAGCGGTGTATTCATCTTTGTTACGAAGAAAGTCGATGACACGATACATTCTTTTATGACCACCACCGATATAGCGCATTGTCATTTTACCCTGGTTGTTACGACCACCTGATTTTCTAAGTGGTTCCAACAACGACTTCTCGGGAGTTGTGCATGTGATCTCATCAAATGCACTGATAACTTTATTTCTTTGACCAGGTGTTACTGGTTTAAATTTACGTACTGCCATCTCCTTAAATGTTGCTGTAGAAATCAATCTTATCTTCTCCGGCCAATGTTACAAATGCTTTTTTGAAGTGATTTGCACGGCCTGTCAAAATACCCGCTTTAGTGTAGCGGCTTTTACGTTTACCATGGTAGTTTACAGTGTTAACATCTTTCACTGTAACACCATACATTTGTTCAACCGCATTTTTAATCTCTACTTTGTTAGCTTCGCGGTCAACAATGAAACCGTAACGATTCAACTTTTCGCCCTGAATCGTCATTTTTTCTGTTACTAGAGGCTTAATTAGAATTCCCATTTCTCTTTATGGTTATTTGCGTCTTTCTGCAAGAATGTCCTGAACACCGTCAACCATTACCATGTGATATGAGTTCATAATCGCATAGGTGTTGATTTCGTCTACAGTGATAACGTTAACATTCTGAAGGTTTCTAGACGAGATGTAAATATTATCTGAATTTTCAGGAAGAACGAATAGAGTTCTTCTGCTGTTAGCTTTCAAGTTCTCAAGAATCTTGATGAATTCTTTAGTCTTAGGAGCTTCCATTGCAAAAGGCTCAACAAGTGTAATAGCGTTTTCCTGTGCTTTGTAACTCAATGCTGAGAAACGAGCAAGCTGTTTAAGCTTCTTATTTAGTTTGAAACGATAGTCACGTGGCTGAGGACCGAAAGCTCTACCACCACCTACCATTGTAGGAGATTTTGTACTACCGTGACGAGCACCACCAGAACCTTTCTGACGAATGATTTTCTTGGTTGAACGTGCTACTTCCCATTTCTCTTTAGTTTTGTGAGTACCCTGACGTTGGTTAGCAAGATATTGCTTAACATCAAGATAGATTGCATGATTATTAGGTTCGATACCGAAGATTTCAGCATCAAGAGTCACCTTTTTACCAGACTCTGAACCGTCAATTTTGTAAACTGATAACTCCATACCTTAGTCCTCCACAATTACATAAGATCCTTTAGCGCCAGGGATAGAACCTTTAACTAGGATCAGGTTGTTTTCAGGGATAAATTTAATCACTTTAAGGTTCTGAACTTTTACGCGGTCACCGCCCATACGTCCAGCCATTCTCATACCAGGGAATACTCTTGAAGGCCAAGAAGATGCACCCATAGAACCAGGGTGACGAAGTCTGTTGTGCTGACCGTGGGTCTGGCCACCAACACCGGCAAAACCATGGCGTTTTACAACACCCTGGAAGCCTTTACCTTTAGAGATACCTGTTACATCCAACCATTCAGCGCCTGCTTGTTCAAGGTCGCTAACGGTGATAGTGTCACCCAAATTAAGGGTAGAAAGATCAAAGCTCTTGAATTCTACCAATTTGCGTTTAGGTGTGGTTCCTGCCTTTTTGAAGTGTCCCATTTCGGGTTTGCTGGTGTGTTTTTCTGATTTCTCGTCATAGGCAAGCTGTACAGCGGCATAACCATCTTTTTCTACTGTACGAATCTGCGTAACAACACACGGCCCAGCTTCAATAACGGTGCACGGTATATTTTTACCGTCGGCATCGAAAACGGAAGTCATTCCGACTTTTTTACCAATTAATCCAGGCATTTGTTTAGCTTAAATTATTGTTAATTAATAAATTAAATCACTCCGCATATTTTTTGCGGGGTGCAAATATAAGAATTAAATCTTAATTTACAAGGACTTACGACAAAAAACTTTCTTTATCAGTCTTTTAACCCTGACAAACTGATGTCGTACAAAATAAGAGTGCACCCAGAACCAGGCGCTGAATTTCCATGAGAATGTATCTGTTCTGAAAGGCTTGCCACCTCTGTAGGTCCCTTCAGTCACGATACCCAATATGTCAGACCCGGTAATCTTGGAGATGTTCTTTTTACCATACATACCGTCACCCCTGATCTCCAGCAGTGTGCCGAAATAGTGGATTATCCTGTGAAGGTGTATATCATCTCCGATATTGAATAGGATAATGTCTCCGCGGCTTATCTTTCCCAATATATCTGTAGGGGGAGGGGATACGATGACATAGTCCCTTCCGGCTTTGAAGTAAGGGGACATGTTGGCATTGTTTACCATTATCTTTACAGACCTGTTCTCTTCCTTAATCACCCTTTCAACCTCTGCAAAGGATATGTTTCCATCCATTTCTTTCATAGTCACTTTGTTTTTTTGGCCCGCAAATATAGAACTAATTTGTTTATATTTGCATAAATATTAATTCGTACCAAAGTGAAAACAAGACTCTTTTTATTAATTGCCATAGTGTCCCTTTTCCCGACATTGGCATCTGCACAGGAGAAAAAACCATTGGACCATTCGGTCTATGATTCGTGGGAATCCCTCTCTGGGGTGAGTGTCCCATACAATGGAAAATATATGTTCTATTCGGTCAACAAGCAGCAGGGTGATGGCACTCTGTATGTCTACAACATTGCGACAGGTGAGAATTTGGCCATTCCCCGCGGAAAGTCCCCTGTCATCAGTGCTGATGGCCAGGTGCTCCTTTACCGTATTGCTCCGCAATATGCACAGACCCACGAAGCGAAGGTAAAGAAGAAAAAAGGGGATGACCTCCCTAAGGATACCCTTGTGGTGATGAACCTCAAGAGTGGGAACAAGCAGACTTTCCCCAGACTCAAAGGTCTCCAGTATGGTCGTGAACTCCAGCAGTATGTCGCTTTCCAGACCGCCCCAGAACCACCTGCAAAAGGGGAGAAGAAAGCTGCTGCAGACAAATCTCAGGGGAGCCCCCTATATCTGATGGATATCAGAAGCGGCCAGATCGATACCATCGCTATAGTGGAGAAATATGGCTTTACCGATGATTGTGAGTATCTTTCATATATTACCAAACCCGGCAAGAAGGATACTGTAGGGGTGAGGGGCCTCAATATCAAGGATCTTGCCACTGGCAAAGTTACTACCGTTCTGGATGGTGACAAGAAGATGAAAGTGGAGCTCCCTGTTTATGACAATCTCTATGGACGCTTTGCTTTCTATGCGCAGACAGATACCACCAAGGAGGCTCTGAAATATTCGGATATATATTTATATAAGGTGGGCGATGCTGCAGCTACAAAACTCATCACCAGAGCTCATGCCGGTATCCCTGCCGATTGGATGATAGGGGATAAGCATACCCTCTCTTTCCCTGAGAAAGGAAACTCCCTGAGTGCTGATGGTGGAGTGCTCTTCTTCGGTATCAAGCCTGTACCAGAGGAACAGGATACCACCATTGCAGAGTTCGAGAGGGTGAAACTCGATATCTGGAGGTGGAATGCAGATTATCTCCCCACAGTGGAGGCAGTCCGCAAAAAGGAGTTTGAGAACCAGGCGTTCCTGACTGCCTATTACTTTGCGGACCCATCAAAGGTTGTACAGATTGAGAATGAGGTGGTTCACTCAGTGAATATCCCAGATAAACTTCAGGGTGACTGGGTTCTATCTTCATCAGACAAGGCCTATAGGGTCCAAAGGCAATGGGAGACAAATCCTCATAGCGATATATATAAGGTGAATCTCCGCACAGGTGAGGCGGTGCTTCTTAAGCAGGATGCTACAAGCTCTGTGATGCTCCCATCACCATCAGCAAGATATTATACCTTCTTCGGTTCATTGACCCAGGATTGGTATCTTTATGATATAACTACAGGTGCTCACCGCAATCTGACAGCAGATCTTGGTGTTGCTTTCTGGAATGAGGATACCGATACCCCCGGTCTTCCAAGACCTTACTCCGCATCCACTTGGGTGGAAAATGAGGAGTATTTCCTTATCGGTGACCGTTATGACCTTTGGCAATTTGATCCTAAAGGGGAGAAAGCTCCATTTATGATTACTGAGGGACTTGGAAAGGCTACCAACAACAACTTCAAAGTGGCAAGACCTATACATGATCCAAAGGCCAAAAGGACCAGGTTCGGCAGTGCTGCAGGTCCTCTTAAAGTGGGTGAGCCTCTCTATCTATCCTCTTTCAATAGAGTGAGCCGTGAGCACGGTTTCTATATGAAGGACATCACCAAAAAGAAAGCGAAAATGGTGAAATTGGCCGAAGGCCCTTACAATATGTCCATCAGCGGCATCTCCCTTTC